>DATNPL010000030.1:0-81440 GCA_036703255.1 Coleofasciculaceae cyanobacterium
CCCCCCCCCCCCCCCCCCACTACCAAAAAACTATTACGGGCTAATGAATTTGCGACCCTAATCATCGGACTTAGGACATTTTTGAGGGCGCGCTCCGCGCCCTCAAAAATGTCTCCGGCCTAGCCAGTATGAATGCAGCCATAACTTATTGCTTATAAGCCTCGTTCTGCATGGCTTCTAAACAATAAGTTTTCTTAAAAATAAGCATATACCCAAGCTTGCTGCTGCCCAAAAGGCAGTGGAAAGCCTATTCAAGTCAATAAAATTTATCTTTTCTCAGGCGCCTCGCCTCTCTTGGCGTGATTGGAAGAGGCTGTGTAGCTGAGAAGTACTGGCACCCCTAGCCCCTTAAGCTCTGGAGTTTTGAATTAGAATTGGGCACACTAGAGATACATAACTGTAGCCCTTTGATACCCATTGGGTGGTGCCCTCCGATGACCTGCGACGGCAATATCCTGATTGTGGATGACACGCCCGACAACTTGCGCTTTCTTTCCGGAATCTTGACTCAGCAGGGCTACGAGGCTCGCACTGTAATCAACGGGCGGATGGCTCTCATGGTGGCAGAAACGGCTCCGCCAGAGCTGATTTTGCTAGATATCCGCATGCCGGGATTAGATGGCTACGAAGTTTGCGTTCAGCTTAAGTCTAATGCAGAAACTTGCGATATTCCCGTCATTTTTCTCAGCGCCCTTGATGATATCTCTGACAAAATTAAAGCTTTTGAAGTTGGGGGGGTTGACTACATTACCAAACCCTTTCACACGGCTGAGGTTCTAGCCCGAGTCAAAACTCACCTGGCTTTGCGCCGCTTGCAGCAGCAGCTAGAGCGCGCTAACCATGAGCTAAAGCGCCTGGTCAATCTTGATGGCTTAACCCAGCTGGCCAATCGCCGCTGTTTTAATGAACATTTAGAACAAGAATGGCGCAGAATGGCGCGTGAACAGCAGCCTCTGGCGTTGATTCTTTGCGACATTGACTTTTTTAAGCAGTACAACGATACCTATGGGCATCCTGCCGGAGATGACTGCTTACGTCAGGTTGGAGCTGTTCTGCAAGCCTGTGCCAAGCGCCCCGCAGATTTGGCAGCGCGTTATGGGGGTGAAGAATTTGCCCTAACGTTGCCTAAGACTCCGATGGAAGGCGCGATCGAGCTAGCTCAAAGAATTCAATCTCAGTTGCTTCAGCTTCAGCAGCCCCATGCAACTTCTAGCATTAGTGACTGCCTGACCCTGAGCATGGGCATTGCCAGCGTCATTCCACAATTGGATCGATCGCCCGATGATTTAGTTCAGGCTGCCGATCAAGCACTCTACCGCGCCAAACAAGAAGGACGCGATCGTTTTGCCTTATCTGCTCCCTGGAGAAATCCATGAAACTGCTTTTGGCTCAGATACTCACCTCTTCTGGCAGAATTTCTTTTCGCAGAATTACCTTTCGCTCTCTCCTCATTGGCTCCTGCATGGCGCAGATTGTCATGGTACTGGGGCTAACGGGCGAGATCGCGCACCGCAACGGGCAGGGGATCGGCCATCTGGCACAGCGAATAGAGGCAATTGCCGATCGCCCCAACCCGCCCTGGCAGGGCTGTCCAGAACCGTCAGCGATCGCTCAGGGCATTGCAGGCGATGCAGCACCTGACTCACAAGCTGATGTGCCCGCCTCATGCAGGGGATATCATCTGTTTCAACTCGACGGTCAACGGGACGACACGCCAAGCCGCCCGCTTTTCAAGGAGAATGACCCCAATCTCCGCGCAACCGTGGAACTTTTGGGGTGGGCACTCTTGGTGGCTCTGGGTACGGCTCTGCTGACGGCACGATGGCTAACCCGGCCGCTGCTGCGATTGAATGAAGCAGCCAAAGCGATCGCCACAGGCCGATCTGGTCACATTGCCACCCATCACCCCAACCGAGAAGTGGCAGAACTGGCGCAATCGCTCAACAATATTGCCAGTCAGCTTGACGTGCTGCTGACTGCCTTTGAGCAGAGCGAACAAAAATTTGCCAATTTGATGGAAAGCGTCCCCATTGGTGTAGGGGCGATCGACTCTACAGGCGCAGTCATTTATATGAACTCCACAGCCATTCGGCTGTTTGGCAAAGAGGCAACGCCAGATTGTCTTTTAGATAGCCGATCGGCAACCTACAACATCTATATGGCAGGTACCGATCGCCTCTATCCTACTGAGTTACTGCCTTCTGCCTTGGCGCTCAAAGGTCAGCCTGCCAAAGTAGACAATATGGAAATTCATCGAGCAGATGGAGCTGTCATCTTGTTAGAGGGGCAATCGACTCCCGTGTTTGACCAGTCAGGTCAGGTGCTCTACGCCATCGTGGTGTTTCAAGACATTACCGCGCGACGACAGTCTGAACAAATTCTCTCAGATTACAACTGGACATTGGCCATTCAAGTGGCAGCCCGCACGGACGAATTGGCACAGACCAATGCGGCATTAGAACAGGAAATTTTGGAGCGGAAACAGATAGAGCGTGCCTTACGCGAAAGCGAAGGAAAATTTCGCGCGATCTTTAACCAAACGTTGCAGTTTGTTAGCTTGCTCAAACCCGATGGAACGGTGCTGGAAGTCAATCAGACGGCGCTGAGCTTTGGCAAATTGATGCGATCGCAAGTCGTGGGAAAGCGGCTGTGGGAAACACCCTGGTGGCAGCTAGATGTTGCCGTGCAGACACCTCTCAAACGAGCTATTGTCGCAGCGGCACAAGGGGAATTTGTTCGCTACGAAATTGAAATTTTAGAGCAAGATACCGTCATAACGATCGATTTTTCGCTGCGCCCGATCTGGAATGAGGTCGGAGCAGTGACGATTTTGTTACTAGAAGGACAAGACATTAGCGAACGCAAACGCGAGGAAGTGGAGCGTAAACGAGCCGAAGAAGCCCTGCAAAATTCTGAGCGAAATCTCCGGACGATCTTCAACAACGCCCATGACGCCATTTTTCTGCATCAGACCGATGGCACTATTCTAGATGTCAACGATCGGATGTTAGAGCTGTTTCAGGTTTCTCGGGAAGAAGCTTTGCAGTTCTCAATTCTGCAAGACTATTTTTCTGACACCAACCGCCTGGAAACCATCCCTGAGATCTGGCATCGGGTCTTGACTGGAGAAACCATTTGCTTTGAGTGGCAGGCCAAGCGTCCCTGTGATGGTTCGGTCTTTGATGCAGAAGTGGCGCTGCGACGCATTGTGCTGAGTGGCCAAGACACTATTTTGGCAAACGTGCATGACATTAGCGCTGCCAAGCGCAGCGAAGCCGAACGCCAGCAGACTGCTGCCGATCTGGAAGCCCAGAGAGCCTTTTTGTATAAAGTGATTGATGCCGTGCCCAACTGCATCTTTGTCAAAGATCACGCAGGGCGAATAATTGCCATGAATCGGGCAGGTGCAAGCATTCACGGTTCTAGCGTTGGGGATGCCCTGGGGAAATACACCAATGAGTTTGGCAATTTTCCAGCCGCCCAGGTCGAGGAGTTTTTAGAAATTAATCGTGAGGTCATGAAAACCCGCCAACCCTACTTCATTCCAGCGCAGGGCATCCGAAACCTGCAAGGGGAACTGCGGTGGTATCAGGTGGTCATTAGCCCGTTTATTGACAATAAGGGGAAAGTGCAGGGCATTATCGGATCGGCAACAGATATTACCGATCTCAAACGGGCTGAAGAAGCCTTACGGCAAGCCAAAGATTCAGCAGAGGCCGCCAACAAAGCCAAGAGCGCTTTCCTGGCTAATATGAGCCATGAGCTACGCACGCCACTCAATGCCATCCTGGGATTTTCGGAGCTGATGGCACGCGATCGCCTGACGCCGCAGCAACAGCAGCAGCTAGAAACGATTAACCGCAACGGTGAGCATTTGCTGCATTTGATCAACGAGGTGCTATCGATCGCTAAGATTGAATCTGGCTATGTCGCCCTAGAAGAACAGCCCTGTAATTTATTGGCGCTTCTAGAAAGCATTGAAGGAATGTTTCGCTTGCGAGCCAGCAATAAGGGGCTGCGGCTGCTGTGGCATCGGGCGGATGACCTGCCCCAGATGATCTATACCGATATCCATAAGCTGCGGCAGATTTTAATTAACCTAATTGACAATGCCATCAAGTTTACGGAGCAAGGCGAGGTGGCGATCGCAGTCAATCCAGAAAATGAGCGCGCGAGCCTCTGCTTTGAGATTGCAGATACGGGTATGGGCATAGCCGCCCATGAGCTAAGCCTGATCTTTGAATCTTTTACGCAGTCAGAATCAGGACGGCGATCGCAACAGGGCACAGGTTTGGGTCTGCCGATGTGCCGTCGGTTGGTTCAGCTGATGGGCGGCGAACTGACCGTTAACAGCCAATGGCAAAAAGGTAGCCTCTTTCAGTTCACCATTCCGCTAAAGCTACCCGAAACTCTGGCGTTTCAGCAGCGATCGGCTCAGCCAGCCTCATCGCCACCAGTAGCCTACAGCCTGCCCTACCCCTCACCCTATCCCCAGTTCAAAAGCGCAACCCTGGCAAAAAAGCCCAACAGCCTAGCGCCTTGGCTCAACGGCATGTCCGATCGCTGGATTACCGAACTCAATTTTGCCGCCCGCAGCGCTGACTCAAAAGCCATTGCTCATCTCATCGAGCAGATTCCAGAATCGCAAACTGAGCTAAAAGAGGCGATCGCCCACCTGGTTCACCACTTCCAGCTAGAGACATTAATTCAGCTGACGCAGATGCCGTAAGTTGCACAGAAGCGCGCAAGCTGCCTTGCTATTCCCCTGAGCTGCGGCTTCAGTTCTGTAACCACGTGGAACCTGACTCCACGCCATGAGGTCAGAACAATATTTTTCTGAAAGCTGCGCTCCACAAGGCTTTCAGAAAAAATATTTGTTGGATTGAAGCGCGTAGTGCTGTAAAGGACATAGCATTAGCGTAGGGCAGATGGGACTGCCCCATACCCCTTACTTCTTCTACTATGCCCATTCCCCTCCTCGCCCAATGGCTGACAGGCGAATTCGACAACAAAGCCCAATCACTCGACCAACCCGTCTGGTTCGTGCATTTACGGCTTTGGCACCGTCCTTTGCCCATAGGCATTAACGGTAACCTAGCGCTGTTTGCAGAGCAGGCAAACATGCTGAACAGCGATCGCCCCTATCGCCAGCGGATTCTTGAGCTAAAGCCGACATCGGATGCTCAAGTCTTTCAGGCGCAGTATTGGGCGTTTCGGCAACCCGAGAAATTTAAGGGCGCTGGAGCCAATCCACAGCTTTTAGAAACGCTGAGCCTAGAGAATTTAGAGGCTTTGCCCGGTTGTTCACTCACCGTAAAGCAGTCCGGCAGCGGATTTAAGGCAGAGCCGAATGATCAATGCTTCTTTCAATATGATGGCAAAACTCGGCAGGTCATTTTGGGGTTTGAGGTGAGCGCCGATCGCTTTCTCAGCTACGATCGCGGCGTTGATCCAGAAACTGGAGCAGTTCTGTGGGGCGCAATGATGGGAGCCTATGAGTATCAGCGGCTTCAGGTTTACAAATGGCAAGGGGCTTGAGTAGACTTCTGGCGGGAATCGCGTGTGGACGCACAACTCACGCCTGCAAAAAAGCCTTCATGCAAGCCGCTCAGCTATTTTGAATGTCCGTGGGTTGGGCAAGGCGGGGCTGAGATCGATCGATTCAGCCAGCCTACAGACTGCTCTAATCTATCCAAAGCCTCTTGAGGCTGGTCTTTGAGCAGATAGACAAGTGCTGTAGCCGCCTGTTCGCCAGCCCGAGCCTTGCGGTTTGACTTCAGCCGATGCCAGTCTCCCGGAGCGATCGCCAGACGTTCGGCCAATGCCTGGGCCAGTTCGACTGTACTTAGCTCAGCCACAGGTTTAGCCGCATCCGATAGGCTGCTGGCTCTAGGTTGAGGTAAGGCTGTGACAGCGCCCTGGTGAATAGCGCCCTGATTAGAAGTAATCTGAGAAGTAGCTGGAACTGAATCAGACATATTCATGAGTGACGGGCTGAGTAAATTGGCTTGTCGCTACCTCTACTGTACAACGCCTATAAATCTGTATAAGATGCCTTCTCGATCTCCTCAGCCCGGAGCCTCTGACTCTGATGAACTTGATTTTGAGCAATCTCTCCTTGAGGTAGAGCAATCTTTGCAGGCGCTCAGGGTACGCTATGCGCAAATTCAGTCCGATCGACAGCAACAGCAGGGTCTACAGCAGCGCCGTGATGAAATCCAACGCCAAATGAGGCAGAATCGATCGCAATCTCTCAAAGCTGAGCTAAAGCAAATTCAGCAGCGGCTTGAAGGGTTAGAGGTTGCGCTTGAGAGCCAGCTTTTTTCCTGGAGCGGATTGAAAGAGGTCTTTTGGCAAGCCGTTCGCTTTGGAGGGCTGGGTGTGCTGTTGGGTTGGTTGCTCAAATCGCTAGTGGGGTAGCCCTCGCCAATCTGCTCACCTCTAGATGATCAAAAATCAGGGCATTGCTTAATCCAAATATGAAATTTATTTTGAGAGGTGCGCGGAGCGCACCTCTCAAAATAAATTTCATATCTGAATCTGAAAATCATCGGCCCCAAAATCAGCGCTCTCCCCTCTTGTCGTTATCCCCCAACCTGATGCTATAATTCATAACCGTGATGGCGAGCGTAGCCAAGTGGTTAAGGCAGAGGTTTGTGGTACCTCCATTCGTGGGTTCGATCCCCATCGTTCGCCCTAGTTCTGTACAGTTTTTTGGAGTTGGTTCAAAAACCTTCTCTGAAGGTTGACTTAGGCATGAGAAAAGCTGTCCCCTTTCAAGCTTTGAGAGGGGACAGCTTTTTTGGGTCTTGATAGAATTTGGACATACTTTCTGTGTGCAAATGAGCTATTAGTAAATCTAATGATTCCGATTAGCAACGTTAGCGTATCTTCAACAACTGTCATGGATAACGACGCTGCTCAAGATTCTAGAACGTCCCCACTTGCCGCCATCTTACCCAGCACGCCTCTCCTTTCCAGCCGTCAGACCGATTGGCAGGGTATTACCCTAGAGTATTTCCGCTATCCGCCCTACGAAACACCAGAGTACGCATACCCAGAGCATAAGATTGCCATCCATACCCATGTGCCGCAAAACTTGCAGGTTGAGCGACGGCTAGATGGACAGTTTCAACAAGAGCAGGTGTTTGAGGAGCAGGTCATTGTTGTTCCGGCAAACGTCACCCATCAAGTGCAGTGGGATCAAACCTCAGAATTTCTGATTCTTAGCCTCAACCCTGAGCTGTTGAAGCAGGTGGCCTATGAAGCGATCGCCCCCGATCGCATTGACTTAGTGCCGTGCTTGCCCAAACCCGATCCGCTGATTCATCAGCTGGGTATAGCGCTAAAGGAGGAGTTGACTAGTGGCGGCGGCGATCGGCTATATGTCGAATCGCTCGTCAACTGTTTGGCGATGCACTTGCTCAAAAAGTACGCGGCCAACCCGTCGAGCTTGCGTCCCTTTCAGGGTGGGCTGTCTCAGCCCAAGCTCAGGCAAGTGACAGATTACATAGACACGCATCTTGAGCAAGAGCTGACCTTGGCTAACCTAGCCGATTTGCTGAAGATGAGTACCTGCTATTTTGCCTGGTTATTCAAGCAATCTACTGGATTTGCCCCCCATCAATACCTGGTGCAGCGGCGATTGGCGCGGGCACAGCATCTGCTCAAGCATTCCGATCGCAGGATTGTCGAAATCGCTGCCGCCTGCGGTTTCTCTAGCCAGAGCCATCTAACTCGGCTGTTTCGCAAACACTTAAACACCACCCCCAAAGCCTATCGAGCCATGCTGAGGTGATTCACATTTAGGCATTAATAGGGGGATGAATTTTTGTTGGAGAGGGGCGCGGAGCGCCCCTCTCCAACAAAAATTCATCCCAGAAATCAGCAACGCCCACACCTACAGAGCCAGACCGCACCTAAAGATTAGGCAAATTTTTCAAAAGATTGTGAAAGACAGCCGCTCCTGCATCCTGATAATCTGCTACAGAAAGAGTCTGCTAGAAACCGATCGCCTCTGCTCATAATTAAGGATCTTCATGTCTTCATCGCTGCCGCCCATCTTTGCAGAGACTCCTGTGGCGCTTGTCGCCGCCCGCTCCATTGCTGAGTTTCCAGCGAATACCTTTCTGGAAAGCATTGCCATTAGCCCAGACAATACGCTATTTATCACCAGCCATTTGGAGGGCAAAGTGCTGCGAATTGAGCCAGAGGGCGTGCCCATTGTACATGGGACGATCGCAGGTAAGGCCGCAGGGTTGGCCTTTGCCGCCGATGGCCGTTTGTTGCTGACTGCCTGGAATGCTGAAAATGTCCCTACCGTTTTTGTGGTTTCACCTCAAGGTGAAGCAACGGTGCTGGTGAGCATGCCCGATGCAGTTTTCTTAAATGGATTAACCCCTTTCAAGAGTGATTCTTTCCAAGATGACAAAGCCGATCGCTACCTGATTGCAGATTCCTATCGAGGCGCAATTTGGGAGCTAAACGCGACTGAGCAAACCGTCAGAATTTGGTTAGAACATCCTGATCTTGCCCGCAGCTCTCCTGATCAAGAGTTTCCGGCCGTCAATGGACTCAAGATTTATGGCGATGTTCTTTACGCCTCCAATACCGCCAAGATGCAGCTTGTCAAAATTCCGATTCAACCCAATGGTGAGCCGGGAGAACCGGAGATATTTCTACAGCCCATCAACCTGGATGACTTTGCCTTTGATCAGGAGGGTAATCTTTACGGCACTACGCATATTTACAACAGCGTGGTCAAAATCTTACCCGATGGCAGTGTCACGACCATCGCTCAGGCTGAGCAAGGCGTGACAGGCAGCACGGCACTGGCGTTTGGCAAGGGCGAAGGCGATCGCACCAGTCTTTATGTCGTCACCAATGGGGGAATGTCGTTTCCTCCACCAACCGGGCTTGAGCCAGCTAAGGTGGTGCGCCTAGAAGTCGGGAATGCAGGATATCCGTTGGTTTAAAGGCACTGCTAATTTCAGCTATGAACTTCCCAGAACATCCAGGTTCAGAACAGCCTAGCCCAGATCCTCCCGCAACCGTAGATATCCTTCAGCGAGTCAAGCCGGGTTGCGAAGCAGCATTTGAACAGGTGTTGGCTGACTTAATCGAGGCGGCAAAAGCCTTTGACGGGCATCTTGGGGTCAATGTTTTTCGCCCCAGCGATCGCGCTAACCCAGAATATCGGATTGTCTTTAAGTTCGATCGCATTAGCCACCTCCAGCAGTGGGAAACTTCGGCCATCCGGCAAAGGCTGCTCGATCGCGCCAATCGGCTGACCGTTGGCACAGGTCAAACCTCAGTTCTCACGGGGCTAGAAACCTGGTTTACCCTGCCTCAGCAGCCCGGTCTTGCTCCACCCGCCCGCTACAAAATGGTGGTGATTACAGGCACCACCATTTATGTCTTGATCAACCTCATAAATCTTCTGGTGTTGCCGCTGCTGACTTTGCTGCCGCCGCTATTGCGCACCTTGGTCGTCACCTTTCTCATGGTCGCCCTGATGACTTATGTAGTGATGCCACGGCTGACCAAGCTATTTGCTGGGTGGCTTTATCCAAAATCTAGGCGTTAACGGGAGGACAGCTTTTTGCGATGTGCCGCTTGGTGCGGCATCGATTGAGCCTAGATGCAGTTCGCAATTTGAGGGGGCGATCGAGAATCATGGTAGAACCGAGGAGAATTGCCTAAGATCGGCATACATTGACCTCCCCGGATGCCAGCTCCGGGCTTGGCTATCTTGCACCTTGCCTAAACTATGACAAATCGCTCATCCTTTCCCTACTCTGAATACAACGCTACGCATTCCCGTTCGTTTGCCATGCCGCCGCTGGAAGACGATGACGACGAAGAAGAATCCTACGTAGATTATTTTCATGACGCGCCAGGAACGATGCCTGGAACCTTGGCGATCGAGGAGGGCGCGCCCCATCCAGTGATTTTTCTCATTGATTACTGTCATGACAGCGCCGTCCGCATCAAGATTGACCAGCCCGAAGATTGCGCGCCGCATTTAGACTCAGAATCGGTGTCTTGGGTCGATGTGCAAGGCTTGGGCAGCGAGGATGTGCTGCTGCGCTTAGGGAAAGTGTTTAACCTCCATCCGCTGATGCTAGAAGATGTGGTCAATGTTCCTCAGCGCCCTAAGGTAGAGGAATACCCCGATCAGCTTTTGCTGATTGTGCGGATGGCAACCCTAAAAGAAGACGGCAAGAGCTTTAGCAGCGAACAGGTGAGCTTTATTCTAGGCAAACATCATCTGCTGACCGTGCAGGAAGAACCGGAATATGACTGCTTTGGCCCCGTGCGCGATCGCATTCGCACCGATCGCGGCCTCATTCGCTGCCAAAAAGTCGATTACCTGGCCTACTCGCTGATCGACGCGATAATCGACGGCTTTTTTCCGGTGCTCGAAGCCTATGGCGAAATTATTGAAGATCTAGAAGAAGAAGTAGTCAGGAATCCTAACCGCAGAACGCTCGAAAAAATTCATGACCTGAAGCGGGAGCTACTGGGTCTGCGACGGGCGGTTTGGCCGCAGCGAGATGCCATTAACTCCCTGATTCGGGATGGCAATCCGCTCATTAGCCCTGAGGTGCGGGTCTACTTGCGCGACTGCTATGACCATATTGTGCAGGTGCTCGACATGATCGAAACTTACCGAGAGTTGGCATCCAGCCTGATGGATATCTATGTCTCTTCGGTAGGCAACAAAATGAATGAAGTGATGAAGGTGCTGACGATTATCTCTACGATCTTTATCCCTTTAACCTTCATTGCAGGGGTTTATGGCATGAACTTTGATCCCGACCTGCCAGGAAATATGCCCGAGCTGAAAACGCCCTATGCTTACATCGTCTGTTGGGCTGTGATGCTGGCGATCGCCGGAGGGCTGATTTTGTTCTTCAAACGGCGGGGGTGGTTCGACAATTTTTCGGGGATCAAGTAATCTCCTGACGAATTTCTGGACTGTCGCCTGTGGATGATAGGATTTCTACGATCGCCCAACCTGCATAAAACCTATGGATTTGAAGTCTCTGATTCGGGACGTTCCCGATTTTCCTAAGCCCGGTATCGTGTTTAAAGACATTACCACCCTGCTCAACAATCCGGAGGGCTTGCGCTACACCATCAATTCTTTGGCTGATAAATGCACGCCGCTGGCGATCGACTACATTATTGGCATTGAGTCACGCGGCTTCATTTTTGGTATGCCGTTGGCCTACAAAATGGAGCGGGGCTTTGTGCCTGTGCGCAAACGGGGCAAACTTCCAGCGGCTGTCTACTCGGCAGAATATGCGCTGGAGTATGGCACCGATCAGATCGAGATGCACCAAGACACCATGCCAGCGGGCAGTCGGGTGTTGATTGTCGATGATCTGATCGCCACAGGCGGTACGGCAGCAGCGGCAGCCAATCTGGTTGAGCAAGCAGACTGTCAGATTGCCGGGTTTGCCTTCATTATCGAGCTGTTATTTCTAGAAGGTCGCAAAAATCTGCCTGACGTTCCGATCATCACCCTGCTGGATTATTAACCGCACAGCCTTAGGGCATGTTGCGCTCCTTCACCCAGCGCCAGTTATAGCGGTTCCACTCATAAATGCCCTGAATGGCATACTCCATGCCGTTCTCAAACCGGACGGTGCAGCTTGTCGGGGGGCGATCGCCCCCCAATCGTTCTCCGCTATCGCTTTCCGTAGAAGCCTCAGCCAGATGAATCACGGTGCAGAGAAACCATTCCTGATTGCTAGAGTCATCGTTTTGCACCCATTCCCACAGGCGATTAGAGACTTCAATCCGATCGCCTACTTTCAGATTCGTCAATTCATCAGCATAGACCGCAATATGGCTCGGCTGAATTTTCTCTAGCCACTGCAAGCCGTAGCGCTGCCGCAAAACCTGCATCTTGCCAGAATCGCGGTTGTGCAGCCAGTCATTCAGCAACTGCGCTTTCCAGGAGCTATTTTCTCGGGTCTGGTTTTGAATAAAGTGCAGCAAAATCTGGCGCTCCTCAACGGTGAGGTCATCCAGCGGATTAGCTGAGTCAGCCCCCTCAGCGCTGCCCGCCGCTGAACCCTGAAGTTCGCCCAGCAGCGCCTGCAACAGCACCTGTTTTTGCACAGCCTCTAGCGGATAGCCGATCGCATCACAGGTGCCAAAGGCTTCTCGGAGGGTGGCTTCAATCTCGGCTGGGGTCATGATGAGGCGATCGCATAAATTCAACGGTGCTGATCCCTAACTTATCTCCAATTTGTAAATCGCATCAGCAGAAGGGCTATGCTAATTTTTATGAAGATCCTTGCTTACAGATAAAGAAACTCTATACAGGTCAGAACACTATGAGCTTCGAGATTCCAGAGTCGGTTAAAGTTTGGAGTCAGTTTTTTCATCCCGTGCTGATGTGGGTGTTGCTGGCTTTGACGCTCTATTCAGCCTATCTTGGCGTGCAGTGGCGGCGCACCCGCAGTGCCGAAGGAGACACTAAAAAAGAGCTGCTCAAGGGCAAATTTAATACGCGCCATTATCAAATGGGTTCGATCTTGCTGGCGTTTATGGTGTTGGGCACGATCGGGGGCATGGCAGTCACCTATATCAACAATGGCAAGCTGTTTGTCGGCTCTCACCTGCTGGCAGGTTTGGGGATGACGGGCTTGATTGCCAGTTCGGCAGCGCTGTCACCCTACATGCAGAAGGGCAATGACTGGGCGCGCTATACCCACATTGGGTTAAATACGATTTTAACAGGACTCTTTTTCTGGCAGGCGGTAACAGGCGTGCAGATCGTACAGCGCATCATCAGCAAAATGTAGATGCGCCTTGGCGGATTGCCCTGAGATGGGACGTGACCTAGCCCTGCGGGTCAATCTCCAGACTCAAAAATGGAGCCAGGTATTGAGAGTCCGTAGAGGGGAAGCATTCAGGTCAAAGCCTTGACAAGTCTTGCCACCGAATGGGGAGGCTATGCCGAATGCTTCATCTTTACAAGTGAACTTACAGTTTACAAGTGGACTTACAGGCGGACTTATAAGCAGAATGTTCGGTAGTATGGAATCCACGATCGATAGTGCCAGTCATCTGATCTGAATTATGCAAGACTTATGCAAGACGAAGTTTTAAAAAAAGAGCAAGAATTTCACGATCGCTGGGCGGCAGCAATCGATATAGAAGGCATTCAGGTCAAAGATTATTTTGAGTCTTGTACGGCTCCAGAAAATCGCTTTATTTTGCGGCGGTTGGGAGATGTGAGCGGCAAATATTTATTGGATTTGGGCTGTGGAGCCGGAGAAAATAGCGTCTATTTTGCCACGCGAGGGGCACGCTGTGTGGCGGCAGACTATTCCCCTGGCATGGTGGAAGTGGCGCTGAAGCTAGCCCATAGCAATGGGGTCGCCGTAGAGGGGCAGGTCGTAAACGCAATGGCGATCGCTTTTCCCGACAACACCTTTGATATTGTCTATGCGTCTAACTTACTCCACCATATTCCCAATCCCAAAATTGCCATTCAAGAAGCCTATCGCGTGCTGAAACCGGGCGGCACGCTCTGTTTTTGGGACCCTCTGAAGCACAATCCCATCATCAACATCTACCGCAAAATTGCGACGGAAGTGCGGACGGAAGACGAAGCCCCGCTCGATATTGCGATCGTCCGCCATGTAGAATCTTTATTTTCCAAAACGGTTTATGACACCTTTTGGATTGCTAGCCTCTGGATTTTTCTCCAGTTTTACCTGATCGAACGAGTCAATCCTAATCAAGAGCGCTACTGGAAGAAGATTATCTTGGAACAGCAGCGGCTCAAGCCGGAATATTTGTGGCTAGAAAAGCTAGATATTCTGATCAAAAAAATTCCCTATCTCAAGCGCTTTGCCTGGAACCTGGCTGTCGTCGCTCAAAAGTAGCGCTTATAATGGCTAGCGCCCCATTGGCCCTTCTCTGACGGCTGCGGATATGAGTCCTCAATATTCTCTTGTGGTGCCCATCTACAACGAAGAAGATAATATCCTGGAGCTGCATCGGCGGCTGAGTCGCGTCATGGAAAGCTTGGATGGAGAGACTGAGCTGATTTTGGTAGATGACGGCAGCCGCGATCGCTCCCTAATCTTGATGCGAGAGCTGCATGAACAAGACGATCGGGTGTCTTACCTTAGCCTTGCGCGCAACTTTGGACATCAGGTTGCGGTCACGGCTGGACTCAATTTTGCTAGGGGTGAAGCGATCGTTGTGCTAGATGCCGATCTGCAAGATCCGCCTGAGCTGATTCCCGAAATGATTGCCCTGTGGCGGCATGGCTATCAGGTGGTGTATGCCCAGCGAACGCAGCGTCAAAAGGAGCGGTGGCTAAAGCGAGTAACGGCCTATGCGTTTTATCGGGTTTTGCGGCATCTTGCCGATGTAGAAATCCCCACCGACACCGGAGATTTTTGCCTCATGGATCGGCGCATCGTCGATCTACTCAACGCCATGCCCGAGCGCAACCGATATATTCGCGGGCTACGGGCGTGGGTCGGCTTTCAGCAGACTGCCATCCAATACAGCCGCGATCCGCGCTTTGCAGGAGAGGTGAAGTATACCTTTAGTCAGTCTCTCGCACTAGCCATTAACAGCCTCGTGTCGTTTTCCAGAGTGCCTTTGCGCCTCTCTACCTATTTGGGATTGGCAGCGGCGGCGATCGCCCTTTTTATGGCGGTTCTGGTCGTCTACTGGCGGTTTTTTGCGCCGCACTCGCCGCTAACGGGCTATGCCACCATTACAGTAGTCGTGTTCTTTTTGGGTGCGGTTCAGCTTATTAGTATCGGTATCTTGGGCGAATACATTGGCCGCATCTATGAAGAGATCAAAGGTAGACCGCTCTATACCCTTTCAGAAGTGGCGGGTTTTCAAGACCATCGTGAAATAGCCAGGAATTCTAGACGATCGATTCCTAAAGAGGAAAATTTGGAGTAGCCCGATTGATGCCGCCAGCCAATTCCCTTGAGGTCAGCAGCAGGTAGCGGAGCAGGATGCTCATAAATTCACCTGGAGTTTGGGCAGGTTGGGTTCTGCTCAAGGCTCTGGCTTCCGCATAGCCTTGAGGGCGGGCAAGATGCCCACCCCACAAGAAGAGAGGCAGTGTTAGGGGAAAGGGATGGAATTTTGCCAGAAGAAGGGGTAGGCTTCAGGGATGGGAGATAAACCGGCCTTGACTGGATTTTGCCGAATGTATTCCCAAGTGTTTTGGAATTCTGTTTCATTGCGAATGATGCGATCGAATCGTTCATCTTGCCATATCGTTCCAATGTGTTTCATCACATGAGGAATCTGCTTGGCACTATATCCTTTAACGCTATTCATAATGCTGCTCAATGTCCAAAACTCCTGATTCGCCTTCTGCAAAGGTTGAATCAGCAAATGCACATGATCGGGCATGACAACTAGAACAAAAATATTGTATCGCTGGCGATCGAAAAATAAACAAGCATCCAAAACAATTTGCCTTGCTTCCGGGTTGAGTTTCAACTTCTCCCAAGTATTGAAAGTGATGAAGTAGACTGCCCCCTCTAACTCCCAATGTGGCAACCGCCTCTCAGTCATTCTAAACTTCGGTTCACTCATCCCCAAACCACCCTCATCTTTTTCTCTTTTTGTGGGGTGGGCATCTTGCCCGCCCAGTCTCATAATTCCCATTCAAAACAAGAGCCTGACTGTTGATGCGATGAACAGCCATCTCATTGTTTGGAGTTTGAGGGTGTCAATATGAGTGAGTGATAGAGTTTCGTAGACATTGTGGGCAATGCTTGCCCTACTTACTCTTACTTGAAAATATCTAGGGCTGGCTCATGCTGCATGTCATGAGTCTCTGCATGAGAAAAGAAACATCTATAAACCGAGAACCTCTAAACCAGTGTGTACCACTAACACACAAACGTCCCAAAGATGGTAATTCTCCTTCGAGAGATTTCTTGAGGTCAAAAGTTAAATTAGAGTAATTCAACCATGTGATACCAAGCCACCCAATATGCCTACTAAAACACACAAAAGGTTTTCCATTAAACTGCCCATCATCTGTGCCGCCACAGGTTTCAAAATAAATTTTCTTTTGAACACTAAAGCCAAATTTTCCATTGCTATTGTCCATCCATAGATGATCAATCTGGCTTAAAACCTCACAAGGAAAGTTTTTCATGCTGCTAGCATTTAACACACCGTCCTTCCCCCGATTCACAACCCTCAGCATCAAACTGGTGGTTTCCTGATCAGCTTCTTTCCAGTGCCCTGCTTTCAAAAGCCCATCTATCTTGGAATAGTCCATGAGTGATGGCTCCCAAAGAGGTTGAGTAGCAATGCCGAATCCGCTGATCGCTATTCCAATACCTGCTGGAATAGATAATTTGAGAAATTTTTGTCGTGTTCATTTGAGGTTGTCTAGATGTTGGCTTGTGGTAAGGATTCTCCTTTGACTCAGAAGATTGATATGTATTTTATAGATATTCTGAACTGGAGACGTTACCAAGAAATTTGCAGGTTCAGCAGTTTTGGGAACAATTTCAGGTTGAGGAGAATTTTGGACAGGAGAATACACAATTGATTGATCGTTGTGATTATTATCAATTGATGAAGTTGAAGAAACAAAACGATCGCCCCCTAATCGAGCCATCTTCCCATCAATCCGATCGATCGCCATTCGAGCTTCTCGTTTTCGATCGCCCGATTGAGACACTTCAATCACCTGCCACCATAACTGTTTAGCCGTCTCAAAATTCTCCTCTAATTCAGCTTCTCTGGCGTGTTCGACAAGAACCAAAATATCTGCCGCTGTCACAGCACCTGGAAGCAAGGGTTGAAAAGCTTTTGAGGCAGGTTCAAGCCGGATGCGGGGCGTTTGTTCAACGCGATCGCGTCGATGCTGCAAATTGAGGGAAGGAACGCGCTGCCGTAAATAGTTTTCTAGCTGGTTGGGTAACGTATGTTGGGCTAATCCTTCGATTAAGGCATAGGTGAAAGCGCCTTGTTTTAAGGCATCTAGCTCGTAGGAGTATTGCCCGTAGTCGCAGGAGAAAATAGTTGTGATACCGCGTTCTTTAGCAGATGCGATCGTCTGTTTCCCAATCGTGTTGTCAAAACCCTTCTTGTCCAACACCTGGCGGCAAGCATCTAAAATTAGAACGATGTCTGCGTCTTGGTGCGATCGCAAGGCAGCAATGACTTCATCGATTGGTAAAGCAAATCGTTCAATTTCATCTTCTAAGCAATCTGAAGTGATTAGGTAATCACGCCCGTTGCGGCTGACCCCATGACCGCTGAAATAGAACCAGAGGCAATCGACTTTACCCAGGCAGTCAGGTTTGAGGTCTCGCTTGAGCAATCGCAGCAAATTAGAACAAGTTGGATAAGTTGAGCTGCTTTGATGCGCCTGATCGCCTAAGCAGAGGGTGACATGTTCTGTGCCAAAGCCAGCCTGATTACTCAAAAAATTACCCATCTTTTGAGCATCATTGACTGCATACTTCAACCCCCGTTCTGGGTGATGCAGATATTCGTTAATGCCAATAACGATCGCCCAGTTAATTGCCATCTATTTCTCATCCGATCACGTAAATTTGAGCATTCCATTTCTCTGAAGCAATCACAACCCGGCTGTCTCAAATCTCTGTATCGGCGATCGCTTCTAAAAGCTAGTGACGGTTGGCTACGCTGCGCTTGAGCCTAGAAAAATTTGCTGACCAAACAGCTAAAGCCTAGAAGTACAGGGCTAGTGAGTTCATCCTGAGAATAGAGAGTCGCGGTAAGCGTCAAGGCTGCATTCTCACGGCGGTACACCTCAACCATTTGTTCTTGCCAACTCACAATCCAGTATTCCAGCACGCCTCGAACTGAATAGAGCTTCAGTTTAGCTTCTCGTTCGGCAAAGCCGTGCCGGAGGCACTTGCGCCTTTCATTGGTCTTGCCAGGAGACAGTACCTCAATGACCAGTTCTGGTGCAGCGGTCAGATGCCCTGCCTCATCCAGCAGTCGCTCTAGACGCTCATAGCTTGCCCAAACGACATCAGGGATGACATTATCCGATTCTGAGAAGATCATGCCGGGGTTGATAGCGGCTTGACCTAAATCGCTCTGATCAGACCAAAGCTTTAAAGCAGTGCCAATATTGATGCATACGGCTTGATGTTTCCAATCAGGTGCCCTAGGCACAAAGAGTTCTCCATCAATAATCTCGTAGCGCTTAGAGCGATCGCCCTCAAAAATTGCTAGATCAGCAGTTGTCCAACGGATGGGATTGGTGGTCGTGGACTGCATAGAACCCTTCGCCCTGTTATTCTTCAATCATGTTCCTTAATCATAGGTCGCTAAATAGCCCCCCGCATTAGGATCACCCTCCGATCGCTGCTGTGGGCGATCGCTTCCGAAATATTGACTTTGATCACTTCTGCCACAATATTCGTGTGTCTACGACTAGGTCAGCTCTCGGTCAAACACTTGACAGAGACGAATGTAAAGGGCAGAGTTCAAAGCCAAGAAAAAAGTAGTGCGTTAGGCGACGCCATAACACACTACTGCTAATTATTTCGGTGCTTTAGGCTATCGCTAACAGCACCCTACAAATGTTTCTACTAGGCTTGTCTAGAACTCCGCAACAACCTTGTCTTCTTCAATCTGGCTCCCTTCGGAGACAATTTGACTCAACATCGATCGCAAGTTGTCACCCTCAATCACCTCTGTCTCTAGAAGCTGTAGAGAAATGGTTTCCAATAGCTCCCGGTTTTGATTGAGAATGTCGAGTGCCTGTTTATGGGCGTTCTCCACAATGGCTTTTACCTCTTGATCGATCGCCTCTGCGGTTTGAGGACTCACCAAACGGCGGGGATTCATCGGATCGCCACCCAAAAACTGGTTTTGCTGTCCCTGCTGATAGGCCAAAGGCCCCAATACCTTGCTCATGCCGTAGGTTGTTACCATACGTTCTGCCAGGTCTGTTGCCCGTTGCAGGTCATTCGATGCGCCTGTAGTGATGCTGCCAAAGACAATTTCCTCAGCCGATCGCCCACCCAACAGCGTCGCAATCTGACCATGCAGCTCTTCTTCACTCATCAAAAAGCGGTCTTCAGTCGGTAGCTGTAGGGTGTAGCCCAAAGCCGCCATCCCTCGGGGCACGATCGAGATTTTTTCAACCTGGCTCGTGCCTGTGACAGCAGTGCCCACCATCGCATGACCTACCTCGTGATAGGCCACAATTTTCTTCTCTTTCTCGTTCAAAACGCGGCTCTTTTTCTCTAGACCTGCCACCACCCGCTCGATCGCTTCTGCAAAGTCGGCCTGAGCTACTTCCGTGCGGCGATTACGAGCCGCTAGTAGTGCTGCCTCATTCACCAGATTGGCGAGATCGGCTCCGGCAAAACCAGGAGTACGGGTTGCGATCGCCTTCAAATCAATATCTGGCCCTAGCTTCACCTCTTTGGCATGAATTTCGAGAATGGCCTGCCGCCCGATCAAGTCAGGGCGATCGACCAAGACTTGGCGATCAAACCGACCCGGCCGCAGCAAGGCTGGATCAAGGGTTTCAGGACGGTTAGTTGCTGCTAGCACAATCACCGTTGCGCCGCCAGCCGCAAAGCCATCCATCTCGGTCAAGAGCTGATTGAGGGTTTGCTCTCGCTCATCGTTGCCGCCATAGAAGCCGCTAGAGGCTCGGGATTTGCCGATCGCATCCAGCTCGTCAATAAAGATGATGCAAGGAGCCTGTTTTTTGGCTTGTTCAAACAGGTCACGCACCCGAGAAGAGCCAACGCCGACAAACAGCTCGACAAACTCAGAGCCAGAAATGCTAAAGAAAGGCACACCTGCCTCACCCGCAACAGCCTTTGCCAGAAGCGTTTTGCCTGTACCCGGAGGCCCAATGAGCAGCACGCCTTTGGGAATTCTGGCTCCAATTTGCGTAAAGCGCTCAGGCGTTTTGAGAAAATCTACGATTTCTACTAGCTCAGTCTTGGCTTCTTCTACGCCTGCCACATCAGCAAACGTGATCTTGCCAGACTCGCCCTCTACATAAACTTTGGCCTTGCTCTTGCCGATCGATAGCGCCCCTTGAGGGCCACCGCCGCGATTGAGGAAGAACTGCCAGATGCCGACAAAAATTAACGGCGGAATCACCCAGCTCAACACGCTGCCAAACCATGCATTCTTTGGAGGAGGTGCTGCCGCAAACTCTACGCCATTGTCTTCTAGACGCTTTGGCAACTCTAAATCAAAAATGGGGGTTGTAGAAAAGAGCTGTCCAGGTTGTCCATCCGCTTCCTTAAGCTGATAACGAATTTCGTTTTGGCCTACCGAAACCCTTGCTACTTCCTTATCCTGCACTTGATCAATAAACAGACTGTAGGGCACCTTGGGAACAGCAGGCCCTAGCAAACCCGGTAAGAAGACATTCGCCAACAAGAATAGTCCTGATACCAGCAGCAAAATATTACCAATCTGGCGAGAACGTGGGGGCTGAGGTTGGTCTTTAATCGCCATTTTGTTTAGCGTTCCTTTTTAGAATTTCTTTGATCTATTAGCTTCGGCAGCTCTGACTCATGGTGACTGGGCAATGCCTATGCAATGCGCCTGGGGTTTCCACAGTGTGTCAGAACCCGATGCTTTTACAAGGTTTCTACGAGGTCGCTGACCTGATGAAACTTATTGAAGTCAAATTCCTCATCTATGACCTGTTTCCAGGCAGAGACGGAGTCTTGAAATGCGATCGCTCCAATCAAGAACCCGCAGATAGCTGGAGCGAACGAGAGCCTTGAAAGTGCTCACATGCTTATTCTAAGGGGTTTCACCTATAGGGCTTTGTACGGGGATCACGCCACTGCAACGATCGCATAAACCCCACAGGCTCCATATGTCAGACTTAATACGCAGTTTCCATCCAGTCAAATATCTTGTCCAACTGTTCCAGGGTTATCAGCCCATACTGCCAAAGCACCATAGGAAGATTTGCACCCTGCTCTGGCTGACGCAGCGCTAGAGCGATTGCTGGGGTCGGCAAAGCTAGCTCTTCGCGCAAAAACTGAATGAGGCGAGTTTGGGCTGTAGACTCTGTTGCCATGACGTTCAGGGGGATTGAGATAAATAGTTTTTTAAGTTTCGTAACTTAATTTCAGAATTAATAGTCGGCATTATAGCGACAATAGGACGCAGTTGGAATGCTTTGAGGGAAAAATTTAATAGGTTCGATCGGCTTAAAGCTAGGCTGACTGAGGTGATCTTGGCTTAAAGCTACACTCTAAAAATCAGCCTTGAGGCTTAAAAATATTGTGGCTTGTCTCTGCTGCAAGGCGGCAAAAATGAGAGCAATTATGAAAACCGCTATAGGACTTGTGTACTATAACTTAAAAAGTTAGTCTTTTAAAGGGCAATCTTTTACGAATTATTTAGGTAAAAATAATTCAGCGTTACGCAGGTTCGCCTGCGCTGAGATTCCAAACTTTGCCCCATGAACGCTGCTACTCGATCGACAAGCCCCAGGATGTGAAAGCTGCACGGCTTTCACATCCTGGGGCTTGTGCATAGTATGATACGCCTCTAAAAAATCAGTTTCCCAAGGCTGATAGCACCCTGGAAAACCGATTCTTAGGATTGTGTGACGCTCTCCGTCCGTCACACAATCCCGACTACGAAATCTCCACTGAAAATGGCTAACTCTGCTGACCGATGCTCAACGTCAGCTCCCAGAGCTTTCATATTCGACATTTACGTTGGCTCAAGCTCTTACTCTGAGTCAGTCGCACCCAACTCTAGCGATCGCACAGACTGCTCAAGACTCAAGCGCTGCTCAGCATTGCGCAAAAAGTAGCCGCTAATCATGGCAGAAGCCATCATCCGTCCCAAATTTTCACGGCTGGTCGTGATTGTGACTCCAAACTGCTCAGAGGGCAGTCCACCTAGCATGCCAACTATATTCCGTTCAATCACCTGAAGCACCTCTACCGACTCAGGCTTAGAGAGCTGAGCTGCCGTTTCAGGACTCATGGACTGCACATATTGCCACAGGGTATTGGGTGTGTCACTACCACCAAACAATCCAGCAAGGCGATCGGTTGCATCATTCATAGGTTAATAACCTCTTTTAGATATCTAGCACAAAGCTCTAGATTCAAAGCTCTGTTCGATTAAGCTAACTGTAACAATTCATTCAGCTAACCCGAAGTGAGCAGAACCGAACCCTGAGAGTCGGTTTGTCGCACTTTGGTCAAATTTCTGCCGTTATTCCTGGCTCAAATCCAAAAATTTCGTTACAACCGTTAACAGAGTCAAGTCACAGCATCAAATCAGCAGCAGGGAGTCCGATTCATGGGTTTTAGCGGGATACATTTTCGAGTTTTGGGAACAATTTGATCAGCAGATGTGTAGTTTGCCCAAGCGGCAAAACCGCCTTGAGAGCCGTCAGTAGAAGCTAGGGTGTGTTTTGAACCTGGACAGGCTAGTTTCAACCCTGCACCCGGAGAATAAGCTTTTAGCAACAGAAGCTTTTCTACCCGAATCCTGCTCCCTTTTCAGCTTTTCTAATTCAGGTGCTTCTGTAGGAGACAGTTATGTTTAGCGGTTCTGATTTACAAAGTTTTGATTCGCTCAGTCCCGATTCACCGCAAAACAAAGGGCTAGAGGCCAGTTCTGTCGATTTATTGTTGTCTAAGCAGTCAGCTAGAAACATGACGCCAATTTTTTCGCAGAAGGCTGTTGAGCGGTGTCATGTAATTTTGCCAGATACGCCGCAGCCCACAGGTGCAATTCGCTATGAAGGGCAGTATTATGCCTTTGTCAAATTTTTCCCTACAGTAGAAGTTGCACGCCAAAAAGCTGCTTTGATGACTCAACGGGGCAACCGCGTTTTGCTAACTCGCGTGCCTAAGGGGTTAGTTTTGTGGGTGTTAGAAGCCGATGCGCGACGCGTCGAGAAGCCGTAAGGCTCGGAAAGGCTGTAGAATGTCAGCCTTTAGACTGAAGACGAGATCACAATGGCTGCAAGCTGTAAACACAGACTATAGACTACTGAAAGCTGCCATTTCTTGTCTTGTGAGAGATATTTGTTCGTGAGTCCCAAACGTCTACCTCAAACCACTGCTCATGTGCGCGTCACCTATCAGTCTTGGCAACAAGGCGCGATCGCAGGTGAGGTGAGAGCGGGTCAATATGAGTGGCAATTTCACTGGCAGTTTCGTCAGGGTCAGCTTTCTGTAGAGCCTTCGCTGGGTCGCGCACTGATCAAAGAACCTCTAAGTCGTTTTTTAGAACAGAGCGACTATCAGCTTGAACCAGGTGGCGACTACTGCTTTACGATTCGCGCGGATATTTGAGGATAGCAAGTTAAATAAAGCTAAAGATTTTTGGAAACTGTAGCCCACTTGGTTCAAAAGTCTTTCAGGTTCGCTGATTCACAGATAAGGGAAAGCCCTCCAAACTACTCGATAAATTGTCAAATGTCTGTGAATGCAGCCCCATTGCCGCAAAATCTCAGTGAAGCATAAAGTTTTGAGATCTACTTACTGCCAACAGGGAAAAATCTTCTGTGGTAAGCCAGTATTTGAGGTGAAGTCGCTTCGAGTTTAGCCCGCCTCCTTGAGTCAGGCCAAACCTAGCGGCAATACCTCAGTCCTTTTCGGTTGAAGTTGTCAGTTAGAGCATTTCAGTTAGCCCCTGATTTTCCCCTGCTAAGAATCCTCTGTTTTGGTGTGGTGGTGTTTTGGTGTGAAGGCGTTTTGAGGAGAGGGGGGGCAGCTGAAACCGAGAAGGATTGAAAGTCCCCTGCTGTTTAGCTGCTTCAATTCTTTAACTTATGAATATTTCCTCATCTTCACTGAAATTTTCAGTGGCTATTGCGCTGGCTAGTTTGGGCGTTGCTGAACCCGCAAAATCACAAACAGAATGCGGCATGGCAGCCTATTACGACAGTGGCTCTGTAACCGCCAACGGCGAAGCCTTTGACCCAAGCGCACTAACTGCGGCGCATCCCTGGATACCCATAGGCTCGTGGGTGACTGTAGTCGATCAAGATAATGGCAGGGAAGTGAATGTGCGAATCAATGATCGCGGCCCTTGGTCAGGTGGTTTTATTGTCGATCTGACTCCTGCTGCCATTAATGCGATCGATCCACATCAAACGTCTGATGTGCGTAACGTCTGCCTCTATTGGTAATGCATCTACTGGCAAAGCCCATACCCAGAAAGCACTGCGCAATTCGACGATGAAGTCTACTTTGGCAGGCGCGTCTGCCAAAGTAGACTTCGCAACCAGCTCTTGCAGAGTCATCAGCGCTCTATTCTGGATGCATTTCGTGGGTAAGCTGTCCCAGATAGCGCTCAATCAGCAAGATAGCCACAATATCGTCAATCGGTCGTGGCAGCCCTCTCATGCCTTCAGGAATCAGGCGAGACAGACCTCTCGGAGGATACATTTGCCAATAGCGATCGCGAGCTTGCAAAGTGCTGTGTCGCTCATCAACCAAAATAATTCGCGGCGGTTCTGGCAAGTCGCTGCTGAGTTTCTGTTTCCATTCTTTGGCGCTCGTCTGATCGCCGACTACCAGGGTGGAAATTGGGAATTTTTGGCGCAGCGTCTGGATCGTGGCGATCGCCTCACTAGCTGAAATTACTTCGTGGTAGTAGAGGTTGCGATCGACTCCCATCACCGCCAAGCCACACTTCTGACGACCCGGATCAAAGCCCAAGATCATGGGCTGAGAAGAACTGTCAAAAAGTGTGGGTGCCATGCAGGGAATAATTATGAACTCTGACCTTAATGTACAAGAATTTATCAAATTCTATAGGGTAGGAGAAAGCTGAGTACCGAACTCCTATGGATTGGGTTCAACCTGGCCGATCTCTCGGATTTTGCCCTGCATATCTACAGTCCAAATCTCGTAGCTACTGCTGACATCACCGTTTGCATCCAGATCAACCTTGCCGCTTGCCCCCTGGTAGTTAATATCCTTGCCATCTCGCAAATGCTGCAAGGCTTCACATAAGTCTGCCACTTCTATCCCTGGAGCATTTGCCACTTCTCGCAACTTACCCCGGATGGCGTCACCTTGATTGGATTTTGCCGCTTCAGCTGCCAGCACAAGCAGCGCGGCAGCATCCCACGTTTGAGGTGCGTAGATACCTGGAGATTCGGTCTGTGCCTCTTCCCAGATCTTTAGAAAGCTGTCGTTTTCAACATTTTTAGCGCTAGCAGCGATACCGATTGTTCCCTCGGGTAGAAAGGGCTGGGTGGTCGTTCCCGTAAGGCTATTGACGGGATTGCGAATGCGATCGCTTAACAGGAGCTGTACCCCTTCGAGTAAGCCCAGCTCGTCAGCAGATTGCAGCAGCAGACTACCCGTATCAGGATTGAGATCTCCTACAACTGCATCAGGCATTGTACCTGCTGGGTAAAAGGCCGCAAAAGCTTCCTCGTCAAAGCGATCGCCCTGCGGATTGTAGCGGGTTGGATTGGCCTTGTTGAGGACAGTTCCCCCCGATTTTTCAAAGGCAGCAATGAAGGCTTTCTCAAACCGAATGCCGCTCTCGGTGTTGAGGACGACGGTAGAAACTGTTTTGAATCCCCTATTTTTGGCTAACTGTGCCAGGACGATCGCTTGGGTCGTGTCGGCAGGAATGGTTCTATTCCAAAACCCCTGAAAATCACCTTTCTTCGATCGTTCTGTAAAGACCGAGCTGGTATTGCTGGAAGAAATCAGCGGAATTTTGTAGGGAACCGTCGCTTCTAGTTCAGCAATGGTTGAGGCTTCACTGCCAAACACGCTAATCACAGCATTGACTTGCGCCTCGGTCGCCAACTCTTTGATCAGACTCGCGTCTGTTTTGGGACTGAGCGGCGCTTCCTCGACCACCAAGCTCACAGGGGCATCATTAACGCCGCCACAGGAGTTTACTGTACTGGTAAGCAAAGGCAGCACCTCTAAAATAGACTGGCTCATGGTGCCTAGAGTGCCTGTGGTAGGCACCAAAATGCCTAGCTTTAGACCTGGTGATGGCATCACCGCCAATGGCTCTACGCTCTGTTGAGGTAAGGGCGATCGCTGGCAGGCAGCCAAGCTACCCACGATTCCCATGAAAACACAGACCCAGGTTGTGGCTTGGAGGAAGCTTTTGCTGTTCTTTAAACCAACATGCTTAGTCAAGTGTGAACCGTCTCCATGCTATTTGAGGCTGGATTGTAGACGGCAGATGTCCTGAAAAGTTCGCATATCTCTAAAAGAGTCTAGAAAATCAACGGGTTTCACCATCGCCCTTAGCCAGCCTATAGCTTCATCTGCTGCAAGTGGCTGCGGGGATCGTAGCTCCGGTTTGCCCGAATTTTCTCGTAGCATTCTCGCTCTAGCGGCGTGGGGTTGGCCGGAGACACGATCGCCACTCGCACGAGCTGATCACCCCTCCCCCCTTTGGAATTAAGCCAGCCTTTGCCGCGTAGCCGTAAGGTTTGTCCGGCGCGAATTCCGGCTGGAATATTCATCGTCACGGTGCCATCTGGGGTAGGCACTTCGACAGAGGCACCCAAAACCGCTTCATCAGGCGCGATCGGCAGTTCGCAAAGCAAGTTATCGCCATCGGACTGGAAGAACGAATGTGGCTGAACTTCTACCACGAGGTATAAATCACCGCGCTGCTGCCCATAGGCGTTGGGCTGTCCTTTGCCTTTAATCCGAACCCGGCTACCTGGCTTTGCACCCGCCGGAATTTTGACGGTGATTGTTTCACTGCCCAGGCTCAGACGCTTTTGCACCCCATGAAAAGCTTCAGACAACGTGAGAGACAGGACTGATTCTAAATCCTGGCCTGCCGATCCCGGATCGCCAAAGCCGCTGCCGTAAGCGCCTCCAGGGCTGGGACGATAGCTATAGCCGCGTGTCCCCCCTGGGGCAGTGGTATTGAAGCGACCCAACAGCTCATTGATGAATTCATCAAAGTTGCCATACTGGCTAAAGTCAAAGCCGCCAAAGTCGGCTCCTCCTGGCGTGCCAGACGGATAGCTGCCTGCCTGCTTCCAGTACTGACCAAACTGGTCGTATTTTTTACGTTTGTCTGCGTCTGACAACACTTCGTAAGCTTCGGTGACTTCTTTAAACTTCGCTTCTGCCAGCTTGTCATTCGGATTGACGTCAGGGTGATATTTGCGCGCCAGCTTGCGGTACGCCTGCTTAATATCATCTGCACTCGCCGCTTTGCTCACGCCCAAGGTGGCATAGTAGTCTCTGAAATCGGTCGCAGCCATCAACCTAAATTCCTATAACAGTTTGCATAGTCTTTATATCCTTTATCCCTACGCTACCAAGAGTTTCCTAAAGGTGAGGTTCGGTTGAAGGTAAAGACATAGAGAAATTCCCGTACTGGGTTCTCTCTCCAGAGCCATTTGCCCTGTTTCGACCCTGATTCTAGCCTTTCTCTCTGTCGCTGTGATGAGATTGCCTAGAGATGCCACAACGCTGTAAGGAGTCTAGTCCGTCACTGAGGCTGGGAGGAGCGCCTCTTAACTGGCGATCCATCCGCAAAATGACCGCCTCAGGCACTTGGCGACTGCGCTGACGATTGCGCTCTAAGCAGATAGACAATGGTGTATCGAGCCAGATGCCCGTAATTTGACGAAACCCGATCGCCCGAATCTGAGCGATCGCCTCTCGACGGTTTTTACGACGGACGTTAGTGGCATCATAGATAGCGGTAGGCTGGTCGCCAACAGGGCGTCGCTGTACTGCCCGCTGAAACTGAAGCTGAAGTTCTTGCTGGATCAACCGCCACGAACCCTGAATTGCCTCATCGCCAAACAGATGGGTGCGGATGGCATCTGTGGAGATGAGCGATCGCTCAGGATGGGCTTGCAGAAGTTTTTGTGCCAAAAAAGACTTGCCGCTTCCTGGCAAGCCAATTAAAAAGATCAAGTGGGGAGCGGCGGCTCTTTTTAAGCCAGCCGCTGAAACAGCCAAGGATGCTGATGGCAAACTGATTGGCGAACTGATGGCAATGCTCCTAAATCACCATGCCATCTGGGATGGTGGCATTTTTCAACGTCACCACAATACCGCTGCGGATGTGGAACCCTAGCTCTTCTCGCTGTGCCTCTTCCACCCGGTCTTTGTTGATGATTTGCACATCGCGACCGATCCGCCCATTTTTGTCGATGATGGCACGACGGATAGTGGTGTTGGCTCCAATACCAAGTGGAACCGCACCGCGATCGAGATCGGCCTGCCGTTCATCTAAAGGCTGATAGAAATCGGCACCCATAATCAGCGCGTCTTGAATGGTGCAACCTGCCTCAATCCGGCTGCGGATGCCCAATACAGAATGATGAATTTGGCAATTCTTGAGAATGCAGCCATCGCCAATCATCGCATCTGTAACGGTGCAGTTTTGCATCTTTGTGGGCGGCAGAGAGCGACCTCTCGTGTAGATCGGCGCATTGTCTTCATAGAAGCTAAAAGCAGGCTGAGGCTGCTGAGTTAGCGCCAGATTTGCATCATAAAAAGCTTCGATCGTCCCAATGTCTTCCCAGTATCCGTTGTAAAGAAACGCCTGAATATTGTGGCTTGCTGCCGCAGGTGGAATAATTTCTTTGGCAAAATCCGTCTGTTCAGGATATTTCTTTAGCAGCTCTGTTAGCACCTCTGCCTTAAAGACATAGATGCCCATAGAGGCAATGTAGGGATTGAGCAGAGCCTGTTCAGGCGTTAGCCCCAGACGGGTCGTATCAACACGCATCTGTCTCAAAGCGTCACCCTTGGGCTTTTCGCTGAAATCTACGATGCGCTCTGTGTCGTCCATTTTCATCACGCCGAAGTCTGATGCGCGCTTGTCATCCATCGGCAGCACAGAAATCGTGATGTCTGCATTGGTTTCGCGGTGGCGGGCAACAAACTTGCCGTAATCCATGCGATAGAGATGATCGCCGGACAGAATTAAGTACTCCGTCGCCTTCCATTCTTGAAACAGCCACATATATTGACGGACAGCATCGGCCGTGCCCTGAAACCAGTTAGGGTTTTCTGGGGTTTGCTGCGCGGCTAAGACTTCTACAAATCCTTCGTTGAAGGCTGAAAAGTTGTAAGTCCGAGTCAAGTGACGATTGAGTGAGGCAGAATTAAACTGAGTCAACACATAGATTTTGTAAATCTCTGAGTTGATGCAGTTACTCACTGGAATGTCAATTAATCGATACTTTCCTGCTAAAGGCACAGCAGGTTTTGCGCGCAGTTTGGTCAACGGGTACAGCCGGGTGCCCGCACCGCCTCCCAGAATAATGGCTAAGACTCTTTTCACAATGACCTCTTAACTGCTTCTTAACAACCAATCAACTCCCATACCCAGTGTCTGATTGTCGGTCGAAGTTGGCAATAGCCAGAAGGAAGAAGATTTGCAACAGAGTGATAAGAGTGTGGGCTAGGGATCAGGGGTTAGAGCCTAGTGATCGGGTCATTTTGGAGTATTGCCCGGTAATGCTAGACAAGTAATGCTAGACCAAGAGTTCGCGCACAAGCCCTTGCTATTGCTCTAATGACATTACTCTGAGAGACGATGCGAAAAAGAGCCAGACATAGAAAACCTATGACAGAAGATTCCTCTCAAAGTCCTTCTCAATTGAGTTCTGAAGAATGGTATGAATGGCAGCGGCGGATTGAGGAAGCGAATCGCTGCAATATCTGGTGCCATTGCCGAGACTGCGATCGCGAATGGATTGCTTCTGCAAATGTCTCTTGCCCATGCGGCAGCCGCAATGTGGAGCATATTCCTTGCTGGCAGTTTCCAGATGATTAGGCTTCCAGATAATTAAGTCGCCGTCCGTTGGGTAAGTTTTAGACCCCTCTTGAGGAAACCGATCGCCTCCTCTTGTAGTCGCTACTATTGGAGTAGGGTGTGCTTCTCAAGTCCCTAAAACGACAAATGAAACCTCAAAGCGTGGCGATCGCGATCGCCCTGGTTGCTGGAATTACCGCAGGTGGACTGTACGGGATTAAAGTCGCGACTCAGAAAAGTCGCATTCAAGCCCTGTTAGAAACGGGTCAATGTTTGGGCTGTGACTTAAAGGGCGCAGATCTGGCAAGGCTAGATCTACAAAGAGCAAACTTATCTGAGGCCAACCTCGAAGGCGCAGATTTGCAGGGAGCCAGTTTAGGAAACGCCAACCTTCAGCGTGCCAACTTACGCAATGCCAACCTCGAAGGCGCAGATCTAGGCTGCAAGGGCTTCAGCTTTAGCGTTCGGGCAGATGGTACCTCAAATTTTGGGTTTCAGGTCGATCGCGCCCCCGTTTCTCCTTCACCCCATGCACCCGTAGGTATGAATCTGAATACCTCAGACAATGGAGCTACCGTGAACCTTAATTTTGGCGGCTGCCCCGACCTCACGGGTGCAACTTTGCAGGGCGCTAAAATGCCAGATGGCTCTATTCATCCTTGAATCGCAGATAGGCTACTTTAACTCAAAACTTTTTTGCGGCGCGCTTTACGCGCCGCAAAAAAATCCCTGGTTCTCACCTCGCTGTCTACAGCATTTGGTTCTTTAAAATAAACGAGAGGGCACTGAAGTCTAGACTTCAGCACCCTCTCGTTTTATAACTCTAGCTTTATAACCCTATCCTGAAAACGCTGAATTCATAGCGTTATCCCTACAGTTGCGAACCTACAGAGTTCTGGACTGGCAGCGTTTTCAGGTGAGAGAGCAAACCAACAGAGGACAAACTATTGCAGTTGCAGATCGGGGGGTAACAGCACCTTGTCGATCGCATGGATTACGCCATTGCGGGTCACGATATCGGCCTGAGTCACCGTTGCACCAGAAACGGTAACGGTACCAGAGCTGTTAGCGATCGACACATTTGAACCCTCGGCCGTGTTGACGTCACCAGGCTGGATAGCATTGGAGGTCAAGTTACCTTGCACCACATGGTAGGTCAAGATCTGGCGTAGAGCCTGACGGTTCTCAGGCAGCAATAGCTGTCTCAAAGCTTCAGGGGGCAGTTCTGCAAAAGCTTCATTGGTAGGCGCAAAGACCGTAATGGGTTCATTGCCTTCAAAAGCGCCTTCTAGACCTGCGGCCTTGATAGCAGCATCTAACGTGCTGAAGTCAGCATTGCCACTCACGACTTGCCCTAAGCTCTGGCTACGGGTATCAACGGATTGCGTTGTGCCAGACTCAGGTACACGAACAGCTCCATCTCGCTCGGTTTCGCTGCTGTTTACCGGAGTATTGTTCACCGGAGCATCACTGCTCATGCCACCCGCCATGTAGTCCGAAGAAGTCTCGGCTGTGTTGGCAGAGCTAGACATAGATTCCATAGGACGGCTAGTTATGCCGAAGCCTGTACCACTATAGTCACTCAGGTTTACGCCTGGAGCTACAATTGCACCGCCTCGCTCGGTGACATAGTAGTTCGCAGACGAGACTGGGTTAGTTTTATACAGACTGCGCTGAGCTTCTACATCATAGCTAGAAGTTCCGTAGTCAGGAGTCATAGAACCCTGTGGGTCAACGCTGTCACCCTCAGATGCAGGAGCAACCCCAGGGGTAGCTTCTACAGGAGTGCCTTCTACGTTGTTACCTTCTACATCGCTAACGGGTGCGCCTGTCGAGTCGGTTGGTTCGGCTGCGCTGCTTGAGCTGGGTGCGGTGGCGATCGCCCCAACTAGTCCCAGGCTCATTAGCCCTAGCAGAACTTTAGTTGAAAATTTGCTTCTCTGAAGCATATGGAACCTCCTAAACTGTTAAACCAAATTTGTTAAGCAGGCTTCATCAACTTTTGTGAATTACCCGACTGTTACCAGCTTAGGAAAGACACAAGAGCTTGGCGTCAACCAGTTGGAAGAGATTGGTCATCTGAAAAATCTGTCTCAGGGATAGTTAGAGATGCATAAATCTTGGCAAAAAACAGAGTTGCACGATACAAATGCGATCGCTTAGCCCTATCCCTGAATCAACACTGATTCCAATCATCATTCCAGCTGTGAGCCAGGTTGTTGTCGCCAGCAAACAACGGGTTAATTACCGAACAGTACAAGACATGTTCGTTCCAGAAGACGAACCCAGAGAAGATCCTGTTCCCGCATCGCTAGGAATTGAACTTGCGGGAGGGAGGCTGCCTGGAGTAGGTTGACTCATCGCTCCACCCATAGACCCAGACGTTGAGCCTACCCTATCTGACGAGGTGCCCATCGAAGAGGAAGTTCCTGGAGTACAGCTATTGCTGCCATCCGTACTGCCAGATCCATTGGGGTCATTCTCGATCGCATCGGCTGGGGTGCGTGGCGCACTCTCCCGCTCGGTACCGCTAGGCTGAGGCTGCGTCACAGGCAGGTCGCTAGGGGTGCCCGTGCTGGGGGCTTCTGAAGCGCTTGGTAGTTGAGAAGAAGGGGACATAGGAGTATTTTCGTTCTCGATCGCATCGGCTGGGGTGCGCGGTGCGCTCTCCCGTTCGGTACCGCCAGGCTGAGGCTCTGTTACAGGCAGGTCGTTAGGGGTGCCTGAAGTGGGGATCTGGGAAGAGTTAGGAGCCTGAGAGCCGGGAGTCATCGGCTTACTCTCATTCTCGATCGCATCGGCTGGGGTGCGTGGCGCACTCTCCCGTTCGGTACCGCCAGACTGAGGCTCCGTTACAGGCAGATCGCTAGGTGTTTGAGAACTAGGTGTTTGAGAACTGGGCAATTGTGAAGCAGGACTACCTGTCGAACTTGAGGAAGGAGAGGCATGACCGACTAGGGGGGCGGCTGCGATCGTGCCAGCAAATCCTAGACTCATTAACCCGACGAGCATTTTATTTGAGAATTTATTTCTGTGAAACATGGAAACCTCCGAGTGTGCGCCGCAATCTTTACAAAAGATCACTTTCAACAGCGTAGGATTGGGCAGTGACTCTGCCTTCAATCAAGGGAGGGAGATTGCCAGCTTGCTAAATCCCTCGGAGGTGAGGAGAAGCATCTGCCAGAAATCCTGATCTCAGTCGTCAAGCCCAACCTCCCTGCTTCCCCCGCGATCCCCAAGCGTCCTATAGTGGAGGGGCTGTTGAATACTATTTATTAGCCCACCGTGAAAGCAATCACTCTGCTCGGCTCCACTGGCTCGATCGGCACACAGACTTTGGATATTGCGGCTCAGTATCCCGATCAGTTTCGGATTGTCGGTCTAGCGACGCGGAGCAATGTGGCATTGCTAGCGCAGCAGATTCGTCAGTTTCGCCCACAAATTGCTGCTATTTGCGATCCGGCATTGCTGCCGGGTTTGCGGGAGGCGATCGCCGATCTTAACCCTCAGCCGATTTTGCTGGCAGGTGAAGAGGGCGTGGTCGAAGTGGCGCGCTATGGCGATTCGGAAGTGGTGGTGACGGGCATTGTCGGCTGCGCGGGTCTGCTGCCGACGATCGCTGCTATTCAAGCCGGAAAAGACATCGCCTTAGCCAACAAAGAAACTCTGATTGCAGGGGGTGCGGTAGTGCTGCCCTTGGTCAAACAGCATGGCGTCAAGCTGCTGCCCGCCGACTCCGAGCATTCTGCTATTTTTCAGTGTCTTCAGGGCGTACCAGACAAAGGGCTACGGCGAATTTTGCTAACGGCATCGGGCGGCTCATTCCGAGACTTGCCCGTCGAAAAGCTGGCAGAAGTTACTGTTGCTGATGCCCTCAAGCATCCCAATTGGTCGATGGGGCGCAAAATCACGATCGATTCCGCCACGCTGATGAACAAGGGGCTGGAAGTGATTGAGGCACACTATTTGTTTGGCATGGATTATGACCAGATTGATATCGTGATCCATCCCCAAAGCATCATCCACTCCATGATTGAGCTGCAAGATACCTCGGTGCTGGCGCAGCTCGGCTGGGCAGATATGCGGCTGCCCTTGCTCTATGCCCTGTCCTATCCCGATCGCCTTGCCACCAACTGGGAGCCGCTCGATCTGGTGAAAGTGGGCAGCCTCACCTTCCGGGAGCCAGATCATGAGAAATATCCCTGCATGCAGCTGGCGTATGCTGCCGGACGGGCGGGTGGTTCGATGCCAGCAGTGCTGAACGCCGCCAATGAGCAGGTGGTGGAACTGTTCCTAGAGGAAAAAATTGGCTTCTTAGATATTCCCAAGCTGATTGAAAAGGTGTGCGATCGCCACCGAGCGGATCACAGCACCCAGCCAACGCTAGAAGACATTCTGGCGGCGGATCAGTGGGCGAGGCAGGAGGTGATCAACGCTATGGCTAGCCCTGTTGTTTTGGCTTAGGTTTGGATCTTTAAGCGATTGGGTTGGAGCAGGTTTCGCTGCTGATCGGTTTGATGCAAAGATTTTGACCAAACCTGCCCTGACGCTAGGTTCGTTCACCCTCGATCCTGCGCCTATCTTTTGACTTCAGTTAGACAGCTTTATTAGAATCAAGTAAACTTTTATTACAAGCTTTATTACAACCCTACGGAAACTTTTATGGCAGCCAACCCTGGATTCGGAAAACCTCGGCCTCAGCCCAAAGCCTCAAAGCGATCGCAGGAGCGGGCTGTCGCTTCTACCAAGTACGACAAGATGAAGGCAGATGGGCTGCCAGAATACGAGGTCTATATTCGCATCCAGGATAAAAAGCAGTGGTTTCCGGTGGGTGTGATCTCGGTACAGCGATCGAGCCAAATCAACGCCGCTATTTTTGACAGCCAAGAGCAGCTTCTGCAAGGCGCATTTCGGATGTTTCCTATCCTCAAGAAAAACCAGACCCAGCTTGAATATGGCTATCGCCTGAAGGAATTTAAGGATGAGCCGATCCAGCTAGCGGTAAAACCTGCAACGGGGGCAAAGGGCGCTTGGCAAGGGGCGATTGATGGCATCAAAAATCGCTTTGCCGCTCTGACAAAGCGAGGTTAACGGTGTTGAGATTTTGTGTACAGTAGGCTGACCTCCTGTACGTAAAAAATAAGCTGCTGCTCCTGCCCTATGAATCCGATCGATCTCCCTCAGCCCTCTTTGCCGCCGGGTCAGTTTGGTCTACCCGTGATTGGCGAAACGCTCAAGTTCTTCCGCGACGCCAAGTTTGCCCAAAAGCGCCATCAGCAGTACGGCGATATTTTTAAGACGCGTCTGTTGGGTAGCCCCACGATTTTTATGCGGGGCGTCGAGGCCAATCGATTTGTGCTGATGAATAACGACTGCTTTGAGGTAACTTGGCCGCCCAGCACCCGAGCACTGCTAGGTTCTCTGTCTCTGGCGCTACAAACGGGAGATCTGCACCAAAAGCGGCGCAAGCTTCTGGCACAGGCATTTTCACCGCGATCGCTCTCGGGCTACATTGCGGCGATCGAGGCAATTACCCACCAGTATGCTCAGCGTTGGCAGCAGGCTCCTCAAGGCGAGCTGACCTGGTATCCTGAACTGCGGCGCTACACGTTTGACGTTGCCTGCAAGCTGCTGGTTGGGCTAGAGGCAGGGTCTGATACGAGCTTGGGTCATGCCTTTGAAGTCTGGTGTGAGGGCTTGTTTTCTATTCCTCTTTCGCTGCCTTGGACACGCTTTGGACGGGCGGAAAAAGGGCGCGATCGCCTGCTGCGCGATATTGAAAACCTGATTCGTCAGCGGCAGCAAAACCCTGGTTCTGCGGAGGATGCCTTGGGGTTGCTGATTCAGGCCGAAGATGAGGCGGGCGATCGCCTCAGCCTGGAAGAGCTAAAAGATCAAATTTTGCTGCTGCTGTTTGCGGGGCACGAAACCTTGACTTCAGCGATCGCCTCTTTTTGTTTGCTAACGGCACAGCATCCACAGGTGATGGCAAAAATCCGGGCGGAGCAACAGCAGTTTGCGGCTCAGCCGCTGACGCTGGAGCATTTGCGGCAAATGACCTATCTAGAGCAGGTGTTGCGGGAGGTCTTGCGCCTGATTCCACCCGTAGGGGGTGGCTTTCGTAAGGTAATTGCCGACTGCGAATTTAATGGCTACCGGATTCCGCAGGGCTGGAACGTGCTGTACCAGATCGCCGCAACCCACAGCACTACCCAGCTTTATCCGCAGCCGGACGCATTTGACCCCGATCGCTTCAGTCCAGAAAACCTGCAACATCAGACGGTCGATCGCCAGAAATATGGCTATGTGCCTTTTGGGGGCGGCATTCGCGAATGCATCGGCAAGGAGTTCGCCCGTCTGGAAATGAAGATCTTTGCCGTTCACCTGGCGCGTGGCTACGACTGGTCGCTGCTGCCCGATCAAGACCTAACGCTAATCACGGTGCCGACCCCGCATCCTAAAGATGGCTTGCGGGTGCGGTTTGTGCGTTCCACCTCTCAGGGGACGTGAGGGATGGCCGCTGGGCTGTGGATCGCCAATCTAAATTCACGATTTGCGAGAAGATGCAAATCGAATGACGACCGTTGTGCCTGCTGTGCCGCTAATCTCTAGGGTGCCTCGAAGCTGTTGAGCTAACCCTTGAATGAGCGTCATTCCCAAGGTTTTGGTTTGCTTGAGGTTGAAATGCTGCGGCAAACCCACCCCGTTATCTCGCACTACGAGGGCTAGAGTTTGATCTGGCTGTTGATGAAACATCACTTGAATTTCACCAGGTGCGTCGGAGAAGGCATACTTCAAAGCATTAGACACCAATTCATTAATGATCAAACCGCAGGGAATAGCGGTGTCAATATCGAGCGGAATGGCATCGATCTGCGTCGTGAGCTGAATCTGATCGGTATGGATATTGTAGGAGGTGAACAGGTGGGCGGTGAGATCGGCAATGTATTGGGCAAAGTCGATATTGGCTAGATCATCAGAGCCATAGAGCTTCTCATGTACTAAGGCGATCGAGGTAATGCGGTTTTGGCTTTCTTTGAGAGCCTCAACCACTTGAGAATCGGACGATCGCCGTGACTGCATTTGCAGCAATCCGTAGACCACACCAAGATTATTTTTTACCCGGTGATGAATTTCTTTGAGCAGCACCTCTTTTTCTTTGAGAGAGGTTTGAATCATAGCTTCGGCCAGCTTCCGCTCGGTGATGTCTTGCTGCACCGCAACAAAGACGGTGCCATAGCCAGGATGCTCAAACAGCGAAATGGCTGCATGACCCCAAAAAGCCGTCCCGTCTTTTTTGACGTTATGCACCTCATAGGCCGCTTCGCCCTGTTGCAGAACGGCTGTGGCGATTTCTTGATGAATCGCTCTCGGATGAGTATGTTCGTCTCCGTAATTGATCAGTGAGATATGTTTGTCCTTGAGTTCTCCAGCATCGTAGCCAAACATCTGCTCAAATTTGGGATTGGCGTAAACGATCGTGCCGTCATTGGCCTTGATCAGGCAAATGCCCTCAGCCATGATCCGCACAATGATGCTCTGAAGCTCTCGCTCTACTTCGGCCTGTTTGCGATCGGTAATATCTCGCCCTTCAGGAATCAGCAGCACCACCTGACCCGCCTCATCTGCGATGGGCTTGAGCGAAAAGTCGATGGTTGCCACCCTATCACCCGCGCCCAAGATATCTACCTCATAGCGAACAAATTGCCCACGGGCAGCTTGGGCGATCGCGGCCTGAAGGCGAGCTTGCGTATCGGCTGAAAGAGTCCACCAGCGACCTTCCCAAAACGGTCGGTTAATCGCCTCTTCAGGCGTTAATCCGGCAAACTCTAGAGTTGCCTGATTGGCCTCTAGCAGAATGCCCTCGGGGCTGAGCAATCCAATAAATTGAAACATGGTGTTGAAGATAGCCCGAAAGCGGCGATCGCTCTGTCTCAAGGCTTCTTCGGCACGCTTGCGATCGGTGATATCGCGGCAGATACAAAATTGTACAGATTGCCCATCCCAATTGACGGGGGTAGAGCTAATGTCTACGTGATAGATTGATCCATCTTTGCGACGATGGCGTGTCTCAAACCCGTTGAAACAAAAGCTGGCTTGTTCGATTTTTTGCTCAAGCTCTGACGGCGTCCAATGGGCATCGAAATCTACGAGACTGAGCGTGGTGATTTCTTCTAAGTCATAGCCCAGCATCTGGGCAAAGCTGGCATTGGCTTCGAGGATACGGCCTGTTTGATCGAGAATTACAATGCCATCTAAAGAGGTATCAAAGAGAGTTTTACGACGGTACATCTCTTGAGACAGCGCCAGTTCACTCACTTTATGTTCGGTAATATCCGTTAAAGTGCCAACATAGCCCGTTACCGTCCCCGTAGAATCGATCTCCTGCGCGACCTGAACGAAGTACCAATTAATACTGCCATCAGGCCGCAGATGCCGACCTTCTTTACGGTTGAGGAGCAGCTCTCCTGGGCTTGCCTGAGCATAGTCATTGGCCCACTGACTCAGCATCTCAGTCCGATCGTCTGGATGCAGGGCTGCAATCCATCCTTTGCCCAAGGCCGACTCTTTGGGTCTGCCCGTCATTTCGCTCCAGCGATCGTTTACATACACACAGTTCAACGGTTGATCAAACCGAAAAATTCCGACCGGGCTGACTTCAGCGAGAATGCGATAGCGAGATTCGCTGGCTTGAAGAGCCATTTCAGCTTGTTTGCGATCGCTAATGTCTTCGGCTAACCCCACGAAGCGCAGCGGCTGGTCTGCGGCATCTCGAATAATAGCGATTTCGGCAGAAACCCAGCGGATAGCGCTATCCGGTCGAATAATGCGGTACTCAAGCCGGACGGTCGTGATCGGGGTTCTCTGCATTTTTGCCGCCACCGTAGCCCGAACGTGATCCCGATCGTCTGGATGAATCGCCTCCATCCACAACCCAGGATTTTGTAAAAGCTCAGCGGACGCTCGCCCCCAGATTTTTTCGTAGGCAGGGCTGATATAAACAAACCGATCGGGATTGAGCGATCGGACAAAAAAGGCTTGAGGAATAGTGTTAGCAATCTCGCGGAAGCGATCCTCGCTCTCCTGCAATGCAATGACGGCCAGCTGGCGATCGGTAATGTCGCTGAACAAGCCATCCCAAACGAGTCCATCGGGAGTGGTTTGTGGACGAGAGCTGCCTTGAATCCACTTGCGTTGTCCGGAAGGGGTTGTCACTTGACCTTCCCAATGCCAATGGGCGCAGTCTTGAACAGCAGTCGCGATCGAGGTTTGCAAGGAGATCCGATTGTCTGGATCAATCAAGTTCCAGACCCTATTTGCATCTTGCAGAATGTGATCAGGTTCTAGTTCCAATAACTCGTAAGCGCCACAGCTAACATAGGTAAATCCCGCCCCGCCCGCTTTGTTGGGGAAAAAACGGTAAACCATACCCGGCATATTGGCAACGAGCGACTGAAATCGGTCTTCACTTTCCTGAAGTGCCGCTTCGATCTGCTTGCGATCGCGGATTTCGCCTTGTAAGATTTGGTTCGCATCTTGAAGCTGTGCTGGGCTAGACAGCGCCAGCGCTTGGGGTATCGTCAGCACCAGTAATAGAGCCGTTGTCAGCGAGAGAACTGCTGTCGTTAGCTTAATGATTCCAGACAGCCAGTAGGCTGGGTACCCCAGCGTCCAGATCTCTATGAGATGGCTAGTGCCACAGGCGACAAGCAAGGCACTAAACAACAGAAAAACCCAGGTAAAGGGCAGATCTCGTCGCTTGCAAACCAAATAAAGTAGCGTCAGTGAAATTGAGTAATAAGCGAGAGCAATGACTCCATCTGAGAAAATATGTAGCCCCGTAAGTTCTGACTGCCAGAGGTAGCCGTGCCCTTGGAAGATGAACAAATCAGTCTTGAAGAATTGCATGAGATTCAGCATGATTTTGCCTCAAGCTATGACTCAATCTCCCAGAGGCTGGGGCGATTTCCGTACAATAAATTCTTCAGCATGAGCGTCTTCAGCATGGCGCGATCGCCTTGCATCAATCGTTATTCTCAAATATGTAATGATTTTTTGTTGACTGAGCGGTGAGGCAACAAAAACTTATCAGATAAATACCATTCCCTCAAACAAGCAATGAAGAAAACCGGGTTAAGCCATGTCTGACTCTTCATCCCACAGTCGTTCTAGCTGAGAGCGCCATGCTCCTAGCACTGCCCCACGATCGCTAGCGCTAGCATCCAAATCTCCCATGACTCCCTCCTCATAGAAACGCTCTAGAGATTGCAGCGTTGCAGCCAAGCTCTGCCCCTGCATTTTTGCAGCCCGAATAATCTGGCGCACTTGGGCTTCGGCAAAGCGGCTGAAGCTATCGGATAGCCCTTTTTGGTGCAGGGCGACCAAGCGGGCGATCGCCGCCTGAAAGTCTTCGGGGCTAAGAGTGGGAAAGCTATGCTGAAAAACGCCCCAGACTAAATTTTGAAATAGCGCGTACCGAGTTTCCTGGGTTTCATCAAAATTGGCTTCTAAAAGCTGGGCAAAATAGGGGGCAGCTTCTTGCGCGGGGGCAATGGTGATGAGCGATCGCAGCCAGCTTTGATCTTCAGACAGCAGCACCAACAGCCGCAAATTCTCGCCTTCAATTTGCCAGGATTCGGGTTCGTTAACTCTAACGGCCTCTCCAAACAGAGTCGTCAGGATTTGAGTGATATCTTGAGGAGTCATAGGGGCTTTCCTTAGGGCAATATTCCTACCGAGATTCTGAAATCAAGCCTTAATTGCGGTGATTTTCAATTGCGGTGATTATTGTTGTAATGCACCAGCGCTCCTGCCCATTGCAGCTTTTCCCGTAGGGTCTGGTAATACGAATAGTTTTCTCGCAGCAGAATAAACTCTGCCGATCGCTCTGCCGTGCGAATATCGACCCGCTGCCCCGGCCAAATAGCAGTCGCTAACACACCATCCATCCACAGCTTGGTGTTGAGATCGGCATCGGCCAGCGGCCAAATGCTGACCACAGAACCTGGTGGCAGCACGATCGGGCGACTGGAAAGGCTGAGAGGGCAGATCGGCGTGACAATCAGCGCATCCATTCCGGGATGGACGATGGGGCCGCTAGCAGACATGGTGTAGCAGGTTGAGCCTGTGGGCGTAGCTACCAGCAACCCATCTCCCTGATATTGATCGACCACTTCGCCATCAATCTCCATTTCTAGGAAAGACGTGATCATGCGATCGGCTGAAGCTGGCTTAATGCACATTTCGTTCAGCGCCAAATAGCGATCGCTCATGGGATCTCGATTGGTGCGAATGCCTTCAAAGGTCATGGCTTGCAGCATCATGCGCCGCTGAATGGCAAATCGATCTTCGGCCAATCGATCCCAGACCTGCTGAGAGTCTTTTAACACTTCGGCAGGCTCTGTCAAAAAGCCCAAATGTCCGCCCACATTGACCGCCAGAATAGGAATGCCATCTGGAGCCAGGTGCCGTGCGGCGGCCAAGGCGGTGCCATCTCCCCCTAATACAAGGGCAAAGTCGATCGGCTCATGCGCCGATGCCAAAAAAACGGGATAAGGATTATCTTTTGCTCCGCTAGGCCCTAGTAAAACTCGGCAGTTGCGGCGTTCTAGCTCTTCGGCATATTGGTCGGCACAGCGGCGACTCAGCGCATCTCCGGCTTTGTGAATGATGATAACTTGGTTGAGATTCACGGTTGAGGGTGATAAGGATAGCAGGACAAAGTGGGGAGATGGCTTTTACTCTATAGCTTTTACTCTAAAGTTGGGGCACGGTTTTAAATCAGGCGCTATTTTTTTGACTTTTATTCTTAAGTTTATCTTTAACGCGATCGTTACCTTCAAACCTTTGCGAAGCTCTAGGCGCGAAAATTAACGCTATAGGAATCTCAAATGGGTTGCGAGATAGGGTGTAGGGACAACCCGCACCCTATTTTATTAGGGTTCTCAAAAGCCTTTTAGGATTGCTAGGGTTGTGAAAAATTTCTACATGCGATTGAGATAATGTCAGGTAAGGATCTTCGCAGAAGTAACTTGAAGAACTTTTTTGAGAGAGTGCGGCGGAGCCGCACTCTCTCAAAAAAGTTCTTGGTTTTAATTTTGTAAGGAGCCTAAATTAACCCATCGTTCCTTCCAACGATTGCCCTTTCGTTATGATTCTCGAAATAGCAGAGCCGCCCGTGCAAAGATTTTTAGTGGTTGATGATCATGAGGCGATTTTGGAGGGAACGATCCCTGCCCTGCGTGCCAAATATCCAACCGTTGAAATTTTGACTGCGAAAGATCGCCAGTCGGCAGAACAGCAGGTTGCGCTCCATCGTCCTGATTTAGCCATTATTGACTTAAGCCTGCCCGAAATGCCCTACGCGGTGCCCAACACCGAGGTTGGGATTCAGCTTTTAGAGGCACTCATGCATACCCATCCTGCCCCTAATCTGATGGTGCTGAGCACCAATATCAAGCCAATTGTGCGATTAAAACCCGCGATTAATGCCTATGAGGGCGGCTTTGCGGCCATTGACAAATCTCTGCCCATTCGAGAAATGTTGAAATATGTGGACTTGGTGCTGAGAGGCTCGATTCATTTGCCTTCGGAGGTGCGATCGCGTCCTGAGTTCGATCGGCGTTGGCTAGAGGTGCTAAAGCTGAAGTTCCAGGAGGGCCTGTCAGAGCGCGCAATTGCAGAGCGGATGCAAATTAGCGATCGCACAGTGCGAAATTACTGGATTAGAATTCAAGATGCGCTCAATGTGTATGATCATCCTCATAAGGATTTGCGCGTTCAGATTGAGATTGCAGCTAGAAAAGCAGGGCTGATTAATTAACCAAAGACGTGGTGCAAGTCATCTGGAGAAAATTAAAACAGCAGGCAAGCCTCTGTCGTGAGGTGGTTTTGCCCGGTGTTTTAATTGTGGGTTTCGTTGTTTTGATTCGGTTGATGGGATTGCTGCAAATTCAGGAGTGGATGGCGCTCGACGCTTCATCTCGCCTCTGCCCTGAAAGAGCGATCGCATCGCAGGTTGTGATTGTGGGTATTGATGAAGATAATCTTAATACAGGTAGCCTACTGTTCTCAGATGCAGACCTGGCAAAAGCCATTAGCACGCTAGCGGCCTCCCGTCCTAGAGTCATCGGTCTTGACCTTTACCGAGATTTGCCTGTCGAGCCGGGGCATGATGCACTCCTGCAAGTCTTCAAAACGGTTCCCAACATCATTGGCGTTGAAACGGCTTTGAATACTCAAGACAGCTTGAATATGCGCCCTCCGCCACAGCTGCCGCCTGAGCGGATTGGCTTCACCGATGCTGTGGTGGATGATGATGGTAAAGTCCGCCGCATTATCTTGTCGAATGCAGACCCGTCCTATGCTGGCCAGACCCAGATAGACCCGTCCTATGCCGACCGAGGAGAGCCTGGTCAGGAGATCCGGTACTCGTTTGCGTTTCGTCTGGTGCAAATGTATTTGGCTGCTCAAGGTATCCAATTTCAGCCTAAAACGCTACAGACCCTTCGGTTTGGTGCGACTGAGCTACAGCGGTTTCAATCCAACTCTGGAGGATATATCCAAGCCAATGCCAAAGGCAATCAGCGCATGCTCAACTTTTGCGCTAGCCAGCAGCTGTTCCGCAACCTATCCATGCGCGATGTGCTAACGCAAAGATTTAGCCCAGAGTGGATTCGCGATCGCATCATCATTATCGGCATGGCGGCCTCTAGCGTCAAAGACATCTTTTTTACCTCCGCCTTGCGCGAAACGATCTCTTCTCAGGCGTCGGGCAATCCCTTTCCGGCAACGCGGCTGATCTATGGGGCAGAGGTGCAGGCGTATGGAGCCGATCAGCTTCTGCGCGAGGTGCTAGAGCAGCGATCGGCGCTGAGGTTTTGGTCTGACGGCTGGGAGTATCTTTGGATTGTGGGCTGGGGCTGCGTTGGCATTGCGTTAGGGCTGGTTTTGCAATCTCCCTGGAAAAGCCTGATCAATATTGCGATCGCGCTGGTGGGCTTAATCGGAATTTGTTTTTTAGCATTGCTCATGGGCTGGTGGATTCCAGTGGTGCCTCCTGGCCTAGCCCTTGGGGGTGCAGGGCTAGTGACAGCGTTCTTCGATCGCGATCTCAGGTTTGAACTGGCACAGCGCCGCAAAACGATTGAACGAACCTATGAATCGGTACATAATGGCCCGTTGCAGCATCTTGCCGTAATCTTGAGAGAGCTAAATGAAGAGGTAACTTGCGATCGCTTACAACAAGAGCTGCAAGCGCTGAATCAAGAGCTGCGTAATATTTTTGAACATATGCGAGAGGAAGCGCTGACCCGTAGCGATCGCTTTTACCTCAATGACAACCGTATTCTGGATTTGCAAGCTCCCATTTCTGAGCTGTTGTATCAGGTTTATGATTATACCTTAGAGCTGGAGGCTCCTGGTTTTGCCAGCATTCAAACCTACATTCCGCCAGATTTTGATATGCTCAAAACCGATCGCTTTAGCCCTGAGCAAAAGCGCGGATTATGTCTATTTTTGCAGGAGGCACTCTGGAATGTGGGCAAACATGCGATGGGTGCGACTCGGCTAGATGTCATGTGCATCATGGAGTCAGAGCATTACATCTTGCGAATTACGGATAATGGCCTAGGTATTGTCTCAACGCATCGGGGACAGGGAACGCGACAGGCAAGGGCGATCGCTCGGGAGCTAGGAGGACAGTTCCGGCGATACTTTCATTCACCACAGGGAACAAGCTGTGAACTCATGTTTCCGATTATGAGAAGCTGGCTAAAACGATTTTATTAAATCATTTATACAACCTTGAAAATATTAAAGAAGATATTAGTGCAGACTAAATTAGAAACTATCTTTTCCCACAAAAAACGGGAGAGGAATAAGGTGGAAATTACCCAGTCAATGTGTAGATCTTCTGTCCAGAGCAATTAGCCCATGCAGAAACACCGTAACCCATCCTGTCAAAGGTTTTCAGCGCTTGGAAAAACCCAACAAATGAGTTTAGATGCGCTACTACAGAAAAGATCTGTCAGTCAATCACAAGCCTACCCTTTTCTAATTTTGTCCTCATCATCCACTCATTTATCGGTGACAGTATTGATGAGTGTACGAAATTGATAAGTATACGGGCATGGCTTCATCCTCTGATTTAGCAATGTCGAGTATATGTCCTTATGAGTTTTATGAAATAGAGAGGATATGAGAATGAACCTACACTTTGGCTTGATTCTGGGCTTGTCTGCTTTCACGATCGTGGGTTGTACGAGCGCCGTTGCGGTAGACCCGTCCAGTAGCCCTGTCGCGCAAGTGAGTCCAGTTGCTTCCAGTCCAGTTGCTCCAAAGTCGGATGTTTCACCGATCGCATCGGCTGCTGAGTCTTCTCAAGTGTTGAAGACAGGCACCTTTGCGTCAGGAGAACATCCAACGCAGGGGATTGTTCGTTTGGTCAGCCAGGGTGATAGAGTTTTTCTGGAGCTTGATCAAACCTTTACGACCTCTAGTAATGGCCCTGATTTAGTGGTGATCTTGCATCGCTCTAGCGATGTTTTGGGTTCTACTCAGCCTCCGGCCTTTCCAATTGCGGCCGGAGACTATGTGGTTCTTGCCCCCTTAGAAAAGTTTAGCGGCGCACAGCGCTATGCCATTCCCAGCGATGTTGATGTCGCAGACTATGCCTCTGCGGCTATCTGGTGTCGTCAGTTTAATGCAACGTTTGGTGCGGCGCTGCTGCAATAGGGGGGAAGCAGAAATCTAGAGCCTGTGCAAAAATAGTACGAATATTAGTACAAACATCTATCAGCGTGCAGTTTGCGAGAGTTTGCCATGACCCTTCCTGTCGTATCCCATTCTTCGATCGCGCCTCTAAGTTTGGGCGATCGCTATCAGCAAGTTCGGGCGCTGAGTGAAAAGATTTGCCAGCCTCTAGAGGCAGAAGATTACGTGATTCAAACCATGCCGGATGTCAGCCCGCCCAAGTGGCACCTGGCTCACACCACCTGGTTCTTTGAAACGTTTTTGCTGGTGCCGTATCTGCCAAACTATGAGGTGTTTCATGCTCAGTATGGCTATTTGTTCAACTCATACTACGAGGCTGTAGGGCAACGCCACCCTCGCCCGCAGCGGGGTTTGCTGGCTCGCCCTACTGTCAAAGAGGTCTATCAATATCGGGCTTACGTCGATGAAGCGATGCAGACTCTTTGGAAGGAGAGGGGCGATCGGGCAGATGTGGCAGCGCTGATGGAGCTAGGACTGCATCATGAGCAGCAACATCAAGAACTGCTGCTGACCGATATCAAACACATCTTTGCGATCAATCCCCTGCGACCTGCCTACCGCACCGATTTACCGCCTGCGGCCTCTCCGGCAATCATTACCGATCGCTGGTTAGACTATCCGGGAGGGCTGAGTGCGATCGGCTATGAGGGGCAAGATTTTGCGTTTGATAATGAAAGCCCTCGCCACCCGACCTATCTGCAAGATTTTTGGCTGGCGGCTCGACTGGTAACGAATGGCGAATATCTGGAGTTTATCGAGGCTGGCGGCTACTCTAAGCCGGAATACTGGCTCTCAGAAGGTTGGGCTATGCTGCAAACCCAATCGGTGCAGGCTCCTCTGTACTGGGAGGAGATTGACGGCAATTGGTGGGTGATGACCTTGGGCGGATTTGTGCCGCTGAATCCCCATGAACCTGTCTGTCACGTCAGTTTTTACGAAGCCGATGCTTACGCCCGCTGGGCAGGAAAACGGCTGCCTACTGAGGCGGAATGGGAGGTGGCAGCCGCCCAAGTTTCTTTGCAGGGCAATTTGTTGGAAAGCGGGCGGCTGCATCCCTGTGCTGCGATCGGCACGACTCGACCCGATCAGCTCTTTGGCGATGTCTGGGAATGGACGCAGAGCGCCTATTTGCCCTATCCCGGCTTTCAGCCTGCAACAGGCGCGATCGGGGAATATAACGGCAAATTTATGTGCAACCAAATGGTGTTGCGGGGCGGGTCTTGCGCTACGCCCTCTGACCACATCCGCGCAACCTATCGCAACTTTTTCCCTCCCTCGACGCGCTGGCAGTTTAGCGGCATTCGGCTGGCACATGCTTAGAGCGGGGTAAAAAGTACCCTGCTCCCTTTCAGCCATGTCTGCCTCATTTCGTCCTTTATTTTGAGAAGCTTGAATGACTCTGACCTTTGATCCAGTCGTCCAGTTTTATGATTTTCATCCGGCTGTGGATGACTTTCGGACAGCCGTGTTGCAGGGGCTAACCCAGCCCCAAAAAGCGATCGCGCCTCAGTTTCTCTATGACAAGCGGGGTTCAGAACTTTTCGATCAGATCTGTCTGCTGGAAGAGTACTATCTCACTCGTACCGAAGTGCAGATTTTACAAGACAATGCCACCGAGATCGCGACACTGCTGGGCGATAGCGTCTTAATTGAGCTGGGCAGTGGCAGTAGCCAAAAAGTCCGCATTCTTTTAGAGGCTGCCCCGCAGATTAAAACCTATGTGGCGTTAGATATTTCGCGGCAGCATTTGTACGAATCCTGCAAGGCGTTGATGCAAGACCATCGTCAGTTGGAAACGATCGCCATCTGCACCGACTATATGCGATCGCTCCAGATTCCCGATCTGCCTGTGCTGCAAAATCAGCGTGTTGGCTTTTTCCCCGGCTCCTCTATCGGTAATTTAGAACCCGATGAAGCGGTTGAATTTCTCAAAAATTTGGCATCTGTGCTGGGATCGGGTGCGCTGTTAATTGGCGTAGATTTGAAAAAAAGCAAAGAAATCCTAGAGCCTGCCTATGATGATGCCAAGGGCATTTCTGCGGCTTTTGCCCTCAATCTTTTGACGCGAATCAATCGTGAGTTAGGAGCCAACTTCAACCTCGATCATTTTAGCTATGACGCTTTCTATAATCCGATCGGTCGGATTGAAATGCGGATTGTCAGCCTCAAAAACCAAGTTGTGCAATTCGAGGAGATGTCGGTTCCTTTCGGGCAAGGTGAAACATTGCGAACTGAGCATTCCTATAAGTACAGCGTAGAGGAATTTCAGGCGCTGGCAACAAGGGCGGGTCTGCAACCGAAACAGGTCTGGACGGATTCACAGCAGCTTTTTAGCGTTCACTACTTGAGCTGGTAAGGGCTAGACGGGGGACATGAACAGAATTTCGTAACGTTCTAATTTGGGAATGGCTAAAACCCTGATTTTTTTTGCATGTAGAGCGTGGAAAAATCAGGGTTTTGGATGTTATTAGCATTCTACAGAAACCTATTCAAAGAACTTCTAGAGATGCAATGCTATCTACCTCATAACAAATGGCGCGATGAGACATCCGAATCTCTACAGAAATAGAGAGGACTCCCAGGAGCAATATGCCTGTTCCTAGCAAAAAGAGGGTAAGCGTGAGAGAAGCGACTATCGCAGAATTGAGGGTGACGGCTAAAGCGATCGCAAACATGCTGCCCAAAAAAATTGACGTGGCGCTGTATATGATTAAGGCGGCATTTTGTAGCAATCGATGACGGCGAATCAGCAGCGGCGTTTGGCGATCGATTTCTTGCAGGCGCTCCAGATAAAAGACATCTGCTTTCTCGTCAGACCGCAGGAGCGCTAACCGTTCCAGGGCTAGCGATCGCATATATTGTCCAACGGAGGCATACCGTCCTAAAACAGCATTTTGAATCAGGGCACAGGCCGTAATCAGAACGACTGGGGCAATGATTAGTTGAATCGTATCGGCTACATCCGCAGCACTCATCATAATCGCAATTATTCAAAAACATCGGTTAGAGCCACTGTATAATCTAACGCTATGCAATCCCCCTTTGAACGATAAGTTAGAGACAGAGTTAAGCTGGACTGATCACATTTACGATCAAAAATTGCTGTTAGAGGCGATCGCATTGGAGACGCTGCTGATTTTGATCTGAATCCATCAAAAGCTGGAGTGCAGGCATCTTACCCGCACTCTGGATTCTCAATAGCCGCCTAGGCTGGCTCTCCAATTTGTCTGGATATCAGTTCAGCAAACAGCCCCTCCTCATGGGCTAACTGATCAAAACTGCCTTGCTGAATGACGCGGCCGGCCTGCACCACATAGATGCGATCGGCGTTACGAATGGTGCTGAGGCGATGGGCAATGACAATGCGCGTCACCCCCAAAGCATCTAGGCTTTCGGTAACGATCGCCTGTGTACGATTATCCAGCGCGCTAGTCGCTTCATCAAACAGCAAAATTTGAGGCTTAAGCGCCAGCGCCCGCGCAATCATGAGCCGCTGCCGCTGTCCGCCCGAAAGATTTGATCCGCCTTCGCTGACAAAGGTGTACATGCCCATTGGCATCGCCCGCACATCGTCGGCAAACCCGGCCTTCTCTGCCGCTTCCCAAGCTTCACTGACGGCAATTAAGGCGCTGGCTGAAATATTGGCGAAGATGCTGCCCGCATTGATGCGGCTATTTTGCAGCACAACGCCCAACTGTCTGCGAACGGCTGTGATATCCAGACCCGACAGATCTTGCCCATCGTAAAAGATGCTGCCATCGCTAGGCGTATCGAACCCCAGCAGCAAGCGCAATAGCGTCGATTTGCCGCTACCCGAAGGCCCCACCAGCGCCACAAATTCTCCGGGATCGGCGTGCAGACTGACTTGATTGAGCGTCGGTGGCCCATCCTCTCGGTAGCGAAAGGTGACGCGATCGACCATCACGCGACCCATCAGCTTGCCCGGATCGGATTTGTTGGGATCAATCTCAGGTTCTGCCGCCAGAATAGGCTGCGATCGCTTCCAGAGTGCCACGACTTCCAACACAGAGGTAATGGCATTGCTGAGGCTGGTGGCACCGCTGATAAAAATGCCAAAAGCAGCGCTAAAGGCAAGAAATCGGCCTGTGGTCAGCCCTGTTTCTCCAGCCGCTTGCGCTTGCCCAATTAAAATTACGGTTGTCCAAAAGAGCAGTGTTGCCGTCAACCCTGGCATGACGGTATTAAAGACGGCAACGCTATCTTGAATGGACTGTGTGCTGGTTTCTAACCTGAGCTGCCGCGTGTATTTTTGTCCCCAGACGGCAAAGGCGCGTTCTTCTGCCCCTGCGCTTCTGAGCTTGGGCACAGCCTCAATCAATTTCACCAACAAGCCATAAATTTCGCCCCGTAGCTCCAGTAGCGGCAGGGTCTGACGCAGGAGCAAAGCCCCTGAAGTGGCCGTGAAAGCGATCGTCACGATCGCCACAACGCCAGCCACCAGCGCCAATGTAGGGCTATAAACCAGCATTAGCCCAAAATTGAGCAGGGCGAAGAATCCGGTCAGAATCGTGCGTAAGGTGGTGCCCGTCAATCTTCTGCGAATTTGGCTAATGCCTGATACCCGCGATTCCAGATCGCCGATCGTATACTCTCGAAAGAAAGTCGGCTTTAATTTCAGCAATCGATCCCAGACTGCCGCCTGCATTGAAGCTTCTGACACCGTTTCTAACCGCATTGTGGCTAATGCCTGCACCAGCTCTAGACTCACAGAACCCAGAGCAAAAAACAGCAAGCCCAAACCGATTTGAATTAAGAGATTGCGATCGCCCGTCGGCAGAGCTGTATCAATCAAAATTCCTGTAGCCAGGGGTACCAGCATTCCTGCCAAGGTGCTGGCAATGCCCATAGCCAGCAGAATGAGCAGATTTTTGAGCTGTCCTTTAAAGGCAAACCGCACCAGATCCCAAGCGCGCAGGGCTGATTCGGGAAAAGGGCGATAAAACACATAGGCGCTCGGCTCTAAGGTGGCGGCTATCTCTGCATTAACTTTGGGATAATGCTGCGCCGCAGAAGCCCCCTCTGCCATTTGCGGATCAAAAATGGCGTAGTGATCTCCGGCAATGGGCAACAGCGCCACCGGATGTTTGCCCTGGCGTTTGTAGGCCACAATGGCGCTGCCATCTTTTTGCCACCATTGATCGCGTAGCAAAATTCGCCGCAGCCGCAGCCGCGAAGATCGCGCGATCGCTTCTAACGGATCACGCATACGGCTAGAGTCTTCTGCTTCCATCGGCGGCTCAATGGCGATACCCAGCGCCTTGCCGACTGCACCTGCCACCATGAGTAACTCGTCGGATTCTGCAAACGGCGCTGCGGGTCGGGGTTGCAGCAGGGCGACCAGATCCTTGAGCGTATCTTGCGTCACCTGACGATTGAGCTGCTGTCTTTTTTGAAACCTAGAAAATTCTGACTGTGTTTCCTGAGCGGCGATTAGCTCGATACTCTGTAAGAAACAAGCATGAAGCTGATTCAAGCCTGTGACGAGAGAATCGATCGATGTTATTTCGGCTGAAGGCTGAATAGAAAGCTGAAGGCTCTCGTTGGCCTGGAGCCACAGCCCATTTGCTAACGGCAAAAGACCCGATTCGGGCGTTAGCGGCACCGCATCATATCCCAACCATCGGGCTGCCCCCTGCTGACATTGCACCCACAAGACGCGATCTTTGGGTGGCTGAAAGATTTGATCTGTGAAGAGCGAGATCAAGCGATCGGATTCTGCGGGTTTAGTGAGGAGCGATCGCGGCAATCCTTTCACCTCTGCTAACTGATGCACCCATCGTTCCAAAAGGGGCAGAAGCTGGGGCAAATCGACCTCAGCGATCGGCTGTTGGGAAAGTTCTGCGGGTTCGACTGCGACGGCCAGCAGTCCTAGCTGATTGTCCTGCCCGCCCAGCATGACGCTAAACAGAGCTTCGCCAGGTTTCACATCAAACAGGTATCGTCGTTCACTCTCGGGGCTGCCGTTGAGGGTCGTCACGGTAAATAAGGCGATCGAACCAGACTGAACGCTCCAGATTTGGCCGGGTTCGTTAAGCAGCAGCGGTAAATTTCCTCGAACAATCTTTCGCTCTATCATGATGCCGAAAATAGGGTGCAGAGGGTGAACAGAGTGCAGAAAATGGAGTGCAGAGCTAGAAGTGCAGGGTCATGTTCTGACTTTATGTAAAGCGCTGTAGTTCTAGGATGTCAAGGGCTGCGATCGATGAGAACTTCCACTCACACGGAAAATTCTAGTTTGATAAATTTTACGGTCGTAAAATTTATCAAACCCCCTTAACTTATCCGTTAACTATTCACGCTGAATATCATTGCTTGTGGTAAACAATCATTTCGTAGCTATACATTTTTATTATTTTAAACTTCTCGATTCGGTCTAAAAGACGGTTACTTAAATGTAACCCGCTACACTCCCATTTTGAATTTCATACCCTACAATAGGATCTAAATAGCGGTAAAGCAAATATGCGAAGCTATTCTCCATTGATGTAGCTTCGGATTAAGCTTTACTTGAAAAAACTTGCCTCGCACGTTATGGCGTTTAGTGAAGTCAAGTGAAAAGTCAACGTTCAAGAATTTGGAGAAATGTATGACCACACAACCAGTCAGCGAAGAACTCAATCCAGAAGATCTTGCTAAAGTTTCGGGTGGCGAAGATGGCGGCTTCCTCCATCAGACCGAAGGCGCACTCGGCCAAGCAGACCTCGACAAGGTTTCGGGTGGTGAAGATGGCGGATTCCTCCATCAGACCGAAGGCGCGCTCGGTCAAGAAGATCTCGACAAGATTTCGGGTGGCGAAGATGGTGGCTTCATCAACCAAACCGAAGGTTCATTGAATCTCTCTGGCAGTGATGACAAATAGCTAACGGGTGATGCGAGGCGATATTTATGTTGCCTCCATGCCCGTATTCATTCAGTTCATTAAGTATTAATTCAGGCTGTCGTCTGATCCGATAAGGTCGCACCCCTTCCAGGATTAGACGATATTTTTTGTGGATTTTTTACTAGGGTTTAGCATTCGGGCAACCCTCTTTGCTACGACCAAGGGCACGTCTGCCGAATGCTAAACCCCTACAGATATATCGGTTTTATTTCGTTCTCGTTCCTTAGAGGATGTTTGAAAAGTCCAACTATGGGTAGCAAAACGTTTCAGATCCCCCTAAATCCCCCTTAAAAAGGGGGACTTTGAATTCATTTCCCCCCTTTTTAAGGGGGGCAGGGGGGATCAACAGGTGCCTAAAATCACAGCCGACCCCTTTTCAAACATCCTCTTAGATCGCTAAAAGCCCTGCTCAACGTGCTATTAGCTCTCTTCACTCAAAATTAGCTTAGAGTAATGCCCTTTCTCCTGCCAGAGCGCTTCATGAGTGCCTCGCTGTATAACTTTGCCGCGCTCCAACACAATAATTTCATCGCAGTCACGAATGGTGCTGAGCCGATGCGCCACAATCAAGCAAGTGCAGCCTCTACGACGCAGATTTTGATCGATCGCCTTTTCAGTTTCCGAATCAAGGGCGCTCGTGGCTTCGTCCATAATCAGAATCGTCGGATTGTTGACCAGCGCTCTGGCAATCTCTAGGCGCTGACGCTGACCGCCACTCAGATTGGCGGCCCCTTCGATCAGGGGGGCATCATACCCTCCCGGAATAGACAGAATCGTGTCATGAATTAGCGCATCCATACAGGCTCTTTCTAGCGTTTCATCGGGAATAGTTGGGTCCCATAGGGTGAGATTGGCGCGGATACTGTCAGCGAACAGCAGAATATCTTGATCCACTACCGAAATGGAATGGGTAAGAACCGATCGCGGAATTTCGGTTCTAGACATACCATCAAAATTAACGGCTCCTGACCAAGGCTCATAAAGCCCTGCAACAATTTTGGCTAAGGTCGATTTTCCGGAGCCGCTCCCTCCAACCAAGGCAACCCGCTGCCCTGGCTTGATGGCAAGATTGAAGCCTTGAATCAAAGGTGTCGCCACTCGACTATAGCCAAAGGTAATGTTCTTCAACTCGATGTATCCCTTGAGCTGATAAGAAGACTGCATCAAGGACGCCGATCCAGACGGCTCTGCTTCTAGGGCAGGATCAGTCGCATTATCCAATACGTCATCTAAGCGCAGGAGGTTGCCCTCTAGCTCTTGCAGCGTACTGCCAAACCGCACAAGATTGTTAACGGGAGCCAAGAAGCTGGTCGTTAAGAGCTGAAAGGCCAGCAGCATACCAATGGTCATCTTGCCCTGCATCACTTGCCAGCCACCAATGCCGAGCAAAAATACGGTGGTGAGCGCCGTGATCAAAGAAGGCAACAAACTCAGCTTCTGGTTGACCAGATTTAGCTCCTGCTGAGCATTGGTGGCTTTGGTATAGTACCCCGCCCAACGAGAAAAGAAATCTGACTCTAAGCCCGAAGCCTTGAGCGTCTCAACGCTTTGTAGTCCTGCGATCGCCACACCATTCACCTTGCCATAACTTTGTGCCACGCTAATGTTGGCATCGACCCGCTGCCGCGAAACCCACTGCAAGGCCACGACATTGGCGATCGCAAAGGCCACGACCACCAGCGTCAGCAGCACGTTATATCTCAGCATCACGGCAGCATAGAAAACAACCAGGACAACGCTGATGACCGTGGTGGTGAGCTGCCCGGTCAAGACAGTGGCAACGCGATCGTTGATCCGAATTCGGCTGCTAATTTCGCCTGAATAGCGCTGTGCATAGTAGCTAATTGGTAATTTCAAAAGATGCCAAACGAACTGGCTAGACATGGCGATCGATAGCTTAATTCTGAGCTTGCGCAGATAGCGAAATTGCAGCCCGATCAACAGTCCCTGAACCCCGATCGTTAGCAGCAGGCCGATGAGTAAATAAGGAACCCAGTCCAGACGATGTTTGATCAGAATATTATCGACAAATACCTGGCTAAAGACAGGCACCGCCAGATTGGGAATAACCAATAAAAATCCTGCTGCAACACAGTAAGCCAAAGCCGCCACCGAGCTGCGCATGCGGTTCTTTAAGGCATCAATGACGCTCTTTTTCTTACCGCCTTTTTGGAAGCTCGCGCTTGGCTCCATCAGCAGCACAATTCCGGTGTAGCCCTGATTAAATTCTGCTAGAGCGATCTTTCTGCGTCCAGAGGCCGGATCGCTGACATAGGCATACTCTTTATCGAACCCTTCTACGACAAAAAAATGGTCGAACTGCCAAAAGATAATGTAGGGCGGTTGCAGCTTCATCAGGCTCTGCAATTCCTTTTTAAATCCCTTAGCGTTAAGTCCGTAGTTCTTGGCAGCCGTGAGAATATTGCCTGCCGAACTGCCATCTCGCGAAATGCCGCAGGCTTGGCGCAGTTCGGCTAAGGGGACAATGCGCCCGTAATAGCCCAAAATGATGCCCAGCGCTGCGGCTCCACATTCTACGGCCTCCATCTGAAGCAGCGTGGGGGTGACGACGCGATCGCTTTTCCGACTTCGCAGTTTTTGCCAGCGTTTGAGCAGCAACTGCCCATACTCCACGAGCGGTTGGCTGCGTTTGATCGAAGGTTTCAGCATAGGAGCGATTGAACTGTTGAATTGAATTATTGAATTGGGCTATTTAAGAAAGGGGAAAACGAAGCTAATGGGGGCGCGATCGCTCAGCATCACCTTGGCAGAGGTTGGCGTCTCACTTGATAGCTGTTCGTCAGGGCCTTGCGACATAGACCATTGATACCCCGTTTCGTTTGCCGCATCTGGCTTGAGCTGAGCTACTACCTCAATAGAAGCGGGCGTGTAGACCAACTCTGCCAACTCTGCGTTACCGTTGACGCGACTTAACGCCGATGCCTGCGTCACAGGCGCTGGAGAAACCGCAGTGACCGTTGCCTCCAGCCCACCAAATTCTTGAATGCTGGTTGTCTCAGGGATGACTAAGATGCGATCGCCCGGTCGAACTTTTTTGCCTTCTGCAATGGGGAAATAGCTGACGTTAATCAGGCGAGTCCGATCGGCCGTATCCTGAACCAGCAGCCCCTTCGCTTCAACAAAAACAGGAATCCGTCCCAAGATGCTCCAGAGCAGCGCTACAGAGACTAAAAATCCAATGGATGCGAGAGGCAACCAGTCTTTAAGATTGACAACCTGCATCAATTGGTCGAGCTGTTCAGGCGAAGAGATTTGCTCTAACGCCTCTTTGCGAAATAAATTAGACTCTTCTTCGTTTGCCATCAATTCATCCCTTCACGCCTAGCTGCTGCAACATCCAGTTAAATCTGGCTCTGGCGAGTGACAGCTTTTGCAAATCAGCCACATCTAGCTCTCCTGGATAGGTCTGTGTGTCACACAAGCTGCACCCTGGCTCGTAGCCAGCGCTGTCTTCTAGCTGACTGACAATCTGAAACATCCGCTCAGCCGTCAAGCTGGCCAGCGCTTGATAAAAGCGAGAGGCAAATCCCGGATCTTGCTGAAGCTTGGGAGTGAGTGCTGCAATGGGAATGGATAACACCAAAGACTCTTGGTTTGCCTTCAGCATGTAGACATTGGGGGTCATGTCTAAGAAAGCCGTCACCCCCAAGATTTCACCCGGCAAGGCTTCTGCTATTCTCCGAGGCTGATTGTTTTGTAGCGTGCTAAAGGCAAGGGACAAAGGATTGCACTTTCCCTCATAGATGTACAGACAAAGCCCCCCCTGAAGCACAATATCTATTGCCTCCAGGGGCTGTCCTTCGCGGAGGTAAATTTCTTTCTCTTTCAGTCGCTTGACTCTTCCGGCGCTGGTCATCCAACACATGTCGCTATCGAAAAGGCAGCCAAACACCGAAAGGATGCTCTTCGTCATGATCAGGTGAGACTGAAGCATGAATTCTTTGGGCAGATGAGCCGTAATCTGCCACTGCTGACGCGAGAGCAGCATGGCGATCGCCCGATAAAACCGAGCGCTAAAGCCCACATCCTGATGCAGCTTGTCGGCCAACGCCTGCTGAGGAATCGCTAACACCAAGGAATCTTCGAGGGCTGTGACTGCGATCGGCAAAGGCTGATCGCTGGGCAAAAAGAAGAGTCCGGTGACATCGCCGCTGGAGTATGTGGCAATTCTATGGGCTGTATGCTGTGGCTGGCTTGAGATCAAGGCCAGTTCTCCCTCCAGGATCAGGTAGAGGCTATCGGGATTTTCATGCGGCTGTAGGAGGCGATCGCCTCCGGCAATGTTTAGCTTGCGTCCGACTAAAGTCATCCAGTCGATGTCACCGCTGCTTAGTTCTCTCAGGATGATCTCCGTCATGAAGTTTCCTTAGTTAGGTTGTGAGGTAATTTACAAGCTGACGAGATTCTTCAAATGAAGGCCAGTATTTTCTAGATGACATATTTAATGTAATTCAGATAACATATTTGATGTTTTCTAGATGACATACCCAACGACAATCTTTAGAAGCGATCTACAAAGTAGCATTGTCTGGGTCTGAAGTTCTACTGCCTGTCTTCATTTCATTACAAATCTTCCAAAGTTTGACGAGAGAAGATGACATTCAGGTAATGGCTTTGATTAAAGCAATATCACCCAAAGTATAAAAAATATCCTCTTTTAAGGGTGAAGTTAGAGATAAAGTTTAGAAATTAAGCTGATAGAAAACGAATGAGTTTTAGGTTGAACTAAGGTGCGAAACCCTGTATCAGCCTGGATTATACCTTGCGAATCAATTCTGCATTTTCATATAGTTGCAACTTGACTGTAATCATTACTGTAATCATCAAATTATTTTGCGAAGAAGGGTACTACAGTCTATTTTGTAGCGAAATCACCCTTGCTTAACGGGTGCGATCGCTAGATCCCTAGTAAGGAAATTCTCAAAATGAAACTGGCTTCGGTACTTGTCGGTGTCACTCTAGCGAGTCTGGTAACTATCTGGGATGCTCCGCTTAAGGCAGTCAATCCTGTTCTCGTTCAAGCCGTGGCTCAAGAGATGACGATTCAAGACAAAATTGATCTGATTACGCAGAGCAAAGGGCAAGTGGGGAGTGGAGATCAACTCCGACGTTTCTTCTACGGTGAGCTTGATCCGATCGGGATTCAGCCCGGTGGAGCGGGTACAGTCGTCAATCTCTATAGCAAAGTGAATGATGTCACTTTCTCTTACTGTTCTCACTTTGATGTTGTGGTTGCAGTGGGGAAAGGTAAAGTTACTCAGTTTCCCGCTGATCAGGTGCGATAATCTACCGCTCTGACTTAATCTCTGGCTCAGAATGGAATAATCCTAGAGCCATTAAAAGAATAAAAAGGTGGTTTTTGAGGGATCTTGAGTTTCTCAAAAACCACCTCAAAACATATTGATTATGACAAAACCTGTGCTTGTGTAGTCGCTCATTCGCAGAGGTGTAAACATGGACATCAAAGACATTTTCTTGCTACTGCATCCCGCTATCGCAGTCGTCATTGTCTATCCGCTTATAGGTAATGTCATCAGTCGGTCATTGCAGGTGCGTCAGCGCCGCCAAGATCTAGAATCTGCGAACAGGAGTAAGGTGTCGCCTACCGTTGGGCCAGAACATGTGCAGCTAGGACGCTGGCTCAGCGGCTCAGTGGTGGGGCTAGCTCTATTGGGCATAGGGCATGAACTGATTTCTAAAATATCGGAAGAGCAGGGTTGGAATCAGGAGCCGTTTAGGGTTGGATTTGTAGCGCTGATTTTTCTATCTACGATCGCCTCTCTCGTTCTTCTCTACAATGCCAGACCTAAGATTTGGCGCGCTGTGTTTGCAACTCTGACGAGCATGGGGTTGATTCTATTGGGATGTCAACCTGAGATTTTCCGCCGGACAAATGAGTGGTATATTTCGCATTACTACTATGGCATTGCTGCCGCTCTATTGATGGTTATCTCCCTAGCGATGGTTCAAGATATCTATCAAGATAAGCGCAATCGCTGGCGCATGGTTCATATCGTTCTCAATTCATTCGCTGTACTGCTCTTTGTCGGACAAGGATTTACCGGAGCGCGAGATCTGTTGGAGATTCCACTAAGCTGGCAAGAATCTTTTGTGTACAAGTGTGATTTTGCGAATAAAACTTGTCCTTAAATCATTTCCTACACCAGACTTTCTGTTGTCGTCCTCTTTTGTAACTCTGGCTTAAGCAGACACTATGGTTGAAATTAGAGAGATCAACGTCTCTGTTACGAGAGGCATTACGGCTGCTGCTGCGGCCTTGTCGATCGCGACAATTGTGTCTGGCGTTATCGTGGGCTTTGTCAAACCCAAAGATGAGGCTGCTCATCGGTTTGTCTTGTCTACTGCCCTGATTGGCATGGGCTGTGGCGCTGTGTATGGTTTACTTCCCCGCTCTAAAGCGCATGCCGCCAGTGCCGTTAGTTTAAGTTCGGTTCAGTCCAGCTCGGTTCAGTCCAGCTCGGTAGCACCTGCAAATTCTTCCTGGACGGGCTGGCGCAACTTTGTGGTGGTTCGCAAAGTTAAGGAAAGCCAAGATATCACCTCGTTTTATCTCAAACCAGCCGATCAGGCAGAAATTCCTAATTTTCAGCCTGGGCAATTTCTGACCCTCAAGCTTGAGATTCCAGGACAAAGCAAGCCGACGATTCGCACCTATTCGCTGTCAGATTATGCTGATCCTTGCGAATATTATCGACTGTCTATCAAGCGAGAGCCAATGGCTCAGCCCGATCTGCCGCCAGGGTTAGCCTCTAATTTTATGCATGACCAGGTGCAGGAAGGCTCTGTGATTCAGGCTAAGCCCCCCAGCGGTCAATTTGTGCTGGACGTGGCGAAATCTTTGCCCGCTGTCTTCATCAGCAATGGTGTGGGCATTACTCCCTTGATCAGCATGGCAAAAGCCTGTAGTCGGCTAAATCCCGATCGCCCGCTCTGGTTTATCCACGGGGCAAGAGATGGCAGTTTCCATGCGTTTCAAGATGAAGTCCGAGAAATAGCGCAACAGAATCCTAATCTGCATCTACATTTTAGATATAGCCGTTCTCGACTAGATGATCAAGAACGGTATCACAGCATGGGCTATGTAGATGCTGAATTGATTCGTGAGGTGCTGGCGCGTGAAGAAATTAGCCTTGATCAGGCGGAGTATTATCTGTGTGGTTCTCCCCCGTTTTTACAGGCTCTACGTGATGGATTCAAAACCTTGGGAGTGTCTGAAGATCGCGTTTTCTTTGAAGTGTTTGGTGGGGCAAAGGGAGCCAGTCCAGCGGCTGAAATGCTCAATGGCTCAGAACAGGGTGCAGAGATAATCTTTGCTAAATCAGAGGTGACGCTGACCTGGAAACCGGGTGACGGAACGATTTTAGAGTTTGCCGAGGCTCATGACCTGAATCCAGAATATAGCTGCCGTCAGGGAATTTGCCTGACCTGTATGTGTCGCCTTCAGTCAGGGGAGGTTGATTACGTGCAGCCGCCTGTTGGCACCCCTGAGGCAGGGTCGGTTCTCATTTGCATTTCCCAGCCGAAGTCTAGCCGAGTTGTGTTGGATCTGTGAACCGTACTGATCTGAGTCAGCCCCCGATCGCATCAGTCCTAATTACACGAGCCATGACCCAACCCATTGTCCGCTTCCGAATCGCGACAGTGCTGCTAGTAGGAGCCGTGCTGCTGGCAGGGGCGATCGCGGCTGCCTGGTTTGCCGGACAGGGCACGATCAGCCTGATCTTTCAGCAGTTGGATGTGCTGCAAAGGCATCCCCCCATGTGGTTAGCAGCGCCGATGAGGGTCGGTCACTATCTGCTGTTTTGGGCAGTGCTGCTGATGCTAGCTGTGTTCTTCATTACTAAAATTTCTCCTCAGCCTCAGCCCTGGTCACGATCGCTGGTGGTTGGCATTCTGCTGGTGTTGACGGTACGGTATTTGATCTGGCGATCGCTTGCTACTTTGAATCTCTCTACGCCGCTCAATGGAGTTTTTAGCATCGGACTGTTTCTCCTGGAACTGCTGCTGTTGGTGAGCAGCATTGTTCAGCTCATCCTATTGTTTCGCGTGCGCGATCGTCGCTCTGAGGCCGATCAACTTGCGGCTGATGTGCGGGCAGGCGGCTTTATGCCCACAGTGGATATTCTGATTCCGACCTACAATGAGCCAGAATTTATCTTGCGGCGAACCGTGATCGGCTGTCAGGCAGTGGACTATCCTTGCAAAACTGTTTATCTGCTAGACGATACTCGCCGTCCTGAAATCGAGGCTTTGGCGGCAGAACTGGGCTGCCACTACATGACACGACCCGACAATCGCCATGCCAAAGCGGGAAACTTAAACCACGCCATTTCTCAGACGCAGGGTGAATTTCTGGTCGTTTTTGACGCAGACTTTATTCCGACCCAAAATTTCTTGCGTCGGACAGTCGGTTTTTTTCAAGATCCGCAAGTGGCGCTGGTGCAAACGCCACAGACTTTCTACAATCCTGATCCGGTGGCTCGAAACCTGGGCTTAGAAGACGTTCTGACGCCGGAAGAGGAGGTGTTTTACCGACAAATTCAGCCTTTTCGCGATGCGGCAGGGGGCGTTATTTGTGCAGGAACCTCCTTTGTGGTGCGGCGATCGGCACTGGTAGAAATCGGCTGTTTCTTTACAGAATCCCTCAGCGAAGATTACTTCACGGGCATTCGTTTGGCGGCTCAGGGCTATCGTCTGGTTTATCTGGACGAAAAATTGAGTGCAGGTCTGGCAGCCGAGAATGTGGCGGCTCTGGCGCTGCAACGTCTGCGCTGGGCACAGGGAACGCTGCAAGCCTTTTTTATTACGGCAAATCCGCTCACGATTCGCGGTTTGCGTCCGCTTCAGCGTCTGGCGCATCTAGAAGGGTTGCTACACTGGTTCACCAGTATTTCTCGGTTGGGTTTCTTGTTGATGCCGTTAGCCTATGCATTTTTGGGTGTCATTCCTATTCGATCGACGGTCGATGATGCGCTCTATTATTTTCTGCCCTGGTACCTCGTTCAGATAACGGCAACGTCCTGGCTAAATCATCACGCTCGTTCCGCGTTGCTGGCAGATATTTATTCTCTCATTCTGTGCTTTCCTTTAGCCCTGACGGTGTTGCAGGTGATGTTAAATCCTTTTGGCAAAGGGTTTAGCGTCACGCCCAAAGGCGGAACCAGCGATCGCTTTACGTTTAACGGGGCGCTGGCTTGGCCGCTATTGGTGATGTTTGGCGCTTCTGCTCTAAGCCTTTGGCTCAATCTAGGGGTCTACATGATGAATGGGATGGGACAGCCCAACATTCCGCAGGAGATTGCCGAACGGCTGAAGGGGTTGGATTTGGGCTTGCTATGGAGCTTTTATAATCTGCTGATGCTCAGCGTTTCGCTGCTGATTTTGATTGATGTGCCCCGCCTCTCTGCCTATGAGTGGTTCAAGCTGAGACGCACGGTAAAACTCCGCATGGGAGAGCAGGATATCTGGGGTGTCACCTCTATTATTTCTGAGGTGGGGATGCATGTTGTGCTGACGCAGCCTCATCTTGGGCAGCTTCCTGCGGCTGATACAACCGCAGCGATCGCCCTCCCGGTTCAGGTTAGGCTGATGGAAGAGGGGCTGACTCTTTCTGGAAAAATCATCGATTCTGGCTGGCAAGGCGAGTTTCGAGGGGTGCAAATTACGTTTGACGCACTGGACTTAAGCCAGCATCGGCAGCTCGTCGAGCTGTTGTTTTGCCGTCCAGGACAGTGGAAAAGCCGCTGTGCCCCTGGCGAGTTGCGATCGCTCTGGCTGCTGTTGAGAATTTTGCTGCGACCTCGCATTGTGTTTGGGCGCAAGCCTGAAGTGAGTGCGATCGCGGTGACTCAGAGTTAGGCAGACAGCAAGCGACCTTGAGGTTCAGGAATCGATCGCCCCAGTGCCTGAGCTGTTTCAATTCATTCCTGCATAATCACCTCTACATTCTGGATTGCCTCAGCGTAGGTTGAGCCATCGGCTGCACATCCTGGCAGTTCGGGCACTTCTGCAACGAATGCCTGATCAACGTTGCTCCAATACAAAATGATTTCATAGCGAAGTACCATCTTGACCTCCTAGCCTGTACTTGAGGATAACGACTTGATGCATTGCTGGACAAAAGGCGATCCCCCTAATCCCCCTTAAAAAGGGGGACTTTGAGTTAGAAAAGGAGGAGTTTGAGTTAAAAGAGGGGATTTTGATCAATCTTGGTTCAATTCCCCCCTTTTTAAGGGGGGCTAGGGGGGATCATTGACGCTCAATCGCTTAACCGGGAAATATTGCAACACTACTTATTTAACTCAGCCATTGAACCTTTGGACTCAGGTGACGCATCTCTGAACATAAATGATGAGCTTTTAAGGTGAATCGCCCCACCTCCAGCATTAGCCGCTGAACCTCTGAGCTTGAACGTTGATACTCTGAGGTGAAACGACGATGCTCTGGAGTCAAACGATTCACCTTAGAGCTTAAACGCTGATGTTCTGAGGTGGAACGATGATGTTCTGAGGTGGAACGATGATGCTCTGAGGTAAATCGATGATGCTCTGAGGTGAATCGATGATGCTCTGGGGTGAATCGCTGAACCTTTGAACTTGGCGGATGATGCTTTGAGGTCGATCGCTGAAGGGTAAGGGCGCGGTATTCGGCAGTTACATCTCTTGTCAAGCCAACCAAGTGTCTGCCGAATGCCACGCCCCTACGTCGATCGCCCTCTCTAGAACGCTGATGCACGAACTGACTTTCAACGACCCCAAAATCTAGCCATCTTCGAAGTTTTCATGCTACACCTGTAGCAAAATCTCTTTCAATTGCTTGCTTCCCCATGCCCTCCGACTTCTCCGGCCAAAACCTGCGCGGATGCAACTTCAAGGGGCAAAACTTGAGTGGAGCCAACTTTACTAATGCCGATATCCGGGGAGCTGATTTTGCCAATGCTACTTTAAGACAAGCCAACTTTACCAAGGCAAAAGCAGGACTCAGGATAAGTTGGACTTGGGGATTTGTGGCCATCTCATTGCTAGCAGCAGGTCTATCAGGATCTACCTCTGCACGCTCTGCCATCTTATCTTCAAGTGCTCTAGGCTCAAAATTTATTCAAACTTATACGCTGACTCCTGCCATCGCTATTGTTGGCATGATTGTGTTCTTTCTGATTTCTGCTGTCCGATACGGAGTAATAGCTGCTCTAACAGCATTAGCTTGTCTGGCCGCATTCGTGATGCCATTGGCCATGACGAATGTTTTAGCCAATACCCAAGATTGGATTTTTGCTCTAACTTCGGCTTTGGTTGGGGCTAGCCTCTGGGCTTGGGCAGGCGTGATCGCCAGAGCCACAATTGAAACTTCCTGGTTTTGGGTGTGGACATTTGTTGTAGCGATCGTGTGGTCTTTATCGGCAGCGATCGTTTTAGGATTTACAGAGTTGCAGGCTTGGACTATCTCAGGAGTTGGAGGATGGATAATCGCTGGGGTTGGCGGCTACGTAGCTGAAAAAGCAATTTCTGGAGATTCTAAGTTCGTCTTTATTCGCTCAGTTGTCAGTGTGGTGGCGACCCTAGGTGGCACTTCATTCTATAAAGCTGATCTGACGGACGCAGACTTTACCCAAGCAACTCTTAAAAGTACAGATCTGAGAAAAGCGAGTACGACCCGAACCTCCTGGTCAAAAGTCAAATCACTCGGTAGGGCAAGGATTGAAGGCACTATCCTGTTCCGTCCGGAAGTACAAGAATTAGTGACTACTGGGCAAGGTAGAAACAGGACATACATGGGGCACAACCTCAAAGGCGCAAACCTTTCTGGGGCTAACCTGACAGATGCTGATTTTACTGAAGCTGATTTCAGCAGCGCAACCCTGGAGGGCGCAAATTTAGAACGCGCTAACCTCACTAAAACTCAGGCATTAGGCACAAACTTTCATCAGGCAAACCTAACCGGAGCCTGTTTGGAAGCCTGGAATATCGACAGCACCACCCAACTAGACGGAGCCATTTGCGAGTATGTCTACCTGCTTAACAATCAACGCGAACGCCGCCCTAGCAGCGGCAACTTTGCCCCTGGCGAATTTACCAAGCTGTTTCAAGAAGTCCTCAGCACCCTCGATCTGATCTTCCGCAACGGCATCGACTGGAAAGCCTTTACTTACTCTTTCAATCAGCTCGTCCTCGACAACGAAGGTACCGAGCTTTCCATCCAAAGCATCGAAAACAAAGGCGATGGTGTTGTCGTCGTGCGGGTGAATGCGCCCCCCAACGCCGACAAAGCCAAGCTGCACAGCGAGTTTAACCAAACCTACGAAACCGCCATCAAGGCCCTCGAAGCCAGATATCATGCCGAGCTGCAAGCCAAAGACAAGGAAATCACCATCTACCGTCAGCAGAGTGCAGACATGCAGGAGATCATCCGCCTGATGGCCAGCCGACCCGTTACCGTAGAAGTAAAAGCCACCGCAGAGAGCAAAGCCATGAACGACAGCACCGACTCTAGCCGCAATATCACCGTTGGCGGCAACCTCAATGCCACAGGCAGCACCTTCAACCTAGGCGAAATCAGCGGCAACGTCACAAACACTATTAACCAACTGCAAGCCACTGCCACCCCCGAAGCCGCACAACTCGCCGCCTTGCTGAAGGAATTACAGGAGGCGATCGCTTCCTCCGAGCTGCCACCCGCCGACAAAACCGAAGCCCTAGAGCAAGTCAACACTCTGGCAAAAGCCGGACAAAATCCCGCAGACGGCACTCTCAAAAAGCTCTCCAGCACCGCAGTCAAGGTGATCAAAGGCACGATCGCCGCCCTGCCCGACACCGCCAAACTCGTAGAGGCTTGCAGCAAGTTGCTCCCTGCGATCTCCACGCTGCTGGGCTTGTAGACCAGAGCTTCCAAAAAAATCTTCGCTCGAATCGGCAATGCCGATGGGTTTTGGCATGAGTTTTGATACGGCTTTTGACAGAGCCTGCGCCTACTCGCGCTTCAGCTCCGAGAGATGCACGATAAACCTTTCGCCCATCACCACAATGCGATCGCCCTCTATCAGCTTGCGTCCGCGCCGCGTTTCCATCTTGCCATTAACTTTGACTTCGCCACTCTGAATCAGCAGTTTGGCTTCCCCTCCCGTCTGCACTGCCCCTGACCACTTCAAAAACTGATCGAGTTTAATCACAACCGCTTCCGCCTGCTGGGGCAGGTCATCGGGTAGATCACTAGGGCGATCGCTGGGTAGATCTAGGGGCGAATTATCCTGCGTTGTCATAGAGCTACCGGAGCATAGGGATTAAAATCTGTAGACTTATCATATTATCCCACCAGCTTCATGACCTACTGTTTAGGTATCATCACCCGCTATGGATTGGTTTTGGCGGCTGACTCACGCACCAATGCCGGAGTCGATCACATCTCGACCTACCAAAAGTTGTTTAACTTTTCAGATACCGGGCAGCGCGTCATCCTGATTGCGACCTCCGGCAACTTGTCGATTACGCAGGCCGTGATCAACAGCCTCAACCAAGACCTGAAGCTGGTCGAGCGCGAAAACCTGCACTCTTTGCCGACGCTGTATGACGTGGCTCAATATGTGGGCAGCAAAATTCGTCAGATTCAGAGTCAGGAGCGCCCCTGGCTGGAAAAAGATCAGATCGATTATCGCTCAACGCTCTTGCTAGCGGGACAGGTGCGAGGAGAAGCCCCCGGACTGTTCATGATTTACAGCCAGGGCAACTTTATTCAGGCCACTCCCGAAATGCCGTTCCTTCAGATTGGCGAAACCAAGTATGGTAAGCCGATTCTCGATCGCACCCTCACCTACGACACCCCCTTAGAAGAGGCCGCCAAGTCGGCGCTGCTGTCCATCGACTCGACGATGAAATCCAATATCTCTGTGGGGCCACCGATCGATCTGGTGATGTACGAGGTCGATAGTTTTGGGTTGCGGCATCAGTTGCGGCTGCGATCGGGCGATTCCTATTTGGCAAAAATGCGCCATCTCTGGGAAATTTCGCTCCGACAAGCGTTTGAGCGTATGCCCAATATTGAATGGGAGCATACAGAAGCCGAGGAAATAGGGAACGAGGATTAGGGAAGCTTTAGCTGAGGATCTTGATCAGCAGCTCGTACCGCATGGAAGAATTAACGCCCACCGTTTTGAGCTTGCCGCTGACCGGAGAGGTGCCTTTGCCGTTAGCGCTGGCCACGAGAGGAATATGGCGATCGCTCACCACCAGTCCGTGGGTCGGATCATAGCCGCGCCATCCGGCTCCCGGCAGGTAAACTTCTGCCCAGGCATGCAGGTGGCGATCGTTGCTGTCGGGGTCGCCCTCCTGGTAGCCGCTGACAAAGCGGGCTGCTATGCCCACAGCGCGACAAACTTCCATAAACAGTACGGCATAGTCGCGACAAGAGCCTTGCCTGCTGCGCCAGGTAAGGCCAGGGGGCAGCGGCGATCCGGTTTCGCGCATCAGGTAGCCACAGCTTTTATAGATCCGCTGATTCAGCTCATTCAAAAAAGCGGTGGTGTTGCCGTGAACCTGCCAAATATCCTGCGCCAAGCTCATGGCTTCCGGATCGATCGTGCCGCTGGTCGGCGCAAATTGACCGCCCCAGTAGGGCTGGAGGTAAGGCTGCAACCGACTCAGGACAGAACTGGAATAGTCGATGGGCAAATTCACCGCCCAGGGTTCCAATAAGTAGAGGAAAGGATTGTCGCAAAAGGTTTCGACTTCCGAAATCGCCTGAACCGTAAATTGGGCGATCGGTTCGTCTGTAAACCAGGCTCTGGTAATGGAGTTGCCGTCTAGATCAACATTGTCTGAAAGCTGCTTGGGTGGCGGATCGAGCTGAAGCGAAAAGGAGTGCAGCTTTTGCTGGACGTCGCAGCGCGGACGCAGCCGGAAGGCGTGGGCAGCCAGAACGACGGGGCGATCGTAGCTGTAGAAAGTCGTGTGAGTAATTCGGTAACGCACAAGAGTCAGAAACTATAGAACAGTTGGCTGTAAGGCGGCTTTAAGGTAGTTAAGCCGGAGCTGAGAGAGCGATCGCGCCTCCCGTCCCACTGGTGATCCATTGTGCTTAACTTTGGGATTATTTCTGTCCATTCCTGACTTTGGGCATCGCTCAAGGTTAATCGCTCAAAGTCAGATCTAGCTTCGGCGCGGCCTTGGGTAAATTAATCGATGATGGCCGGATGGAAATAGAAAGCAGCCCCAATGACAAAATAGGTGGCTAGCAGCAGCGTTCCTTCTAGCCAGTTCGATTGCCCATCAGAGCTAACGGAGTTGGCGATCAACACGGCAACTGCCACCGCCACCAGCTCAAAAGGATTAAAGTTTAAATCCATCGGCTGATCTAAGAAAAATCCGGCAATCACCAAGACGGGAGCCACAAAGAGAGCAATTTGCAGGCTGGAACCCATCGCCACCGACACCGCCAAATCCATCTTGTTCTTTGTCGCGACCACCACGGCAGTCGCATGTTCGGCAGCGTTGCCGATGATGGGCAGCAGAATGATGCCCGTGAACAGCTCCGTCAAGCCTAGCGTCTGCGTAGCAGCTTCTAGCTCACCGACTAGTAATTCTGATTCGATCGCCACCAGCAGCGTCACCCCCAGCAAAATGCTGACCCAGAGCTTCAAATTGGGCTTCTCTCCCTGCTCATGAAATCCGCCATCTTCTTCTCCGGCAATGCCCACATCGTAGAGATAGCTGTGGGTTTTCATCGAGAAAAAGAGGGTGAGGAGGTAAACAATGATCAGGGTAACGGCCACCACGACCGAGAGCTGTTGCAGGGTTTTCTCCCCAATGCCGCTTGAGGTGTAGTTCATGGCCGTGGGCATCAGCATGGCAATCACCGCCAGATTCATCGAGGAGGCGTTGATCCGCGCCACCGTAGACTGAAACACCTGCTCTTTGTAGCGCAGCCCGCCCAGCAGCATAGCAAACCCCATGACTAACAGCAGGTTGCTAATCACAGAACCCGTGAGGCTGGCCTTGACGACATTAACCAGACCCGCTTTGAGGGCAATAAAGGCAATAATTAGCTCGGTGGCGTTGCCAAAGGTGGCGTTGAGCAGGCCGCCGATCGAAGGCCCCACGACGATCGCAATCTCTTCGGTGGCGGTTCCCATCCAGGCCGCTAAAGGCAAGATGGCTAGACAGGCGGTAATGAAAATGACGAGAGGACTCCAGCCGAGAAAGTGCGCCGTCAGGGAAATCGGCACAAAGATCAGTAAGACGGTGAAAATCAGGTCTTTGGTAGAAATTGATTTTAAGTTCATGGAGTCCGATGAATCGCGCAAAGGGTTGAGTGTGATTTGGGGATGCCAAGTTTTAAGCCCAGATCCGCCGACCCAATTTTGGGGGACTTTTGAGCTGCTTTTTGTTCAAAGTCTCCCAAAATTGAGGAATTTAGAGGCGAATGCAGAATATTTGCTCTGTTTAACCCGCTAGCTAAGCTGGATGGAAGTAAAAAGCGGCTCCCAAAACCACATAGGTTGCCAACAGCAGCACGCCCTCTAGCCAGTTCGATCGCCCATCTAAACTAATCAGATTGGCAACCGCAACGGCAATCACTACTGCAATCACTTCAAACAAATTGAAATTTAGATCCATTGGTTGACCGATCGCCTGTCCCACCAGCACCAGCATTGGAGCCACCAGCAGCGCCACCAGCAAACTTGAACCCATCGCCACCGAAACGGACAAGTCCATATTGTTTTTGAGGGCAACCGTAACCGCCGTGACATATTCGGCAGCGCCGCCCACCAGCGGTAGCAAAATCACCCCGGTAAACAGCGGCGTTAGTCCTAGTCCAGCCGTTGCCTCTTCTACCGCCCCGACAAAAATCTCGGACTCAAAGGCGACGCCGACAGTTGCCAGCAGTAAAACGCCAATCCACAGCCACAGATTAGGCTTTTCGTGGTCTTCTGCTTCTTCCAATTCCACTACGCCTACTTCATAGAGATAGCTGTGGGTTTTGAGAGAAAACAGCAGCGTCATGAAGTAGACCGCAATCATGACGATCGCCACCGTCGTGGAGAGATGACTAATAGAGGAGGCTTCTACCACGTTGGACGTGGAGATGACCGTAGCCGGAAGGACGATCGCCACCACTGCCAGGGTCATGGTAGAGCCATTCACCCGCGCCACCACGGGTTTAAACTCCTGCTCCTTGTAGCGCAAGCCGCCCAGCAGCATCGACAGCCCCATGACCAGCAGCAGATTGCTGATAATCGTGCCCGTAATGCTGGCTTTAACAATGTCGATCAGCCCTGCCCTGAGGGCAACCAAGGAGATAATTAACTCTGTCGCATTGCCAAACAGCGCGTTGAGCAGTGCCCCGATCGAAGGGCCAGAAATTACCGCGACTTCTTCGGTGGCGGTGCTGAGCCAGATGGCCAAAGGCACAATGGCGATCGCTGCCGTAGCAAATACGACTAGCGCCCCCCATTCCAGCTTTTCAGCGGCGATCGAGATGGGAATGAAGATCAGCAGACCCAGCGAAATAATTTTTTTGATGGACATAGGATTTGACGAACAAACGATGGACTCAGAAGTTCTGGATTAACTTTAGCTTGCTAATTCTTCAGAGCGAGGAATGTGTACAGTTTGCCCTATAAAAACTTTAGGTTTTGCTGAATTTTACTTTGGCTAAAGCCATCCCAAAGATGAATCTCAAAATCTGCAAAGTCGAGCGAGGCAAAACTCTATGATTGAAGGTTTCACTCCTGGCAAAGAGCCATGAGAGTGTCTTGCTTCAAGGGCTGCTCAGAGAGCAAAGATGTACCGCAGGTTTAAGAAATATCTCTCATTTCTTCGTTACACTTGTTAATAATCTGTACAAGCATCAGACTTATGAGCGTTGTTTACCCCCGCAAACTGGAAAGTTCTTTTGGCTCTCTCAGCGCTCGTGATGTGCTGGGTCAGGTCGTCCGCGATCGCGAAATTCATCATTTGACGCTCAATCGCTACCGCTACAGCGAGCAGCGCAGTTGCAAAGACCTGACAGAATTGATTGAGCAGCTAGATGGCCAAGCGCCAGCGTTAATCCAGGATGTCTCTCGTCACATTGCCGATGAAGCCCGCCATGCAATGTGGCTGACTAATTTACTCGTAGAGATTGGCGCAGCGGTGAATACGCCGCCCGGATCGTCCTACATTGGCGAATTTGAGCGGTTGCTCGATCGCCAAGCGGCCACCCCCGAAAACCTTGACGACTTTATGATTGCTTCGTTGGCTGCCATCAACGTCACCGAAAAGCGGGGTTGCGAATACTTTTCGGCTCACATTCATGCCTTGAAGCAGGCACCCCAAACCGAGGAGAATGTCAAAATCCGTGAGGTGATTGAGCGCATTCTGCCGGAGGAAGCAGGACATGTGCGGTGGGGCAATCGCTGGCTGGCAGAAATGGGGCGCAAAAGCCCAGAGCACAAGCAGAAGGTCGAGCAAGCCAAGCAAAAATATGCGGCGATCGAGCAAGCGGCCTTCTCGTCGGGTATGGATATCACCTTGGGGGCAGAGCTACGCCGCGTTGGCGATCTGCTAGATATTGCCAACACCCTGCCGCTGTGGGAGCGTCCGCAGTACTTGATGGAGCGCTTGCCTCAAACCCTGCTGGCTCCTGACCTTCAGCGCACTCGCATTACTGCCGTTCAACGGGCTTGGGAACGCGATCCCAAGGTCTTTATGGAGCGGTTTGTGCCTATGTTTTTGAGCGGTTTGACGCGATCGTCTCAGTCTGCCCAAGCAACCAAAAAGTAGCGCTTCCTACAAGGAGCTGCGGTTAGAGGGTGCAATCGGTGCGCCCTCTAACCGCAGCTACATCCTTGATCAACCGCTCAGCAGCGCCTCTACAAACTCGTAGCTTGAGAAGGGTCGCAGATCCTCGATGCCCTCGCCTGCGCCAATAAAGCGGATCGGCAGTCCTAACTGCTGCACGACCGCCAGTGCAATGCCGCCTTTGGCCGTACCGTCGAGCTTGGTCAGCACTACGCCGCTCAGCTTTGCCGCCTCTGAAAAGACTTCTGCCTGACGGAGGCCATTTTGCCCTAGCGTCGAATCTAGCACCAGCAAGGATTCGACTTTGGCGTCGGGAGCCTTTTTGTCGATAATCCGCCGGATTTTACTCAGCTCATCCATCAGGTTTTTCTTGTTCTGCAAGCGTCCGGCTGTGTCCACAATCAACAGTTCGGTACCCCGCGCCTGAGCTGCTGCGATCGCATCAAACACCACCGCTGCCGGGTCAGTATTCTTGCCCGGATTGGCGATGACTTCAACATTGCTGCGATCGCCCCACACCTGCACCTGCTGCACAGCTGCTGCCCGGAACGTGTCTGCGGCGGCAATCAGGCAGCGATAGCCCGACTTTTGGGCAATATGGGTGAGCTTACCGATCGTCGTAGTTTTCCCAGCTCCATTCACGCCTGTCACCAGCCAGATATTCAGCCTGTCTTTCTCTGGCAGCAGCGTCGGCTCGTAGTTCTGACCCAAAGGCTTGTCTAGCATCTCTTGCAGCAGCGTCTTGAGGTAGGCGATCGCTTCAGAGGGGGGCAATGTCTCTTGTCGGAGCTTGGCTTGCAGTGACTCAATAATATAGTCTGTTGCCGCAACGCCAACGTCCGCTTGCAGCAGCAGCGACTCAATTTCTGTCACTGCATCCTGATTCAGTGGCCCTTGTCCGACGATCGCCCGCAGTTGGTTGACCAGGCTACGCCGCGTTTTGTCTAAGCCCTGCCGCAGTCGCTTCAGCCAGGTAATTTCTTCGATCGAGACATCTTCTGGACGGCGGCCTTGGGCGGCTAAGACTTCGGCTGACCACAAAAAGCCCTCATCCATTGCCAGGTCGGCTGTGGCTGCGTTGGCTGTCGCATTAGCAAGGGTATCTGCGATCGCAATAACGGGTGCTAGCTCTGCCTCAGCGGCGATCGCTTCTTGCTTCAGCCGCTCCAGCCGCTCTAGCCGCTCGGCTTCGGCTTGTGCCCAAAAGGGTAAAGCTGTGACGGGAGCTGGGTCATTGTCTTCGGAGGCGAGGCTGGGCGCAGGGGATTCGGCTGGCTCTGGAATGGCTGGCTCTGAAAGAGCGGCATCTGGAACAGCAGCTTCTGGAACGGAGGACTCCGCCTCAATGGGCAGTTGGCTAGTTGGCTCGGCAGTTTCGGTAGAGATTTCAGTGGCGGGTTCAGCTTCGGCAGCGGGGCTTGCCTCGGTCGGCTGCGCTTCTGTCGCAGTTTGGGCAGCTTGACGTTTGCGAATATTTTCGTAGGCGATCTTTGCCCAGTTGAGCTGATCCTGGGCTACCGAGGGTTCTGCTGCCTCTGTGGAGGCTGTCTCTGTGGATTCAGCAGATTCAGTTTCTGTAGATTTAGCCTCAGCAGATTCAGCCTCCGAATCGGATGGGTCGCTGAACTGCCGATTGAACCAATTAAAAGGAGCCATAGAAACCTACCCACCTACGCTTTGCAACCAAAATTCTTCGTATCTCAAATGCTTTGTAACCGAAACGGCTAGTAGCTCAGACTACAGGTGATTAACCAGACCTGTAATCCTAACTTTCGCTGTTCCTTACTCACTGTAGAGAAAAACGCTAACGAAATTTCTCTATCTTTCATGAGCCAACGCTAGATTCTTCCGTCTCCTCTGAGGCAGGCGTTTCGGACTCTACAGGCGTGCGATTGGAAAGGCGATCGCTGATTTTCCGCAACACGCCATTGATAAACCGATGCCCTTCATCGCCGCTGTAGCGTTTCGCTAGCTCTACGGCTTCGTCGATCGCCACTCTTTGGGGTACGCCCAGCAGCCACATTTCAGTCGTTGCAATCCGCAAAATATCCTGATCGATGCGCGCTAGCCGATGAAGCTGCCAATCCACCATCGAGGCGTTAATCAGCTTGTCTACTTCAGTACGGTTGGCCTGCACGTTAGTCAACAACTCCATGACATAAGCCCGCACCTCTTTTTGATTGGCAAGCTGAATAAACTCAGGGATCTCTAGGGCTGCGCCCACCCGGTTAATGGCCGTTTGTGCCAGGTCTAGCGCTTCTTGCACCATGACTCGGGCGCTTTGCACATCGATCGCTCTTGTTTCGCTGCTCAACAGCCGTTCGTTGCCGCGTGTCACTTCAGCAGAGGCGGTTTCTAACGTGTCCTGCACTTCGGTATTCAGCGTCCGAATGGCTGCCAAAAGCACATCCTGTAGCTGCTGTGCCTGGATCTTTTCGGGCTTGGTGGGTAGCTGACCAATGCTCAAAAGGGCGAGTTCGCGGGAGACATGACGGGCTTGCATAGGAAAAGGAAATGAAGGGATGGGAAAGGGTGAGGGGGGATCGCTTACGGCTTTACGGGCGGATAAACCCGTATGAGCTGATAGACGGCAAAGTTAGCGATCGTGTCATATCGATAATCGGCATCGAGTAAGCCTGATTCTTTGAGCTTACGAGTTCGCCCCAATACCAGAATAGAGGGTGGCTTTGGCCTTTGGTTGGCCAGTTTAGCCAACCGCCGGGGGACAGTCTCCAATTCTTCAATATAAAGGACAGGGCGTTGGGTATAGAACACGACTGAGGGCTTGGCAAACCCTATCATAACGGCGGGTTCGGTGGGCTGCTGCACTTGGACGATCGCCGCTGCCATTTGCCGCAAGGGTAGCTGCCGCTGAGAATCCATTATCATGGCGGCAGGCATCAGCACCAGTAGCACAAAGGCGCTAAAGCTGACCAGGTTGACGCTCCAGAGCCATCGTCCCTGACGGCGCATTTGCAAAATCAGGGCGACCAAGGCGGCGGCTCCCCAAACCACAGCTCCGATGCCTAAAATCCCTGACTGCTCCAGCATCTCCGGCAATTTTGGCATCTCTGGATCATCACCCATCCAGCGAGTGCAGTAGAGAATCGCCCCTGCCAAAACCGACAGCAAGCCGACATTGACCCAATGGCTGATCGAGGCCGCCCGGTGGGGACGCGATCGCGTCATCTGGTCGCTCCAAAACAGTGCCGTCAAAATAGCAGCGGCAGGCAAGAGGGGAATGGTGTAGCTGGGCAGCTTGGTCACTGCGATGGTAAAAAAGCCAAAGATGACCGCAAACCAAACGCCTGCAAATAGCCCCAGCTGAGCCGAGCGAGGTTGCTGCTGCCAGTAGCGGCGTTGCCAAAATTGCAGTCGGGCGATTGCCACAGGCAAATGAACAGACCAAGGCAGAAACCCAATAGGCACAACCAGAAAGTAGAAAAACCAGGGAGCCGAGTGACGATTCACCACCTGAGTGAAGCGCTCAAAGTTGTGGTAGCCAAAGAAGGCATTAATGTAAGCTGCGCCATTGATCTGAATCACCCAGACAAACCAGGGGAGGGCGATCGCTGCAAACAGCAACCCACCACGCAGCAGCCGCATTTCCTTTAAGACGGAACGCAAGTTGCCCATGTACAGCAAAAAGGCCAGGACGATCAGCCCCGGCAAGAGGGCACCTACTGGCCCTTTGGTGAGGACGGCCAAGGCAACCAACACATAAAAAGCCAGATACCAGCGCCCCTGAACCTTGGGGCGATCGGGTTGGGCATAGGCGATAAAAAATGCGAGCAGCGCACAGCCGATACAGCCATTCAGCAGCATATCCGACACGCCCGTTCTGCCCCAGACGATCGTTTGCGGATTGAGCGCTATCAACGCCGAGCCGATCGCTGCCGATAGCCAGAGCTGGGTTGACTGAGCTGGCGTTGCATCGCCTGATACAGCCGAGGGGCTGGCATAGCCAAATCGTCGCAGCGTATAAAATCCCAAAGCCGTTAGTCCCGTTGCGGCGATCGCTGACGGAAACCGGGCTGACCACTCATTCACCCCGATCGTTTTGTAGGCGATCGCCGCAATCCAATAGACGAGAGCAGGCTTGTCGAAGCGGGTTGCCCCATTAAAGTAGGGCGTAATCCAGTCTCCGGTGACGGTCATTTGGCGCGCAGCTTCGGCAAACAGCGGCTCTGTTTCATCCACTAGGCCAATCCCGCCTAGATGCAGCCAAAATGCTACAAACGTCACTAGGGCAACCCAGAGAATCGCGCAGACCCAGGCAAACCGAGGCTGCTTTTCCCATCGGGTCACGAGGGACTGAATCCAATTGTTATGTTCCACTTTCATGCCGTCTTGCCGTACCGTCTTTGCCCGCATCCAGACCTTACTTTACCTGGAAATTGTCTCAGGGCTGCAAATTCAACTGCCACTCTTGCAGAGCTGCATTCCAGGTTGGTAGCGTAGTTTTCCCAACCACATAAGGCCCCCAGTAGCGGCGAGAGCCATCTTGAGCAAAGGCCATTAAGACGTCTCCATCCTGAAGCTGTAAGGTGCCATCGGGCAGGGAAAGCTTTAAACCTTTGGCTTTTCCCTCGCCCGGAGCAAAATCCCAATGCACAGGCTGTTCGTAGAGGCTGTTGGCATTTGCGTCCTCTGCTGCTTCAGTTTTAGGCTGCTGAGCCAGCAGCGCCACCCGCACAGGATACTCGGTTTGATTGCTGACTCGCAGGTTTTGTGAGCTGGCAGGCTGACTTTGAGGGCTGGTGCTAGGGGCTGGAGAAGCGCTAGGCAATGCCTCAGGCTGCGGCGGCACCGTTGGCGATGCGGTGGCAGAAGGGGGATCAGTGGGCAATGTAGTGGGCAGCAGATCGGGTGCTCCAGAGACTCTGTCCGTAGAGCGATCGGGCGGGGCAGGTTCGGTAAAAACCTGCACCTCAAAGCGAGACATGAGCAGCGCTGTCAAGCAGACTCCCATAACTCCAATAATGGCTGGATAAAGCTTTAGCTTTAGATTGTCGGTCAGCATACCCGTTTCTTGAATGACGCTTTACGCTTCGTCACTGCTCCCCATCTCTACTCTAGTCAGTCATGCCAGTCTTGCGGAAAATTTTAGGCCGGATTTTTAGCGATTTTTTCCTGGCAATTTTTTTCTGAGGCGGCGTGCTACGCTTCAGGTCAGAAGCATCCCCCACAGCCTATGCAGAATACTCGACTCAACACATTGGTCGATCGCTTATTTGGACAGTTTGGTCGCTGGCTCCGCAACCCCTGGCGGCGGGTTTCTCTCCTGTTGATTAGCCTGTTGATGGGCAACTTTCTGGCTACAACTATTTCAACGATCGCTGGACAAAAAGCTGAGCCAGACGTGGCGATCGCCGCGCTGCTTGTCTTTGCCTCAGAGGGGATTAGCTGGTGGGTGTATCGGGGTCGCAGCGCTCAGAATACGCCATCTGCCGATCGCGCTAACTCTGTGCTGTTGGAACTGTTGAATGGCACGAAGCTGGGGCTGACCTATGGACTATTTGTAGAAGCCTTCAAGCTCGGCAGCTAAGGCAGTTCCTGATCGTCAGTTTTCTTAGGGATATTTCCGCTATGGCCTTAACTCCAGAACCGAGGACAGAGGGGCTTTGGGATAGGGCTGCCACAGGGTTCTCTCAAAAAGAGCGATCGCATCTGTTTCAAACGATCTACCCTGTCTTGCAAGATTTTTGCGTGCAGTCGTTGGGTTGGCAAACCTGCCCTACTGAGATGCTTTGGGATCTGTGGCTGCCGCTGGCAATGCAGCTCCGGGATTGGCAGCAAGATCTCAAACGCCCGTTAATTCAGGGTCTTTTAGGCGGGCAAGGCACTGGAAAAACCACGCTGGCCGCTATTCTGACGCAGATTCTCCATGTTTTGGGATTGCAGGTCTGTCAAATCTCGATCGATGACCTTTACAAAACCTATGCCGATCGCCAGCGACTCCAGCAGGCCGATCCGCGCTTTTGCTGGCGAGGGCCGCCGGGAACCCACGATGTTGAGTTAGGAATTGACCTGCTGCAACGCCTGCGCCAAGGCCAGCCTGTCGAGGTGCCCCGGTTTGACAAGTCGGCCTATGGCGGGCAGGGCGATCGCACCTTACCTGAGCCTGTGGCAAAAGCGGACGTTGTGCTGCTAGAAGGCTGGTTTGTCGGGGTGCGCCCCGTGGCATCCATCGCCTTTGAGACGGCACCCCCGCCGATCGAGACTGAGGCCGATCGCGCCTTTGCCCGAGAAGTCAACGATCGCCTACAGGACTACCTGCCGCTCTGGGATCTGCTCGATCGCCTGATTGTGTTGGCACCGACCGACTATCGCTATAGCAAACAGTGGCGACGCGAAGCCGAACAGCGGATGATCGCGGCGGGTAAACCCGGCATGACGGATGTTGAAATCGATTGGTTCGTCGAGTATTTTTGGCGATCGCTGCATCCAGAGCTGTTTATCACTCCGCTGTTGGGGGAGTCTAGTTCAGCCGATTATGTGATTGAGCTGAATGCAATGCATCAACCCATCCAGCTTTATCGCCCCCGATTTAGCCAATCCGAGTCACCTGTTGACTAATTCGAGGGTTGCCAAACCGCGACCAGGCGCTGCCGCCCCGCAAAAATAGCTCCATCCAGCGAACGGGCTTGCCGCTGGGGTCAAGCCAGCCAGAACTTCCGGGAGCAAAGGCAAGCGTGCCTTCAGAGACTTTGAAGCTGCCATCCGAGTAAATGGCATCACTGACCACATCACCAATGCGAATGACAATTTTGGCTTCTGGCTGTAGCGATAGGGTGTCTGCCGAAATAGTGGTTTTGATGTTGCCATAGCCATCAACCCAGGCAATGCGATCGGCTGGCACATCAGGAATCTGGTGCGGATCGATCGCTTCACCCAAGACGCTGAAGTCTGACTGAGCGATCGCCCCGGCTGCGGGCGGAAAGACATCTCGCGATCGGAACTGAGATCCCCCTCTCGACACGTTAATGGTGTGTAGCGCCTTGGCATGATGCTTAATAAATGACAGGGTATAACCCGCATTCACCCCAACCACCTGGACACCGTTGGGCAGGAGCGCATAGGTCAAGCCCTCCCCTTCATTGTCTCGGCGGGCTTCAGGGTCATCTTGGCGGGGAGCGCAGTTGTGATAGATCAGGCGATCGCTCGTTCCGGGATTTAAACCCAGTTGGGCGATCCAAAACCCGGTGGCGAGGGTGCTAAAAGGCGGCACAGACAGCTCGTGAATTTGAGCCTGGGGCAATGCCAGCAGCAGCCGTTGCTTAACTTCGGCAAAAGCCGGATCGCCCGTACCATAATCGGCTATGAGAGAAATGAACATAGGGTGGGTGGGAGATGGGGGAGAGGGTGATGGGGGAGAAAGCGCTTTCTTAGGCTACGAGATTTTCGGAATTGGCGAAGCCGCGCGCAACACAGATGATTAAATCGGCCGTTTTAATCCATGCCGTCAGGCTGCGCTTATTTTTGTAGCTGCCAAACTTTAATTGTGTTGCCCCCACTGCCGCTGGCGATCGTTTGCCAATCAGGGCTGGTGACAAAGTGCTTCACGTCAGTACCGCAGTTGAGCGTATGGATCACCGCTCCGGTGTTTGGATTCCAGACCTTGATGGTTTTGTCAGAGCTGCCGCTGATTAAGGTTTGACCATCGGCGCTTAGAGCCAGCGGATTGACAAACCCCTGATGCCCTGTGAGCGTGCGGATGAGGGTTCCTGTGGTCAGATTCCAGATTTTAATGGTTTTGTCGGTGCTGCTGCTCATGACCGTTTGGCCATCGGGTGCAATCACAACGGTATTGACAAAGCCCGTGTGTCCGGTCAGGGTCTGTCGCTCTTGGCCTGTGGTTAAATCCCAAACTTTCAGGGTTTGGTCAGTGCCGCCACTCACGAGCGTATGACCATCGGCGCTGATGTCTAGCGAGTTGATGTATCCCATATGTCCGGTCAGGGTACGCAGTTCTTTGCCCGTGGTCAAGTCCCAAATTTTTATCGTCTGGTCAGCCCCGCCGCTGGCTAGCGTCCGGCCATCGTGGCTAATGTTGAGCGCATTGACAAAGCCCGTGTGCCCGGTGAGGGTGCGTAGCTCTTTGCCCGTGGTCAAGTCCCAAATTTTAATCGTCTGGTCGGCACTGCCGCTGACCAAGGTTTTGCCATCGGGGGCGATCGCCAGCGCATTGATAAAGCTCGTGTGTCCAGCAAGCGTCCGCAGCTCGGTGCCCGTAACCCAATCCCAAATTTTAATCGTCTGGTCGGCACTGCCGCTGACTAGGGTTTTGCCGTCGGGCGAGATGGCCAGCGCATTGACAAAGCTCGTGTGCCCTTGCAATGTGCGGAGGGGTGAAATTTGCGTAATATTCTGGACTGAAGGACTGGCGTAGATTTGCCAAAGGCTGTAACCACCCAGCAGCGCTAGCAGTGCCAATGCCCCACCCCACAGCCAGCGCCTAGTCGATCGCGGTGCTTCGCCTGCCAAGCTCATTGCGCCTTCTGTTTGGGCTATTCCTGACTGACTGGATCTGGATGGACTGGAGCTGGCTTGGCTTGCCCCTGTTTGGCTCAAGGACTGACTCGATCTGGATTGGCTGGATCTAGACGACTGGCTTACTCCTGACTGACGGCTTTGTACCAGGGTATGGGGATAGGCAGCGGCCTGCCTTTCAAGTTGCGTGGGTGGTGTCGAGGGAATGGGCACTGCTGCAACGGCGGCCTGCAACTCTGGCAAAGTGGCTAAAATTTCTTGCGTACTTTTGGGGCGATCGCTGGCGCGAGGAGCCACTAACCGATCAATATAGTCAGCAAAAGGAGGCGACACTTGGGGGGCATAAGATCGCCAGTGAAACTCGTTATTGAGAGAATCATAGATGCTGCTGTCCGTGGGCGACTTACCCGTGAGCAGATAAATAAAGGTGCAGCCAAGAGCATAAAAATCAGACTGCGGTACGGCTTGTCCTTTCTCTTGTTCGGGCGGCGTGTAGCCCGCAGAGCTGATCCGCGTAATTTCTCCCGATTTGCCCAACTGCGCTAGATAGGTGTAGGTCATTTCTCTGGCAGCACCAAAGTCTACCAGCACCAGCTGTCCGCCCGATCGCAGCATAATGTTTTCGGGTTTAATATCGCGGTGAAAGTAGTTTTTTTGATGCACCAGGTGCAAAATTTCAGAGAGCTGCTTTAGCCAGTTGAGCGCCTGTTTTTCGCTGATCGGATTGTCTCCCTGCTGCCGCATCCACTCGCGCAGATTAGGGCCGTCAATTTTTTCCATGACGATGCAGTGTAGCGGCTCTGCACCATTGCGGGGATAAAACTGAAAATAGCTCTGCGGTTCAATGGCTGGAATACCGGGGTGAGGCAACTGACTGAGAACGATCGCCTCTTGTTGAAACAGCGCTACTGCCTTAGAGTTTTGGCTGAGATTAGACTTTAAAACTTTGAGGATTTTGGGCGTTGTGCGATCGAATGCCTCAAACACTCTGCCAAAGCCGCTTTTATCGCTGAGCAACCGCATAACCCGATAGCGGCTCAACAGCAGCAGATCGGAGCCGCAACTTTGACAGAATTGACTGCCATCGTTGCCGGGATGGTCAGGCTGAGGACAACGAGGATTAATGCACAGACTCATGGCAGTATCCCAAAGTAGACGCATCCTTGATGATAACGACTGAAGGGGATCGCGATCGTCTGTGTTACCCCCCTTTAATAAACCTCTGGCAAATTAGGGTTGATGGGGGCTGCGCCCCCATCAACCCTAATCTAAAACTTTAATCTGTCAGAAATCTAATAGAAGTCCTCAAAAGAGAAGGATTTTTGTGGCGTAATCGAAGTCAATACAGAAAAAACTCTAACTTAAATATTCCTACCGATTTTTGCAGACCATAGCTTAACTTTTACAAGACGCGATACTGCCAGAGGCGATCGCCCTACGAAAAACGCCACCTTTGCGGGTGGCGCTTTTCAAATCAGATTAGGTCAGTGTGGCTCAAGCCAAGAACTTAACCATTGATAGCAGGAGCGGTGAGGGCAACAGGAGCCGCATCACCCGCAGCTAGGTCAAGCGGGAAGTTGTGAGCATTGCGCTCGTGCATCACTTCCATACCCAGGTTCGCACGGTTCAAGATATCTGCCCAGGTGGACACCACACGACCCTGCGAGTCGATGATGCTCTGGTTGAAGTTGAACCCGTTCAGG
>DATNPL010000038.1:0-21397 GCA_036703255.1 Coleofasciculaceae cyanobacterium
TTCATTAACCTGCCATATTTTTCTGGAAGTGCCGCGCGGCACTTCCAGAAAACTGTTCGATTTTATTTAATCTGTGATCCTTAAAGATCAATAGCAAATGCCCGCCTGAAATAATCTCGGCGCGATCGCCCTAGACCTGCCAAAATGCCCTACACCTGCCAAAATTGAGAGGTAAAGTTTTATAAACTCCTTTAATTGCGGCAATGACATCAGCGATTCCCTCTTCCCTTAATCCCCTCGTCACCCCTCAAAGCTGGCGGTGGCGAGGGTTTTCTATTCGTTATCAGGCGCAGGGAGAAGCGGGAGCTGCCGTGGTCTTGATCCATGGGTTTGGCGCATCTTGGGGGCACTGGCGCAAAAATATTCCGGCCTTATCAGAGGATTTTCGGGTCTATGCGATCGATCTAATTGGCTTTGGCGGTTCCGATAAGCCCAGCCCTACCGAGATGGCCTACACCTTTGAAACTTGGGGCGCACAAATTGCTGATTTTTGCCGCGAGGTCGTAGGAACGCCTGCGGTTTTGGTGGGAAATTCGATTGGGGCGATCGTGGCCATGCAGGCTGCTGTTGCTGTTCCTGAGAGCGTTCGCGGTGTTGCCTTGCTCAATTGTTCGCTGCGCCTGCTGCACGATCGCCGAAGAGGGGCTTTGCCCTGGTATCGCAGCCTGGGCACGCCCATCTTGCAAAATCTGCTGGCACAGCACTGGCTGGGGCATGGATTCTTTCGCCTCTTAGCCAACCCCAAAACCGTGCGCAAAATTTTGCTGCAAGCCTACGGGCGCGACGAAGCCGTTACGGATGAGCTAGTGGCGCTGCTGATGGCTCCAGCCGCTGATGGGGGGGCAGCAGATGTGTTTCTGGCCTTCACGCGCTACTCTCAAGGCCCCTTGCCCGAAGACTTGCTGGCGGTGCTGCCCTGTCCGGCGCTAATGCTCTGGGGGACTGCCGATCCTTGGGAGCCGATCGCCCAAGGCAAGGAACTGGGCAAGTTTCCCTGTGTGCAGCAGTTTATTCCGCTAGAGGGCATCGGGCACTGCCCTCAAGATGAAGCCCCAGAGTTGGTCAATCCGATTTTGCAAGACTGGATAGCAAAATTGGGTGCAGAAACGGCAATTTGAAGCCAGCTACATGCCCATGATTTCGTATCCAGCATCCACGTAGAGAATCTGTCCGGTAATGCCGCTAGAGAGGTCGCTACAGAGAAACGCTGCGGCATTGCCTACCTCTGTCTGCGTTACGGTGCGCTTGAGGGGGGCGATCGCCTCAACGTGGTGAATCATGTCTAAGATGCCGCCCACAGCTGAGGAGGCCAGGGTGCGAATAGGGCCAGCTGAAATACCGTTGACCCGGACATTTTGTGCTCCGAGTTCGGCTGCAAGATAGCGCACATTCATTTCTAGCGCTGCCTTGGCAATGCCCATCGTGTTGTAGTTAGGAATCACCCGTGCGCCACCCAGATAAGTTAGTGTTACAATGCTGCCACCCGCTGTCATTAAGGGCTTGGCCGCTCGGCTAAGACTCACGAGAGAGTAGGCGCTAATCTCGATCGCCTGGGCAAAGTCTTTGGCCGTTACGCTGCTAAAGTCACCACTCAGCGACTCTTTGCTGGCAAATGCGAGGCAGTGAATCAGGATATCGAGCTGACCCCATTTTTCGGCAACTGTTTTGAACGTGGCTTCAACTTGAGGCTCGTCCTGAACGTTGCAAGGGAGAAATAGCGATGGCTGAAGCGGCTCCACGAGTTCTGCAACCTTTTTCTCAAATCGCCCCTTATCGTCAGGCAGGTAGGTGACTCCAATGTTGGCTCCAGCCGCATGGAGCTGTTGCGCAATCCCCCAGGCGATCGATCGGTTGTTGGCAATTCCAGTTACGAGGGCGTTTTTTCCGGTCAGGTTCAGCATGGTGTTCTGCTCATAAGCGTTAGCGCAATTAGGAGAATACTGAAAAATGGGTGCATAGGGATAGGGGGAACAACCGAATCGCGATGCTCCACTTTAAAGCAAGGGGTTTCAATCAGATGAAGAATTGATGAAGCTGTTGCTCTGAATGCAGCGTAAATAGTAAAGCCTTGAACAAAGATCACCCGATCGCAGGAAGTCAGGGAAGAGAGTGTAGCCCATACTACAAAAAAATATGGTGAAGTTAAGTTTATTGTTTTAAAGTCAGAGCTTTATCACAGATGATAAATCACAGTAAGATTAAGCTCAACTAAGGTTAAGGCTAAGCTCAGTGAGTTTCGTTGAATTGAAATAAGAGAGCAGCGTTCTGATAGTCGGGCTAACTGTCAGGAATTCAGACCGAAACTCAGAGAGTGTTTCCCGAGGCCAGTGTTTCCGAGAAAAGTGTTTCCCGAGGCAACAGAGGGGCACAGCTCTTGCAAACTTGATCAGGCTCCAAAATATCTAAAAGGCATAGGCTGGGAATAGAGGTATGGTAGTGGCACAGGATAGACCATTAGCAAATGTGTTTCGGCAAATCAGTGGTAGTGCCTTTCCACCCGTCGTCGAAACCTATGAGCGAGGTAAGACGATATTTTTCCCAGGCGATCCAGCAGAGCGCGTTTACTTTTTGCTCAAGGGAGCCGTCAAACTTTCAAGAGTTTATGAAGCTGGAGAAGAGATTACCGTAGCGCTGCTGAGAGAAAATAGCGTTTTTGGTGTCCTTTCTCTGATTACGGGACAACGAGCCGATCGCTTCTATCATGCAGTTGCTTTTACTGCGGCTGATTTGCTCTCTATTCCGATCGAACAGGTTGAAAAAGCGCTCAAAGACAACCCAGAGCTGTCGATGCTGATGCTCCAGGGGCTTTCCTCTCGCATTTTGCAAACGGAGATGATGATCGAAACTCTTGCTCATCGCGATATGGGTTCACGCCTGGTGAGTTTCTTGCTGATTCTCTGCCGCGACTTTGGCGTGCCTACGGTAGATGGCATCACGATTGATCTGAAGCTGTCCCATCAGGCCATTGCTGAGGCGATCGGCTCAACTCGAGTGACGGTGACGCGTTTGCTGGGCGACTTGCGCCAAGACAACATGATCTCGATTCACAAGAAAAAAATTACGGTTCACAACCCGGTTACATTGAGTCAGCAGTTCACATAGCATAGCCATCCTCTCAAGCAAAAACTTTGTGCAGAGCTTGACAGTTCATGAATTTAGCTCCACCTAAAGTATTGTGATATACGACTTGTGGAAGTTTCACTCAAAAAATTTCTAGTTCGGAAAAATTCTCTTTCATGCCTGTTAGCTTTGATGGCATCATCAGCACCTCCAATTCGGAAGAAAAATTTTTACAAATCTTTCAAAATGCTTTTTCCGAGCAAAGCCATTCTTTCCTAGAAGCTCATCGCACGATTTTAACAGCTTGTTATAAAAATCCAGGGCTTTCTCCAACTTTGAAAGGTAACACACCAGAAGCTCTGGCTCAGTCTTGGCTGAAAAAGTACTGTGATGCTTACGAGAATAGAGTCTCAAGACGAATTTCACAACCGCCCAGAACAGTTGCTGATCCAATCGTCAATAAGATTATCAATGCCAGATTGACACAACTGACAGATGATCATCTTGAGCAAATTAAGTATGCTCACAGGCTATCCATGTCAGCCGAAAATATTCAGGGATTACTTCTCGAAGAATTTCTAGCTGAACAATTATGTGAATATGGTTGGCATTGCTGCTGGGGCGAGTCCGTCCGTCACGTCGATTTTTGCAACGTAGACGATTCCCTCTTGCAAGTGAAGAACCGCAGCAATTCGGAAAATAGCTCGTCTTCCAGAGTCAGAATTAACCAACCTATTGAAAAATGGCACAGAGTTGATGCTAGGACAGGGTTATATCGATGGTCATACTTTAATGATAAGTATGAAACAGATCGTTTCTCTGAAGAGAGCTTTGCTACGTTTGTCCAACAGGTTTTAGCAGCCAATCCAAATGCTTTGGCAGTAGAGGTAAGCAACCCTTGGCAATTTTTGTCTGAATCGTCAGACTAAGTTTAGAGAAAGCTGTGCTTCCGAGGGTTCTCTGAGAGCACCCCAAGTTTCAACTGTCCAACTGACATCATCAGTCTTGTGATAACGCGAGTAGGGAAAGTCAGGGTAGATGATTGGTGTTTCGCCTTTTAGATGAGTCAGTAACATTCTTGCGATCGCCCTTCCTAAAGAACAAGGGACAGCATTCCCCACTTGTCGATATTGCTCGAGGAGGCTTCCCGCAATTATCCAATCATCTGGAAACTCTTGAATTCGCTTGTACTCTTCAATACTGAGAGGTCTATCTTCCTCTGGATGTGCCAAATCAGTAGCAGGCATGGCTGGATGCGTTAGGAGCGTTGGAGAAGGCTTATCCCAAGCTAATCTTCGATAAAAGCCAGTTTTTCCACCTCCTGCATAATAGGAAGCCCCAAGCGCTTCTTGCTGTAATTCCACTGGCAAATTTCGCCAGCATTGTCCAGGCTTCAGAAGTCGATAGTATTTAAGCCGTTTCTCAGGAAACTTGACAAAATGATGTCCTCTTTTAGGCAGATCCTCCAGTACATTCCTTAATGTTCGCCATTGTGGAAGTTCATACAACCCTTTCTCAGAATGGGTAGGTGTGAGGTAGGGAAGTTTTTCTCCATCCCGGCTACAAGCAATAACGACTCGTTCTCGTTGTTGTGGCGACCCAAAATTGGCGGAATTATACAAGTTGAAAGAGATACTATACCCGGCCTCTTTGAGTTTCTGCGAAACGAAAAGCAATGCACCTCCCCTTTGTTCATCCTGAGATAGAGGCAGAAAGTTCTTTCCTCTCATCTCATGAGGTCTATGTTTTAATGGAGCTGATAATAAGCCTCGAACATTTTCGATCACTGCAAATCTAGGTCTAAGTTCGGTGATCAAGTCGATAAAAGTCAAAAAAACATTCCCTCGATCGTCATTGAACCCTTGCCGCTTACCTGCACTGCTAAAAGCTTGGCACGGTGGTCCTCCAACAATTACATCAATCTCTTCTGTTAAACCCAATCCCGCTTTTTCCCGAATTGCTGTAGCCGAGTAATCTCGGACATCTCCAATGAGTGCCATATCTGGTCGATTCATTTCAATCGTTTTTCGGGCAGCTGGATCAACTTCACAGCCAAGAAGTACCTTAATTCCTTCTTTTTCTAATCCTAAATCTAAACCCATACAGCCAGAAAAAAAGCTCAAGGCTTTCAGAGCTGGTTTATTAAAAGATCTTCGCGCATGATCGGGAACGGTCACACTGGCATTCTCTTCTTTACAGCGATACTCATGGACGGATTCCGAAGCAACAATCCAGCGACTGCTAATCTGCTCTCCGCTAATTTCACCGTGCCGGAGCAGTTTGCGAACGTACTGCTCTGAACAACTCAGCAGTTCAGAAGCTTCTTTCACAGAGAGGTATTGACCAGACATGATTTCGGACGCGAAACTAAAGTTAGGTTCCCAATATTAATTTGAGTAGAGAATCTTTGCAAGCTCTGTAAACAAACATTTTTGCACTGTGGCTTTACAGGAACTTTCATTATGACCGTACTCAATTTCTTCAGGACATTTTGGGAGGTGCGCAGCGCGCACCTCCCAAAATGTCCTTGTCCTAACCCAAGTGAATATAGCTATGACGGAGAGTATTAGTAACTCAACGCTATTTGTTGCCGCACAAATTCACTAGATTGATTCCGGCTCCTGACCCGAAATCACAGGCGCACTCGTCTTGAGCTGAAGCACTGGATGCTCACCCTCCACCTGCCGACAGTTCCACTCATTGCGGAACAGCAGCACCGGACGCCCCCAGCTATCTTTGGCGGTTGTGGTATTGAACAGGCGACCCACCTTTTGCAAAGCCTCCCAACCGCCGCCGACCCAGCGCGCCACGCTGTAGGGCAGGGGATCGAGCAACGTTTCAACACCATATTCATTCAGCAGTCGAAACTGCACCACTTCAAACTGGAGCTGTCCGACTGCCGCCAGAATGGGATCGCGCTTGGCTTCATCAGCGGAATACATAATCTGGACGGCTCCCTCTTCCCGCAGCTCGCTGACGCCCTTGCGAAACTGCTTGAACTTGGAAGGATTTGGATTTTTGAGAAAGGCAAAGATCTCTGGCGAGAACATGGGAATACCGTCAAACTCCAGCCGCTTGCCGTTATAGATGGTGTCACCGATCGCAAACACGCCCGGATTGTTCAGGCCAATAACATCGCCCGGATAGGCTTCCGAGAGAGATTCACGGTCTTGCCCAAACAGCTTTTGCGGATGGGACAAGCGCACGGTTTTGCCCGATCGCGCATGGTTGACCACCATATCTTTCTCAAATTTGCCTGAGCAAACGCGGATAAAGGCGATGCGATCGCGGTGCTTCGGGTCCATGTTGGCTTGCAGCTTGAACACAAAGCCGGAAAACTCTGGATGAGTTGGCTCGATCTCGCCCAGGGTGCTGCGCCGCGAACCGGGTTTTAGCGCATAGTCGAGAAATGAGTTAAGGAAAGGCTCCACGCCAAAGTTGGTCATGGCGCTGCCAAAGAACACGGGGGTCATTTTGCCTTGATGCACCATCTCAGCATCAAATTCATCGCATACCCCGTCTAGCAGCTCCAAATCTTCCTTCAGCTTGTAATAGAGGTCTTGCTCTAGCAAATCCTCTATTCGGGGATCGCCCAAATCTATGACCGTATCGATCGCCTCTCGACTGCCATGAGCGCTGCGCTCGAAGAGATGAATCTGCTGCGTGCGCCGATCGAAGACGCCTTTGAAGCGATCGCCCATGCCAATCGGCCAGTTAACCGCATAGGTCTTCAGGTCTAGCTCCTTTTCAATCTCGTCCATGAGATCGAAGGGATCGCGTCCGGGGCGATCGAGCTTGTTGAAAAAAGTAAAGATAGGAATGCCGCGCATCCGGCAGACCTCAAACAGCTTACGGGTTTGTGGCTCCAGACCCTTAGCCGCATCCTCTAGCATCACCGCATTGTCGGCAGCGGCCAGGGTGCGATAGGTGTCTTCACTAAAGTCTTGGTGTCCGGGGGTGTCTAGCAGGTTGATCCAGTAGCCGTCGTACTGAAATTGCAGCACGGTCGAGGTAATGGAGATGCCGCGCTGTTGCTCCATTGCCATCCAGTCTGAAGTGACATGCCGCTGTGCCCGCCGCGCTTTCACGGCTCCTGCTTCATGGATGGCACCCCCATATAGCAGCAGCTTTTCCGTCAGCGTGGTTTTTCCGGCATCGGGGTGAGAAATAATGGCAAAATTGCGCCGTTTCTCAACTGCGATCGCCAAATCTTCCTGGAGTTCTATAGACATGCTTAAAAAGTTTTGATTCTAGTTTCTCATTATAGGAATTATAGGTAGGATGCTGTTAAGCAGCAGCATTTGAACGGTAGTCAACCCCTCAGAAATATCCACATCACCTGATTCTAGAAGCTTCGCGCCAAGCAAACGTGAAGCCAAAAGTTGGCCAGAAAGTCATGCACTCACCCTACTAAGGAGATATTTTGTGGACGCAAACGAGCTTAAGGCGACTGCAAAAGCCATGATCGCTCAAGGGAAAGGAATTTTGGCGGCGGATGAAAGCTTTAGCACCGCCAATAAAAGGTTTCAGAAGTTGGGGATTCCGACCACGGAAGAAATGCGGCGAGCCTATCGAGAAATGCTGTTCACGGCACCCGGCATTAACCAATTCTTCAGCGGCGTGATTTTATTTGATGAAACCATCCGGCAATCGACAAAATCAGGGATTCCTTTTCCTCAGCTCTTGACCGATGCCGGAATTCTGCCGGGGATCAAGCTCGATGAAGGCGCTAAGCCTTTAGCTAAGTCGCCGCATGAACTGGTAACGGAAGGGCTGGATGGACTGCGCGATCGCATTTCTGAGTACTACAAGCTAGGGGCGCGGTTTGCTAAGTGGCGAGCAGTGATTACTATTGGTTCAGAAATTCCTTCTCGGCGCTGTATTGAGGCCAATGCCCATGCCTTGGCTCGGTATGCGGCGCTGTGCCAAGAGGGCGGACTAGTGCCGATCGTGGAACCGGAAGTGCTGATGGATGGCGATCACACGCTAGAGCGCAGTATTGAGGTGCATCAGGAAGTCCTGAATGCGGTGTTCGATCAGCTTTATCGGGCTGGCATTGAACTCGACCAGATGATTCTCAAGCCCAGTATGGTGATCTCTGGCATCGACTGTGCTGAGCAGGCCGATGTTGAAGCCGTTGCTAGGGCGACCGTGAAGTGCCTGCTGGATGCTGTCCCGGCATCGGTTCCGGGCTGTGCCTTCCTATCCGGTGGACAAGCTGACGCTACGGCAACCGCTCACCTCAACGCCATGAATCAGCTTTTTGCCGGACAGCTGCCTTGGGCGTTGACTTTTTCATATGGTCGGGCGCTCCAGCAGGCGGCAATGCAGACTTGGATGGGAGAGGATGCCAACGTTCCCGCTGCCCAGAAAGCGCTCTATCACCGGGCGCAGTGCAATAGCGCGGCTGCGTTGGGCAAGTATGACGGCAGCATGGAGAAGTAGGCTTTTGAAATCTGGGTAGATTTTGTGGCGCGCGCCACAAAATCTACTTTTCGATCGGCTCTAGGCGTTGAGCTTTGCCAAAATGCTCGTGACCCGCTTGCCCAAATGTTCGACGGACTCTTGCTGTTTGGCATCTCTCAGCCGACCCTCCGAGTCAAACGCCTCATAGGCTTTGCCGATCGCGATCTGGTCAGGCAGCACCAAAATCTTAATATTCCCCAACAGCATTCGCAGCGACACTAGCCCCCGCAATCCTCCGAGCGCTCCCGGTGAAGCACTCATAATCGCGGCTACTTTATCAATAAATGCCGCCAGCCCTGGCTCGTTGGGTTCTGGACGAGAAGCCCAATCGATCGCGTTTTTTAATACGGGCGTGATAGAGCTGTTGTATTCCGGCGAAGCGACCAACAGCCCGTCATGCGCTTTGAGCAATCGCTTAAACTCGCGCGCATTTTCGGGCATTCCTGTTTCAGCCTCCAAATCTTCGTCAAATAGAGGCATGGGTAGATCTCGCAGATCCACATAAGTCACCTTGGCACCTGCGGCTCTGGCTCCAGAGGCAGCCACCTGAACCAGCTTTTTGTTGTAGGAGTCGGCGCGCGTGCTGCCTGCAAAGGCAAGAATCTGGGGGGTATAAGTCATAGGCTGATCGGGCAAAGTGCAGAGTTGGGATGTCTTGAGATAAAAGCCGCGGAATTAGGTAGGCGGTGGCAGCTCTTCTAGAATGGTGAACCGGATGTGGTTAATCGACAGGTCGCCCAGCGAAACATCGTCTGGCTTGTCGGCAGCGGTCATCTTTTCAAAGGAAATACCCTTGCCAATTTCGGCATGAAACCAGGGTAGCCCCATGAAAAAGCGGGTCGGATAAGGTCCCCCTTCGGCCACATCATCCACATTGGATTCCATCGGTAGCCAGCCAAATCCTGGCACAAAAAACTCAATCCAGACATGGTTATAGTCTGGCTGAAGCGGCACGCCACGCTGGTCAGGATCAGCAGGACATTTATAGCGTCCCACCGTCCGGCAGGCAATGCCGTTGAGCCGCGCCAATGCCAGCAGGATGCCGACATATTCACCACAGGAACCGACGCCCCGTTCGAGGGCAATATCCGGCGTGTCAATATGCGGCTTCATGCCATAGGACATGCGATCGTATACGTAGTTGCGAATGCTGAGAACCTGACGTAGCAGATTAGTCTCAGTGCCGATCGCCTCGCGTGCCGATCGCCGGATCATGGGCGTATCCATCGACAGGTTATCGTTATCGACCAGATAACGCTCTTGAAAACCGTCTGGCAGAGGCGGCAGTTTTTCTACCTGGCGAGGGGTGAGATGATACTTAATGCCGCGCACTTCTAGCAGCGCCTTCCAGCCAAACAGACCGCCGCCATTGCCGCTGACTTTATCTAGCCGAAAAACGGCAACCCGCTGGCCTTCCTGAATCTCTTCGGTAAAGGGCAATCCGACAGGTTCAACAGACAGCACTTTTTGGCGCGGCGTTTCGGCAGGCAGGGCGATCTTCCACTCCAGATCCCGAATAGTGGGCGTCTCTTCTAGAGGGGCAATTTCCTCTACATACGACATTTCGATCAGGTAGCCATTGGAAAGGGCATAGTGCCGATCGGCATAGTAGTGGAAATGCACGGGATGGATAAACGTGCGGTGACGAGAGGTTAGCTCGCGCGAGTTGTCTAAATCGTTGGGGTTGTCGCGAATGTAATATTCATCTTCGGCATAGGCCGCATACAGGATGCGATCGCTCTCTGCCTGAGTAGACGCACCAGCGTGAAAGGCAATGGCTGCCGGACAGTCATAAGGCGTGATGACACTAAACTGCACTTCTCCGGTGGCGCGATCCATACAATAGACCGATCGCTCCATATCATCACAAACCCACAGCTCTTCTTCATTCACCGTCAGGTTTTCGATTCCGACACCCGGTGATGAAAATTGAGTAATGCGTTTTCCTGTGGTGCGATCGAACACCATGATATAGCCTGCTCTCTGGCTGGTAACGTAGACCGTAGACTGCCACACCGCCACACCATCTACTTCGTAGGGCAAGGCCACAAACAGCCGAGGCGTGAAGTCAGCGATCGAACACCACAAAACCTGGTTGCCTTTGACAAACCAAATCTGCTGCTCCCAAAAAGCTAGGCCTCTAGCGTCTACAAAAGCCTGAACGTCATGTGGATTCAGAACCGTTGTGTTGTCTGTGGCGCTATCAATTTGCAGGATATGTCCCCGAACGGAGTCAAGCGCTAACAGTCGCTTGCCATCAGATGCCAGACCCCGCAATGCATAGGCACCAATCGGACGGATGGTGCGGCGCTGAGGATCAAAATAAGAAGATTTGAGTGCTGAAGAAGCAATCTGTTGCTCAGCAGAACTGGATTCCAGCAACATAGGGGGCAGGAAAATAGAATTGATTCCTCATCATCCTACACAAAGCGCGCGATCGCTTATGTCACTAGAGAGACTTTTATTGCAAAGCGAACAATCCTTACTTCAAGACCACGCCCCTATCCTCAGCCGATGGCAAATTAGGGTTTTGTGACGTGCGGAGCACGTCACAAAACCCTGGAAGCTGGATTAGACAATACAGCCTAAATTCGCTGGGCAATTACGGCATAAAACGGATCGCCACTGCCCACGCCCAACATCTGCAAAAAGCTGGGAAGCGTACTGGGACGAGCAATGACTTCGGGCGGGCTAAACCCAGGCACTGCGGCAAAATAGCGCTTGACCAACTCAACGCGATCGCTCTCTGAACCATCGCGCCAAGCCTGAATAGCCTTTTGGTAAAACATCCGGTTAGAAAAGCTGATGATGGCGATACCGTTGGGTTTGAGGACGCGATAGATCTCAGCAAAAATCGCTTCAGGGCGCTGGAGGTATTGCACCGAAACGGTGTTCAACACGGCATCAAACGACTGATCGGGTAAAGGAAAAAGCTGATTTTGATTTAGATTCTGAATAAAGTGATGGCTGAGACGAGGATTGCGCTCTAGCTCGTCTGGATTCAGTCCATGTCCCTCGACATGCTCAAACTCCATGTCTTCGGGTAAATGAGACACCCAGCTACTCATCATGTCAAAGATGCGCATGTTGGGCTTGAGGCGTTCTTGATACAGATCGGTGAGCTGCTGAATGAAGCTCTCATCGACATGGGTGACGAAGCGCGGAGCGTCATAGAATAGGCGATCGTCACTTTCATCAAGCTTGGCGCGTTGAGTCGGTTGCAGCAGCATAGCGGAGCTTTGAACATTGATTTACCCTTACTAGTGTATATACAGCGTTCTGGATATGCCGCAGATGCAGCCCATCGGGCGGGAGTCTGTCTTGTATCAGAGAGTGCCGTGCGCGGAGCACGACACTCTAAAGCCCACATGTTGAGAGTGCAAGATGGGAGTTAATTAACCTGATTTTTTTGAAAAACTTGCTGCAACAAAACCTGTTAATACACCTTCAGCAAATTACCCGCGATCGCGATCCCTTTCTAGCGACCGCAGGACATTTTTATGTGCAGCACTACATTCGCCAACAGTTGGTGCAATGGGGAGAAGTCACAGATGATGCTTTCGACTACCGAGGCAAAACCCATCACAACTGGGTACTCAACCTGCCGTCTCAAGCAGGCTATCAGCACAGACCTCTCCTTTTAGTGGGTGCCCACTATGACACCGTTCCAGGTTCAGTGGGTGCTGATGACAACGCCACGGGTGTAGCGGTATTGCTAGAACTGGCGCGATCGCTCTCTACTCAACCGATCCGCTACCCTGTTCGCCTCGTTGCTTTTGATTTAGAGGAAATTGGCCTGTTGGGCAGTCGCCACCAGGCGGAGGCATTACGGCAGCAAAATCAGCCGCTCAGGCTAATGATTTCTCTAGAGATGTTGGGATATTGCGATCGCGCCCCCCATTCTCAAAAGTATCCTCCCGGCTTACAGTATTTCTATCCCCACCAGGGTAACTTTATTGCGCTGGTCGGCAATCTTCGAACTATCCCTGATCTGATGCGTTTCAAACGCAAAATTCGGATAGCGGGCAAAACTCCCTGCGAGTGGCTTGCGGCTGGCAGGCGGGGCTTGATGGTTCCGGATTCTCGACGCAGCGATCACGCTCCCTTTTGGGACGCGGGCTATCCTGCGCTCATGGTGACGGATATGGCAAACCTACGAAGCCCTCACTATCACAAAAGCAGCGATCGCCTAGAAACGCTCGATCTAAATTTCCTTACGGGCGTGTGTCAGGGCCTAATCGAAAGCGTGCGATCGCTCTAATCGCACGCTTTCTAAAATCGCAGTTTTCTGGCTTTGAAACAAAATCTCTTAAAAAAAGCCAGATTTCAAAGGCGTAAAGCTTCTGAAATCTGGCTTTTTGAGGCGTTGTGAAATTCTACACTCGACTGAACCTGAAAAGGCTTTCAAACCTAACTTTGCAAGCTTAGATTACTGTTGCTGACGCTTAGAAAGAGCCTGAAATGCGGTGAGGGCGATCGCAATCAACGCAAAGGAAAATAACGTTGTTAAGGTTCCCAGAGCGTAGAGAGCTGGTGATGTGACGTTTGTAGTCATCCCAAAAATCTCTAGAGGCAGCGTGTTGTCTTGCCCTGAGACGAGAGAAGTGCGAGTGAACTCATCGTATGACAAAGTAAAGGTCAACAACCCAATGCCAATCAAGCTGGGGAGAATTAACGGAAACACCACTGACCAAAAGGTTTGGCTATCACTGGCTCCCATATCTTTTGCCGCTTCTTCATAAGCCGGATTAAAGCGGTTGAAGATTCCCAACATGATTAGGAAAGCAAAAGGAACCGTCCAGGTCATATGCGCTCCAAACCCAGAGGTAAACCAGTTGGTGGGAATGCCTAACACTTGGAAAACGATACCGATACCCAGAGAAACCAGCACGCTGGGCACAATTAGGCTAGAGATGGTCAGATAGAAAAGCGTATTAGCCCCTTTAAAGCGGTTGCGGAAGGCCAATCCGGCCAGCACGCTCACAATCAGCGAGAGCAAGACTACTGACAATCCTAAGATCAGCGATCGCTGGAAGGACTCTACAAAGCTTCCGACCCGCTGCTCCTGAAACACCTGCCCCAGCCAGTAAAAGCTAAAGCCGCGCATGGGAAAGGTCAAGGTTCCCTCTTCGCCTTGCAGAGAGAGGGCAAAGATGGCGAACATGGGGCCATACAGGAATAAAACGAATAGCCCGAAGAAAATGGCTAGTAGGTAAAAAGAAAGCGATCGCTTTTGCACTGTTCCAAGCTCCGCAAAATTCAGTTCACGATTGAAAGATTTAAGTCAATATAGGGGATGCTTGCAGGGATGTTTGAGAGGTGTCAGTCGCTACCCAAACCTTCCTGTGAATCCTACAGCTCTTTGCGGATATCGACGACGCGCAAAATTCCCACGACTAAAATTAGGGTCACGGCTAGCAGAATCACGGCATTTGCGGCGGCTAGAGGGTATTGCAAGCTGCCAATTTGTGTGGCAATCAGCTTACCGACGGAGGCCGACTGTCCACCTCCCATGAGGCGCACGGTGACAAACTCACCCATGACCAGCGTCACCACAAAAATAGAGCCAATCGCAATTCCCGAGGAAGCCAGCGGCAGGATAATTTCTTTCAAAATCTGAAAGCCTGACGCCCCCATATCTTCTGCTGCCGTAATTAAGTTGCGATCGATCCGCATCAAGCTGTTGAATATGGGGCCAATCATGAAAAAATTGTAAAGGTGAACCATCCCCAGGACAACGGCAAAATCAGAAAACAGCAGCCATTGCACAGGCTCTTGAACCAGGTTAAGACCGAGCAAGAGCTGATTCACCAATCCTTCTTTCCCCAAAAAGGGAACCCAGGAAATCATGCGGATGATGTTAGAAGTCCAGAAGGGTACGGTGCAAAGCAGGAACAGGACAATCTGCCATTTCTGATTCTTGACATGGAATGCCAGGAAGTACGATACAGGGAAGGCGATCGCCAAACAGAAAAACCAAACCAGAAGCACATATTTGAACGTATTCAGATATGTCTTGAGGGAAACCTGAGAGGTGAAAATGTCAATGTAGTTTTGCAGCGTAAACGCAGGTGTCATGGCATAGCCATTAAAGTCCCAAAAGCTGACGATCAAAATCATCAGAATGGGAAACACCAAAAACAGCAGGAAAACCAGCGTTTGCGGTGTTACCAGAGTGTAGGGTTGCAGGGCTTTCCAGGTTCTAGTCATAGGTTCTCTAGTAGAGATTCGATGAACGCTTCGAGAAAAAATTGATGCGAGGGGCAGCCTATCTGCCCCCCGCATGCTCACTACGATGCGATAAATTCGTTCCACTTCTGAAGCAGATATTTCTGCTCCTTCATCGTAGAGTTCCAGACCACCACATCGCCCATGCGCTGTTTAAAGGAACCGCCATCTCGGACTGCGCCCTTAGGCTCTAATTTCTTGCCAAACGGATCGATCATGTCTGTAGCGGCTGGCTTGCCTTCGTACCAGAAATCCCACTCTTCCGGCTTCATGAACTTGCGGGCATTCTCAGGAATGGCGCTGTAGTAGCCTTGCCGTCCCAAGAACGCACCCACCCAGCCGTCCAAGATCCAGTTGATGTATTCGTAGGCTGCATCAAGCTGGATGCCCGACAAATTCTTCGACAAGCCTAGGCCGCCGCCCCAAGCTCGGTAGCCTTCTTTCATGGGGCCGTAGACACAGTTCAACCCCTTCGATTTAACGGCAGTGACGGCAGGTGACCACATCGATTGCAGCACTACCTCACCAGATGTCATCAAGTTCACCGATTCATCGAAGGTTTTCCAAAAGGCGCGGAACTGCCCTTCCTGCTTCTTCTGCTTCAAGATATCGGTGATTTGATCAATTTCCTCCTTTGTCATGTTGCCTTTATCGACAAACTTCATCAGCCCAGCCGCTTCAGCCACCATAGCAGCATCCATAATGCCGATCGAAGGAATGTCTAGAATCGCAGTCTTGCCCTTGAAGGCCGGATCGAATAGCTCTGCCCAGCTTTCAATCTTCTTGCCCGTCAGGTCAGGTCGGTAGCCTAAGGTGTCGGCATTGTACTGGAATGGAATCAAAGTCGCCCAGTCGGTAGGGGTAGGGGAAAACTCCTTAGAGTCTTCGCCCGTCACATACATCACCTTAATCGGGGAGGTTCCTTGCGCTTGCTCAATCTTTGCACCGTCAAATTTACCCGTGGTGAAGAAGGGGGCAATCTTGTCGAAGTCTCTGATTTTCTTGGTGTCAACTGGCTTGAGGTTGCCTGAAGGGACGACCAGCGGCAGGCTAAAGTATTCTCCATCAAAGATGTCGTACTGTCCGGGCTGCGTGATGGCAATCTGGTTGTTTTCCTCAGTGCTGAGGGCGCGCATGTCAAACTTAAATCCCAAATCTGCGATCGCCTTGTCCCGGATGTCATTAATCTGCGACACGCCTGTTCCAATCAAGCGCAGGGTGACATCTTTAGACTTACCCATGTTGACTTCTGGGCTGGCCGATGGATTACCGGGAGTACCGGGAGCTGAGGAAGTAGTGCTAGATGAAGCACATCGCGTAGCGGCAAATGCTGCACCCGCAGCCAACCCAGTTCTGATGATTTGACGACGAGAAATTTTAGCCATAGTGGGGGTGAATTCGTTGTTTAGGTAAGTTATTTAAGGGGAAATGTTCAAAAGACTAAGACAAGCAATAAGTCCAGAACATTACCCCATTCAGTTAAACGCTGCGGTGTTGAGCGCTAGAGGAGCCAACTTGTGAAGCGAACCTTTGGAGTGAACTTAGGGTTTGCTATTTTAATTTGCAGTGTATCCTGCAAATCAAGAACGCTTGGGTTGAGAATTTAGTGTGATAGGAAAACACACTCATCGACTGCCCAAGTCAAGGTGACAAGCTGACCTTCAGGCACAGCTTGATTCACCCATTCAGAGCTGCGCACCTTATAGGTGATTTCCTGCCCTGTTGCTTCCACCATCAGCGAAACCCGCGTGATGTACCCTGTGAACTCGATCGCCGTAATTCTGGCTGTGAGCTGATTCGGAGCCGTTGGATCGGTAGGAGGATAGGGAAGCATGTCCATAGAGTCGCTCCGGACGCAGCAGCCCGCCTCCATGCCTGTATCAGCTGCTAGACCCCGGCAGAAGAAGGTGCCGATCCCTTCGACTTCCAGACGAATCACTGCGCCTTGTTCATCCAGCGCCACACCGCTCACTTTACCTGAAAAGATATTGTTGTCACCGACAAATCGCGCTACAAACCGGGAGGCTGGCGTTCTGAAGATGTCTGCGGGCGCTCCAATCTGGTCGATGCGGCCATTGTCCATGACGACAATCTGGTCAGATAGAGAAAAAGCTTCATCTTGTCCGTGGGTGACTTGAATGAAGGTCATGCCAAACTGCTTTTGCAGCCGCCGGAGTTCGCCTCTGGTTTTTACCCGCAGGTTTTCATCCAGGGCGCTGAGCGGTTCATCTAGCAACAGCACTTGGGGACGCGTCACCAAGGCTCTGGCTAGAGCGGCTCTTTGCTGCTGCCCACCGCTGAGCTTGGCAGGCTTGCGATCGGCAAACTGGCTCAATCCCACAATTTCGATCATTTCGTTCACCCGCTGGCTGCGCTCGGCGGGTGGCACATTTCGCATTTTCAACCCAAACTCTACGTTCTCCCAGACCGTTTTATGGGGAAACAGGGCATAGCTCTGAAACATCATGGCGGAGTTGCGCTTGGCGGGGGGTAGGTCATTCACCCGGCGATCGCCAATCAGCAGATCACCGCTCGTAATGTCTTCATGGCCTGCAATCATCCGCAGAGTGGTGGTTTTACCGCAGCCGCTCGGCCCCAGTAGACAGGTGTAAGATCCAGGCGCAATGTCCAGGTTGATATCTTTGACAGCTACGAACGAGCCGTATTTTTTCGTTACCGATCGCAGCGTCACCCCAGAACTTTGAGCCGCTAACTCTTGCTGGAGCTTGCTTTCGGCAGACTCTTGAGCCAATGTCACACCTGGAGAAGAAGTAGAGACGGGTGAATTCATAGATTTAAAGGGTGGGATGAGAGTACTTCAAAGTAATCTGGACGCTTAAATCCGATAGCTACACTCCAAAACACTGAGGCTAACTGCTTTGAGAGGCTGTACGCTGTAACCTTACATAGACCCGGTATATGCAGATTGTATGCAAAGATACACAAGGGGTGCGATTGTGACAAAAACTTTATCTCTCTACCAGTACTGGCTTAGACATCTGCATCTCTGAATCAAATTTCATGGCCAACGTACAAAATTTCCTTAATAAATCTCATCTAGCTGTAACAATGTGTGAAGCAAGACGTTCGCACCTTGGGTACATTGCTCAGGCGATGTGTATTCCTCTCCAGAGTGGCTTAACCCGTTTTGGCTAGGAACAAAAATCATTCCCATATCTGTAATCCGTCCGATCTCTAAGGAGTCATGTCCAGCACGGCTCGGCATAGCGACATGCCCCAATCCCAACTCTTGGGCAACCTGGGCGATCGCAGACTGAACGGGCAGAGCCGACAGGGTAGGCTCAACGCAGAGGAGGGGCTTCAGCTCAATCTGGGTATCGGTTGCTGTGGCGATCGTTTTGATTTCGCGCTGGAGCCGCTCCAGCATTTCGGACAAGCAAGCTTGCGACAAATCTCGCATGTCCACGGTTAACTCGACTTGTCCGGGTACGATGTTGACCGCATTGGGCGCTACCGTGAGAAAGCCAACGGTAGCGACGGGCTGACTGGGCATGCTGAGCGCTATTTCCTGAACTGCCAAGACAATTTGAGCCGCCGCCACCAGAGCGTCCTGCCGCATGTCCATTGGCGTAGTTCCTGCATGATTGGCTTGCCCTTGAATGGAAATTGCCTTGCGCAGCATGCCGACGACGCCCTGCACGACTCCAATCTCTTTGCCTGCACTCTCCAAAACTGCACCCTGTTCTACATGCAGTTCCACAAAGGCGGCCATGTTCGCCCGAGTGCGCTGAGCCGTCTCTAGCTCGTCCCAATTGCCGCCAATGATTTCCAGACAGTCTTCGATAGAGCCTGCCGCTTTGGGTTTGTACTCCTGGGGTAACCGCTTTGCCGTTCCGGCCATCGCCTGACAGCCAATCATCGTGTTTTCCTCATCTGTAAACACGATGACCTCAAGGGGGTGCTTGAGACGCATCTTGCTCTCTCGGAGCGATCGCACCACTTCAATCCCGGCTAAAACTCCTAGTACGCCGTCATACTTGCCCCCAGAAGGCACGGTGTCGATGTGCGATCCGGTTGCCAGTGCAGGTGCCTCTTCTATTTGTCCTTCGTACCGTCCGATCAGGTTCCCGGCTGCATCTGTCCGCACCGTCATGCCTGCCTCTACCATCCACTGCTGCACCAGGTAACGAGCCTGCAAAATTTCGGGCGTAAAAGCGAGGCGACAGATTTCGCCATTTGGCATGCGTCCGATTTTGGCAAGGCGATTGATACTCGCATTAAGGCGATCGCCATTGACCGTTAACTTAGAAAGAACCGCCATACTTTGCTCCCTCAAGATCGTTCTAAATTGGGTGATACGAGCGCACTCAGCCTATTTCGCCGCTTTTTCGTCAGTCAGCACTGCAATAAACTCAGTATCCTGCCCCTATCGTGTAGGAACAGTATCGCAACTGGCATTTCGGCGTAACGCCTGCGAACTTGGCGCGCTTGTGGGCTGCGACTTTGCCTTAGGGTTGCTATCAGATTCCGCCGACTTGTATACTGTATACATTAGCAGAGATGCAAGTTGTATCCAGTTACACTGTTTCACTCAAATTGCTAGTTCAATCTGATTCTGTGCAGTTCCCAATCTGTGCAACTCACAAGTCGATTTGAACCTCATCTACAGTCCCTACCAGAATTAAGCCTGAAAGAAGTGTAAAATTCCAATGACTCAAGCAGCAATTTCAACCATGACGCATGTATTCATCTGTGGCTCTGCTCTGCGGGGTCAGCCCGATCACCAGAACCTTCAGTCTGCCGTCTTTGTTCGCCCGACCAAAACCCAACCGCTCTACCGCCTGCATTCAGCTGAAAACGGTTGGCATCCTGCGATTTACCAGGTTGAGACAGGCGGCATTTCTATTCCTGGAGAACTCTACGAACTGACGGCAGAGCAGTATGACTACCTGGTTTCTACTGAACCCCCCAATATGTATCCGGCAGAAGTTGTCTTAGAAAATGGCGAAACGGCAACAGCCATGCTCTATCCTCAAGAACTGGTAGAACAACACAACTGGGAAGATATTTCTCACTATGGCGGTTGGGTTGCCTATAAGCAGGCCGCTGAGTAGCAGCGTTAGGCGATCGCAAATAAGTGGCTTGCAGCCTGCCCACCCATTCCTAGAGCATAGGATCTTCGATCTGAATACGTTAGGTTTAGCGTGAGATTTAAAGGCGTGAATTGTTGCACGGCTGAGCTGCGCAACAATTCACACAGGGATCACCTAGGGGACTGAGTGAATTGTTGTGCAGACTGCGATCTAGGCAGATATCAGCGCTTTCTCTTCTGTCGATTCAGGACTAGGAGCGTCATGCTCTACGGCATTCATGGTGCGATCGCGCTCTCCCTCTTCATCGACGTGCCGCACAATGTCTAAGTCAATATCCAGGACGGTCATTTCCATTCCCGCTTTAGGAACGTTGCCGTTGCTAGAAATATAAGGATTGGGTTCAACATTTCCGGTACAAATGATGAGAGAACCCTTCTTTAAAAACGGCAGCTTCCGCCAAGCATAAGACTTTTCCCAGATGCTCAACCGAACGGTAAAGGATTCCTCGCGATTGCGCACTTTTTGAACGTACAGCGTTGCGGTTGCGACTTTAGCCGTGTCTCCATCGCGCAGTTCAACGGTTTTGATTTGAGCATCTGCTGCCAGATTGCCGCTCACAATCCACTTATTCAAGCCAGCACTTGCCATAGATTAATGACCCCCTGATATGTAAATTCCTGAGTAAATTGAATATCTTTAAGATTCCCAAAATAGCTGGACGAAAAACAAAACCACAAAAAATTGTGAAAAATTACAGATGACGCAGTCAGAGCGCATCTGATACATTTTTCTATGGACAAAAATTTCTGTTTTTTTCATGACCACAGCGAGTGAATCTGCGTTTGGGGAGCCTCTAAACTCTCTAAATGCACAAGACTCTTTGCCTTATGCAGCCATCCGTCGTCAGATTCAGCCGGGAGATGTCTTTGCCTTTTCGGGGACAGACTTTCCTTCACAAGTTGTTAAACTAGCGACTCAGTCTCCCTATGTGCATGTCGCGATCGTTTTTTCTACGGCTCATGGCGATCGCGGCGAAGATTCCATTCTGATTGCCGAGTCTCATATCGATCGGAGTTTGCCTAGCCGTGGCACAGGCAAACCCATTCGCGGCGCACAGTTTCAGTGGCTCTCTGAACGCCTAATTGCCTGCTGTGCTCCGGTCTGGTGGGCGGCTCTCAAAACGCCTTTGACGGTGGCTCAAACGGCACAGATGCAATCCTGGCTGAGAGAGATCGAACAGCAGCAAGTTCCCTATGATTTTGTGCAGGCGATCGAAGTTGGGTTTACAACCCTGATCTGTGCTGAATTTAGAAACTCGCCCGACTACTCTGCGCTCTTTTGCTCAGAACTCGTGACCTATGCGTTGCAGCAGGCAGGTGTCGTTGATGAAACGCTGACCCCTGCTGATCAACTTCCGGCTGATGTGATGCAGTTTCCCTGTTTTAATCAGCCCATTCTAATTCAGGCGTAAAAGGCAAACTCAGTAGATCGCAAAGTCCTCCTATTTTTTCTAAAAGCTGGATTTCAAAGGCGCGGAGCGCCTTTGAAATCCAGCTTTTAGGGTTTTGTGGCGCGCGGAGCGCGCCACA
>DATNPL010000124.1:0-61655 GCA_036703255.1 Coleofasciculaceae cyanobacterium
CACTTGATTGAAAACTTCTTTGCCAAACTCAAGCAGTATCGAGCGATTGCCACCCGTTATGACAAACGGGCGGTCAATTTCCTGGGTGCTATTCACCTTGCCGCAGCTGTCATTTGGCTTATTTGATGACACGCCCTAGCCGCTCTCCCCTAAACTCCCTAGAAAACAAAATACCTGTAAGGGCAGAAACCTGCCCCAACCCCATGCGACCCATCAATGCGAAGCGCCCCCAACCTCCCACCATCAAACCCTTCTGGAGGGGGTACTCCTTCGAAGAAGCAAGCTACGGGGGACGCAGCCGTCCCCTGATTCGGGGGTTTGGGGGACGCCCCCAAGGCTCAGACTTCCCAGATCAGCTTTCTCAAAGATCACAGAGCAAATAACATTGACCTTTGTAGGTTGGATTGAGGCACGTAGCTTACTTCCCGCAGGATAACCCAACATCTTCTCGGGCGTTGGGTTTCGCAAAGCTCAATCCAACCTACAAAGGTTAATTCACCTGCGATCGCTAAGTCGTATATTCAGCATTAATTTTCACATAGTCATAGCTAAGGTCACAGCCCCAAGCCATACCCGAACCACTACCCCCACCCACGCTAACCGAAACCAACACCGTATCAGCCTTGAGATACTCTCCAGCCGCCGCCGCCTTAATATAAGCACTCGCCCCAGCACGATCGAACGGCAAAGGCTGCCCATTTTCCATCAGCAAAAAATCACCCAACTGCACCCGCAGATGATCCTGCTCAAACGGTATCCCAGCCCGTCCCGCAGCAGCCGCAATTCTGCCCCAGTTCGGATCACGCCCGAAAACTGCCGCCTTAAAAAGCGCCGACCCAGCGATCGTCCGAGCAATTTGCCGTGCAGCCGCATCATCCGTAGCACCCGACACCCGCACCTCAATCAAACAGGTTGCCCCTTCACCATCACGGGCGATCGCCTTAGCCAGATACATACAGACCTCAGTCAAGGCCGCTTCCAGCTTATCCGCCTCGGGTCCCGGTTCCGTAATTGCAGGCGTGCGCGACTGACCATTGGCCAGAGCAATCAGCGAGTCATTAGTGCTAGTATCGCCATCCACCGTAATTTGGTTAAAGCTCTTATCCGCAGCGCGGCTGACCATCTGCTGCCACAGATGCGGCGAAATCATCGCGTCGCAGGTGACAAAAGCCAGCATCGTCGCCATATTGGGATGGATCATGCCAGAGCCTTTGCAGATGCCGCCAATCCTGACCGGGCGACCGTCCAGAGTCGTTTCCAGAGCGATCGTCTTAGCCACCAAATCAGTCGTGCAAATCGCCTTCGCCGCCTGATCCGACCCTTCTGGAGACAACGCAGCCACCACCTGAGGAATGCCGAGTCGCAGCGGCTCCATCTTGATTCGCTGCCCAATCACCCCCGTAGAGGCCACCAACACCGCATCAGCCGGAATCCCCAACGCCTGCCCTAAAACCTCCGTGCTTTCGACCGCATCTGCCCACCCTTGCGCCCCAGTTGCTGCATTTGCCTGTCCGGCATTGCAGAGAATGGCACGTGCCGCAGCCTTGGCTTGCAGGCGCTGACGGCAGTAGTCTACGCAAGCCGCTTTCACCTGGCTAGTGGTAAACACCCCCGCCGCGATCGCCTCCACATCTGACACAATCAGCGCTAAGTCAGGTGCGCCCGAGGGCTTCAGTCCTGCGGCAATTCCTGCGGCCTTATATCCTTTGGGAGCGGTGACGCCTCCCGGAATCTCGTGCCATTCCGACATGGTTTTCTCCTCTCAATCTCTCAGTCGTTACGTCTCATCTCAAGCGTCAACTCTCAAGCGTCAGGCAGGGCGCATGCAAGGGCGCGCATACATGGGATTAAGGTTCGATCGTGACAGACACCATCTTGTCGCCCTTGCGAATCGCCTGAATCACATCTGTATCGGTTGATTTACCAAAGGCCGCATATTGCCCGTCTAGAAATGAGGCATTGCCCAAAGTCAGGAAAAACTGGCTGGTAGCGCTATTGGGGTCATTGGTACGCGCCATAGAAATTACGCCCGCCGTATCGTGTTTAATCACTGGCTTTTGTCCAGGGCTGAGGGTCTTGCCCACGGTTGGTTCTGCCGCACCTTCTGCCCAAATTTCTAGAGGAATCTCTTTGTCCGAGCCGCCCGTGCCGTTGCCGCGAGGATCACCCCCTTGAATCACAAATCCTGGCTCAACCCGGTGAAAGGTCAGGCCGTCATAGAAGCCGCTCTTGGCTAGGTCAACAAAATTCTGCACGGTGATGGGCGCTTTTTCATCATCTAGCGCCACCCGGATGGTTCCCTTATCTGTCTCTATCGTGGCCTGAATCATACCAGCTCCTAGCTATTGCCTACAGTCCAATGTGAAGCCTAGTTTACGGCAATCTCGCGCCCTTTGAGCCGATAACTTAGCCACAGCCTTATCTTCATCGCAGGCTAGGCTTGTCTACCGAGCACCTTTTGCCAACTTGCTCTAAAAGCCCTCGTCACAGTAAGCTCAATCAAAAGTCAACAAATCTGGATATATTAGCCGTGGCGACGCAGGAACACACGATCGAAGTAGGCGAGCTGAAATGGTTTTATCGGGCAGCAGAACCCATGAACCCCTCGGCAAAATCTCCCGTGGTGCTCCTGCATGGCCTACCTTGCCAGAGCTACGGCTGGCGTCATGTGTTGCCTGCTTTGGCAGGACATGGCTTTAGAGCGATCGCCCCCGACTGGATCGGCTGTGGCGCTTCGGCCAAGCCTGACAAACGCAACTTTGCCTATAGCCCTGAAGCTTACATCACTGCTTTAGCCGCATTCGTCAGCGCTTTAGGACTCGAAAAATTCTCTCTTGTCGTGCAGGGCTTTTTGGGTTCAGTAGGGTTACAGTATGCGCTGCGTCACCCTGAGCAGATCGATCGCCTCGCGATTCTCAATGCCCCCCTCTCCCCTGCGGCAAAATTGCCCTGGAAGATGCGGCAAATGGGCGTGCCGCTAGTGGGCGAAATGCTGACCCAAGATCCACTGCTGACCGAGCGCACCCTTGAGGGCGGCGGGGGTTATGTGATTAGTGAAGCCGATCTAGAGGTCTATCGTCGCCCTTTTCTCAAAAGTTCTGAGGCGGGCAGGGCTTTATTGGCGATCGTCAAAAACCTCCAGCTTCCTGAAGCCACTGCCGAAATTCAAACCGGATTTGCTCAGTGGCAAAAGCCCACGCTGCTGCTCTGGGGAACGCGTGATCCTTGGCTGCCCTACAGTCTTGCAGAGAATTTTGCCGCTCCTGATAAAGAGCTAAGCCCGCTAAGCGAAGCGGGGCACTATCCCCAAGAAGATCGGCATGAGCAGGTCAGTATGGCTCTGTCAGATTTTCTCCGTCGCCAGGTTCTCTAGAATCGCAGACCGCTTGACCTAGAATCATTTTTGTTAGATGAATTTTTGTTGGAGAGGGGCGCTCCGCGCCCCTCTCCAACAAAAATTCATCCCAGAAATCAGCAACGCCAAAAAGCTGATTGGGCGCTGTTAAATTTGCGATCCGTCACTCAGATTTTAGGGTAGCTCAGTCAGGTTGAGAGCTTGCTTGTATAATAATGGCTTGATATCCGTGAAAATTATGGCAGGGAGTCGATCTTTTAGCTTTCACGTCTTTACAAGCTTTCACTAAACCCATCAGCTTACGCTGAACCTGTATCAAAGAGAACCTGCACAAAACCGTGATTGCGATTTATCCCGGCAGTTTTGATCCCATTACCCGAGGTCATCTAGATATCATTGAGCGCGGCCATCGGCTCTTTGAAAAGGTGATTGTGGTCGTTTTTCGCAATCCCAACAAAACGCCGCTGTTTTCGGTACAAAAGCGCATCGAACAAATTCGTCAATCGACTCAGCATCTACCCAACTTAGAAGTGGACAGCTTTGATGGTCTTACCGTCACCTACGCCCGAATGCGGCAGGCCGACGTACTGCTGCGCGGACTACGCGCCGTCTCCGATTTTGAGATGGAGCTGCAAATGGCGCATACCAACAAAACCCTAGCTACCGATATTGAGACTATCTTTCTCGCCACTTCTACCGAATACAGCTTCCTCAGCAGCAGTCACGTCAGAGAAATCGCCAGATTTGGCGGCCCGGTCGATCATCTTGTTCCTCATACCGTCGCCTTAGATCTTCACCAATGCTACGCCAAAACTCCAATCGCACTAGCCAACGACGATCGAACCCTAACACCGGAGGAGCTGCCGGACGCAACGCTTACGGAGAAACCCGCATCGGGGGCATCGATATCCAGCGAGAGCTAAACAAGCTAGAAGAAATGATTCTAGATAGCATCCGCGTGCCGTTGAGTCGGTTGACGCTAGTGGATGAGGAGCAGTTGCTCGATCAGCTTGACTTAGTGCGGTTAAACTTACCGACCGCTTTTCAGGAAGCCACCGAAATTGTGCTGCACAAAGAAGATGTGCTGGTCGAGGCTGAGCAATATGCCCAAGAGATTATTGCCGGAGCCGAACAGAGAGCGGCTCAAATTTTGGATGAAATTAGCATTATTCGTCAGGCCGAATCCGAAGCCCAGCGCATTCGTCAGCAGGTGCAGCTAGAATGCGAAGCCATGCAGCAGCAGACCTTAGGAGATATTGAGCAAGTGCGGCGACGGGCACAGCAAGAGCTAGAGGAAATGCAAAGACTGGCGCTGGCCGAATGTGAAGAAATTCAGCGCGGTGCAGATGACTATGCCGATCGCGTCTTGCGAGATATGGAGGACCGCCTGGGCGAGATGATGCGGATCATCCGCAACGGTCGGCAGCAGGTGCAAACCAACCCCCCGACCCGGCCTCCAGAGAACTATGCGCCCAATCGTCTGCCGCCTTCAGGCGGACGATATTAGGGGGTTTGCTATTTGAAACGGGGCACTCTGCATCCCTTTTCAAATCGTAAATTGCACTAAAACCAACGGAGAGGGGGAGATTCGAACTCCCGGTGACTTTCGCCACACTCGATTTCAAGTCGAGCGCATTCGACCACTCTGCCACCTCTCCAAGTCTTTCCCATACTTTTTGAATGTGAGTAGGTGAATTTTACCCTAAATCAGCGCTTGTTGCACCTATTTTGAATAGCCATGAAATGAGCTATAACCAATCTAACCGCTTTCCCCACTTTGGTAAAACCAGCTCAGCTTATGACTTTGGCAGATGCAGATCTTCTCAATTTCTCTGCTCATGCAAGAGTTTTGCTGAGCATGACGGCGATCGTTTGGCTCATTCATTTCATCAATTGGGGTATTTTTGGCGGCTGGCTCAACTATGCTTTTTGTCTGCGTCCCAGATCCCTTTGGGGTTTAGTCGGCATTCCTATGGCTCCCTTGCTCCACCGCAGCTATGAGCATCTTACGGGCAATACCCAGGCATTTCTATTATTGGGCTGGTTTATCCTGATGCAGGGTATCCACCTTTTTTATGTAGTAACGATCGCCACTGCGCTCATCAGCGGGCTGGGGTTCTGGTTATTTAATTCCTCCAAGAGTGCTGGGGTAGGAGCCAGCGGCGTGACCTATGGCTACAGGGGGTTTGTGCTGATGTATGGCATTATTTCTGGAAGCTGGATCGCGCTGCTGCTGGCACTGATAATTGCCAGCAGAGATACCTGGAAAATTACAGGCGATCGGTATAACGACTCCCAGATTTTGCCCATAGAGCGATCGCCCCAAATGGGCTGGACAGCACACCTGTTTGGGTTTGTCGGGGGCGCTCTTATGGCGTTAGTGCTGAGCGATATGCGGCTAAACTAGCAGGGCTGGCAGCCTCATACAAAACCATTTCTGATGCAATCTCAAAGTCAGCATTCAGCCAGACAAGCGCGGCATGAGTCACAGCCCCCGCCTCTAGCGTCACCAAAGAGAAGTTGCGAATTTTGCCCTGCTCTGTCTCTCGAATGCGGGGCACGCTAGCGGCGTTAAGGTAAACTGTGCCGTCGTGAATAGCACTCATTTGCCGCAAACGGTCTTTGGTGTGGCGCAAATTGTGGTGCATATGCCCAAAGGCCACCAGCGGAATGTTTTTGCCTTGGGCACGCGTTTGGGCGATCGCCTCTCTCAAATCTGGATCGCCATGATCGCCGCCAATCGGCTTCCAGTCTTTGCCGCAGAGATCCTCTGCCGCATCCCCCAGCCCTGTGGGGCCACAGTGACCGATAAAAATTACGGTATCACAGGTCGCCTTGCCTACTGCCTCGATGATTTTTGTGGTGGATTCTTCAAAACTGTTTACTCCGAACCGAGTCTTATAGAATCCGCCATGCTTCCAGCTCGACCCACCCCAGCTAAAGGGGCGACCGCCCACTACGCTCAGCCCTAGCGCCGGAAAATCTAGCTTGCCGTAGCCCACATGAGCGTCTCCCAGCAGGTCGAGCTGTTTCTGTACGCCATCTTCTGATGCAAGAACCCGCAGCTTTCTTCCCCAATCTGTAGCGGTATACCAAGCATCGTGATTGCCCAGAATGACAGCTTTGGGCAGGTCAAGATTGGCAACGGCCTGCACCACCGCGATCGACTCATTGCCAAAATCGCCCACCAGCAACACCAGATCAACGCCTAGATGGTGGAGAGCAGCTTCGTCCTGGCTATCCCACAAATCATGCACATCGCCCACAACCGCAATTTTGATCGGAGCAACCTCAGCCGATAAAGAATTAGAGACCATCTATCTTTTCAATATGTTCACGAATATCGTTAAGGTCAATATAGCGATCGGTCGCATTGCGTAGCTCTCGGGCAATCATGCCTTCTGTAGAAACTACGGTGATATGCGTATTCTTCCCGCGCAGCAGCTCGATCGCTCGCTCAAAATCGCCGTCACCGCTAAATAGAATCACGCGATCGTATTGATCAACGGTGTTAAACATATCCACAACTATCTCAATATCTAGGTTTGCCTTTTGCGAGACTCGCCCTGAGCTATCGTCGTAGTATTCTTTCAAGATTTTAGTGCGTACTGTGTAACCCAAACTAATCAATGCGTCCCTAAACCCTCGCTGATCTTGGAGATCTTTTAATCCGGTATACCAAAAGGCATTCGTGAGCGTCACTTCCGAGTCACTTGTGAAATGATCTAGAACTCTACGGGGATCAAAAAACCAGCCATTCTTCTGTTGAGCGTAGAACATATTGTTCCCGTCTACAAAGATTGAAAGACGGTTCATTGAGGAGAGCGACATAGAGTTTTTAGACCTAAGATTTTTAGCGGAAATTTTAACTAAAGAATTCAAACTTAACGATTTACTCCGCAGCTTATGGGGCAGAAAAAGTCCTGAAGAATCTAACCCTGGCTATCCAAGTAAAAATCAAAATAGAAAGTAAAAGTTAGAATAACGTTTCTCGATAGAATCCTAAAATTATGAATCTCTTAGTAGTCCCCCTCAATCTAGCTTAGTCAAGTCAATTCGCAGAAAAGCAGCACATAAAAGATAAGGCAATATCCATGAAACAGCATGAATATTGCTAATAGCCATAGGACGAAGCCTGATTTACAGAAAAATAGTGGGTATACAAAAGTTTAGAGAACCAGTGGATAAACTCTACTAATCAACAGGCTCACGCCTCATAGATTTTGCTTTACTGCAAATATTATAGGATTATAAACTTTTCGCCCGAGTCTGCTCCATCTCTTTAAGTTAATGAGCCTGAGCTGCCTAAATTGACAGCGCTTTGGCCTTTCGCTTTGGGCAGAAGGTAGAGGGTTAAAAGCTATCAAAAAGCGATCGCATTTAATTACTGCCCCAACGCTTGAAAGTCTGAGGGCTTTGCGGCTGCTCGACTCAGTATTTAGTAGAGCATTCAGTAGGCGCTGATTTCAAAATATCGGCTCGACACAAACAAGCTGAACTGAATCTTCTATAGCCGCGAACACCAGTCGCTCCAGCTGCCAGCATAGAGCTTGCCCGTTGGGATGCCTGCGATCGCTAAAGAAAGCAAGTTGACACAAGCCGTAACTCCTGAGCCGCAATAAACCAGGATTTCTGCCGTAGGCCGCAGAGCCGACCAGCGCTGCTGCTGTTGAGCGAGAGGATGAAGATAGCCTTGAGCATCTGTCACCTCTTGCCAGGGGTAGTTCACGGCTCCTGGAATATGTCCGGCGATCGGATCGATCGGCTCTCGCTCTCCGCGATAGCGTTCTGCCTCCCGAGAATCGACTAGCGCCACTCCAGGCACATCCTTGCGGCTTTTAACGGCTTCAATGTCCACGACCCAATCTGACTGAATCTGAGGAATAAACGTTTGGGGTTGTGCCACCGGGATCTTGTTCGTTACAGGGTAGTCCGCTACTAGCCAGCTACCCCAGCCGCCATCCAAAACTGCAACGCGATCGAACCCCATGTATCGCAACAGCCACCAGAACCGCGCCGCATAGGCAAAGCGAGAATCGTCGTACACCACCACCCACGAGGAGCGATCGGCTTCTGATGAGATCCCAACAGATGCCAGCTTGGCGGCAAGCTGGGTCAGATCAGGCAACGGGTGGCGTCCGCCTTGTGAACCGACTGCACCCGACAAGTCCTGATTCAAGTCAAAATAATGTGCGCCCGGAATATGGCTGATCTCGTACTGCTGCCGCCCTAGATTAGGATCACTGAGCGAGAACCGACAGTCAATGATCACACCGTTTGAAGCTTGGAGATTTTGGTGCAGCCATGACGCAGAGACAGAAAAATTCTCAAACCCTTTATTATCGTTATTTAAGTCACAATCCATACTAGAACTCGCTAGACTTTCAATCATAATGGTCGAAACTGCTTTGATTTAGACCTCATGCGGTGTTTCACACGAAATTTCTAGACCTCTCTAATGTTTAAGGAAAATGTTTGAGGAAATCTTGGGGAAATCTGAGTAGGATTGCCTGAGGAAATTGGCCTCAGAGAACCTACCTGAGGAAAATGCGCAGAGGTAAAGTGGATGGACTGGCGATCCTCCTTGGCAAAAGATACAATGAGCATCCATCTGCCCCGCTTATGATTAACCCTAGAAAGCTAGAGGATGCAGCGGGGTAAATCTCAGTAAAAAACCTGATCCCTTGGTGCCCGAGATTAATCATACTGATATAGACGTAGGCAAACCTGCGTATGCACTAAGAAAGATAAAGCGAAAGCTAGAGCGCCTCATTTGTTTCCCCTCCCTGTGTTCCATCCCTCGTTAGCTTCCAGCTCTCATTGTTTTTGGCCTTGAATGTTTTTGGCCTTGATAGCAGGCAACTAGCTAAATCAGTCATCTGGACAAGGTTTTCATCCCAATTTAGCTCGGTGCCTCTACAGATTTATCTCAACGGACTTAAGCGAGAAATCTTGTGAACTGCTTTAATTCTGAAAGACCGAAGATTTTAGTAGTGGATGATCACCCCTCTAGTCGGATCACCGCCGTCGCACTGCTGTCGGTTGAAGGATACGAAGTGCTGGAGGCAGAGAATGGTCAACTGGCGCTGGAGGCGATCGCCCAAATTAATCCTGACCTCATTCTTCTAGACGTGATGATGCCAGGCATGGATGGCTATGAAGTCTGCCGTCGCCTGAAGCAAGATGAGCAAACTCGGCTGACTCCGATCGTATTTGTGACGGCCTTGAACGATCGCCGTGCCCGGTTGCGCGGCATTGAGGCGGGCGGAGATGACTTTCTGTGTAAGCCGTTTGATCAGCTTGAGCTATCGGCTCGTGTCAAGTCGCTGATCTACCAAAGACGGCTGAATGAAGATCTAGACCATGCCAGTAAGGTGCTGTTTTCGATCGCCCGAACGGTTGAGCGCCGAGATCCCAACACGGGCGATCACTGCGAGCGTTTGGTAACTCAGAGCAGAGCCTTCGGAGAATACCTACATTTGCCACGGCTGGAAGTGCGCGATTTGATTTGGGGCAGCTACCTGCACGATATTGGCAAAGTGGGCATCCCCGATGCGGTGTTGCTTAAAACAGGCACCCTCACCGAAGAAGAGTGGGTCATTATGCGGCAGCATGTGGTGATTGGAGAGCAGATTTGCCAGCCTTTACGGACGATGAAAGGCGTAGCGCCGATTATCCGCCATCACCACGAACGCTGGGATGGCTCGGGCTACCCCGACCAGCTCAAAGGCAACGAAATTCCCTTCCTAGCGCAGGTGTTTCAGCTAATTGATATCTATGATGCCCTGACGCATGAGCGCCCCTACAAGCGAGCCTTCACGCCTGAAGAATCTCTGGAGATGCTGTTCAAAGAGGTGGAGCGGGGCTGGCGTAACCCAGATCTGATGGAAAAATTTGCGGCCTTTGTTAACCCCAATGCCGCAGCGGCCTGAGGTCTTTGAGTTCTGCGCTGTTGCCCACTTTTGCACCGCACCACAACCGCGCTATACTCCGGTAAGTTAATGAAAGGCAAGCATGTTAGCGGTAGCAATTCTGGCGGCAGGGCGTGGAACGCGCATGAAATCTCGCATTCCCAAGGTGTTGCATGATCTGGGAGGGCGATCGCTGCTGGAACGGGCTTTGGCATGTGCAGCCGGAATGCAGCCCTCCCGCGAACTGGTGATTGTGGGATACGAGGGGGAATGGGTACAGCGATCGCTGGCGCACTTACCCCAGATAGAATTTGTCGAGCAAGCGCAACAGCTCGGTACAGGGCATGCCGTTCAGCAGCTCATTCCGCATCTTCAGGGGTTTGAGGGTGATTTACTCGTGCTGAATGGAGATGTGCCTCTGCTGCGCGCTCAAACCCTGGAGCAGTTGCTGAAAACCCATCAGGAAAATCAAAATAAGGTGACGCTTCTCACCGCACAGTTGACTGAACCCAAAGGCTATGGGCGGGTTTTTTGCGACGGGCAGGGTATTGTGACGCAGATTGTCGAAGACCGAGACTGCACCCCCACTCAGCGGCAAAATAATCGAGTCAATGCAGGGATCTACTGTTTTAACTGGGCGGCGCTGGCAGAGGTTTTACCCAAGCTGCAATCCAACAACAATCAGCAGGAGTTTTATCTAACTGACGCTGTTGGCTTGCTCTCCCCGGCAATGGCTGTGGATGTAGAAGACCATCAAGAAATTTTGGGGATTAACGATCGCCAGCAGCTAGCTACAGCCTATGGCATTCTGCAAGCTCGCATCAAAGCGGACTGGATGGCTGCCGGAGTGACGTTGGTTGATCCAAACAGCATCACGATCGACGATACGGTCAAGATTGCCCCAGATGTGGTCATTGAGCCTCAGACCCATGTGCGGGGCAAGACAACTATTGCCACAGGATGCCGGATTGGGCCAGGTAGCCTGATAGAAAACAGCGAAATTGGTGAAAATACGACCGTAGTCATGTCCGTCGTTACCGATAGCGCGATCGAAGCCAATAGCCGCATTGGTCCCTATAGCCATCTTCGGGGGCACGTCCAGGTGGGCGAAGGCTGCCGCATTGGCAACTTTGTAGAGCTAAAAAACTCGACGCTGGGCGATCGCACCAACGTGGCGCACCTTTCCTATCTGGGAGATTCAACGCTGGGCGATCGCGTTAACATTGGCGCTGGGACGATTACCGCCAACTATGATGGCGTCAGCAAGCACCCGACGGTGATTGGCGATCGCACCAAGACCGGAGCCAATAGCGTATTGGTGGCACCCATCACGATCGGGGCTGATGTGACGATCGCCGCTGGCTCGACGGTCACAAAAGATGCGCCTGACGATTGTCTGGTGATCGCGCGTGCCCGTCAGGCAAACCGACCTGGCTGGCGACTCAAGCCGTCAGCCCCTAAGCCTGATTAAGCTCTTGCTCTTAGGTTGTATGGGTGGTGCCTGTAGCGATGTTGGGTCAATTCACTAAGGTTCTTCTTGGCTCGGGGCATCGTAGCTAGGCTCATCGTCAGACCCACTTTCATCAGGCCCGTCTGCACTATCTTGCTCAGCATCCAGAGAATAGTCTTCTGAACTGTCTGAGAAAGTAGAAGAGTCAAGAACCGACTCGTTGAGAACCTCTTCAGGCAGCGTAGGCTTGATTTGCTCCATCGTGATTAAAGACTGCATCACAGATTTGACGATCGGCGCAGCCACGGTGCCGCCATAGGCGTCTTCCCCTTGGGGTTCATCGACGACGGCCAAGACCGCATAGCGGGGTGCATCAGCAGGCAATAAACCGATAAAGCTCGTAATTCTGGCTCCATCAATATAGCCGCCATCGGGGCTAGCCTTCTGGGCGGTTCCCGTTTTACCTGCAATCCGATAGCCCGGAATCTGAGCGGCTTTACCCGTACCGTCTTTGACCACATCTTCCATCATGCCAACCACAGTCTTGGCATGCTCAGGAGAAATGATTGGCCTGGGTAAGGGCAAGTCAGGCTTCCAGCTAAAGTTGCCTTTGGCATCGACCAACCCCTGAACCACATGCGGGGTTACTAACCGTCCCCCATTGGCTACCATGCTATGAAGCTGAATGAGCTTCATCGGCGTCAGCGAAAAGCCCTGCCCAAAAGCCGTTGTGGCAGGCTCGATCGCCGATTCGGTGAACTGTTGATAGGTCTTCATCTGCCCTGAGACTTCGGCAGGCAAATCAATACCCGTCGTTTTGTCGAGTCCAATCCGCTCTAGCCAACCAAAATAGACGCCCGGATTCATCCGTTGCATGATGTGAACCATGCCGACATTGCTGGAATATTTCAGCACCTCGGACACCGAAAGCTCACCTCTACCGCCCGCAGACTCGACATCAGAGTTGTTAATAGGCCAGCCTTCAATCTCGATCACCCCTTCGTCGTATACGGTGGTATCTGCTTGAATGGCGCTAGATTCTAAAGCGATCGCCAGATTGACAGGCTTGAACGTAGAGCCAGGTTCGTATAGGTCGCTGAGCACCCAATCTTTGAGCCGCTCTAGCTTGGCTTCATAGAATTTATTGGGGTCATAAGACGGCTCTGAAACCAGCGACACGACCGAGCCGTCGTTGACGTTCATGACAATGACCGCACCCCGCTTGGCGCTATATTTCTTCATCATCTGCTTTAGCGCATAGCGGGTTGCTCGCTGAAGGTGCGTATCGACTGTGAGCTGCAACCGTAAGTCATTTTTTCGGGACTGCAAGAAATCTTCGGGCAAGCCAACCGGAATAATCGATCCATCACCCGATCGGCTCAAATCCATTCCCTCGATCGGCTGCTGCAATTCTTCTTCTTGAGAGGCTTCTAGCCCTGCTTGTCCTTGGCGATCGAGGTTGACGTAGCCCACGATATTGGCAAACAGATCTTGCTGCGGATACAGCCGCTGCTGATGCGGTTCTAGATCAAGTCCGTCTTCGCCCAATCGTTCCACCCGGTTCGCCAAATCTTCTGGAATGGCCTCCAGAAGGCGAATGCCGCTATCCGCCGAGCCAAACTTTTCGAGCAGTTGAGCGATGGGAATATTGATTAGAGGCGATAGGGTTGCCGCAACCAGCTCCTTCGGCTTGCCAAACATGTAGGGATGGGCATAGAGCGTATAAACGGGGCGATCGATCGCTAATACATCCCCTGCGCGATCGACAATAGGGCGGCGGGGCGTTATGGGGTTAAACGCAACCATATGCTGCGATTTTGCTTGGGCTTGCAGCCGAGAAGCTTGAAGAACTTGAATCCGAAACAGGTTTAAAGCCAGCACCAGCATACTGCACAGCAAAATAACCCAAACCAGCATCAACCGATGTTTTGGGGCGCGGATGAGCGACCTTTGCGGTAAGGGCGGCAAGCGACGACGTTGCGACTCAGTGGATCGGGACGAAAACCCCAAAGGTGATTCAACCGATCGCGCACCTCCACGCTGTGCTGTCGTGGCTTTGCGGGGCGCTCGCCCAAAAGTGGGTGCGTGAGAAACTGACGGATGAGAACCCGAGCGGGGCGATCGCGGCTCTCTCGATCGCCCACCCATTTTCGCGCCAAACTTACCCGTTGCGGCCTCAGCAGCAGCACGTCTAGTTCCGGCACGGCGAGAGCGAAACGATGGAAACGAAAGAGCCATCAGAAAACCTCGAAAACAGTCTCAAACAGAATTGGGCAGCGATCTCAAGCTATGGCGTGTTGAACCAGATGCTAGATTGCCGAGAAAAATTGCAAAGATTATCTAGCGGCCTGCCGCAAACCACAAGCATCTTACCTGAAAGATTCAGCCTCTAAAGCAGCAGACAAAATATAAAAACACGATCGCCTGACGCAAGCGAGCAGCCGTAGCTAGTAGCCCAAAGGACGGGCTGGAATCGGCTGTGGTGGAGGCAGGTTGACCTCTGGCTCGACTGGAGGGCGCTGTGGCGCAGGAATTAAAAACACGGTGTTACCTGGCTCAGGCAGCATCAGACCCACATCAGGCAGTTCAGCCTGATTCGCCATTTGGTTCTTCAAAACTTCGTTGGCTGCCGTCATTTGTCGCTCTTGCTTCTGCAACGCTTCCAAATGGCTGTAGGCGCTGCCCCACCGCTGCTGGGTGTAGACTGTCCAGCCATAAACCGCCAGTAGGCTGATAATTAAAGAAAAGGTGAGAAACGAAGAAGCCCGTTGAACATGCAGCAGCGTCTTGAGCCAGGGCGGAGCCGCTTGAGGTTTCGGTAGCTGCTGCACTACAGCCTGATGAGCTGACTCAACGGAGCTGCCCGCCGGATGGCGCTTTGCTGCCGATCGCCCTGTTCGCTGAGCTTCGCCGGATTTTCTAGCGTTGATTGAGGCAATCGATCGCGGTGCAGGTCGACGGCGATCAGCAGATCTCTGTTCAGATCTCAGTGCTGATGCCATAGCGCTAGCCTCCCGCGTCGATTCCTAAAATTTACGATCGTTTTCATGCCCACACCACCTTTCTCAAAACCTTGCCGAATCAGGCTACACCCAGTCTAAGTTGATATCTAAGCTGATATAACTGCCGATATAGCTAATGTGCCCATCCATAGATACTCAAAGAATTACGCTCAAAATAATGTTGTCTATACTGCCAAGCTCTACAGATTTGCCTTTTACGAGGTTCTTAGAGAGGCAGAAGCGTTTTAGCGATCGTCTCTGCAAGATTAAGCTCTCATAGATTTAAGTTCTCACAGCATTTAAGTTCCCACAGTATAAGGGGGACTGACAAAATGATCACCTGTTGTAAAAATATCTTTTTCAGCGCTTTGTTCTCTCACTTGGGCACCCCATGTTAATCACCTCTGCTTCCCTGGATGCTGCGCTTAATCAGGCTTTGGCAGGTCAAGACCTGACCGAATCAGATGGCGTCAACCTGCTGCTGCAAACGGATACCGGAGCGATCGCCGCCATTCGTGAAACAGCCGATCGCTTGCGTCAACAGCAATCTGGCGACACCGTTACCTACGTGATTAATCGCAACATTAATTTCACCAACATTTGCGAACAGCACTGTAGCTTCTGTGCGTTTCGGCGCGACGAAGATGAGGCCGGAGCCTACTGGCTAGACGAAGGGACAATCTTGGAAAAAGCCAAGGATGCCGTGGAACGGCAGGCCACCGAAATCTGCATGCAGGGAGGCTTGCATGTTAAAGCCAAGATCGACAGCCGCGCCTTGCCTTACTACCTGCGGCTGGTGCGATCGATTAAACAAGCCTATCCCCATCTGCACCTGCATGCTTTCTCACCCCAGGAAGTGCAGTTTATTGCCCGAGAGGATGGTCTGAGCTACGCCGAGGTGATTGCTGCCTTACAGGAGGCAGGGGTTGGCTCAATGCCTGGAACCGCCGCCGAAGTGCTAGACGATGCAGTGCGCCGGGTGATTTGTCCAGAAAAGATTGATACCCAGACCTGGCTAGAGGTGGTGCAAACGGCGCATCAGTTAGGGATGCCGACAACAAGCACGATGATGTCAGGGCATATTGAAACTCCGGTACAGCAAATGCGGCATCTGGGACTACTGCGATCGCTTCAGCAAGACTCGCTCAGCCGAGGCTATTTTGGCATCAGCGAATTTATTCTGTTGCCTTTTGTCGGGCAAGAAGCCCCAAAACCGCTGCGCCGCCGCGTCGGACGCGATCAGCCTGTGCTAGCGGATGCGCTGCTGCTAATGGCAGTCGCCCGGATCTTTTTGGGCAACTCGATTCCCAACCATCAGCCGAGCTGGGTAAAGTTGGGCTTGGCAGGTGCCATAGAATCCCTGACCTGGGGCTGTAACGACATTGGCGGCACTCTCATGGAAGAGCACATTACCACTATGGCAGGGGCGATCGGCGGTACCTGTATGGAAGTAGAGACGTTGCGATCGGCGATCGAATCTTTGGGCAGACCCGCACAGCAGCGAGATACGCTGTATCAGCCCGTAACGACCTCAGTCCGTGGTAGATGAGGGCTTGCAGGTGCGCTCTGTAACAGGTCAGTTGTAGCCGCAATCAGTGGGCTTAGGACATTATTTAAGGGCGCGCTGATTACGGCTATAAGTCTAGACCCAACAAAGCTGCAATATTGAGGGCTTCGGGCAAAGCAGCGGCAGAGTCTGGGCGATCGGTTGTCTGGGTTGCTGCTGCGGACGTGGGATTAGAGCCAGAAGAAAGTGCAGAGCTGCCAAAATCAGTCATGGCTTGGGCAAAGAGACGAGCGATACCGATGTCTTGGGGAAGTTTGGTAGGAGAGGCCGCTAAAGGGACGGTGGGAGGCGCGACTGGGAAAGTCTCTGGGGAAGGCTCTAAGGCAACTTCCGGGGGGTTGGGTGGAAGAGAGGACCGCTGATAGACCGCGATCGCCCGATCGATCGCCAGCATCCGTCGCTCTTGATCAGAGGAAATTCTTTCCTCCGTATTGCCTAAGCCAGGTGCATCCCATCGTTGGAGATTGGGATCAAAAAAGGACTGAGTTCTCGCCCACAGCACGGCATCAGCACCTGACAATCCGTTTTGACGCGCTTTGGCTAACCAGTCAATATAGCCCTCTCGATCCAAAACGGCCTTGGGAGCTTGATTGGCGAGGTCAATGCCGTTGAGCGCTTCCTCAAGCGTCAGAGAAATGCCCTTTGCCTCAGCTTTGGCCTGCATGACGCTCGCCTGATCTTGCAGCCGATTTAACTGCTTGACATCAGCTTCTTCGGGCGTAGTGGCTCCATGTTGGTAGGAAAAGCTGCCCAGATTCCAAGCCTTGTTGCCCGGATCGACATGGCCGAAGTAAGCAGGATTGCGATCGCCTTCAGGGGTGCGGGTGCCTTCTGCACTGCCTACGGCTTTAGCCACCAGAGAGTCAGAATTTCCCACAAATAGATCGGCGAGCGGGGCAGCAGGAAGAACATCGGCTACTGGGGTGCTTGCAGGCGAGGTGACTTGAGGGAGTGCGGCGCTGGAGGGAGGCAAGCCGAAGGCCAACTCAAGCGGCTTTGCCACCGATTCTCTTTTGCTCGTTTCAACTATGACTGTCTCAGATAAGGCTGTTTCGGCTGTGGCGATCGCGGCGGGAGCAGGCTCAACGTTACCCGTTTGCTCAAGGGTGCTGGCCTGAATGGTCTGAAGCAAAGCAAGGGCGATCGGCGGTTTTTCTGTAGCGGTTTCTGGAGAGGTGGCGGCGGCAGCTAGGGTGGGCTGAACAGGCTGCTCAGGCGGCGGCAGTTCTACCCAAGACTGCTCAGAAGGACTGCCTACAGGTATTTCTACCGCATCAGCAGGGATAGTCAGACGATCGCCATTTCCGATCTCTGGCTCGGCTGCAATCCGCAGATCATTGGCTCGATCGCTCACCAACACTTCTGCTTGAGCCAGGGGGCTGTACCCCAACGTGAGCAAAATTAGCCCTATCAATACCAGCGGCCGACTTAACCCATAAGAGCGAGATGACAAATTTTCCTGGGCACAGCCCATCTGCACCACTTTTAAGATCCAGCTTATCCAGTCCATCTGTTGCATAGTCGTTGCGTTTTAGGGGGGCTTAAGAATGCGTTCTAAAATATCTTTGGCGGGTTCAACAATCGTCCATGTGCCATCAGGCTGCTTCCGTAGCGTGGCAAAGGCGAGAAAATCTCCTGAGCCGATCGCCTCTCCAGCTTGCACTTCGCCCAGGTTGAGGCTGCCTAGCCCACAGAGGCGAAACAGGTAGGCGGGCACATCAGGGCTAGAAAACAGCACACATTCACTGCTGTTGGGCTGTACCCGTCCCGCAAAGGGCGCATAGGCTTGTCCCCCCAACCGAATGGAGATATCGCCTAATCCAGCCATGACAATATGGCCACCAATGCGATCGCCCGGTTGAATGACCCAGTTTTGCTGAATTTCGATTTGCCGGATCGGTTCAGTGTTGGGATTGAGACTACAAGCTGTGGTGCATAGCGCGATCGCCAGCCCCCTCATGTATTGCTCCACCCAATTGCTCCGAACCATGACGCTTTACTCAGCAGCTTGAAATCGAAATTGGTATCCGGCGTACTCTTCACCCTCATAGAGGACAACTAGCCAAGTCTGGGGATCAAAGGCTAGGGGATAGACCGCCCGTTCCGAGATCACGCCTGCCCTGACCTCAATGCCTGGGAGTTGACAATAGGGCTGCTGCAAGATCTCCTGAACACGAGACTTCAAATCGCGCTCTGATATGGTCAGAAAAGCGGCCAGCTTTTCTCTCGAAAGCACGACATCCGCGTGAATGTCTCCCTGACAGATTTCAGGGGGCGGTGAAACGCTAAGGGAATTGCTCACCAGGCTACCGACCCGTCGCACATCGGCCATGAGGGCAAACCCCATCAAAAACAGTCCACCCAGCAGCAAAAGCTTTAATATCGGCAGATCGCCCTCAAGATCGCTCATTGCGGTTTTCCTTTGGCTCCATGAATGCAAAACAAACGGTTACAACCAATAGCCACATTGCTCCTAAAATTACGGGACTCATAATCTGCCTCCAATCCAAAAGCCCAACATGATGAAGATCAACCGATAGCCCCACGCCAAAGTCGATCTTGGCGTCACTCTAGAGCGGTAAACGGCGATCGCTCCAGGCGTCACCATCAGGGCAATGGCTGGAAACCACAAGGCTGGGTGAGCCGATAGCAAAAGATTTAATAGCACCCGCACCACCACCGCGCCAAATAAGAGCGATACCCCCTCACGAAAGTTAAGGCTGCGCGCTTTGCGTCGGCGCATCCGCTGATGGGGGTGTTCATCTAGCGATCGCTGCGGTTCAGCGGTCATGAGTCTAGAGGTGGGATAGGCCGCCTTGCTGGCGCTGCGCTGACCCGAAAGCAGCTGGCTAAACTTTCGCGTCCAGCTTGATCGAGGCTTGAAGGTAGGAGCCGTGCGAAAACGCAGCGATTGAGCTGTGAGGGCTGCTTCCCGCTCGGCTTTGAATAAGTCAACCGATCGCGCCGTCAATACCAGTACGCCTGCCTGGTTTTTCTCAACCTGAGGCACACTAATTGACCGATACTCGCAAACGGCAGGAATTTCGACCGTTGAGGCATCATGGCCTGCCCGTGCTGCATTCACCACCTCTAGCGTCTTCCAGTCCTGTTCAATTTGCTGAGCGATCGCCTTGAGTTCCAATAGCGCGGCTTCCTGAGTTGCTGCAAGCTGATTGACTTGCTGGGCTTGGGCTTCTAGCCGCTGTAGCGCCGCATCAATCTGGGCATTGGGCGTATCTGGCGTGGGCTGAACAAACTGCTGCAAATACTGAACAGATTTTTGCTGAAGGCGATCGATCACATCAGACTGCGTAACGGGACGCACAGGTTCCCAATCAATATCGTCCTCCGAAGGAGCAGCCCCGCGTCTAGTGAAGCTTTGGCTCGGCGCAGGAATGGGGGGCAGGTCGATGGGTGATTTTGGCTGTGGTTTTTCTGGGCGCAGCTTTTCTGAGCGCGACTGTTCTGGATACACCTGCTCTAGCTGTGAGTTTTCTGGCTGCGGCTTTTCGGTCTCTAAATTCTCTGAAAGCGGCCTTGCTAATCTCTCAGAAAACGGCAAGACCGATCGCCGTGAAGCATGAGCATTTAGGTGGGTCACATTCGCCGGAGCGACCTGCGCTTGGGCGATCTTGCTATGGCGGGTGGGCGACGAAAGAATTTGGGACGGGGCTGCTTTTGCCGGACGATTCGCAATGCTCTGAGTTTGAGTTTGCGAATTGACCTGGTACAACCGTAAGGTTTGATTAATCGCTCTCAGTTCTGCTTGCGACTCGCTCATATTGGCTCCTAGCTCCTGTTAGCTCTCGGTAGGGGGGCTACCTAACCCAGTTGAAATGCAGTGAAACTGATCTCAGTACTAATGTACTACTAATTTAGTACATTAGTACTTAAATATCAACCCATTGAGCAAACTTTTCTGCTAGAAGGCCATTTGGGGCGATCGCCCCTTAGCACAGTCAATAGTACACTCGAACTTTATCTCTATTCTTATCAATACCTACCATGAAAGCAAAAGCTTTGGATCTATTCTGTGTCTTCAAGGGCGCTTGGCTCGGGATCAGCTTGCACCTCAGGCTTAAACATTGACCAGGGAATGGATGGCACAGTAGCCAGGTAAGCCCCGATCGCGGCTGCACCCCGATGATTGATATGGCTGGGATCAGCAAAATAGCCGTTTTGCATCAAGTCTCGCTGCTGACTTAAATCGCAGAAAATAAACTGCGCTTGCCCAGCTAGCCTCTGCATACTTTGGCGAAACTGCTGTTCATAGTTCAGCCGAGTCGCATCTAAATAATCTGCGGTTAGCGGCAAATTGACAAACACCAGCGGCACGTTTTGGCTTTTGGCCAGTTCGGCCACGGCCACCGTCGCTTTTTGCTGATCGCCGTTGAGATTAAAGCGAATATAGTCTGCATCATAAGCCCCTGGAACCCAGGGATAGCGCTGATAGTAAGTCTCTGGATTGTAGACGGCTGAAATCTTTTGGAAGCCATAGGCATCCAGATCAGACGGGTGCTCAGCCGCAGTTGCAGGGGTAGCCAGCGCTTTATTGGCTGCCGCCCGCAAGACAGGCAAATCCCAACGGGCATGAGAGGGAATGGGTCGATCGCCACTAGCCAGATGGCGATAGCCTTCAGAGGCAACGATGCCGTTATAGGTCAGGTCGGGGCGGCCATTGTTAAAGGCGCGTGAACCATCTCCCCAAATAATCAGCCGAGGGAGCTGTTCGGCCGTTAGAATGCGGCGCAGCAAAATTTCGTTGACTTTTGCCGTGCCGCCGTTAATCCCAAAGTTAAAAATTTTCAGCTCTGGATAGCCTTGCTTGACCAAAGCCTGTTGCAGCGCGATCGGATCAATTCCTTGGAGCGATCGAGAGCTACCTACGATCAGAATATCGGGCGTTCCTGTCGTTCTCAGATATTGGGTATAGATTCTTAGCTCTTGATCGAGCCGATTGCTATTAAACGACGGAAAGTTATAGGGGGGCAGCAGTAAATCGGGAATCAGCAGCGGGGGCAAGGGCAAAACGAGCGTAGACAGGAGAAATTGGTGCAGTGGAGCGTTGGCAGCACCAGGCGACTGGGGCATTGCTAGCGGTTTTGGTTCTGCCTCATTTACCTCCACGGACTGAGGTTGAGATTCTTGAATCTGAGAGGTTTGAGTCAGATTTTCTGGAGAATCGACTGGATTAACTTTAGCGAGAGCAGTTCTTCCCAGATGCTGAACCCAAACCAGTAGTGCGCCCAGAAGCAACAGTTTCCTAATCACAATCAATAACCTGATCTGCTAATGTTCACCTAATCAGATGATCGCTCCCACTTGACGCCTATCAGGAGCATTCATTTCTAAAGCTATCGTTAAGAATGCTTTACAGTCAACCGCGATCGATCTTAGGCCGTGAGGCTTAGCAGGTCATCTCAAGAACTGCTGGGTTTCACGCGATCGCTCCTTGAGTCAACAGCCAAACAGTCAAAAAGGAGCCGAGATTGCTCAGCTCCTTCAATCTATTTCTTCCTCAAATTCAATGTCTACATCGCTTTGCGTCAGATGCCGTAATTCAGCCGCAGGACGATCACTACTGTGCCAACAGACAAAATACCGCTAAGACACCCCCAATCATGTAGAAACGGGAAACGACTTGCGTCTCTGTCCATCCAGTTAATTCAAAATGGTGGTGGAGTGGAGCCATCTTGAATAACCGCTTGCCAATGCCGTTGGCATCCTTAGTTGCCTTGTAGTAGGCCACTTGTGCAATGACTGAAAGCGTTTCTGCCAGAAAAATACCGCTGAGAATGAGCAGCCCAAACAGAGAATGACTCAAAAGCGCCACCGCTGCTAGAGCACCTCCCAAGGCCAGAGAGCCAGTATCGCCCATGAACACACGAGCCGGATTGTGGTTGTGCGCCAGGAATCCCAAACAGCCGCCGCTCAGACAGGCACAAAAGATCATTAGCTCTGGAGCGGTGGGTGCAACCAAAGCGCCTAGACCCATAAGAGCGATCGCTGCCGTGCCGCCAGCCAAACCATCTAGCCCATCTGTTAGATTGGTCGCATTGCTTTCGGCCACTAAAACAAAAGCCGCCAGCAGCCAGAACAGCGCACCCATAGGCAGGGCAAATCCGAAAGGCAGAAGCAGCGTTGTAATCTCGATCGGCTGAGTCAAAAACATCCAAAGGCAGAAGAGCAAGCCAAAAGAAATTTGCAGCGTCAGCTTTAGCTTAGGAGAAATGCCTTTATTGGACTTGAAGCGCAGAATTTGCCAATCATCCAGCCAGCCGATCGCCCCATAGGCCAGCGTTAGCGCCGAAACCGCAACCACGCTAGGCGCAAACTGCGTCCAGAGCAAGGCGACTAAAATTGCAACTGGGACAAAGAACACACCGCCCATAGTCGGCGTTCCTGCCTTTTTGAGATGCGCTTGCGGCCCATCTTGGCGAATCACTTGTCCGGCCTTCAGGTTTCGCAGCATGGGCACAACCCAATGCCCTGCAAGCGCTGCTAGCAATCCGCAAATCCACAGCGGCAAAGTTAGCCCAATGCCCGACAGCAGCGGTCGTCCGGCAAACCAGTCTAGCCCCAATGATGCAACGCTGAGTCCGGCACTCAGGGTTAGAAACAGATGATTGCCGGAAAGACCTAAGGGTCTATCTGGAATTAATTTGGCATCCACGTCTTACTCACTCCACTTCACACCACACACTACAAGAACAGTTCGCTTCACTTCGGAAACTAACCTGACTTTAATTGCCTAACTTAACGGGACGCAGCTCACTCCGGTCTGTAATCTCACAATCACTCCGGATAGAAATCACTACATAAAGAATATATGAAGATCAATCATCTAAATCAAGTGCATCGTCATCATCGTCAATTTCAAAAGAATTATCTTCTCCTGCCATGAGTTCGTTGATTTCTTGCTCATCATCACGGTAGTCAGGTGCCGAAGCATCTCGTGACAGCAGCCGCCCTGTTCCCTCTAACCAGTCTAAGATTGAGGCATTCCGCTGAGGGGGAATGACAGGCGCAGGTTGATTGCGAGGCACTTCGTATAAAGCAGGATTATGCATGGTCAGCTCCAAATGATCTCACTAACTTGGTTAATTTTTGTGTAGGTATAGCGCCCGTTATAGTATGGCCTGCGCTGTATCGCAGCAGACTGCCCTCCCATAGATTATCCTGCAACCGACACAGAGATCCTGCTTTAGGCTCACGTTTTAGGCTTCCTATCCATTCTGTGAGGGCAAAATGCAGTGAGCCTTGCCCAAAGATGAATCGAAAATTTGGCACGTTACCCATGACAGCAGCTAGGTTTAGGAGGGGCATCTAGGCCAAGGTTTCCCAGAGCAGACCTAAATGAATTGCTTACCTTAACACATTGCCCCGTACTCTAGTGTAAAGCGGAGATCCATCAACATGCTGGGGAAGACAGAATGCTGGGGAAAACAGAGTTACTAGAAGCGATCGCCGGAAAAAATCGCGGACTGCTGACATCACCCGGCGATCGCCAGATGATTTTGGCAGCCGTTGCTCAGCTAGAAGATCGCAACCCTACCCCTCGCCCCGTCGAGGCGGCCGACAAGCTCAATGGCAACTGGCGGCTGCTCTACACTACCAGCCAGGGCTTGCTTGGCATTGATCAAGTGCCTCTGCTAAAGCTAGGGCAGATTTATCAGTACATTCAAGTAGAGACAGCAAAAATCTACAACCTTGCCGAAATCTCAGGGCTGCCTTACCTGGAAGGTTTAGTCAGCGTTGCCGCAAACTTTCAGCCGTTATCAGAACGCCGGGTCAAGGTCAATTTTGAGCGATCGATCATCGGCTTGCAGCGCCTGTTGGACTACAGAACTGCGGATGAATTTATCCAACAAATTGCCTCTGGCTCTCGACTCAAGGCGATCGACTTTAGCATTAGCGATCGGGAGCAGCGAGGCTGGCTGGACATCACCTACCTAGATGATGACCTCAGAATTGGTCGGGGCAATGAGGGCAGTGTGTTTGTCCTGACTAAGGTGCTGTGAAACCTGAGTGCCGCTCTCTAGACTTTAATGATTTCTTTAAGGGCTGGATTGAGATCAAACCATCGTCCCGTTTGCCCGCGATATTCAAAAACATAAAGGCTGGCTAGAAGATGCTGATATTTGGGTTCATTGCCAATCGTCTTTTTCTCAGCCACTTCTTTAAGCAACGGCCATTGTTCATCCTTGACGGTCAGCGCCAGGTCATCTTTGTACGTGCGAATGACGGCCTCTAAGCATGCTCGTGAAAAGGGCGGATCTTGCTGCTGAAGACAGCCGAACAGTAGCCCTAGCAGATTGCGCATGTGGCCGCCGCTAAATTGGCAGAGGCGATCGAGTGAGGTAGGGTGATCAAATAGCTCAGAGAGGCGATCGATCCGCTGAGAAAAGTGCGTTTCAGGAAAGGCGCGCGCCAGTACCATTTGCTGCAAAAGCGCCATACCTTCTAAGTTGACCGTCCCGTCTTCTTGCAAAACAGGCACCATCGGTAAAACCTTGGGCGCAACACCGCCGCCCAAGCGGTTCTTTAAAGCTTCGCCTTCGCTAGAAAACATCAGCGCTAGCGGCACCGTGTAAACCACATGGCAGTTGAGTTCGCGGAGCTGCATGCCCCGATCGATAAACAAATACTCAGGCTGCAATCGTCCAGACCCGTTCAGACGATTCTCGACCCGATCGAGGTTATCGACAATCACCACCAATCCTCGCTTTTGCCGTCGCTGTAGCTCAGCGATCGCTTTATCCAGCAATTCTTGATTGAGCGATTCTAAAATGCTGCCTGTGCGGGTTTCTAAATATTGCCGCAACTGGCTGCGAAACTGAGGACTGCTTTTGGTTCTGGCGATGACTTTGCCAATGCCGATCGAAAACTCAGCTTCGCCCGACAGCTCAATAGGTGTTTTCAAAATTGCGCCCATTTCGGCAAACATCCGCTCAAAGTAGCTGGGCTTAAGGCGAATCCCGATTTTCTCTAGCCCCTCGCTGACTTGACGGGCGATCGCCAGCAAAATATCGGTGACATCCACATCATCGACCTCTAGGTCTTGATCGGCCTCAAAGTAGACAACGTAAAAATTCTGCTGCTCTAGGTCAGCTTTGAGTCGATACAGCTCAGTCGATTTACCGCAGCCAATATGCCCGGTAAAGAGTTGACAGGTTGGTTCATTAGGCGAAAGGCGGGCGATCGTTCGTTCCAGCGCTTCAATGATCTTGCCGCCTCGAACCGAGGCAAAATCAATATAGTACGGCTGATCCTCCGCATTTCCCACCATAAGCGTTCGGCTGGGATTACAAGCCTTGGCAAATCGGGTCAGATCAAGACTCATGGATCTCTCGTACTCAGTTTGGACTTGCGATTGTGGATGGGGAAGCTGCCCCAAACTGCTCCCATTCTAATGCTCAGCCTAATGCTCAGCTTTGGAGCTATTGGCTAATTGACGCAGCTCAGGGGGAATGCGATCGCCAGTTCACCCAGTCTTCATGAACGCGCCAAAACCCTAACGACTTAGCATTTTGCCCTGCGCAGAGCCTACCTGCATAAAGCCTACCTGCACAGAGCCTCAGCCAAAACTCTCATAATTTAGCTTGCTGAGGCTAAACCAGCCTGCAACATCCCGACTTTATGTAGAAAATCCGTAGATTGCTGATATTTACGGAGGTATTAAGTGAAATTCCTGATCCTGTTTACGTAAGGCTGAGGCAAATTAAGCAAAATACTTATCCTGCGCTCACACCCTCTCCTAATCTCCGAGGAATACGTACATGCTTTCCATGGGCAATATCCTGATTGTGGATGACACACCAGATAATCTTCGCCTTCTCGCTGGAATCCTGTCGCGGCAAAACTATGATGTGCGTACCGTAATCAATGGACGTATGGCGCTGATGGCAGCCGCAACGCTTCCTCCCGAGCTGATCTTAATGGACATCTGCATGCAGGATATGGATGGCTACGAAGTATGTCGGCAGCTAAAGGCGATGCCTCAAACCCGCGACATTCCGATTATTTTTCTCAGCGCTTTAGATGGAGTCATCGATAAAGTAATGGCCTTTAGTGCAGGGGGCATTGACTATATTACGAAGCCTTTTCAAATGGCAGAGGTGCTAGCTCGAGTTACCACCCACCTAACCCTATGTCGGCTACAAAAACAGCTTCAGGCGCAAAACGAGATGCTTCAGAGGCAGGTACGCGATCGCCAAATGGTAGAAGAGGCGCTCCAAATTGCCAATCAAAAACTTCTGCATCTCGTCAATACGGATGAATTGACGCATTTGGCTAATCGTCGTCGCTTTGATGACTATCTGGCTTACGAATGGAGGCGAATGATGCGAGAGCAGCAGCCGCTCTCGCTAATTTTTTGTGATATTGACTTCTTCAAGCAGTACAACGACGCCTATGGACATCTCAAAGGCGATGCCTGTTTGCAAAGCATTGCTGCTGTACTGAAGGCAACTGCCAAACGCACAGCCGATCTTCCGGCTCGCTATGGGGGTGAAGAGATGGTTGTGATTTTACCCAACACCCCTGCTTTGGGGGCGCTTCAGGTTGCCCAAGAAATTCAGTCCAGCATTCAACAGTTGCAAATTAGCCATATGGGTTCGCCTGTCAGCCCCTACGTTACCCTGAGCTTTGGCATAGCCACACTCATGCCAAGTGCAGGTCTAGCGGCGAGGCATTTGATTGCCGCTGCCGATGCTGCACTCTATCAAGCCAAGTCTGAAGGACGCGATCGCATCATCACAACAGACTATTCAAAAGTGGCTTCCAATGGCACATCCCAAACTGCTATCTCCAGCGTAGAGCAGACAGAGGAGCAGGCAGAAGAGATTTCACGCTCTATCCGGTAGAGCAGGGGCTATTCGGTAGAGCAGGAGCTATTCGGTAGAGCAGCCAATAGAGCCATTCAACAGGACAAAACCATAGAGCAAACCGTTGGCTGGATAGAATTTGAGGCCAGCAAAAATTTGGGGAACGCTCACAAAGATCGTCCCATTTGTAGAGGTGGCAGCTATATTACAGGTACCCTAAGACAAACAATTTGTTTGCTAGCTTTACGTAGGTAGCACCCATAAGAGGACAGAATGCATCCCATTCGCAGATTTATTGGGTTGTATAGCGCTACGCGCTTAGATCCAAATGAGTTATTTTTTGAAAGCCTTGCTACGCGAGGCTTTCAAAAAATAACCTGTCCTAACCTAATTGCGTAGTGCCATAGTGCGGGCATCTCGCTCATACGTTGATCGAGACTCTCTAACCGGAGAAGCAAGACACTCACACGACAAATTAAGGATCATGGATTAAATAAAGTCCCATAGTTTTTTGGTGCCATGCGACACTTCCAAAAAACTATTACAGGTTAGTTAATTTGCGATCCCAAATCACTGGAATGCATTCAAGGAATCTGAGGAGCCTGCGGCTGCATTGCCCTGTCACCGTCTACTTCCTTGGGTCGCCGTTTAGGTTGATTTTTCCCATTCCTTTAAGCTATGCGATTGTCCATTTCTACCCGTGGGCTGCCTCAAACAGCGAAAATGCTCTCCTTCAGATTTGTCCTGATTGTGCCATTTGTCTTGCAAACTGTAGGAGCCGTGGGGCTAACCGGATACGTGTCGTACCGCAATGGACATAAGGCGGTGAATCAGCTTGCGGCTCAACTGATGGAAGAAGTGGGCAAGCGCGTTGATCAAACCCTAACGACCTATCTGGAAACGCCCTATTTGGTAAATCAGCTTACGCAAGATGCGATCGAGCGGGGTGATCTGACCGTGGATTTAGAGCGATCTGACCCCCAGCGCGATCGCTTCCTTTGGCAGCAGCTACGCCGCTTTGGCAACCTATCTTGGATCTCGCTCGGCTCCGAACGAGATGGGGCTTATGCCGGGGCTTCGCGCGACACGGGTGCCTTGCAAAGGGTTACAGCCAATCAGCAGACACAATTTAACCTGACGTATCACGCCAGCGATGAGCGAGGCCATCGCCTTACTCCCGATCGACCCGTCAAAATCAAGGCAGGGCCATATGATTCGCGCCAGCGGCCTTGGTATCGGTCAGCCGCTCGGGCAGGCAAATTCAACTGGACAGGACTGTATTCGGGCTACACCACGGGTAACTTATATTTCTCTGCCAGTCAGCCCATTTATGATGCCTCGGGCAAACTCCTCGGCGTCAGCTCAGCCGATCTATCGTTTCAAAGCGTCCAGAATTTTCTGGAGCAAACCCATGTCTCGCCATCGGGGCAAGTTTTTATCATGGAGCGATCGGGAAATCTGGTAGCTAGCTCTGGTCAAGAATCAATTTTTTGGGCAGCACCCAAGCAACCCCTTCAGCGGCGAAAAGCGATCGATAGCCAGATTCCAGCCATTCAGGCAACAGCGCGCTATATCCAAAACCATAATCTACTGGACAAAACTGATCACCGTTTGCACTTTAGCTTTCGAGCAGCAGAAGAGCGTTACTTCACCGCCATTTTGCCCTTTTCCCAGCCCAATTCTAGCGGCGCTTCCAGCCTAGCTAACGCCCCGTTCAGCCACCCAGATTGGCTGATTGTCGTGGTTGTGCCAGAAGCAGATTTCATGGCACAGATTCATGAGAACATGCGCCACACCTGGATACTGTGTGGCGCAGCTCTACTCTTGTCTACTGGCGTAGGCATTTTGACGGCACAGTGGATAACGGCTCCTCTGCTCCGGCTAACGCGGGCAGCTCAAGGCATGGCCAAAGGAGATTTTAATCAAACGGTCGAGATCGATCGCGCCGATGAGGTTGGCGATTTAGCGCGATCGTTTAACCAGATGACGATTCAGCTCAAGACGTTTTTTACGGCCTTTGAGCAAAGCGAGCAAAAAATTACCCAGCTGCTGGAGAGTCTACCGATTGGGGTGGCAACGCTCGATGCTAGCGGAAGGCTCACCTATATGAATCCGGCAGGGCAAGAAATTTTTCCGCAGGGCGTGATTCCAGATGCCAGCCATACAGAATTTCCTGAGGTCTATCAGATTTACCTGACCGGGACTCAAGACCTTTACCCTGCTGAGCAATTAGCTGTAGTCCGGGCGCTCAAGGGCGAATTTTTGACAAACCAACTGATGGAGGTGCTGCGACAGGATAGGGTGATTCCTCTAGAGATGCAAGCGGCTCCTGTGTTTGACCATGCAGGAAATGTGATCTACGCCATTTCGGTGTTTCAAGACATCAGTGAGCGACAAATTGCCCAGCAAGAACGCCAGCACGCTGAGGCGGCTATTCAACGCAGCGAAGAACAGTTGCGGCTTGCCTTAGAGTTTGGTCAGATTGCAAGCTGGGATTGGCAGATTGAGACAGGCGGAGAAACAGCCTGGAACGATAATACGTTCACCGTGTTGGGATATAAGCCAGGTAGCTTTGTGCCACAGCATAAACGCTGGCGCGATCGCGTTCATCCAGAAGATTTACCCCAGGTTGAACAAGCGATTAAGGTCGCTTTAGCAGGGCATACAGATTATCGGGAAGAATATCGCATTCTCTGGCCAGATGGCAGCCTGCACTGGATTTTGGGGCAGGGGCGCGGCATCTATGATCAAGCGGGTGAAGCCGTGCGGATGGTTGGCATCATGCTGGATATTACCGATCGCAAGCAGTCTGAAGCCGCCTTGCGCGACAGCGAGGCTCGATTCCGGCGGCTAGCCGAAAACGTCCCAGGCGTGATCTATCGCTATATCATGCACCCTGATGGCACCGATCAATTTACCTACATTAGTCCGCGCTGCTGGGAAATCTACGAGATAGAGGCCGCCGCCATCATGCAAGATTCTGACCTGCTGTGGAATCTGATTCATGCTGAGGATCTGAGCCTGATGCAGATGATGGCTCCGATCGCCATACAAACCCTTCAGTCTTGGTCAATTGACTACCGCATTACCACGCCATCAGGGCAGGTGAAATGGATTCAAAACTTTGCTGCGCCCGATGTCCAGCCTAACGGCAGCGTGTATTGGGATGGGGTAGCGATCGAGATTAGCGATCGCAAGCGGATTGAGCGGCTTTTGTCGGACTATAACTACACGCTGGCAGAACAGGTCAGAGAGCGCACCGAAGCGCTACAGCATAGCGAAGCTCGCTATCGCGCCATTTTGGAAGACCAAACCGAGTTTATTGTCAGATTAGACCACGAGGGCATCATCACCTACGCCAATGAAGCCTACTGCCGTCGATTTGGGCTAAACCGTGAAGCCCTCCATCAGGTTTACTACGGTTTTGCCATATGTGAAGCCGATCGCAGCTACGTCGCTGAGAGCTTTGAGCAAATTAGCCCAGACAATCCGGTGGTCACGGTCGAAAACCGAGGCGTTACTCCACTGGGCAACCGCTGGACACAGTGGATTAATCGCGGATTTTTTGATGAGTATGGCAATCTAGTAGCCATTCAGTCGGTCGGGCGAGATATTCACGATCGCAAGCAGGCCGAAGCCGACTTGCGTCAAGCCAAAGAAGACGCCGAAGCGGCCAACAAAGCCAAGAGCATTTTTCTTGCCAACATGAGTCACGAACTGCGGACTCCGCTCAATGCCATTATTGGCTTTTCTCAGCTCATGACGCGCGATCACCTCACCCTGCAACAGCACAAGCAGCTCCAAACCATCAACCGCAATGGCGAATATCTGTTGCAGCTGATTAACGATGTCTTATCCATCGCCAAAATTGAGGCGGGGCGCACCGCGCTGCAAGAGAACGCCTTTGACCTGTATGCGCTGCTGAGAGACATCGAAGAAATGTTTAGTCTGCGTGCCCAACTCAAAGGCATTCAGCTTTCCTGCGATCGCCATAACAGCGTTCCTCAATTTATCCAAGCAGACGATCGCAAATTGCGTCAGGTTCTCACCAACCTTCTGGCAAATGCGATCAAATTTACCGAGCGTGGGTTTATTAGGCTTCAGGTTCGCAGAGTGCAGAAAGACGGGTTGCAGGCAGACCAGCATTCCACAGGCAAGATTTGGGAGCAACCCTATCGCCACTCTATCCATAGCGACTCTCATCAAGACGTGAAGGAGATCCTGCTGTTCACGATCGAAGACACAGGGTCTGGCATTGCCCCCCATGAACTTGATGGGCTTTTTGATGCCTTTGTGCAAGCCCAAGCAGGCGTTAATTCCAAGCAAGGAACTGGGTTAGGGCTAACCCTATGTCGGCACTTTCTCAGCTTGATGGGGGGCGAAATTTTTGTTAGCAGCAGCTTAGGCAAAGGCACAGCCTTTCAATTTACCCTGCCTTTGGTGCCTGCAACCTCCCTGCCCAATGTCGGTGCCGCCCCTACGCAAGGGGCAAAGCTGGCACCGCACCAGCCCCCCTGCCGCATCCTAGTCGTCGATGATACTGAGGCCAATGTGGAACTCATGGTGCATTGGCTGACAACAGCCGGATTTGAGGTACAGACAGCCAACGATGGCGCAACGGCGATCGCCCTCTGGCAAACCTATGCTCCTCACTTGATCTGGATGGATGTCCGTATGCCGATCATGGATGGCTTGGAAGCGACTCGCCAGATTCGTGCCCAAGAACTTGAGCACCCTTTTGCCCACCCCACCAAAATCATTGCTATCACCGCCACCGTTTTTGAGGAAGAACAGCAGCAAATCATGAGCGCAGGTTGTGATGGCTTTGTGGGTAAGCCCTGCTCGGAGGAGATTTTTCTGGAAACGATGCAGCATCACTTGGGCGTTGAATATATCTCTGAAGACTCCAATGCCTACGTTTCGATCAAAAGCGCCTCAGCCCCAAATTCGATGTCCGATTCGGCAGACTCTGTAGAAGTTTTCCAACATCTCCATTTGATCTCTGTGATGCCGTCTGAATGGGTGTGCCAGCTCAACCTAGCGGCTCGTAGCGCCAACGAACAAGCGATCGCACAGTTGCTTGAAGAAGTCCCAGGGGCTTATGACAACTTGAGGCAAGCGATCGCCCAGCTCGTCAGCGAGTTTCAGCTAGAGCCGCTGATCCAGCTCACACAGTTTGCTCAAGCCCCAACCAATCTCTAATGGCAAGTCGCATCTCATGCTCCATCTCTCTCAAGGATTGCTTAACCTGCTGAGCCTATGCCCACGCAAATTTCAGCACACCTATCTAGATCAGCTGAATGTGCCGATCGCGCCTGAGCAGCAAGAGCGAATCAACTGGGGCGATCGCTTCCATTTGCTCATGCAGCAGAGAGAGTTAGGGCTAAGACCTGACGCTCTAGAGCCAGAGCAGTTTTCTGAAGATTGGCAAGTGACTCAATCAGTCAATGCGTTTACGCAAGCGGTGCCAGAATTGTTTGCCCCAAAACAGCTTGCTTCAGAACAGCTTGCCCCAGAACCACTTGCCCCAGAACAGCCTGCCTTAGATGCCAAGTCGGGCACAGTTGCTCAGTCTCGACAGAGCGAACATGCGCGATCGCTTCAGTTTCAGGGCTACCTCTTTACCGTCATCTACGATCTGCTCATCCTCGACCCGCAGCAGGCTCAAATTCTCGATTGGAAGACCTATCCGCGTCCTCAGAACCCAAAGTGGCTTGAGCAAAACTGGCAGACCCGCCTCTATCCCTTTGTGCTGGCAGAAACCAGCCCCTACTCACCCGATCAAATTTCTATGACCTACTGGTTTGTGCAGCCTCCCGTTCATTCGGCTCATCCTGATTCGGCTCGCCCCACCCCAAAACCAGAGTGCTTCAAATTTGCCTACAGCGAGGCTCAGCATCAGCAGACCCATCAAGATTTGACCCGCTTGCTGCATCAGTTTCGGGAGGATCTACAGCAGTATCAGACCCATCATCGACCTTTTCCGCAAACTCTTTCTCTAAAAACTTGTGAGAGCTGCGCCTTCGCGTTCCGCTGCCAGCGAGGGCTGCGCCAAGAAGAAGAGCCAATTGTTACGCTAGAGGAGATTGCAGAAGTTGCGCTTTAATCGCCATCTGCCTATACTCCGCCCGACAAAAAATTGAAATGGCACACCTCAACCAACGCCGCCCAGAAAATGTTGAAGGCGATTTCTATGTCGATCGCACCTGTATCGACTGCGACACCTGCCGCTGGATGGCTCCCGAAGTTTTTCACGACACTGGCGATCAGTCCGCAGTCTACCATCAGCCGACTCACGCTAGCGATCGCCTCCAGGCGCTCCAGGCGCTCTTGTCTTGCCCCACGGCCTCCATTGGCACGCTGGCAAAGCCGACCGATATTCAAGCGGCACAGGCAAGCTTTCCCCTGCTGGTAGACCACAATGTTTACCACTGTGGCTACCATGCTGAAGCTTCATTTGGCGCGGCCAGCTATCTAATCCTGCGGGAAGAGGGAAATATTTTGGTCGATTCTCCCCGGTTTGTCCCGCCCCTAGTCAAACGGCTAGAGGCGCTAGGAGGCATTCGTTATCTGTATCTCACCCATCGCGATGATGTTGCAGACCATCAAAAGTTTCGGGATCACTTTGGCTGCGATCGCATCCTTCACCAAGACGACATCGGTAAAGACACCAGCCGGATCGAAATTCAGCTTTCTGGCTCCGATGCTGTTCAGCTTGCCCCTGATTTGCTGATTATTCCGGTGCCTGGTCATACGAAAGGACATACCGTTCTGCTCTACAACAACACCTTTTTGTTTACAGGTGATCACCTGGCCTGGTCAGATAGCCTCCAGCATCTCCACGCTTTCCGCAATGCCTGCTGGTATTCCTGGACGGAATTGGAGAAGTCTATGAGAAAACTCGCAGATTATTCGTTTGAATGGGTGCTGCCCGGACATGGTCGCCGCTATCACACCGATCGCAACACTATGCAGCAGCAGATGCAGCAATGTCTAACGTGGATGAAAGGATAAGCGGCTTTCTTAAGGTCAGCTTGAATCAGGCTAAGGGCAAGCGCTGTAGCCCATAAAGTTCACTGCATACAGCTTTATTTTGCAACCTCGGTATTCAATGGCTAGTGATTTCAAAGGGATGACTGAGGAGCGCAAGGTATGAGTTCAATGGCTGGCAGTTCAATGGCTGGTAAAGTGGCGATCGTGACCGGAGCAAGTTCTGGCATTGGTCGTGCAACCGCCATCTCGTTTGGTCGGGCTGGAGCCAAAGTCTTGGTGGTGGCTCGTCGGGCAGACAAAGGAGAAGAAACGGTGCGTCTGATTCAGGCAGCAGAAGGCGAAGCGATATTTGTCCAAGCGGATGTCACCAAAGCGTCTGACATGGAAGCGATGGTCAAAACAGCCGTTGATACCTATGGCCGTCTCGATTACGCCTTTAACAACGCGGGTTCTGGAACCTCCGGCAAAATTGCCGATCTGTCGGAAGCCGATTGGGATTTTGAAATCAATGCGAATCTCAAGTCTGTTTGGCTATCAATGAAGTACGAGATTCCGGCGATGCAACAGTCTGGCGGAGGGGCGATCGTCAATACGTCCTCGCAAGGGGCACTGCTGGGCGTTGCCAACTATGGGGCTTATGGAGCAGCCAAGGCCGGGGTTATTGCCCTCTCGCGGGCAGCCGCAGCCGAATATTCTGGCGATCGCATTCGGATTAATACCGTGAGTCCAGGGGCGATAAAAACAGACTTATGGGCAGCAGCGCCTCCCGATATGCTCGACCAAGTTGCGGCTGGCATTCCGTTAAAGCGCATCGGCACCCCCGAGGATATTGCTGAGGCTGTGGTTTGGCTCTGTTCAGATGGGGCGGCATTTGTCACGGGTCACAACCTGGTTGTGGATGGCGGGTTTACTGCCGTTCAGAAATAGCAGATTACCCCAGCACGATTCCTGTGCGTGCCGGAATTTCTAAAAACAGATTATCGATCGTCCAAGTCACCCCAATGGTGTCGTGGTCTTCTGTACTGTAGAGAACCTGACTCGGCTGCGCATTGAGTCGCGTTCCGACCGACGCCAGATCAATTTTCCCCAGCGTTTCCCCAACATTGACTGCCACGATCAGCACATCGCCTTCCCAAATGCGGGCAAACACATAGACTGACTCTTCAGCCCCCAAGAGACGATACTCACCAATGCGCAACGACAAACGGCTATGGCGCAGGGCAATGAGCTGGCGGTGGCAAGCTGCAATCTCTGGATGCCATTGCGCTCGGGGTGGGAAACTGCGCCGCGAGTCGGGATCTAATCCTCCCTCTAGGCCAACCTCATCGCCATAGTAAACGCTGGGCGCACCCGGAAATGTCATCAGCAGTAGATTGGCTAACTTGACCGTCTCGACATCTCCCCCCACGATCGTTAGCAGTCGAGCCGTATCGTGACTTGCCAGCAAGTTGAGTTGAGTCAGCTGAATATCCCAGGCGTGAGCATGCAGCAAAAGCTGAATTTTATCGGCGTAGGTGGCTGCATCGATCGCCGGACGCGCCTCATAATCTCGATCGGCGACATGCTCGGCCTGCACGCGATCGCCTCCTGTAAAAGCGATCGTTGCGCCTGCAAATCGATAGTTCATCACCCCATCAAATTGGGTGCCATCAAGCCACTTGCGCGCATCGCGCCAGACTTCACCCACCAGGTAAGCATTGGGATTGATGGCCTTGACGCGATTGCGAAACTCTTGCCAGAAGCCAGGTTCATTAATACAGAAGGGCACATCTAGCCGCCAGCCATCAATGCCTGCCCACATCCAGTACTCGGCCACCCGCATGATGTACTCCCGCACAGCCGGATTAGCATGATTAAACTCAGGCAGGGCACGGTTATCAAACCAGCCTTTGTAGTTAGCGGGGCGATCGCCATCATAGGCAGACAAAGGCCACCCCTCAACCTTGAACCAATCTAGCCAGGGTGAGTATGAGCCGTTCTCTAAAATATCGTTAAAAAAGAAAAATCCGCGCCCCACATGATTGAAAACGCCATCTAGAACGACCTTCATGCCTCGCCAGTGAGCGGCCTCTAGCAGCCGATGCAGCGCCTCGTTGCCACCCAACAGCGGATCGACTTGGAAGTAGTCATGGGTGTGGTAGCGATGGTTGCTGGTGGACTGAAAAATGGGCGTGAAATAGATGGCGTTAAACCCTAAATCTTGAATGTAGTCAAGCTGCTCAATCACGCCCCACAGGTTGCCCCCTTTATAGCCTTGCAGCGTTGGAGGGGCTTCCCAATCTTCCAAAGGCAGGCCATTCGTTACTGGCGAAGACTGACTGCCTTTGGCAAAGCGATCGGGAAAAATTTGGTAGAAGACGGCTTGTTTGACCCAATCAGGTGTGTGAATCGGCATGGAGCTTGACCAAGGTTACGCAGAAGATTGTAACGCTGAACGACCGAAAAGTAAGTTCTCCACCCGACTGATAGGGACTAGCCTTAGGCTCCTTACAAAATTAAAACCAAGAACTTTTTTGAGAGCGTGCGGCGGAGCCGCACGCTCTCAAAAAAGTTCTTCAACGCCCCATTTAAAGCGTAAGGATTTTGTAGCGCGAGTATCTTGCCCATGACCCTATAAGCAATTTAATTCTGCAATAAGCCAGACTGAATTCAGGAGTTAGTCCAGTTATTCATTCCTTTTCAACAGGTTCTTAAGCGCCTAACTTCATGTGTCTTTCAAAAGTATTGATGTGAACTTCGTGTGAACCACAAATGTCTATCAATTCTTCTTGAAACTCTTCACGAAGTCGCTAAAATTAAGTTCCCAAATCTGTGACACTTCAAGAACAGACCATCGCTAGGTTAACTGCTTTTTGCTAACGCTATAATTGAAAGAACAGAGTTGAATGCATCGTATTTAAGCCAATGACTTTCCGAAAACAGAGCTTTAACTTGTGGATGCCGCGATCGCTGGCAATGCCCTAAATCTAGTGGCTTGAGCCGACATTCCATCTCAGCCGTTGTCCTAGAGAGCTGATTAAAACGCACCTAAAAGCAAGTCGCTTGAACCTGCTTCTCTTAAGCCATCTCTCAGACTTCAAGGGTTGAATAAATGCCTCTGAATATGCCCACGGAAGTCGTGAAACCTGAAACTTAAATATGGATTGATTACTACGATCTTTCTGAATTCATCTAGCTTAAATCGATGAAATATCAGCGATGAGAAATAGCGATCGCCAGTCTAAAACTCTGCAACTTAGTGATTGCAATTCCAACCCCTTCAACGATACAAAAGGATGTTCCCGATGAAAGTCTCCCTGAAAACCGCAGTTCTTTCCGCTTTGTCTGCTTTAGTCGCTTCTCCCCTGCTCATGGTTGGCGCTGCATCGGCGCAAACCGTTGCAGCTAACGGGATGTCAGGCAGCTACATCGGTGGTGGCGCTTCGGTCGGTATCAACAACGACGCAACCTTTGGTGGCAACGTGCAAGTCCGGCTGAACTCTTCAGAAGCCCCTGTGTCTGTTCGAGGTTCTGCCTTGATCAACGGCAACAGCACAGCGATCATTCCTACCCTCACCTACGATGCGGCGATCGCTCCCAACACCAACCTCTATGTCGGGGGTGGCTACTCTTTCGTGACCGACAAAGGAGCTAACTCTCCTTTGGGTGACAAAGATGCACTCGTGCTAACGGCAGGTGTAGAAACAGCCGTTCAACGCCACGTCACCTTGTACAGCGATGTCAAAGTCGGATTGGATGCCTTTGAAAACAGCAATGATGCGGCTGTTGCTTTGCAGGTAGGGGCAGCTTACCGCTTCTAACGATCGCGTCTCCTGAATTTGCCTAAGAAACCAGCGCTTAAGAGGTTGTTGTCCTAAATTATCAGGACAGCAACCTTTTTTTAGGTTGAGACGGCAGAGATAGAGCGCGCCCTTGATGGAGAGGCGATCGCTGACTCAGCCTCGTCAAGACTTTAACCAGGAAACAGGGCTAGAAATTGCTTGGGTCAGCACAAATAGGCTGGAATTGCTTCAGCTAGAATTGAGTCTGCTCGAAGAGTGATCCGCCATAATCTAGTAAAAACTAGTTTGAGCAAGATAGAGGTTTTAATCAAGTGACAGCCTTGACTTGCAGAAAATGGCTAGAGATCTGGATTCGTGACCCGTATGTGCAGGGGTGCAGCATTCGGGTGGGGTATTGTGGCAAAATTTGTCCGCAATACCTCAAGCGCTTCACCACTACAGAGGCTGGCTTTGATGGGGGCTTCGGCTCAGCGTCTTAGCCTCATATTTTGACCCAACACTCATAAATTTCAAGAGTAAATCCCGAATGCAGCACATCTACCTCACTGACTCCCCGGATCAAAATGGGCGTAAATCTTTTGAGCTACCGGGAGCAAAACCCCATTACAACCCCGATCGCCCCGGCCAAGTCGAGCATATTTTTCTAGACCTGGTGCTCGACATCCCACGCCAAAGCTATCGCGGCACTTGCAGCATCCGACTAAACCCTGTCCGCAGCGGCATCGACCGACTGACATTAGATGCAGTCAACTTACAGATTGAATCGGTGCAGATCGCAGGGACACCACAGAATTTTGACTATGATGGCGAGCAGCTTCAGGTGCGGCTCAAAGACGCAACCGAGGCAGGAAAGCCGATCACGCTAGCGATCGCCTATCAGGTAGAACAGCCCCAGCGCGGCATTTATTTCATTGCGCCCAATGCTGACTATCCCCAAAAGCCCTTTCAGGTCTGGACACAGGGCGAAGATGAAGACTCGCGCTACTGGTTTCCCTGTTTTGACTATCCAGGACAGCTGAATACCTCAGAGATTCAGGTGCAGGTGCCCAGAGCGTTTTTGGCCATTTCTAACGGTGAACTGGTAGAAACCCGCGAAGTTGGAGACACCAAAATCTATCGCTGGCTGCAACAGCAGGTACATCCCACCTATTTGATGACCTTAGCGGTCGGAGATTTTGCCGAACTCCAAGATCAATGGCAAGGCAAACCCGTCACCTACTACGTCGAAAAAGGACGAGAGGCCGACGCTCAGCGCACGATGGGCAAAACGCCCCAGATGATTGAATTCTTCAGTCAGGCGTTTGGCTATGCCTATCCCTATCCCAAATATGCACAGGTTTGCGTGGCAGACTTTATCTTTGGCGGCATGGAAAACACCTCCACAACGCTGCTGATGGATCGCTGCCTGCTCGATGAACGGGCGGCGATCGACAACCGCAGTTCTGAGACTTTGGTGGCGCATGAGCTAGCCCATCAATGGTTTGGTGATTTGGTGGTGATTAAGCACTGGTCACATGCCTGGATCAAAGAAGGAATGGCGACTTACTCAGAAGTGCTGTGGATTGATCAAGAATATGGCGCAGAAGAGGCGGCTTACTATCGCCTGGGCATTGCCCGTAATTACTTAACAGAAGACAGCACCCGCTACCGTCGCCCGATCGTCACCCATGTCTACCGCGAGGCGATCGAGCTATACGATCGCCATCTCTACGAAAAGGGGGGCTGTGTCTATCACATGGTGCGATCGGAGTTGGGGGATGAGCTGTTCTTTAAAGCCATCCACACCTTCGTGCAAGACAATGCCCATAAAACCGTAGAGACGATCGATTTGCTCAGGGCGATCGAAAAAGCCACCGGACGCAATCTCCAGTTTTTGTTTGACCAGTACGTGTTTCAAGGCGGACATCCTGACTACAAAGTTGCCTATAGCTGGGATGGGGACAGCCGCTTAGCTAAGCTCACCGTGACCCAAACCCAAGCCAAAGACGGAGACACCAGCACCAAGAGCGGGCGGTTTGATCTAAAAATTCCCATCGGCTTTGGGTATGTAGAAGCTGCTGGTGATCGCCATCAGCCTATTCGTCACCAAACTTTTACCGTCAGAATTCACGAGCGCGAACAAAGCTTTTACTTCCCACTAGAGCAAAAGCCAGATTTTGTCAGCTTTGACCTTGGCAACCATACCCTCAAAACTGTGGTGCTGGAATATCCGGTAACCGAGCTAAAGACCCAGCTTCAGCATGATCCCGACCCCGTTTCTCGGATCTATGCGGCAGAAGCGCTAGCCAAAAAAGGCGGGCTTGAGGTCGTCAAAGCCCTCTCTGAAGCCCTCGTTGGCGATCGCCTCTGGGGGGTTCGAGCCGAAGTCGCCGATCAGTTGGCGACCGTAAAGCTCGATCAGGCGCTGACGGGCTTGCTCAAAGGACTCCAAGACCCAGAAGCGAGAGTACGGCGCGCCACTGTAGAAGCTTTGGCAGAGCTCAAAATAGAAGCCAGCTATGCCGCCCTCAAGGAGGTTGCCGAGCAGGGCGATGCCAGCTACTACACCGAATCTGCGGCGCTGTCGGGGCTGGGCGCAACGGCCGCCCTAGATGACATCAAAGAAGCAGCCGTTTTGCAGCTCTATCGGTCAGTTTTGCAAACGCGATCGGGCTGGAATGAGATGGTCAGGAGTGGGGCGATCGCCGGACTCAGCAAGCTGAAGACTTCAGAAGCGGCTCTCAGTTTGATTTTGGAATATACGGCTGCGGGGACTCCTCAAGCCTTGCGGCTGTCGGCCATTCGGGCGCTAGGTGCCATTTCTACGGGGCAAACCAATCCCAACCTCGAGCGCATCCTTAGCCGCCTTGCCGAACTCTCGCGAGAGTCATTCTTTTTGACGCAGGTGTCTACGGTTGTGGCCTTGGGGCAAATGGAAACTGTGAAGGCGATCGGCATTTTGCAAACCTTGGCGGATCAAACGCCCGATGGTCGCGTTCGGCGGTTAGCAGAGGAGTCGGTTCAAAAAGTCCTGAAGGCCGTTGAGCAAGATCAGGCCGTCTCGCAGCTTCAAGAAGCTTTGGAGCAGGTGAAAAAAGACAATCAAGAACTCCGCAGTCGTCTGGAGTCTCTAGAGGCCAAAGCTCAGCAGCCGTAGGCAGAACCAGGATTTTATCTGGCCCCACGCGTGGGATAAACTCTGACCTTAAAGACGAAATTCAGGAGATTTTTGTGAGCGCTCACAGAAATCTCCTCACAACAATGGCGGGCGTTGCTAATTTTGTAGCGCTACGCGCTTAAATCCAACATATTTTTTCTAAAACCCTCGCAGAGCGAGGGTTTTAGAAAAAATATTGTCTTAACCTAATTGCGCGTAGCCATATTTGTGAAATTTATTGGGAGCACCCAAAATAAATTGCATAGGCGAATTAAGCAATGTCTGATGGCGCTCAAAAAATCTTTGAGGGAATTTAATCTTTGTCTAAAGCTCGAAATGGGGCAAAACCCTGGGAAATGAGCCAGTTTTAACCTCCGAGCTTCTACTCTTGACAATTGACATTGTTTGTGCGTTTGAGTTCAATCATAGTTAAAAGGCGTTAACACTATCCCCGCCAAGAGACTCGTTAACGCCCTACTCCAAATTGGAATAAAAAATATCATGCCACAAAACCCTGATTTCGATAATTCAGCGGCAGAGACTCCTGTGATCTCTTACCGCGATCGCCTTAACCATTGGGCTATTGTGCGCCTATTGCCCAACACGCAGCAAAGCATAGTGGCTCGGTTTCGCAGCCGATCGGATGCTGAAGGGCATTTGCGTTTTTTGCGGAATAGCATGCCAGAGAGCAATTTTTTACTGAGTTTTGACAGCCCCAAAAACATTGAGGGCATCAGTGGCTAGCCGGACGAAACAGATGAGAGTGGGCAGGGTGATAAAGGTGCGATCGTCCTTCATAAGTTCCTTGAGCGGCTAGAGCAGGGCTAATCACATACAGGGTGGTACGCGTCAGATCTTCTTGCTGCGTCCGCTCGGCCATGTGGCTCAGCGGCACAACCCGAATTTTCTCGTCTGCCCAGCCCAGTCGAAAGCAAATGGCGATCGGTAAATCGGCTGGGTAATGTTGCAGCAGCTTGTCTTGAGCCTCTTGCACATGGCGGGCGCTGAGATAGAGACATAGGCTGGCCTGGTGAGCCGCTAGAGTTGCCAGTTCTTCGGTTTCGGGCACCTGAGTTCGGCCGCTAATTCGCGTCAAAATGATCGTTTGCACCAATTCGGGTACAGTTAGCTCTAGCTTCAGCTTTGCGGCTGCGAGCTGAAAGGCGCTAATGCCCGGTACCACCTCAAATGCAATGCCTGCTGCTGCCAGAGCCTGCATTTGCTCATGTACGGCGCTGTAGAGGCTGGGATCGCCAGAATGTAATCGAACGACGAGTTTTTGCGATCGCACCCGTTCCACCATCAGGGGCAAAATTTCTTCTAGCGTCTTGTGTGCCGTAGGAATCACCTCTGCGTCTGGACGCGCCAGCTGCAAAATTTGTTCGGGAACGAGAGAATCGGCGAACAAAATCACGTCCGCCTGCTTCAGCAGGGTTTGGGCTTTGACCGTCAGCAGTTCTGGATCACCAGGCCCTGCCCCAACAATGTATAAAAGCGGCACAAAATTTACCTGTTTTTGCTCAAAAATTTCCGTAATCTCAACACTATTTCAGGAGATAGAGGCGGCTTCTAGAGGTCTGTTATGGGACTAAAATCCGTAAAAACTTCTAAAATCGGGGCAGAATCTTAAAGGGTTGATGAACTGCCTGAGCGAATCCGGACATCTATTGCATCTTGAGTAAAAGTGAGTGGTAGATGCACCCTGATTCAAGCCCCAGAGGAAACTCTGGGGTTTTTTTTAACCGCCAAAACCTGGCTTCTAGGGATCTAGGATTTGTCTGAATCTGCGATCGCACCCGCAGCGCTTTCTCCGCCTACGTGGCTACCCGGCAATGGGCGACGCAACCCATAAAGCCAAATTAGCCCCGCTGTTCCCAGGAATACACCGATTAAGCTGATGGCTTGCGCGGTGCGGATCGGCCCAAACATGAGGCTATCCATGCGAAGTCCTTCTATCCAAAACCGCCCCAGGCTATAGGCCACTAGATAAACCAGAATTAAGGTGCCCATCTTTGGGCGGGTTGTGCCTCCGGGCAGGCGGCTCAGCCCCCGAAAAAATAGGGTGATCAGCAAGACAAAGACTCCCAAATCCCAAAGCGACTCGTACAAAAATGTGGGATGGAAGTAATCAAACTGGGTATAGCCTGGCGGGCGCTGAGCCAGAGGAATGTACAACTTCCAGGGCAAATCTGTCGGGCGGCCAAAGGCTTCCGAGTTAAAGAAGTTGCCCCAACGCCCGATCGCCTGTCCCAAGATCAGCGAGGGCGCAACCAGATCGGCCAACTGCCAGAAAGAAACCCGGTTGAGCCGTGAAAAAATCAGGGTGGCGATCGTTCCTCCTAAAATTGCGCCATGAATGGCAATGCCGCCATGCCAAATCGCCAGAATTTCCGCCGGATTCTGAGCATAGCTTTTCCACTCAAAGGCAACATAGTAGAGCCGCGCCGCAGGAATAGCAGCCAGCACCAGCCAAATAACCAAATCGCCAATTAAATCAGGATTGACGCCGCGCCGCTTGGCCAAGTAGGTCGATAAGCTGACGCCAATGAGCACCGCAGAGGCGATCAATAGCCCATACCACCGCAGGGTGATAAATCCCCAGTCCACCAGAATTGGCCCTGGCGAAGAGAACTGAGCCAGTAAGGCAGGAGGCATACAATCCAATAGCATGAGAAGATCCGCGAAGGAGATAGGGGCTAAAAGCAGCTTCCAGAAAGCTGAGATATCAGGAATATTTCGATATCAACGACTCAGAGGCGCTACCCGCGATCGCCGTGCCTGACTTATGCGTGAATCTCTTCAGCAAGGCATTCAGCGCTCTTGGCAAAAGATTCACCCTCAGAAATCACCAACGCCGATCGCCTTCTGATTGTATCGATTTCAGCCTCAATTTCTCTAGCATCCCTGTTGGCGCTGCATTACCCTTCACTCACGCCTGTTTCCGTCAGCCGCTTGAGTGAAATTTGGGCAGACTCGGAAACATGCGGGTGGCTGTCTTTCTCAAGATATTTCAGCGCCGAGAGACTTTTGGCTACAGGCAAGTTGCCCAAGGCTTCTGCCAAACGCTGGCGCACTAGCCAATCGCTCGATTGCACAAACCGCAGGATTTGATCAACGGCAGACACGTCTTTAATTTCACCGATCGCCGCGATCGCAGCCTGCTGCAAAACCACCTCTTCACTGTCTAGAGCCTTAACCAGAAGATCATGGGCGCGCGGATCTTTGAGATTACCCAGAGAGACGGCTGCGCTAAAGCGCACCAGCCAGTCTGTATCTTCATAGAAAGCCCGCGACAGCGGCTCAAAGGCTCGGATGTCCTCTAGATAGCCCAAGGCTCCAGCCGCATCGGCACGAATGCCATAATCTGGGTCAGACTCCAGCAGGTTCACCAAAATGGGGTAGCAGTCTGCCGTTGGCTTTATCCCAAGGGCAAATACCGCCATCGAGCGAATTTGCAGATTTTCGTCTTGTAAAACTTTCTTAATCAGCGGCACCGCTTCCTCGGCAGACACACCCCGGAGAGAGGCCAGCGCCACCATGCGATCGCGAGAGTTGGGGCTTTCCAACTGGAGGGCGATCTGCTCTAAACTCAATTGGCTCATGAATAATCTTTACATAATTTTACAATCTCTCATTTTCATTATACCTTTCGGCTTTTGGTTTCTCTTTTTGAGCCGCTCTAAGCCTCGGATAGTAGGTCGAGCAACCTCAAATAATCTAATGCTTGCGTGAAGGCTTGGTGTAAATTGTGGCGCGGCTAAGCCGCGCCACAATTTACACCAGAAATCTGTTTTGTCGCGATCGCTAATGCTGTGCGGCTAGGGTGGCAATGGCGGCTCCGGTTACGCGGCAAACCCGCCAGTCAGGCAATATTGTGGCTCCCATGCGCTGATAGAAGCCAATCGCAGGCTCATTCCAATCCAAAACGCTCCATTCCAGCCTGCCACAGTCGCGCGCGATCGCCAGCTGCGCCAAATGTGCCAGTAGCGCCTTGCCAACGCCTTGACTGCGGTATTCGGGCTTAACGAACAAGTCTTCTAGATAAAGACCTGGCTTGGTCAAAAACGTTGAATAGTTGGTGAAAAAGAGCGCAAAGCCAATGGCTTGCCCTGCCGACTCTGCCTGGGTAGATTCTGCCAGAACTGCCTCAATACAGGGGCGGTCGCCAAAGAGATGCTCATGCAAAAGCGTCGGGCTGCCCGTCACCTGCTCAGTGAGCCGTTCATACTCTGCCAAAGCTTTAATTAACCCAAAGAGCGTCGGCACATCCTGAGGCTGAGCGGGTCGCAGGGCAAAACTGGGTTGGATTGCAGAAGGCGCAGAATCTGACATAGGGCAATTTTTACTGATTCACTGAAATGAGGCTTTCAAATAATAATCTGGTTTGAGTTGAGCGCAAAGTGCCACAGCGCTACAAAAGCTGCCCTCAAAAGTTTTTAAGGCTTCTGACATTAATCTGAAATTAAAACGAAGGACTTTTCTGAGAGCATACGACTCCGCCGCCCGCTCTCAGAAAAGTCCTTCAAACTATTTTTGTGCAGATCCTCAGGCTAGAGGAATCCTTGAACAGGACTATCGCCAACCGCGATCGATTTGAGATAATACATCTAGCCTATTTTTTCGTGCTGGGAGTTTTAATGATGACCCTTCGCCAACAGTTAGATGCGATCGTGGCTCAAAAGCACTTGCTGACGCATCCGTTTTATCAAGCCTGGACAGAAGGCAAGCTGACTCGTGACCATCTCAGACATTACGCCGAGCAGTATTTTCATCATGTGCTGGCTTTCCCGACCTACATCAGCGCTGTTCATTACAACACGCCTCACCTGGCCGTGCGACAAGAAATTCTAGAAAACCTTGTCGGTGAAGAACAGGGCGAAAAAAACCACCCAGCCCTGTGGCGCAACTTTGCGATCGCTCTGGGCAGCAGCGCCGCTGACCTGGAAGCTACACCGCAGCTCGAAACCACGGCTGATCTGATCTCCACCTTCCGCAACCTTTGCCTAAACTCGCCGTTTTACGCAGGGTTGGCGGCTCTGTATGTCTATGAATCGCAAATCCCTGAAGTGGCCGCCGTCAAGATTGATGGTTTGAAGCGCTTCTATGGCATGGAAGACCCTGCTGATTACGAATTCTTTAGCGTGCATCAGGTGGCAGATGTTTACCACGCTGAATCCACTGCGACCCTGATCGAAACCTATGCCCAAACTGAACAGCAGCAAGCCGAAGTTCTAGAAGTGGCATCGACCGCCGCCCAGACGCTGTGGAAATTCCTAGACGGTGTGTTTGAAACTTACTGTCAGGATGTTCAAGCCCCCGTTGCAGTCTAGGGATTCTTTATCCCTGAGATGTTTGTGCCTGGGATGCTTATAACTCAGGATTCTTTGTAGAAGATTGAGAGCATAGAAGATTGAGAGCATAGAAGATTAAGAGCAGCATTCGGGCAAAGCAATTGTCTTGCACAGTTTCTTTTGTCCGAGTGCTTTTTTAGCGCTCTTTTAACGACCACACCCTGTAGCAACTTGACCCCGAACCTACCGTAACCAGGTCTTGAGCCTCGCAGCCACTTGAGGACGACGCAGCTTCCGCATAGCCTTAGTTTGAATCTGCCTCACCCGCTCGCGTGAAAGATTAAAGATGCCACCTACCTCTTCTAAGGTGTGGGTTTCGCCCGTGGTCAAGCCATAGCGTAAGGCAATAATGTCGCGTTCGCGCTCGGTTAAGACTTCACCCAAGACCGAATAGATTTCCTGCCGCATCATCGTTTCACTCATTTGAGCTTCGGGAGATTGCGTGCTGTGATCTTCCAAAAGCTCCATGAGTTCAGTATCTTCGCCTTTACCAACCCGATGATTGAGTGAAAGCGATCGCCGACGTACCTGTTGCAGGTTACGAAGCTGTTCGGCAGTCATATCCAAAGATGCGGCTAGCTCATCCTCGGTTGGGTTGCGATTGAGGTCTTTGCGCAGTTCTCGATGCGCTTTTTTCAGCTTATTCAGCTTTTCAACAATATGGATTGGCAATCGGATCGTGCGGGCATCATTAGCGATCGTGCGGGTGATGCCCTGACGAATCCACCAATAGGCATAGGTCGAGAACTTGTAGCCCTTATCTGGATCAAACTTTTCGGTAGCGCGATTTAGCCCTAAAGCTCCTTCTTGAATCAAATCTAGAAACGGCACGCCGCGATTGAGATAGCGCTTGGCGATCGAAACCACGAGCCGCAGATTAGAGCGAATCATTTTGCGCTTAGCCACGCGGCTCAAATACAGCCGATGCTCTAGCTGCCGCTCATTCAGTTCTAACGCCTTGGCAATCTCGGCTTTGACCGGGGGGCGATCGAGATCCTGCTTCAAGCGCTCCCGCAGTTTTTCCACTTCAGCTAAAAACTTAACCCGTCGTGCCAGTTCGACTTCTTCATCAGCTTTGAGCAGCGGATAGCGCGCCATTTCCTTGAAGAATGCACCGACAGCATCGTCTGTAATCGTCTTACGGTAGCCTGAGTCTCGGCTTGCCATCAAATCGGCCAATTCGCTGTCTAGGCCAAACTCTGCCATGACGCCAGCATCACTATCGGTCAGGCGATCGTTTGAGACATTGCTGCCTTGAAAATCTGCATCAGGAACGCTAAACAGATCTTCTTCCGTCAAAGATATCAAGTGAATCGGATCTGCTGAATCTATAAGGGAGTTACTCTTCATTTGCTGCAATTTAAGATTGTTAACGATGTCTATTGAGAGTTCAAAAAACTAGCGTTGCGCCCTGTAGCCAACCGATCGCCCATTCAGTGAGTAGCCGATTAATTTAAGGGTTGATTAAAAGAACAAGAACACATCGGGGAATGTAGCACGGGGTTGTTCAAAAACACACTTAAAGAAACAAATCACCAAATTTTTTTAGAATTACCAGATAAAATTTTGACCTCGCCAGTTGGCTAATTTAAACTTGTTTTGCGCTTGAGCTATGACTTGATGCGGGAACGGGTCAGATCGCGGCTCAGAGCCAGGTCTAGCCTTCGACGCTCGTTTTGCCCAGCTAAAATACCCTTTAGATAATCGACTCTGTTTCTGATTAATGAATTAATCAGATATCGATCAGATATCGATAATCTGTCTGTTTCAGTCAATAGCCGAAACAGACAAATCAAACTGGCTAAAGCGAAAGCTCCTCTAACCTCAGAGCAGAGAACAAACTGATCTGTTCTTTAACCCTGCATCACGACTGAAACAGGTAGACAAAACGCAATTCCCCACTAGCCTATTGGGATGCGAGTTGAGCCACCTTGTCATGCCTCAAATACTTCAGTCTTCGGTAATCCAGCTACAGAGTAATGCATGATCCCGTTAAATGCAATCTAATTAAGATAGAAATATAAACAAAAGATCAATGCCCGACTCCAATCTGCTGACTCTAGTGGCTCCAACCTGTCAGCAATTGACATTGCCAACTCAAGCAGGGAAGCTTCGGAAGCCCACAGAACGCATCTTCCAAACCCATCGAACCCAGTACAAAGCAATACCCAGGAACACCTTAATCTCGGCTCTGCCTTTGAAACAGAATATCGAGGTAAGAAAATTATCCACATCATCAGCCGATCGTCTAGATAAATTAACGTAACTTAACCACAAGTGAAACAAATCAATCTGGCAGTTGCGGCTAAGACAGGCTACACTCTTGGGACATTGCGATCGATCGGATGTACTGAATACCCTCGAACGCCCCGCCACTCAGCCGCTTGTGTCCCCGATGTCCTCTGATTCGCCAGTTCTAGCTGTTCGTCTCTCGACTTCTCTCTCTGTGCCGATCGTCGCCGAACCCGATCGCGCTTACGCTATGGCCATGCCAAGTGCTCAATGGGTTGAAGTTTTGGTAGACTGCGGCGGCGTGCAGGATCTTTACACCTATCAGGCTGCTCCCGACCTGCATCTTCAGACCGGAGACATCTTGAGTGTGCCATTTGGCGCACAACAGGTTGGGGCGATCGCCATTCGCTTGCTGACCCAGCTCCCCGATACGCTCGCATCTGAAACTATCCGTGCGGTTGAAGAAGTGGTCAGCCGTGGTTTTTTTCCGCCTCACTATTGGTCAGTGCTGCATCAGGTTGCCGCCTATTACCAAACCTCGCTCATGCAGGTGATTCGGGTGGCGCTGCCGCCTGGATTGCTGGGGCGATCGCAGCGGCGAATTCGCCTCAAGCCAGAGTCCATTCCGGCTGAAGCTGACCTGTTTCTCCAGCCTGCCGCCCAAAAAATCTTGGCGCTGCTGCGATCGCAAAAGCAGGGAAACTATTCCTGGCAGTACCTACAACGGCAGGTGATGGGAGCCAGCCGAGGCTTGCGCGACCTTCTCCAGCGACAGTGGGTTGAAAGCTATTTAGAGCCACCCGCTGCGATTAAGCCAAAGCAGCGCCAAGCCGTGACGCTAGTGGCATCCACCTTGGAGCCATCAACACCGCTCACGCCCCGCCAAAGCGAAATTCTTGAGGTTTTGAAACGCCAAGGAGGCGAACTCTGGCTTCAGGAACTGCTGCAACTTTGCCAAGTCAGCTCCTCGGTGCTTAAAGGGTTAGAGCAAAAAGGCTATATTACCCTGCAACCGCGCGAAGTTTTGCGGCTGGAATCGAGCTTAGCGCCCCAGGCCGATCGCCCTAAAGAGCTGACAGATGAGCAAGCCTGCGCTTTGGCAAGCCTGAGTACCCACAAGCATTTTGCCCAAGTGCTGCTGCATGGCGTTACAGGTTCGGGCAAAACAGAAGTGTATTTGCAGGCGATCGCGCCTTTGTTGCAGCAGGGCAAGTCTGTGCTGGTGCTGGTGCCAGAAATTGGCCTCACGCCTCAGTTGACCGATCGCTTCCGAGCCAGATTTGGTCAGCGCGTATGCGTTTATCACAGCGGTCTTTCAGATGGCGAGCGCTACGACACTTGGCGGCAAATGCTAAGCGCCACACCGCAAGTGGTGATAGGCACCCGCTCTGCCATCTTTGCGCCCCTAGCTAATTTAGGGCTAATTGTTTTAGACGAAGAGCATGACAGCAGCTTTAAACAAGACCAGCCTGCGCCCTGCTACCATGCCCGTACCGTTGCCCAGTGGCGCGCCCAGCTTGCCGACTGCCCTCTTGTTCTGGGTTCTGCCACCCCTTCTCTAGAAAGTTGGGTGGCCGCACACAGGCCGAGGGCGGCTCTGCTTTCTCTGCCCCATCGGGTTCACGATCGCCCTATGCCGCCGATCGAAATTGTCGATATGCGGCAGGAGCTACGCCAAGGCAATCGGTCAATATTTAGCCGATCGCTCCAAGACGCCTTAAAAGAGCTGCAAACAAGCCAAAAGCAGGGTATTTTATTCATTCATCGGCGCGGACACAGCACCTTTGTTTCTTGTCGCAGCTGTGGTCATGTTATGGAATGTCCGCACTGCGATGTGTCGCTCACCTATCATCAGCCCAAGCCAGAGGGTTACGCGTCACTGCGCTGCCACTACTGTGGGTACGGACAGCCCCATCCTGAGCATTGTCCGGCCTGCGCTTCGCCCTATTTAAAGCATTTTGGCAGCGGTACGCAACGCGTCATGGAAGAGTTGAGCCAACACCTCCCCAATCTGCGCTGTCTGCGTTTTGATAGCGATACCACCCGCGCCAAAGGTTCTCACAGAGCGCTGTTGACGCGATTTGCCGCAGGGGAGGCGAATCTACTAGTCGGCACCCAAATGTTGACTAAAGGCATTGATTTGCCACAGGTGACGCTGGTAGGTGTCGTCTCCGCCGATGGACTGCTGCACTTAGCCGACTATCGCGCCAGCGAACGCGCCTTTCAAACCTTGCTTCAGGTGGCAGGGCGTGCCGGACGCGGAGAAGAGGAGGGTCGTGTGATTATGCAAACCTATTCACCGCAGCATCCTGTGATTGAGGCCGTGGTGCGTCAAGACTATGCCAAATTCGCCGCATCCGAGTTGCAGTATCGCGAAGCTCTGCACTACCCGCCCTGTGGACAGTTGGCGCTGCTGCGTATCAGCGGTATGGATATGAATACCGTGCGCCAAACCGCAGAAGCGATCGCCCATCATCTCGGTCAGCTTTTGGGTGGGCTAGATCATTCATCCGACTATGTTATTCTCGGCCCTGCTGCCGCTGCCATTGGCAGAGTCGCTAGGCGCTATCGCTGGCAAATTCTTCTAAAATGCGTGGGCGATCGCCCTTTGCCACTGCCTGATTTGACCTGCTTAAGAGCGCACTGCCCTACCGCCGTGAGTTTGACGATCGATATTGATCCCCTAAATTTATCCTGATAGAGATCAAGTCGATTCAGCCGATCGTTGTCGCGATCGCTTCTGTCGCCGCCGCTCTGCGGCCATCATTGCCTTATCTACCGGGAAGCCTGCGATCGGAATGACCTGATATTTGCGCTCTTCTTCTTGCCGCTTTAAATCGGTGTAATCTAGCCAGTGAATGCAGTCTACCGGACAGGTATCGATCGCTTCCTGAATCGTATCTTCTGTGTCGCCATCCTGACGGATCACCCGAGAACGCCCGTAGTCGGGTTCAATATAAAACGTGTTTCGAGCCACATGAGCGCAGTGTTTGCAGCCAATGCAGGTCACTTCGTCCACATAGACTCCCTTCTGACGGATGATGCCGCCCAACTCAGGCTCAAACCCGGTTCGTTCTGGGGCATCCCGCAAGCTGCCGCCCAACTCAGGCTCAAACCCCGTCGGCTCTGGCGAAGGGCTAGCGGCAGAGGCTGAAAAACTGCTCATAGGCTTCTTTACGCTGGGTCAAGTAATTGAGTCAAGTAATCAGGTCTAGAACTTAAAGAACTTTTTTGAGAGGGTGCGGCGGAGCTGCACCCTCTCAAAAAAGTTCTTTGTTTTAATTTTGTAAGGAGCCTAAACCTATAGATTGCAGGCTATCTACACCGACTTTCGAGAGGAGATATTTTGCCTAGAATCGCGATTTCACCAAGCTAGGCAACCCAGCGCTGCATCACAAGCCGAATGGAACCATCTTGCTGCTGCTGTTGCTCGGCCAATTGAAAACCCTGGCGGGCAGTCTCTTGCATGACGGTGTGATAGGCGTAGCGCTGCGTCACCTGGTTTAGAAAGCCTTGGACGGACAAAGGCTGCTGCCAGTACTGCAAATCTGCGATCAGCTCATAGGACTGATCATCACAGCTAAATCCAATGTCGTAGCCGTTTTCCTGTTCAATCACAATCTCTGCCATGTGTGTCTGCCCGCGATAGCCCTTTACAGGCTGCGGCCCAGACTTCCACTGAATTCCCAAATCGGTGAGAGCAGCCTGAAGAGAGGTGAGATCGCGGATTTGAGTTTTAATCTGGCTAAAGTGGGACATAGGTAGGTTTTATAAAACGAGTTTGGACTAAAGATGTAAAAGCGCTAACCAGAAATCAGAGAGGCTGACCGGATTACCAATCGCCATAGCTAGACTGAATCTGCGCCGATGCAGATTGCTGCAATGGCTGGGCAAAGTACTCGGAGGACGCTTCCTGACTGACCACCTGACCCAGTTGAGCTTCGATCGCCGCCGTTACTTCAGCGCATGATGCACCAACAATGCCCGTAACCTTTTCCTGGACTCGACCGTCTGGATAGATGATGAATTCCAAAGTTTCCATGCTTCTTGATCTAGTCTTTGAGAGGTTTACCAGGTCACCGTTAGCCGCTACGCAATTACCTGAAGCCGATCGCTTAATTCGCCACCTAATAAAACAGAGGGTTATGCTTCCGACGGTTTAGAGGTGGCTCAAGAGCAATCTCACCCAACTCAGATCCTTACTAAACTCAACCTAATGACTTACATCGAGTCGAAGCGTAAAGAAAATTAGTGAAATCGTGAGGCGCTGCTTCAGTGCTTTAAGTTAGTTTCGCCTAACTTAAGAAAGCAGTCAAGGTAGCTCTCAAGCAATTCAACCCATAAATGCAGGAGTCTACTTCTTAGGGTAGAGAAAGAAGGCTTATCTGATTTCAAGCTGCTTCTGAGTCAAAATCGAGATATTGCGCTAGGCATGGGCAATTGAAAAATTAAACCCGATAGAGAAATTTCTGTCTGAAGCCTGGATTTCGTCAGCGTTCTGAAGCGTTCAATGATTAATTTTTATGAAGCTATGGCTGTCTTCCCAGCGGTTAGGACATTTGTGAGGATGCGATCGCCAACTCAGCCAGATTTAACTTTCATCCAATCCGAAGATTTCGGAGGACAAAGCATCACCTAATCCAAAGGGATTCTCTTCAGCATCAGTCTCTAAACCCGACTGGACGACAAAGGGCAGATCGGCTCCCCGTAGCCCTCGCTGAATGCGATCGGGAGTTTCGTCAAACAGCACAAACAGAGGATGGACTTCCTCTGAGCCTTCGCTAAGAATATGACGATGGCGATCGGGCATCATCCATTCATAGCCTCTATCTAAATGCATCTGAGTTTGCCGCCAGCGACCGAGGAGATCAGAAAAATCTTCATCAGCGCGGTGAATAAACACCAAGATTTCTGCACCAGTTTTAATTTTCCATTCTGGATCACACATTAAGACCGCAACATCGCACGGTAGACGCACCATTTCTCCGGTAGCTCCAACACTGCTAGAACTATGCCGGACACGAATCAGGGGCAGCGGAATCGTAATGACGCTCTCACTCGGACGACGCATACTAGGAATCATCTCTAAGTAGGAGCGATGTTGCTTCAGCAGCGCGATCGCCCCTCCATGATCGCTGCAATCTGCCAGAACCTCTTCGTAGTGCGATGGTTGGATAGTCATAAGTACTTGTACAAAATAAATTGCCCAATTTTGGCAGCGTGCACGCGGGCGGTCAGCCTGCCAAAATTGGGCCTGTCAATAATTCTGTTCATATACCTAGCGCTGATTCGCGATCCTTAACGGTACGCCAGATACAGGTGTAAAACATTAGTTTTCGAGTTAAAGCACGCGAAAACTCGATTGGCGTTGCTCATCATCTTTATTTAATAGCATCCATGATGGAGAAGATCGGGAGATACATCGCCACCAGGATAGAACCCACCATTCCCCCCAACACCACAATCATGATCGGTTCCATAATGCTCGTGAGAGATTTTACGGCCTGCTCCACCTCATCCTCATAGAAATCAGCCACCTTCATCAACATGGTGTCAATTTCACCCGTTTCCTCACCAATGCTGATCATCTGAATTGCCATGCCGGGGAAAACCTGCTCCTTTTGCAGCGCCAAGCTAATCATGCCACCCGTCTGTACCTCTTTACGAGCCTCATCGATGGCATTGGAGATCACTTGGTTTCCGGCTGTATCTCGCACAATCTCTAGGGCCGTGAGAATAGGGACACCCGAGCGCGACAAGGCTCCAAAGGTTCGGCAGAAACGTGCCGTAGCCGTTTTTTGAATCAGATCGCCAAATAGAGGCATTTTCAAGAAGAAGCCATCCATCGTCAATCGACCCACATTAGTGCTGTAAAAGCGGTTGTAGGCAAACACAATCACGACGATCGCAATGACCAAAAACACCACATAGAAGCTTCTGAGAAACTTGCTCAGGGTGATCATGAGCTGAGTGAATGCGGGCAAGGGGGCATTCAGTTTGTCAAAAATATCTGCAAAAATGGGCAGGAGAAAAACGGTCATGCCCAAAAAGATCAGGACGGCGATCGACCCTACCACCACGGGATAAGTCATGGCAGACTTAATCTGGTTTTGCAGACGGGCTACATCTTCCATCAGTTTCGCCAGACGGTTCATGACTTCATCTAGCACACCGCCCACTTCTCCCGCCTGCACCATGCTGACGTAAAGACCATCGAAGCACTTAGGATGCTTCCGCATGGCGTCCGACAGGTTGGTGCCCTGCTGCACATCAGCACTAATCTCTTGCAGCGCTTTCTTCATCTTGGGGTTAGAGCACTGATCAGACAGCACCCCTAATCCCCGCACCATAGCAACGCCTGCGTTAATCAGCACTGCAAACTGACGAGAAAAGATAGCTTTGTCCTTGATGGACACGCTAGTCATCGCCGTTTGAATTTCGCTCAGATCGAAAGAATTGAGGCGATCGAGCAACCCCTTATCTTCACTGATTTCTTGAACAAACAGCCCCTGCTCCCGCATCGCTGTCCGCGCCTCAGAGGGCGTATTGGCGTTGACTCGCTCCCGTCGAGCATTTCCTTTGGTGTCTCTGGCACGAACAAGGTAGGTAGGCATATCTTAAACCCGTTGAAAACAAGTAAGCTAAACGCTCTGTAACCCTAACAATTCTCCCGTTTAGTTTATCTCAACTGAGATAAACCGTATCTCTTGGCGATCGTGTTTGCTAGCTACGCACCCTTGTTCTTAGCTGGCATCTATATCTTGGGCAAGACAAGTCTTTATCAAGGCTCAGCAGGCAGAAAAATGTAATGCCCCAAACTTAAATTATCGAGCCGCAGGTACACCTGGTTTGCCTTGAGGAACGGGCGCACCTCCGATCAGGCGCTGCAACTCATCAGGGCGAGAGGTTTTAGACATGGCCGATTCAAAAGAAATTGTCCCCGCTTTGTACAGGTCAGCCAGCACTTTTTCCAGCGTCTGCATACCCAACTTTCCGCCTGTTTGAATGGCAGAGTAAATCTGAGAGGTTTTGCCTTCCCGGATCAGGTTAGAAATAGCGGGTGTAATTACCATAATTTCCTGCGCCATGATCCGACCGAATTCATTTGGTTTGGGGTTTTTGCGAGAAACCAGCGTTTGGCTAAACACCGCCACCAAAGAGTTAGAGAGCTGAACCCGCACCTGAGTTTGCCGTTCTGAAGGAAAGACGTCAATGATCCGGTCAACCGTTTGCGATGCTGAGCTAGTGTGCAGCGTGCCAAAAACCAAGTGCCCTGTTTCAGCGGCTGAGATCGCCAGCGCGATCGTTTCCAAATCCCGCATTTCCCCTACTAGGATGATGTCCGGATCTTCCCGCAACGCTGCTTTCAAGGCATTGGCAAAGCTCTTCGTGTCTTCGCCAAGCTGACGCTGGTGGATCAGACTCTTGACAGGCTCATAGACAAACTCGATCGGATCTTCGACCGTGAGAATGTGCTCGGCACGGGTGCGGTTGATCAAGTCGATCATGGCAGCCAAGGTCGTAGTCTTACCCGAACCTGTCGGCCCCGTCACCAGAATTAAACCTCTGGGCTTCTCTGACATCTCTCTCACCACATCGGGCAAGCCCAGCTTGTCAAAGTTGGGAATTTTGGAGCTAAGCGCCCGCAGACAGGCAGCATAAGTACCCCGATCTTTGTAGACATTAACCCGAAAACGGGCTAGCCCTTTGACGCCGTAGGAACAGTCCAGCTCCCAGTTTTGTTCTAGGCTTTTCCGCTGAGTGTTGTTTAGCATACTGAAGATCAGCCGCTGACACTGCTCTGAGGTCATTGGCTCATCACCAATGGGGGTGAGATGACCGCTAATCCGAAAGTAAGGAGGCAGACCCGCAGAGAGGTGCATATCGGAGCCACCCATCTCGATTAGCTGCTCCATCAAATCTTCGATCATCATCTCCATAGGGTTCTCTCCTTGAACAAGGTCTTGCTTGAAATCGATGAACGGAACGTTTCTACAGGGATTATTTATTGCTTAAAGGGTCTGAGCACTAGACCTCGTTAACCAAGAAACACAATAAACAATCTTTAAAAAAGCAGAAGGGTTAGTCTTCGCACATCTTGCACTTGTGCGTGGCGCGCTCCTGAAACCCGCTAAAGAAAGCCAAAAGAGAAAGGTACAAGATGTGAGTCTTCCTATGCGAAGTGTAAGAAAAATCAACTTTTAAAGTAGAGCTTAGAACATTACTCATGCAAAAGACTAATCTTGGAATCGAGGAGTTGTACAGTACGGGCAATCCAGCCATTCTTGTTTTAGCTCTGCCCCACAGCAGCGACAGGTCAGTGAGGTTTTCCGTTTTGCTTTTAACTCGGCTTCTAGTCCCGTGTCGGTAAACGTGACCCGCTCTACTTCTTCTAGCGTTGTCAAACCTTGGCGCACCAGGTTGAGGCTGTAAGCCAGCAGGGTTTTCATCCCTTCCTCGACAGCGGCCTCTTTGATGCGCTCGGTGGGCGCACCTTCGGTAATGAGGGTTTGAAGACGTTCGGTCACGCGCATCACTTCGTAAACGCCGGAGCGTCCTTTATAGCCAACTCCTTTACAGCTCGAACAGAGCGAGCCATCCTCCTTAGCCGTATGAATTTCATCGTTGCTGAGGGTATTGGCTCTGTAAAAGGTAACTTCCGCCTCGCTAGAAGCAGACAGACCAAAGCGTCCCAGTTCTTCTAACGTCGGAGAGTAGGGAATACGGCACTCGCCACAGACGCGTCGCATCAGCCGTTGAGCCAGCACGCCCAGCAAAGAGCTAGACACCATGAAGGACTCTACGCCCATTTCATCTAGGCGGGCGATCGCGCTGGCAGCATCATTGGTGTGCAGAGTCGTTAAAACCAAGTGACCCGTGAGGGCAGCTTCGATCGCCGTTTTAGCCGTCTCTTTATCGCGCGTTTCACCCACCAGAATCACATCTGGATCTTGTCGGAGGAAGGCGCGCAGAATCGAGGCAAAGTCCATGCCTTTTTCTCGAATCACCTGAACTTGCGTTAGACCGGGCAAAGAATATTCGATCGGGTCTTCAGCCGTGCTGATGTTGACCCCCGGATCATTGCGTTCTGCCAGAGCCGAATAGAGGGTCGTCGTTTTACCCGAACCTGTCGGCCCTGTCACCAAGATGAGGCCGAAGGGACGCGCCACCATGTCTTGTACAATGTGCAGCGTTTCAGGATCGGTAATCAGCTTGTCTAGCCCTAGCTGTGTGGCAGAGTTGTCCAGAATCCGCAACACGACCTTTTCACCGTAGCGGCTGGGCAGCGTGTTGACCCGGAAATCTACTTTGCGGGCATCAAACAGGCGACGAATCCGGCCGTCTTGTGGCATCCGACGTTCGGCAATGTCGAGATTGGCCATGATCTTGAAGCGAGCTGTGACGGCCGGAATAATTTTCTTAGGCAGAGACTCTAGCCCTTCCCGCAGAACCCCATCCTTACGGAAGCGAATGCGTAAATACTCCTCTTGTGGCTCAATATGGATGTCGGAAACGCCTTCCTGAAGAGCTTTGGCTAGAATTTTGTTAGCCAATGCCACGATCGGCGCAGCATCTGCGTCTTGCAGCGCGGCATCCAGGTTAGCTTCCAGATCCTCACTTTCTTCGACTAGCTCCAGGTATTCTAGATTCTCAATGTCGCCCTTAACATCGACCTTGGCTTGCTGGTCAGCCTGTTTCTGTCGCTCGACCTGATCGTCAAGGTATTGAGAAATCAGCCGTTGATAATCTTCTGCGGTAATCACCATGCGCTGGAGCGCTAGCCCTTGAGGTCGCAAGATGCGGTTGAGATCGTCTTGCGCCGCCAGATCGTCTGGATCGACCATAGCAACCAGCACAAACGCCGGATCGGTATCGGTGCGAGACAGAGGTATCAGCCGATAGCGACGGCAGATATCAACAGGAATCAGGGTTTCGATGAGCTGATTGAGCTGATTGCCGTTAATCTCACTGATTTCTGGATCAAGCGATTCAACGCCGTAGAGGATCTTTAGCTCAAACAACTGCTGCTTTTTGTACTGGCGGAGCAGGTCGGGCGGCAACTGCTGCCCCGTCATCATCGCCAACACATCCGTTAGCGGTCTGCCTGTTTTGCGGCTTTCAACCAGCGCCTGCTGCATCTGCTCGACATTGACGATGCCAGCCTGAACCAGCTTATTGCTGAAGGGGGAAAAGTTATTTTGGACGACTAGGGCGCGTCTGGACGAGGAGTTAGCCATAGCTGATTCAGAAAGTTTCCTTACAAAGTAGATTGTTCCCAGAAACAAAGGCAGACGCTACCACGGCCCGATAAGAATGTGCAGGAGCAAGATAGCAAAAATGCGCAGGAGTCAAGATGGCAAAGGCGGTTATTAAGTCAGAGGTAAGGCTATTGTAAGCCTTGCCTTTATTTGAGGCTAGCGGAAATTTGCTGAAGAGAATGGCACAATCTAGACGAATTGCAAAATCTTCCGGTAGCAAAATTGCCAACAGCGATCGCTCCAGTATTCTAAGGTGTAGGCTACATCGCATTTTCTAGCAAGTTTTCTAACCAAGTTCTCCAACCTTTATTGCTATGCTTTCACAAATTGTGCGTCCGATGGTTCGTACACAGTTGCGATTATTGGCAAACAGTCAGGCAACGCGATCGACCTTGATTGCCACAGTCGCCCAGTGGCTCGGCTTTCTGGGCGTGCAAGCCAAAGTGACTGAACTGGGCACAACCTCCAATCAAATTCAGCTTTCCTTGACGGTGGGCAAGCCTGAAGCCTGTGATGGTCATGACTGGGAGCAAATTCTCTCAAATTTAGAGGAATCGGAGTCTTTGCCTGACACTTCCCCTACCGTTGCCCTGACTCCGCAGCAAGAGCGAAAGCTGCAAAGGCTGATGGCCTACATGGTGCAGGTCAGCGATCCCGATCATGTTGTGAACTGGGAAGGGCTTTATCCTCAGCTACAGTCCTTGGGGTTTGAAGAGCCGATGCTGCTAGGCATCAAGTCAGCCGCCAAAGTGCCGCAGTCGCTAGAGCTGCTAACGGAAGAACTCGATGCAGATGTGGCGGCGATCGCCCTCTCTAAAGCCGTAGGGATTGCGCTGCTCGATCGACAGGTGAATGCGGGAGAGGATCAGGCGCTCTCAGCATTTTTGAAGGCAATGAAGCATCAAGCCTAGAAGGGCTAGCTCTAGGAAGCGTCTACGCGCTGATTTTCTTGGCGCAGGTAGCTCTCTATGAAATCGTCAATTTCGCCATTCATCACATCCCCGATCGCCGTGGTTTCAGTCCCCGTGCGCAAATCTTTCACCAACTGATAGGGGTGAAAAACATAGTTGCGAATCTGGTTGCCCCAGGCCGCTTCTACCATGTCGCCGCGAATATCGGCCACTTCTTTGGCGCGCTGCTCTTGGGCGATGACCAACAGCTTGGCTTTGAGTCGCGCCAGAGCCTTTTCCTTATTTTGCAGTTGCGATCGCTCTTCGGTGCAGCGCACGGCCAGCCCAGTTGGAATGTGCTTGACCAGCACGGCGGTTTCAACTTTGTTAACGTTTTGCCCGCCTTTGCCACCCGATCGCGTGGTCGTGATTTCGAGATCTTTGTCGGGAATGACCAGATCGATGGTGTTGTCGAGGATGGGCATAACTTCAACACCTGCAAAGCTGGTTTGACGCTTGTCATTGGCATTAAAGGGCGAAATGCGCACCAGGCGATGCGTGCCTTTCTCAGATTTCAGGTAGCCATAGGCATACTTGCCTTCAATCTCGATCGTGACGGATTTGATCCCTGCCTCGTCTCCTTCAGAGATTTCTGCCATCTGCACCTTGTAGCCCTGTCGCTCTGCCCAGCGGGTGTACATGCGCAGCAGCATTTCTGTCCAGTCTTGAGCATCGGTGCCGCCTGCTCCCGCATTGATGCTGAGGACAGCACCCCCCTGGTCGTAAAGCCCTGACAACAGCTGCCGCAGTTCCCACTGATCGAGTTCGTGCCCCAAGCTGCTGAGGTCTGATTCGGCCTCTTGCAGCAAAGACTCATCGGCTTCTAGCTCTAGCAGCTCTAGTATGGCTTTGGCATCCTCTAGCCGCGATCGCCACTGCTCTAGCTGTTCGAGATCCGATTTCAGCTCATTCAACTCTTGTAATGTTTTTTGTGCCTGATCTTGGTTGTTCCAAAACTCAGGTTGAGCTGCTTGCTCTTCTAAATCCTGAATTTTTGCGTTTAGAGCCGGAACGTCAAAGATACTCCTGAGTTTTACCCAGGCGCTCAGACAACAGTTCAACGTCGCGTTTAATATCGAGAGCTTCAAGCATAAATAGAGCGATCCTTATACCGATGAATTTTCCTATGGAAACCTATGGAACTCCTGTAGATGCAAGTGACCATAGCAGATATATTATTGCTCAAGATTGCCCCTGTTCGCCTGAGCGAGGCTGCGATTTGGATGAGAGCGGCCGATCGCACAGGCTGAGCTAACCTTTTGTTTTTGAAAACCCTTAGTTCTTAAAAGACCGTGCGAAATTTTTTGCGATCGATCGCCCGTTGGGGCAGTGATGAGAGCTTTTTAATGGGGGTGAAAAAAGTTGAAACCTTAGCGGCTAAGGTGATGTCGATCGCGATGGTCGTCATTATCTTGATTGCTGTCGCAGAGCTATGTCTCTTCATTGGTCAAGAGATCTTATTTAGCAATGCCATCACAGACCCGAATCAGTTTTCGACGGTGACGTTAATCAAAGTGTTTGGGCTGTTTTTAAATGTTTTGATTGCCCTTGAGGTCATGGAAAACATTACGGCCTACCTCAAAAAGCATGGCGTGCAGCTGGAGTTAGTCATCGTGACCTCGTTAACTGCCGTAGCGCGGAAGATTATTATTTTTGACTTCAGCAAATCATCGGGCAATGAGCTAATGGCCTTGGCGATCGCTATTCTCACTCTATCAATCAGCTACTGGATTGTACGGCGTGGCGCTCATTAGAACAGGCTTCTGGTATAAAAAATGTCCTTAGGATCATGGATTAAATGAAACCCAATAGTTTTGTTGAAGTGGGGGGGGGGGGGGGGG
>DATNPL010000129.1:0-9691 GCA_036703255.1 Coleofasciculaceae cyanobacterium
CCCCCCCCCCCCCCCCCCCCCCCCCCCCCCACTTCCAAAAAACAATTGGGTTAATTCATTCGCGATCCTTAGAATCGCATACCCTACAGCTAGCCACTTTGCAAACCGCCACAATGCCCTCTGAATGGCTAGACACACCTAATACGATCGAACTTATGGTTTGGGGTACAATACCTCTGTGGTGTGAATAAGTAATAATGACTAGTTCAAATCAAATGCTTGATAATATAACCAACTTCCCCAGGGTGGAGACTATCGTTACCCAATCGATCGACACAGAATTGCCCAGAACGGAATCGCCTGTTACAGAATCAGAGGCACAACCCAATAGCGCTTCACCTTCTGACTCTCTCAAAACTCCTGTGCTGAAAGCAGTTAAGCTTCCCTATCAGGCCACCCACCAGGTAGAACTTTTGCATCTCCACGCTGAAATTGAAGCCCTGCTGCAACAGGTCAGAACCTTGAAGCAGCAGCGCCTCTCTGAACCCGAGGGTCTGAACTCTGAGCACATGAATCTGAGTGAGTGCGATCGCCCTCTGCTCGCTATCCGCTAAAACACTCGATTCTTTAAACCCGCTCTCTCATCTCATGTTGAGAGAGGACTCTGGATGCCTTTTACCTTTCAGGCAAAGCGCAACGGTCAACGACAGGCACAAACAAAAGACAAAGACAACGAGAGAAACACAACGAATACACCCGCCTTTTGCATCTGAGCAAGTTGGCGGGTTTTTTAATTTAGTTCAGACAGAACATCACAACCTCATGTTTGCCTGCTAAAACTACCTCAATTCAAAAAGTACCCATTAAGGGGGTGGGCATCTTTGTCAAACGATTGTTATCTTTTGTAATAATGAAGTGAATACAAGGCTGACTTGGGAAATCTTGTAACTATAGCCTTGCTCACTGGCTAGATTCCGATCCAAAACCCTGCTCAGGGTGCCCGATCGGCTCAATTCGTTCCTTCTCTCAAAACTAGGAGTTCACAATGAATCAACCTATCGAGCTTAGCTTGGAGCAACAGTTCAGTTTGCGATCGTTTGAGTCCCAGGTAGAGCACATGAGCCTTGAACAGGCTCAGCATTTTCTTGTCCAGCTCTATGAACAGATGATGCTAAAGGAAACCATGTATAGACACTTCCTCAAGCATCAATGGGGAATTGAGACTGGGTCTCAAACCTAGTTCATTTCGCCGCAGGAGGCGACCTCCCTCTCTTGCTTTGTTCCAAACTGGAAAGGAGCTGGGGATGCTGGGGCGCTAACTCTGCGCTTTCGCAAAAGATCCAATAACAAAGCTCAAAGAAAACTTGTAGAAAGAAGCTGTAAAGCAATCACTTGGAGATATCAATCTAAAAGATTCAAGGCTAGACTAACGCCCAATCTGTGGCTGCGGGAACATTGAGCGAAGCACCAAGAGTGTTAGGGTTGTAGGGTGATTCGGTATTTTCTAAGCTTGCGATATGTTTCAGCGTCCCCTTATCTGTACTGACCTCACTGATGGCTTGCAGCGCTTGGTTCACTTCATCCCAAGCCTCGCAGCCAATGGAATGCAGCAAATTACGTTCCTGCATGCTGTACCCTTCTCTCAGAGACAAACTGTTCCCCAACTGGACGAGGCAAAAGCGCAAACCGCACGCGATCGCCTTTCCAGCGCGCAAAGTTCGCTGCCTGAAAATGTCAAAGTCAACATTGAGATTCAAGGTGGCAAACCGCTCGACTGCATTTTGAATGCCGTTAAAACCTATAAGCCTGACCTAATCATCTTGGGAACCTCTAGCCAAGGTGCGCTGAGCGGTCGCCTCTTTGGCAGCACCCTCTCAGAACTAAGCAAGCGGGCAGTTGCGCCCCTGCTAATTCTCAGACCGCAACTGCTGTCAACGTATACGATCGAAGAGCTGGAGTTGCGCTGTCGCCACCTGTTTCGCTACCTACTGGTGCCTTTCAATGGCAGTAAAGCTTCAGATTATTCTGTTGAAAAGCTTAAGCAGCTAGCCGTAAATCGTCCTCCTGATTTTTTGCAGAAGTGTTTGCTGTATTGGGTGATTGACGAGGGTAACTACAGTGATCTGCTAGAATCTTGCATCACTCCAGAGATTCGCCAAAAGCTAGAGTCTGCCGAGACAGAACTTCAGTCGCTCGGCATAGAGGTCTTGAGCCAGATTGCTCAGGGAGAGTCTGTTCCCCAAACTCTGAATGCTGCCATTGAGCAAGACATTAGCGCTATCGCCTGCTCTTCCGGAAGCTTTGGCACCTTTGTTGAATGGTCAGTGCCCAGCTTTGCCAGCGAAATTTTGAAGCGAAGCTGGCATCCAGTCCTGTATTTTCCGCCTCAACGAAGCTGAGAGACTTCCTAGCGGATCGGTCAGTTAAAAGAACTCTGGCAAATTAGAGTTTTTAGATTAAATTTTGTGATGCGCTGAGCGCACCACAAGAACTTACTGTGGAATTTGCCCGACCTCGACTGCAATCGGCTGTCTCTTCTGACGGGTTGATCGCTATCATTAGCCTTTGGAAGAGATAGTTAATGGTCTTAGATCTGTGGATTGCTTTTGTGAAACACAACCCACATTGCCATCTGTCGTTCTGTGAAGTTGTGAAAGGAGTGTAGATGGGACGCATTTTTATTGCAGCACAGACGGGAGCTGAGGAGCAAGGAGGATCTCGGGCGATCGCCGATATGGCCACCGTCACGCGCCAAATGATCTTACTGCGAGATTTAATTACGCAAATTTTGCGATCGCGCAGCTATGACACCCTCTCAGTTCCAGATGATTTCAGTGCTTCCCAAGCGATCGACTGGATTAATCGGCGGGCGCAATCAGGAGACATTGCCCTAGAGCTGCGATCGGCTGCCGCAGATGCGGTCAAAGACACGGCAGCTATTTTCTACATTGCCCAGAATGATCAGCGCCGGGTTCAGGCCGAGCAGCTTTTGCAAGCTTATCTGCGTCGCGTCCCGCAAATTGCCCATCAAGGCACAAAGCCCGACACGCAAACAGATTTTGGCAGCCTTGCCTTTTGCCGTAAAGTCGCTATTCCCTCGTTGACGCTGCGGGTGGGTCAGCTTACCAATCTTGAAGACCAGTGGGTGATTCCGGCACAGCCTCAAGATGTGGCGCTGGGCATTGCTGAGGGATTGGCAGGTTGGAGCCGCGCCATGGCTGAAGCCGAACGCTCTACCCATCAGAGCGTCGAATCTATCAGCATTGCGCTTAATGGTGCCTTGTATGAGGATGAAGGCATTCTAATCGGCGGTAATGCCTACGCGCCCTTTGATTTAGTCGATCAGCTTGGGATTGATCTCTCAACTCACCCTACAATCCAGCCCATCGGCTATCGTAATCTCGTCTATGTCAGAGCCTTAGATCTGCAAGAGTGCAATATTGCGGTTGAATGGGACAAAGACACTGACACCCTGAAGCTGCGATCGGCGTTGACTATTCCATCTAGCCAACTCGATCGAATTATGGGGCGAGGCTATGCTTCTGAAGTGCAAATGCTGATGTTTCTAAAAAGCCGCAATTCAGACGGGCTGAGCCAATTTGCTGATTTGCCCAAGCTCTATCGCGAAGAAGGCCATATTGAATGGGTCAATCCTGATATTGCTTTCGCGCAAATGTGTGTAGAGACGCGCTTTCTTCAGTTTGGCAGCACCTTAAAGCCTGAGCAAAATAATTTTGCTGGCTTAGGAGGCGTGGGTACAGGTGCAGAAGGGCAAAGCTTTCACGACATTCGTATTGGCGTTAGGGCACATATTCAGCACCTCAAAGCCTATGCCAGCACTGAGCCATTGATCCAAAAACCTGTCGATCCACGCTTTCATTTAGTGCGCCGAGGCGTTTCACCGACGATCGCCCAACTTGCGCCGCGATGGTCAGCCACACCCGGATATGCCGCAAAAATTATGGCGATCGTGCGTCAGCTCTATGAGTCTGCGGGTTTGATTTAACTGTTTCGTGGCGCGCATTCCACACGCCACGAAATCGCGGTCGGCAGTCTTGGTCAGGCTCGTTACTGAGTCAGGCTCGGTACTGCCCTCATGCGAAAAGCAGCCTTCGCGCTGCTTTCCAAGCCTATAACGAATAGGCTTAGCGCCTCCAGTTTGAAATCTTACATGCCAGGAATGTTGAGTCCTTCGGTCAGGGCTTCCATCTTGGTTCGCATGGTTGCCGTAGATTTGACATAGGCGTCTTTCATGGCGGTTGCAACCAAATCTGAGAGCACTTCAGCGCCTTCTCCCAGAGCATCCGGAGAAATTTCAACGCTGCGAGGCTCTTGATTGCCGCTTAGTACAACCTTGACAAGGCCACCGCCTGCTTCACCTTCAATCTCCATTCGTTCAAGCTCTTCTTGCAGCTGCTTGGCACCTTCTTGAACTTGCTGAGCTTTTTTGAAGGCTTCGGTCAGTTCCTTCATTTTGCCAAGACCGAAACCAAAGCCTTGTCCTTGTCCTTTTGACATAATTCCCTGCTATCTATCTGTGAGTTGAAACTAGCCTAACAATCTTAGCCCAAACCCTCTAGAAGGATGGTTGAAAATTTAACTTATGCGACATGCCCATCTTGAAGCAGGCTGATTTGCTGTGTGGGCTTTGTCCACACAGCAAGATCTTCAGGCAAAATTTTCTTAGGCAAGCTGAAATTCACCGATCATCTTGACCTCTGGCTCCAAGCAGAGTGACCAGCTTTGCTCTACCCTGTGCTGAATGTGGTGAATCAATTGAAAAATATCGTTTGCCGTTGCGCCACCACAGTTGAGAATGAAATTGGCATGTCGCTGGGCAATTTGCGCGCCCCCAATGCTGTGTCCTTTGAGTCCTGTCTGTTCGATTAGCCAACCTGCCTTGTGGGAAGATGGGTTGCGGAAAACGCTGCCACAGCTAGGCAAATGGTAGGGCTGGGTCGTGCGACGGCGATCGAGATGCTCGGTCGTTGCCGCCATTAGCAGCTCTGGATCGCCACCGGGCTGAAGTTGGAGCGTGGCCTGCGTCACCAAACGAATCGCCTCTGCCGCCGCAACGCTCGTATGGGCTTGCAAGTTAGAACTGCGATAGGTGTAATCTAACTGATCTGGATACCAGACTTCTAGAGTGCCGTCGATCGCCAGAGTATGGGTGTCTACCAAAATATCAGCCGTGCAGGCGCTATGGGCCCCCGCATTCATCACAACCGCGCCTCCTAGCGTTCCTGGAATACCAACCGCCCATTCCAGACCGCTCAGGCCATGCTCTGCGGCTTGCCAAGCCAACCGGGCGATCGGCTCTCCTGCGGCAGCGGTCACGCGTCCCGTCTCAGAGTCAAAGTGACTGTAGCGCAAATAGCGGGTGCAGACTACGAGACCCGGTATGCCGCGATCGCTAATCAGCAAATTGCTACCCGCCCCCAGCAAGGTAATAGGTAATCCCCGAGTCTTGGCCCAATCAAAGCTGGCTTGTAGATCTTCAATGCGGCGAGGCGCAACGTACATTTCTGCTGGCCCACCCACCTTAAAGGAAGTCAAGCTGGTTAAAGGCACCTGGGGCTTAATCATGCAGTCAGTTCCAGGAAGGCGGATAGGTTGAGGCTCTTGCCCCAGAGGCTGTTGTCCTAAGGACGCAAATCGGGAATGCCCGCTATCTGCTAGAGCGAGTTTGGAGTTAGAACGTCCTGAGCCAGGTGCATGAATCGTCGGAAAGTCTTTTGAAAGCGTCATGATGTTGAAGGATTGAATGCTATGCAGCGAGGATTGCGAGGATTTATGAGGTTTCTGGCCACGGGGAACCCTGAAACCTTGCCAGATGCTAGGCCGGACTCAAAGCTGAGGATTCTTCGGCTTGGCAAAACGCCATCAGTTCAGGAATGATGCGATTTAAGTTACCCGCACCCAAGAAAAGAACTAGATCACCTGGAAGCAAGGCTGCTTTTAGGTAGGCTGTCACTTCTGGCAAAGTGGGTTGGTAGATCACCTGGGCATGGTGCGAGGCGATCGCCTCTGATAGAGTTTTCCCTGACACCTGACCCGTGTTGGGTTCACCCGCGCTATAAATCTCTGTCGTAATCACTAAATCTGCATCTTCAAAAGATTCCGCAAATTCGCTCAAAAATGTTTGAGTACGGCTGTACCGATGGGGTTGAAAAACGGCTACAACTCGCCGCCGCTGGGTAGAAGTTTGGGAACGGAGCCGCGCTGCATTTAGCGTCACCTGAATTTCGCTCGGATGGTGAGCATAGTCGTCTATGAACAGGATTTGGTTATATTCACCCCGACGCTCAAATCGTCGCCTTGCCCCCTCAAAGGTGGCAAGAATCGGAGCAATTTGAGCGAACTCAAGTCCAAGCTGCCGCCCAACGGCGATCGCCGCCAAAGCATTGCTAAGGTTATGATTTCCTAACAATCCGAGCTGCAACTGTCCCAACAGAGCGCCACGCTCCCAGACTTGGGCGATCGTGCCATCTGATTTGTAAACAATTTTATCAACGGTATAGTCAGCTTCAGCATTTGGTTGGATGCTGTAGGTGATGTGGGGCTGTAAGCAAGACTTGAGCGTCGGGCTATCAATACAGCCAATTAGCGTTTGGCACTGCTGCGCAAAGGTCTGGAAGGTGGCAATCACCTCCTCTAGCGTGGCGTAGTGATCAGGGTGATCTAGCTCAATGTTGGTAATTACGCCAATTTTTGCCGCCAGCTTGACCAAAGAGCCGTCCGACTCATCAGCTTCAGCGACAAGGTAAGGGCTTTGCCCAATCCGGGCATTACCTTCCCAGGCGTTGACCTCTCCCCCAACAATAATGGTTGGATCCAAACCCGCCTGCATTAGCAAATAGCCGACCATGCTGCTGGTCGTTGTTTTGCCGTGGGTTCCGGCGATCGCAATCCCCTCATACTCCTGCATCAGGGCGGCCAGTAAATCCGACCGATGAAATATCGGGCAGCCTAGATTCAATGCCGCCCGATATTCAGCATTTTCAGCATTGATAGCAGTTGAGCAAATCACCTGAGGCGTCGCTGCCGCTCCTTGAGATCGCTGCGCTGGCGGCTGAGGCGGCAAAGGATCTTGTAAAAAAAGACTGTCCCCTGCGGTTTGCAAGACATCTAAATTAGCAGCGTCTTGGCTCCAAAAAATATGCGCCCCCTGCTTTTGCAGCCGCTGCGTAATATGGCTATGGCTCAAATCTGAGCCAGAAACGGGTAGTTTACGCTGGGTCAAGACATACGCGAGAGCCGACATACCGATTCCACCGATGCCGATGAAATGAAATGGTCTCCCGCTGAAATCAACAGAATTCAGCATTACAGCTCCTTACACACACCACACCACACCAAATATCACGCGATATCATAGCAAGAATTGCTTTTTCTGCGATATGCTTTTTCTTCCAGATTTCTCTAGATGAGCAGAATTATCGCTCGATTAATAGAATTTGGTTCAATCAGTATCCTGGATTTGAAAGAGATTATTTAGCATCCGTGGGAACAAAAGTAGATCTAAGTTACACCTAGATAACTCCATACTCTACCCAGGAGATTCCTGAAACAGATAAGTAAACTTTTACGGCAGACTTATAACAACTCCATAAGGGAACAGATCGTTCAAAAGCCGCCCAAGGCAAGAATTGGCAACGTTCTAAGCGTTTTTTATTGTTTAAAAAAAAGCGCATCGCACCTCTTTTCAAACAATAAATAATCATGTTTGAAACACCGCCTCAAGGACTTGAGCTTTGCGTCTCAGGAGAATGGATGCCGTCGCAGGTTGAAAGAGATTGGGGAGTATGCAAAAAAAAGCAGTTCTCGGAGGCACATTTAACCCAATTCACCTGGGGCATTTACTAATAGCAGAAACAGCCCTTAACCAGCTAGCGCTCGACCAAGTGATATGGGTACCGACCTATCGTCCCCTCTATAAATCTGCCAAGGCACTCCTAAACTTTGAAGACCGATTAGAAATGGTGAAATTGGCGATCGCCTCACACCCAAGCTTTGCAGTTTCTACTGTAGAACGAAACCAACCTGATTCAGCCTATGCCGTTGACACATTTTTAAGCTTGCAGGATGCGCACTCGGCTAGCCAGTGGTACTGGATTGTGGGACTAGATGCTTTTTTAACCTTACCCCGCTGGTATCGACGGCAAGAATTACTGGCTCGCTGCATCTGGCTGGTCGCGCCGCGCTTGGATACACCCTCGACAAATTTGCTGTACCTCTGTGAACAGGTTGCCCAAAAAGTGGCAGAAGAAGCGATCGAGTTGAAATGGCAAATCCTCGACATGCCCAACTTAGAAATTTCATCTCAACTGATTCGGAAATATTGTAGCGATCGGCGATCCATCCGCTACCTTGTTCCAGAAGCGGTGAGAGACTATATTCTCCAGAAAAATCTTTATAAAACTTAGAGATCTGGTATCTCAGCAGCGCTTAAGCTCTCATCTCCGAGCAAGCTCAGGGTTGCCTCTCGATTAAAGCCTCAATCTGAAAAAATAATAGGCAAAAATACTTATTAGCTCAAAACCTTGCCCCTTGAGAACTTTAGCGTCTTGAGTTCCTCTGACTTGGCTAAAACTACGATCCCCAACTCTTGAGAGGCAAACTCCTAAACGTGTATGATTTGAGGCATTACTTAACGATCTTTTCATTTCTAGCAAGAGGGCAAGACGCGGTGACTAGAGTAGCGATCAATGGTTTTGGACGAATCGGGCGCAATTTTCTGCGGTGCTGGCTGGGACGGCAGAACAGTCAACTTGAAGTAGTGGCAATCAATGACACTTCTGACCCTAGAACCAACGCTCACCTTTTAAGATACGATTCTATGCTGGGCAAGCTTGATGCCGACATCAGCGCTGATGACAATACAATTACAGCCAATGGTCACACCATCAAATGTACGTCCGATCGCAACCCTCTCAACTTACCCTGGGGCGCTTGGGATGTCGATTTGATCATTGAGTCTACGGGCGTGTTTATCACTAAAGAGGGGGCTTCTAAGCATATAGAAGCAGGTGCAAAGAAAGTGCTGATCACGGCTCCTGGTAAAGGGGAAGATGGAACGTTTGTCATGGGCGTTAACCACCAAGACTACGATCACAACAAGCACAACATCATCAGCAATGCCAGCTGTACAACCAACTGTCTAGCTCCGGTCGCCAAAGTTTTGCACGAGAGCTTTGGCATCATCAAAGGCACGATGACCACAACCCACAGCTACACAGGTGACCAACGACTGCTAGATGCCAGCCACAGGGACGTGCGTCGCGCCCGTGCTGCGGCGCTAAACATCGTACCTACCACCACAGGCGCTGCCAAAGCGGTGGCTCTGGTCTTGCCCGAATTGAAAGGCAAGCTCAACGGGATTGCGCTGCGGGTGCCCACACCCAATGTCTCGATCGTAGATCTCGTGGTTCAGGTGCAAAGGCCAACCATCGTTGAGCAAGTGAATGAAGCTTTGAAGGCTGCCGCTGAAGGTTCGCTAAAGGGAATCTTGGGCTACAGCGAACTGGAACTCGTTTCTTGCGACTATAGAGGAACTGATGAGTCGTCGATCGTAGACTCTTTCTTAACGATGGTGATGGGCGGCGACATGGTGAAAGTGATCGCCTGGTATGACAATGAGTGGGGCTACAGCCAGCGCGTGGTTGATCTAGCTGAGTTAGTGGCTCAACGCTGGGCCTAAGCACAGCTAACGCTAGAGTGGGGGAAGGGCGATCGCCCTTCCCCCACTCAA
>DATNPL010000139.1:0-64483 GCA_036703255.1 Coleofasciculaceae cyanobacterium
AAGTGCCACGCTTTGCGTGGCACTTCCAAAAACAATTGCTATGAGCTGCTACTCTAGCCCTAGTTCGCGCTTCAGTAAGCTAATCGACTTTGCCCCAATGTAGTTTTCGCAGCAGATTAGATTGGGGGCACGAATCAGATCATCTCTGGCAACGCTAACCGCCGCCTTGACCGCGCTACAGCTCACCTGATCGAAGCTAAAGACGGTCTGAGCGCTACGGACGATCGCATTCAAGCGATAGTTATCATTGGCTTGGGCCGTCATAATCAGCAAGCTTTCGCCCCGCAGACTGTAGACAATTACCTCCGAAGCTCTCAGGATTCCAGGGCTGAGGCTCACCAACCCCAGGCAGCTATCTTTAGGCAGCTTTAGCAGCTTTTGAATCTCTTGAGCATAGTCATAAATGTCGATCGGAATGACCCGTACAGATTTGGGAGAGGCGATCGCCTCTGCTTCTCCAATGAAATAGCGGCTGGTCACGACTGTGCCCGATCGCGCCTGATCCAAGACCTGAGCCAGCTCTTCCATCGGCACAAGCTGCACCGGAATATTGAGCGCCTGCTCTAGCTCCTGCACCATTAGCTCTCCCACGCCGATGTCTTGCGTCGGCACCGTTACTAGCACACGGGCGCTACACCGCAGCCGCCAATCAATTTCTGCCAGAAACAGCTCCCGTGCTTGGGTCAGCGAGCAGCCTTGCCCCAACAGCTCATCCAAGCTGCGCTGCACCAGCTTATGGGCTTCAGGGTGCTGATCCATAATGGGCGAGGGCGATCGTCCCTTAGCACTGCCGCCTTCATCTCCCTGTGCCCGCACGTAAATGCCAGAACCCGCCTGAGCATCGACAATACCATCTTCTTCGAGCTGGCGATAAACCTTGCTAATGGTGTTGCGGTGCAGCCCTGTCTCCATTGCCAGTTGCCGAGTGCTCGGCAAGCGATGCCCCGGCGGATACTGACGAGAGGCGATCGCAAAGCGAATTTGACTATAAAGCTGCGAAGATGCAGGGATATCGCTATCCGGTTGAATATGAAACCGAACCATCGAAGCCTCCACGGTGCTCTGGCCTGTAACTGAGCGGCTGCCCCAACCTTTGGCAGCATTCCAACATAGGACTTATCAGAATAAGCCTTTGTTGAAAACTACTGCAATTCTAATAGCGAATTGCTGGACTCTAAGTGCTGGACGCGAATTGCTAAACTTTTTATCTCCCCGCTTTGGGATTAGGTCAAAAAAGATCAGGTCAAAAAAATCAGGATGCAGCTAGCGAAATCAGGATGGCACCCATTAACGAAGTAGAAACCACCCTGGAATGATCTGAAAGAAATGATTCCGGAGACAATATTCTCTAGACTTAATATCCTCCGGACTCTTGATTATTTCATGCTTTGTGTGCAACTGGAATGACGATCGCCTATCTCTTCAATTTCTTCTATGAAAATTAAGCTGTTTAAAGTGCCGCAGGGTAGCCCAGATGACCTGAGTGCGCTGGCTGAACTGATTCAAAATCAAAGCCTAGATCCCACAAAAATTGTGGCGATTTTGGGCAAAACAGAAGGGAACGGCTGCGTTAATGATTTTACGCGCGGGTTTGCTGTGCAAACTCTGAAGACGTATCTCAAGGCTCTATATAGTCAGGCAGGACTCGATCCGGCCAGCGCTGACTCTATTGTTTATGTCATGTCAGGCGGCACCGAAGGCGTTTTGAGTCCTCATTTGACTGTGTTTACCCGCGAGGCCGTTCCGGTAGAGCAGCCGCGCCACTGGGGTTTAGTGCTGGGCGTTCGCCATACGCCAAACTTTTTGCCTCAGCAGATTGGTACATTAGCGATGGTTGATGCCGTGGCAAAGGGGGTTCAGGCGGCGATCGCTGAGGCAGGGCTAGCGAAAGCCGACGTGCATTTTGTCCAGATCAAATGTCCCTTGGTGATGGCTTCAGAGGTCGGTGCCCTGGCGCAAAGCAGCTACCAATCGATGGCCTATTCACGCGGGGCGGCAGCGCTGGGAGTGGCGATCGCCCTTGGGGAAGTCGATCGCGATCGCCTGACTCAGGCTGATATTTGTGCCAACTATGATCTCTACTCTGCGGTGGCTTCTACCTCGGCGGGCGTCGAGCTGCGAAACTGCGAAATCTTGGTCTTGGGCAATGCAGCGCATTCGGCCAGCAATTACGTGATTCACCATGCCACCATGCGTCATGCTCTGGATGTAGAAGCTGTGCAGCAGGCGATTGCGCAAACGGGGCAAGGGCGATCGCATATTGTCAATGTGTTTGCCAAGGCAGAAGCCGATCCATCAGGCTTGATTTTGGGACGACGACATACCATGCTGGACGACTCAGATATCAACCATACCCGCATGGCGCGTGCCGTCGTGGGAGCCGTGATTGCGTCGGTGGTGCAAGACCCGATGGTGTATGTGTCTGGCGGCAGTGAGCATCAAGGCCCAGCGGGGGGCGGCCCGGTGGCGGCAATTGCCAAAATTAGCGAAACTGCAACCTAGAGAACACTCGTAACGACCCAAACACCGCATGACTAATCCAAGCATTCGCACGACTAACACGCAGGTTGCCAACGGCGACCTGCAAATTGCCGCCTATCTAGCGGAGCCGACGATCGCCACGATTCAAACTTTTCCGGCCATTGTTGTCCTTCAGGAAATTTTTGGCGTAAATGCCCATATCCGTGATGTCGTTGATCGCTTTGCCCAGGCTGGATATGTGGCGATCGCCCCTGCCCTTTATCAGCGTCTTGCCCCCGGCTATGAAAGCGGCTATGAACCCGAAGATATCAAGCAAGGGCGGATTTACAAAGACCAGACCCGAGCCGATGATCTGCTGGCCGATATTCAAAGTACGATCGCCTACTTGCAGACCTTGCCCTCTGTAAAACCGGGGGCGATCGGCTGTATTGGGTTTTGCTTTGGGGGACATGTTGCCTATCTGGCGGCGACCCTGCCCGAGGTGAAGGCGACGGCCTCTTTTTATGGGGCAGGCATTCCTACTTTTACGCCCGGTGGCGGTGAACCGACGATTGCCCGCACAGCTGAGATCACAGGCAAGCTCTACGCTTTCTTTGGCCTGGAAGATGCCAGCATTCCGCCTGCCCATATTGAGCAAATTGAGGCAGAACTCCAGAAGCACCAGGTAATCCACCAAATCTTTCGCTATGCCGGGGCCGAGCATGGCTTTTTCTGCGATCGCCGTCCTGTCTATAATCCTGCTGCTGCTGCCGATGCCTGGACTCACGTTCAAGCTCTGTTCGACCTTTAGGGCTGAGAACCTGACTCTTTATCTTTTGTTAATCGGCTTCCTGAGCGACTCTTGCTATAATTTTGGCGATCTTGCCAAACCAGGGGTAATTTCGCTATGGCAACTGCGACCGTTCTCAAATTCATGCAAAAGACGGCGGAAGACGAGGCTTTGCGCCACCAGCTTGAAACATTGCTGGGTGTGGGCGATGGCAACATCAGCAGCGAAGCAGAGCTAGACTCAGCCGAAACAGAGGCTCTCAAAGGCGAACGCGCGCCAGTAGTGGCGGAGTTTGCCTCGCAGAATGGATTTATGTTTTCAGTAGATGATTTGGTGGCGGTGGTAGACGCTTTTCAAAAGCACCAGTCAGGTGAGCTGTCAGATGATGCTTTTGCGGCACTCATTGGCGTATCTGTTATGGACGACGCTACAGGCGATCATGCCCCTCATGTGGCAAACCCGCTGAAGCGATTGACCAAGTACATCAGCAAGACCTATCTGGGACTCTAGGCGGGAGTCGCAAGAACAACTGGGGCAGCGTCATGATCCTTATAGGAGACACGAGTCTTGTGGGAGAGAGGTGGCTCCTATTCTCCCCCAGATCTCTAGTGAGGCGCGATCGCGTAATCGATCAGATTAACAAGCCGCTGCCTCAGCGTTTCTAGCCCCAGCCGCTCTCCAGCCGAGATGAAAATGGCTTGGGGAAATTCCTCTTGGGCAAATGCCAGGGTATCGCTATCGACCTGATCAATTTTGTTGAAGGCCAATAGCGCAGGGCCAGGCGTAATCGGCATCTCGGAAAGGATTTTCATCACCGATCGGATCTGGCTTTGCCATGCCGGATGAGACAAATCCACCACATGCAGCAGGGCATCGGCTTCTGTCACCTCCTCTAGGGTGGCGCGGAAGGCATCCACCAGCGAAGGCGGCAAATCGTGAATAAAGCCCACCGTGTCTGTGAGAATGATGCCGATTCCTTCCTGTGTTTTAGGATGCGTGACGTTGAGCCGCCGCGTTGTGGGGTCAAGGGTGGCAAAGAGCTGATCGGCAATGTAGACTTCGGCATTGGTTAGGGCATTCATCAGCGTAGACTTGCCCGCATTGGTGTAGCCAACAATGGCGATCGAGGGCACCTCCTGATGCTGCCGCTGCTGTCGCATGCGCGATCGATGCGCCTGAAGCTGATTTACCTCCTGCTGAAGGCGCGTGATCCGGCGCTGAATGGCGCGACGTTCAGTTTCCAGCTTGGTTTCACCTGGCCCCCGCGTGCCAATGCCGCCGCCCAAGCGAGACATAGAGCGCCCCCGCCCAGACAGACGCGGCAAGGTGTATTCTAGCTGTGCCAGCTCGACCTGGAGTTTCCCGGCACCCGACTGCGCCCGTTGGGCAAAGATATCTAAGATCACCTCGGTGCGATCGACCACTCGAACGCCAATTTGCAGTTCCAAATTTCGCACCTGAGCCGGAGACAGATCGCGATCGAACACAATTAAATTCGCGCCTACTGTTTGCGCAGAAAGGGCAATCTCTTGAACTTTTCCTTCCCCCACTACAGTCTGGGGATGAGGCTGAGAGCGCTTTTGCCGCAACACTTGCAACACTTCGCCGCCCGCTGTTTCTACCAATCGCGTCACTTCAATAAGCCCGTCCTGGAAGCGCTGGCTGCTTGTGCGATCGGTCATTAAGCCCACCAAGAGGACGCGATCGCGGCCAACATCGACCTGTTGCGCCACAAACTCTCGGCGAAATTCTTCCTCCAAACTTTCTGTTAAGCCCAAAAAGTCTTGCTGGGTTAGCACCTCTAGGCTGAGGGAAGGAGAAACCGTCCAATGCGCCTCAGGGTGAGGCACAAGATGCGCCAAGTAAGTTTCTTTGATGTAGCCAGTAGCGCCCCCGCCACGTCGCTCAAAGCCGCCACCCGATAGCGTTAGCATCACCAGGGCATCCAGCCTTTGCAGCGCCATTGCCGTCAAGGTAGACTCGCTAGGGGCTTCCATCTTCAGCTGTGTGGCCACACAGCGAATACCGCTCAACCGTTCGGCACCGTAGCGAGGCAACTCCGATGGCGGAATCTGAGTCTGCCGCACAGTGCCGACTCCTACCCGAATCACCTGTCCCCGACGGTTGATATAGGCGCAAAGGGGTTGAGAAATTTCAGTGCTAATGGCGGCTAGGCGTTGCGCAAACTCTGGCGTGGTCAAACAATCACCCGGCAGTCGCTGATGATACAGCCGCTGTAACTGTTTGAGTTGGTTGGGTTTTAAGCCTTGGAGCTGTCCGTAAATAGTTTCGATTGACACGCTTGACCAGAGTAATTGGTCTTCAAAGTTGAAGTTATACCCTATTGTACCGAGGGTTTTTTCAATCTGTGTAGAGTCCCTAATGGTTTTTAACAGACGCAAGATCTGCGCAAACAGTGTTGCTTAACCGCATTGAACAGCTCTTGACCGTAGGCTATGGCCGTAGATCTAGAGTCAAGAGATGAATGCTATTGGACGCAAATGTTTTGAGAGGGTCGATCGAAGTTCATGCCTATTAAGGCAAATTACTGACCTCTGCTTTTAACCGATGCAGTCAATTTCGGTCAATCCGCCAAAAAACGCTATCTTCTGCGCCAGTTGTACGTTTCAGCAGAAAATAATTCTCTTGAGTCTGCCATGCTACCTCGTATATTTACAGATCTGGACGGATCAGCCCTACTTTTTGGTATTGCTGTGATACTTTTCTAGGTTTGTGAGGCAAAGTTTGCCAGCGACCTATAGGAAATAGATATCAATCCTCAATTAATAAGGATTTATCCATAATTAAATCTGTTTAACTTCAAAGAATGGTTGGAGTCTGCGGTGGATGACAACCCATTTCTGCATGAATTTGGCTCAGCTTCATGCTCATCGCTTTATCATTCCTTCATATAGCTTCATCGCAACTTCATAGTTATCTGTTGTTGCCCAGTAGCCTCTCAGAAAATTTACGGAGTCATCACAGATTTCCTAGGGAAAGAGTCAATCAGTCTCCTAATTTCTATGGAGAAGTATGGCATCTATTTAGATCTAGGTAATGAGGTTGCGTACTTTGACGGGACAGTTCCTAATTGAAGAAAAAGCGGTTCAAGAAGTTGATACTCAACAGCTTTTAGACAACCAAAGGTCGATGACATGAGGGTTCTCACCCCCTTGGACAACCCCCTTCTTTTTAGATATCTTCAATTTAAGTAGATAAGAATCATTGAGATATTTACCGAAATGAAAATTTCTTGTTTCTAGAACACTTTTCTCAACTTAGTTTGAATAAAAGTAGAAAGAAGAGCGTTCTATCCATTCACCAGAAAGCTACATAGAGTTTCCTTCTGTCTACAGCTATTCTGCTGAATAAAACACTGGACGAAACAAAGGCGGCAGAGGTGAAGATGAGGCTGGCTCACAAACATTTAGTTTTAGGAGTCTTTTGAACCATCTATTGGCGATCGCTCTAGGCGCCCGTTTGGCAACTGAGCATCGTTTAGAGTCGGGCTGAGCATTCGCTTGTCTCATTCATCTCTAACTGCTGATTGATCGCTTGAAAATCTCCCTCTTGAGAGCCTTAAAACTCTCTATATCAACGTGTGTACGCAGTCATCTATTTAGATAAGAACTTACAAGCAGAAGACTTAAAGCCTCCTGCTTGTAAGTGAGATTGCCAGTGAAAATCTGCGCCATTGGCGTCATCGATCTGCTGCGGGATGAATGAGGAAGATTAGCAAGAATGCAATACGCAGAATTAGACATAACTCATGTTTAAGTTCGTCTATCTACAAATTTTTATTTAAACAAGCTTTGCGCTTTCGTAATTTTCAAACAGAAGAAACTTACGAGCATTAAATAGCTTTGGATGAGGTATATCGATGTCACGGGATGCTCTGGTTGTTGGAATTAATACGTATAAGTTTATGGCAGGTTTGCAAGCGCCTGCCCAAGACGCGGAAGCGATCGCCCAACAGCTTCATACCTACGGAGAATTCAGGGTGCATCGGTTGCCAGAGGTGATTCAATCTGGTAAACCTCAAATCGGGATTAAAACAGCCATTACGCTACGGGAGTTAGAAACATCTCTCGTGAATTTGTTTAAGCCCAAAGGCAGCACAATTCCGCATACGGCACTCTTCTATTTTTCAGGACATGGCATTCAGCGTGAGGTGGGTATTCAAGAGGGATACTTGGCGTTGAGTGACTCTAATCCCGACAAAGGTATCTACGGTTTGTCGCTATTTTGGCTGCGGCGACTGCTGCAAGAAAGCCCTGTGCGTCAGCGCATCATTATTTTAGATTGCTGCCATAGCGGCGAATTTCTCCACTTCCTTGAAGCTGATCCGGGCGCACGTCCGGGCACCGATCGCCTATTTATGGCAGCTTCCCGCGAATATGAAACTGCCTATGAATCGCTAGAAAGCCCCTACAGCATTTTTACCCAGGCTATTCTGACGGGGCTAGACCCCAGCCGAGTGGCGGCCGGAGCGGTCACTAGCCACTCTCTGACAGATTGGGTCAGCCACCATCTCAAGGACGAAATTCAGCAGCCTTTATTTGAAAGCTCGGGTAGCGAAATTATTCTGACGCGATGCGAAGGCGGCAAACCTCTTGCCCCTAAGGCACAAAAAACCAGCAGTATCTGTCCCTATCGCGGCCTGGAATGTTTTGATGAGCACCACAGCGAGTATTTCTTTGGGCGAGAAGATCTAACGTTAGAGCTAGTGACAAAGCTTCAGAGCGATCGCTTTGTGGCCGTTGTTGGGGCTTCAGGCATTGGCAAATCTTCTCTCGTCCGAGCGGGTCTTGTCGCTACCTTAAAACAACGTGCCCCGCTCCAGTGGCGAATTAAGTTTCTGACGCCGGGTGAGCATCCCCTCAAAAGTCTGGCTTGCGCTTTTATTGATCCCAATCTGGGTGGCTTAGAACGAGCAGAGCAGCTACGCCGAGCAGAGACTTTTTTGCAGGACGGTAGCAGGGGCTTGGCGCAATTGGTGCAGGCCAGTTTGCCTCTGGAAACGACAAGTGCCTCTGGAACCGTTCGGCCTCGCCTGCTGCTGATCATTGATCAATTTGAAGAAGTTTTTACTTTGTCGAGGGGTTCTCGGGCAGAACAGGAGCGCCAGCAGTTCTTCAATTGCCTGATGGGGGCTTTGGCAACCGACAGCGCCCTCAGCGTGGCGATCGCCCTCCGGTCTGATTTTCAGTCTAAGTGCGCCCTCTATGAAGGGTTGGCTCAAAACATTGAGCAACATGGTGTGGTGGTCAATCCGCTCAAGTATGAGCAAATTAAGGCAACGATTCTCAAGCCCGCTCAAAAAATTGGGCTGGTCTGTGAGCCAAGCTTGGTCTACAACATGATGCTAGATGTAATTGGGGCACCAGGAGAGCTGCCGCTTTTGCAGTACACATTGCTAGAACTCTGGAATCATCGCCGTACCGGGGCTGAGGGTGCCGTAGCGCGACTGACGCTGGAGGCATATCAGGAGTTAGGGGGCGTGCGCGGAACATTACAAAAACGCGCCTCTCATGTCTTTAATCAGCTCACGCCAGAGGAACAGCAGGTCGCTAAACGGATTTTTCTGGCGCTCACCCAGCTTGGGGAAGGTACAGAAGATACCCGCCGTCGGGTGATGAAGTCTGAATTAGTCAGCGCAGCCTTTCCGATCGAGCTGGTTGAGCAGGTATTAGAGAAAATGGTGGCGGCAAAGCTTGTTGTCACGAGCCATGACGATGGACAGCGATCGCCTGGAATCCCAGATGAGTACAGAGCTGTAGCGATCGCAAACTCTAAAGTTTTGGATTGCACAAGCTCAGGCTCAACAGGCTTGGGTTCAACAGGCTCAGGCTCAACAGGACTCAACCCACGCTTGACTGGGGAACGGGTAGATGTTGTGCATGAAACCCTCATTCGCCATTGGGGACTGCTGCGAAGCTGGCTGGATGAGAGTCGAGATATGATGCGACGAATGCGGCGGTTTGAGCAGGCGGCTCAAGAGTGGGATAGCGTTGGACGACCTGCGGGAGAGTTGCTACTGCATGGCCTGCGCCTTAGAGATGCCGAGGACTTTCAACGTACCCACGCCCATGAACTCTCGGCTTTGGCACAAGCCTACATAGCTGCCAGTCATGCTGAGATTCGTCGTGCCAGACGCGAGTCTCGGCAGTTGCGAGTTGCAGTCCCTACAATTTTGCTCGTAACCTTGGCAGCCGTTTTGAGTCAGTATCGTGGCACCGTCCATTCTCAGGTTGAGAGAGAGCAGCAGGTTCAGCTTGCAACTGCGCGAGAAAGGGCAGCGATCGCCCAAACCATTCTGCAAGACTCCAGCAGCGACCCCATGACAGCACTATTGGTCAGCCGCTTGGCCGCAGAGTCGGGCAGTGCTAACTACGAAACTCAATCTAGCCTGCGTGCTGCCTTAAAGGATTTGCGTCTTCAGCTTGAGCTACAGGGGCACAAAGGCGCTGTGCATCAGCTTGCCTTTAGTCCCGATCGCCGTCATTTAGCGACCGCAGGAGCCGATGGCACGTTACGGCTTTGGGTGATTGATGCTCAAACTATTTTGAACACCCCTCTGCAACCCGCCCAACTGCTCTCATGGGCAGAACCCCATCAGGAAAAGACAGCCATTGAGGCGATCGCCTTTAGTCCTGATGGGGGGCAGGTCGCGGCAATTGCGCATCATTCGCCACGGGTCAAAATTTGGTCTGTGGAAACTGGAAAGGTGAGACTGCAACTCATCAGTTTGGCTCCCGTCAAACAGGTGATATTTAGCCCTAACGGCAAATGGATTGCAACGGCGCAGAGCGATCGATCGATTTCTCTCTGGCAAGCGGATACTGGGAAACTGCAAGCCCATTTACCTCAAACCAGCGATGTCAGTCATCTGCAATTTAGCCCCAATGGAGAGATGCTGCTTGCGGTACCCTCTGGCATAGGATCTTCTAGCACAGAACTTTCTGTCTCAACACCTTCTGTCTCAGCAATCTCTCACACCGTACAGATCTGGCGGCTGGTAGCTACGCCAGCGCAGGCACCCGCACAGATATTGAAGCTCGAAGCTTTAGTGCCTCTCCTGCATTCCAGTCCTGTTACCTATGCCAGCTTTAGCCCTAGCGGTCAGATTGCAACAACCACAACCGATGGCAAAATCAGCCTTTGGACTTCTACAGGGCAGCTTCGCCAAGCTTTTCTGCCCCTCGCTCAACCGGATTCCCCATCTAGTCCTCAGTCGGGTTCTGCCCTTCAGCCAGCAACCCATTTGCAATTTAGTCCAGATGAAAGTCTATTGGCGATCGCCAACTCACAGCAAACTTGGCTCTGGAACCTGCGATCGGGTCGGATGCAAACAGAACTGGTGCCGCCCAATGGAGTGCTTTTACAAAAGTCAGCAGATTTGCTTCTGCGGTTTAGCCCTGATGGCCGCTTCATTTTGACGAAGGGTGCTCTAACTGAGGGCATTGAACCACTCTATTTGTGGAATACGCAAACCGGGCAAGAAGTGGGCACCCTTCAAAGCCAAGGGAAACTAGAATCAGCAGAGTTTAGCCCCGATGGTACTTATGTGGCGACGGGTGCGGCTGGCCTTGTCAGGCTGTGGTCAACAGAGGCGGGGGGCGAATTGCCTACGATCAATTTGCCCCATGCGGTAGTGGAGTGGTCAATGTTTTTTCCCAGTGCAGGCAGCGCTACTCAACCTTTTGCAGACACCCCACCCAAAGCTGAGTCTGGAGTCAATGGCCTAAAGCCGGGGGCGATCGCCACTCGATTCATGACGGTGACATCCGAGGGCAAGCTGCAAAATTGGCAAATTTTGACGGATGCTCTACCGACTCCTAGCCCAGCATCGCCATCGGTTCTTCCTAGCTATCGGGCTGTGATTGAGCCGCAAAACATTTGGCGAAACCTCTCAGCTTTAATGGGAGAGCGGGTCATCCATGAATCTAATCTGTATATGCTGTCTACGACTGCACATGAAAGACCTGTTGCAACTCCCCTACCCCAAAACACCCCACCGACTTCTACACAGAGGATGCAAGCGGCAGTTCAAACCGCCTCGCTGAATCCCCAAAGAGTCTTATCTGAAAGCCTGCTTACTCCAGCAGATGGCAGTCGATTGAGTGGGGTAGCCCTCAGCCCTGACGGACAGCAGATGGCCACAGCGACTACAGAAGGGCAAATTGAGATGTGGCGCATTCGGGCTGACCAATCGATGAAGCGGCGGTTGAGAATTCGCAATTGGCGATCGACATCCGGGCAAGTTGCGCCTTTGAGTAGAGTTCTGCATGAAGCCATTGCCGCCGCGCCTCTCGCACAGATGGGAACTCAGCCTGGTTCACAGACCGGATCTCAGTCCGGCGGTGAACCCCTCAGCATCAGTCAGCTTAGCTTTAGTCCCGATGGTCATCAGATCCTGGGCATAGCAGACGACTTGACGGTGCGCCTCTGGGATGTGGAAACGGGGCAACTGCTGAAGGTTTTTCAAGGTCATGAAGCTAAAGTGCAACAGGCGAGCTTTAGCCCTGATGGACAGCAGATCGTGACCGCAAGCTGGGATCACACCCTGCGGATCTGGCAGATAGCCTCTGGGCAAACGGTTGAGATCTTGCACCAACCTGATGCAGTCACCAGCGGCCGCTTTAGTCCTGATGGACGCAAAGTTGCTACAGCAAGCTGGGATGGTACGGCAAGAATCTGGGATGTGCAGACGGGCAAGCAGCAATTTTTGCTGGCTGGGCATCAGGCAGAAGTGCTTAGCGTTGAGTTTAGCCCCGATGGGCGATCGCTCATAACGGCCAGCGCTGATGGAACCGCTTTGATTTGGGATGCCCACACGGGTCATAAGCAAGCTCATTTGCGACCTGATGCTGCGGGGAAATCACCCATTCCATTACTGCAAGCGGCTTTTAGCCCCGATGGGCAATACATTGCCACCCGGACTAGGGAGGGTAAAGTCCATCTCTGGGCAGGCACCTGGGAGATGTTGCTCAAGCTGGCTCACGATCGCAGCCTTCGCCAACTCACTACCGAAGAATGCACCCGTTACCTGAGAGTGGAATCGGGGATTTGCCCAACGTTACCTCTGTGATCTAGCTTTATTCCTAGCTTGCACCCGGCGGAACGGAGACAATAAAATCAGCAATACTGCCGTTCAATGGCAATTTAGAAAAGCCATTGAGCAAACTATTTCTATGTGCCCTGCATGAATGCCAACCCATCCCCTGAATCTGAAACTCAAGCACAGATAGATCAGAGGAAGATAGAAAAAACTGCCCTGCGACGATCGCTTCTAGTAACCCGTCGAGCTTTGCCCCAGGAAATTTGGCGCGAAAACAGCGATCGAATCTGTGCCCATCTACAATCTTGCGATCGATTTATTCAGGCACGCACCATTTTGTCTTATGTCAGCGTTCGGCAAGAGCCAGATCTCAGCCCGCTGTGGCATCTGCCCCGCCAATGGGGGCTGCCCCGCTGTGTAGGCAAATCTCTGGTCTGGCATGCGTGGTCGCCCAGTCAGTCTCTGCATTCGGGTGCCCACAACATCCCAGAACCCCCTGCCGATAACCCTATCCTGCAATCGCAAGATGTTGATCTAATTTTGGTTCCGGCTATAGCTTGCGATCGACGGGGCTACCGACTGGGTTATGGGGGCGGTTTTTACGATCGCCTGCTCAGTCTGCCAAACTGGGCGAACAAGCCCACGATCGGCCTTGTGTTTGATTTCGCCCGCTTGCCTACACTCGCGATCGATACTTGGGATCGCCCTCTTCAGGCCGTTTGCACAGAGGCTGGATTGTTTGAAAGCGTATGTTTGGAAGCGTAGTAGATGACGGCTCTAGCTTAAGAACTTGTTAAAAGCAAAAGAAAATTGCGCTTCTGCCATTACCTTAAAAGACAAGATACCTCCTAACTGCGCCTCCAGCCTCTTCTGCACACCCTTACAGGGTTTAGACAGACAGAGGCTGGTCTTTTGCAAAGGGTTTACCTGACGAAAAAAAACTGCGATCGGCTTTTATAGCCATAGCAAGCGCTCTTTGGACTCTTATTGTGGGGAGCGCTTCGTGCTTCCCACAATAAACTATGGATTGACGGAGAGGGAGGGATTCGAACCCTCGGTAGGTCCTAAAACCTACAACAGATTAGCAATCTGCCGCTTTCGACCACTCAGCCACCTCTCCAGGTAGTAAGGCTTACTTATGATAGCAAATCTCGTCAGGCATGCCACCTGATCAGCGCAAGATCTTTGGAAAAAAGTGGAAAACAGCTTTCTGGGGTTTTATGGCACGCGCCACAAAACCCTAATTTTCGATCGCTAATTTTTGATCAATTGAATCTTGTTAGAACCCACCGCCTATTCTTGCCGAACAGCACGCAACTCTGAGGCGCGACCCACTGCCACGCGCGGCAAGCGGTGTTTGAAGCTGCACAAAATTTCCCAGGAGATCGTTCCTAGTTTTTCTGCCCAGTCATCTGCTGTAATTTGGTGTTTGCCATCTTGTCCCAGCAGCGTAACCACTTCACCCTCTTGCAAATCAGGAATGGCACTCACATCTAGCATGAGCTGATCCATCGTCACGGCACCAATTTGGGGAACCTGCTGGCCTCGCACCAGTACAGTCATTTGATTGGAAAGATTGCGAGGAACGCCGTCGGCATAGCCAATGCCAACCACCGCCATCTGAATCTCGCGATCGGCAATATAGGTGTAGCCATAGCTCACTCCCGTACCAGCCCCGATCGTCTTCACTTGGGTCACTCGCGCCTTCACCTGCATGACGGGCTTCAGGTCAATCACCTGCCGAAGATGAGGGGCAGGATAAAGACCATAGGTGGCAAGCCCAGTGCGCACCATATCGTAGTGCAAATGGCTATCGACCAAGGTGGCAGCAGAATTGGCCAGATGCAAGCGCGGAGGTGAGATATGACTTGCTCTGAGCTGAGCGATCGCAGCCTCAAACCGCTGATGCTGGAGCCGCATAATAGCGGGATCTTCACTGTCAGCCGTTGCCAAATGAGAGTAGACGCTGGCGATGTGCAAATTCGGCAGCCGACCCACCAAGCTGCCAAACTCAGCGGCTTCCTGCCAAGGCATCCCCAACCGCGACATGCCTGTGTCAATTTTGAGATGAACGGGCAAAGGCTCGTTGCCCAGCCGTTCGGCATTAGCCAGCACCTCCGAGAAAACCATCGCCTGCTTGGGAGTACAGAGCGTAGGCTGCAAGTGCCACTCAGCGATCGCCCTAACCTGGTCAGCGGTATGGGCTGCACCCAAAAGCAAAATCGGAGCGATGATCCCCGCTTCTCGCAGCTCAATGCCTTCAGGAACAGTAGCAACTCCCAGCCAATCGGCTCCTTGCTGTAAGGCAACGCGGGCGATTGCTACGGCTCCATGACCATAGGCATCTGCTTTAACAACCGTCATGAGAGCGGTTTGGGGCATGAGCAACCGCTTAATCTGCCGCACGTTGTGCGCCAGCGCCCCTAAATCAATTTCTACCCAGGCTCGTTCTCGCTGCATTGAAGACAAACTGGGGGTCACATCCCAACTCAACATCTTCAGTTCACTCCTCAAGTAACACCATTAGGCCGCGTGTTGCGGTGGCACCAGGCGGGATCTCTCCCAGACTCAGTGCCAACTATGTTACTATCTGTGAAACCTTTCTTTTACAAAGAATCGATGGGTAAGGTTCTGGTTCTCAACGCCTCGTATGAACCGCTCAATATCACTAGCTGGCGACGAGCGGTCGTCTTGCTGATTAAGGGGAAAGCAGAGCAGGTAGAACACAACGGCAGGGTTGTGTATTCAGAGATGCCTCTACCCACCGTCATTCGGTTACGCCACTATGTGCGAGTGCCTTACAAAGAGATTCCACTGACCCGCCGAAACATCCTCCATCGAGACAGTCACTCTTGTCAATACTGCGGCTATGTTGGCGATGACCTGACGTTAGATCATGTGATACCGCGATCGCGAGGCGGAGAAGATACCTGGGAAAATATTGTGACGGCCTGCGTGCGCTGCAACGTCAAAAAAGGGAGCCGTACCCCCAAAGAAGCCAACATGCCCCTGCGGATGATTCCCCATAGACCTCACAGTGGACTCTATTTTGAAGTGAAGAAACACATTAAAAGCGGCGTTCACCAAGAGTGGCAAAAATATGTAATTGGTATCTAAACCCCTGGCTAGATTTTCAAGTGAGGGGTTTTTGCTAAGGACAATGCTCCAAGCCGTAGATTTACTGCTTTTGGGGGCGGTAATTTCTACTAAAGTCTCTTCTTAGAAGGAGTTGGAACTATAGATTTTTTGCGATGATCAAAGGAGTGTGCATTGTTTGGAGCTGCTGGACTGAATAGCTTAGCCTCTAGGAATAATCTGCAACCTGCTAGAAACTCCGATAAGCATCGGCGGTAATCTAGGTAAAGCGGGGATTGACCGCTGAGAAAGGCGGATTTCTGACTAGGCTTTTGGTTTAAAGCTTTGGCTACTGAAGATTCAGTTTTTTGGGATTTGTTTTTTGGGATTCACCTAGCCGATCGCAGCTCTCAGCTAGTTTGGGGTTGCGTCAGCCCACTGTTCTAAAATTGAGATATATGGAATCAGAATCGCTTCAAGTTGGGCATGGCTCTTTACTCATGGCGGAATCACCCGCTACGAAATCTGATGGCAAGGTATCTGACAGTAAAGCGTCTGACAGCAGAATATCTAACCGGACAAAAGCAGCAACCGGGAATCAAGTTAGCGCTCTATTGCCCTCGTCAGAGACGATCGCTGAGCCGTCGGCTTTCACACCTGAGCTTCAGGCAGCTTCCCAGAGCGGACGCTTAGCCGATCAGAAAGCAGAAGCCTTGAGGCAAACGCTGATCAGACACCAAGGCGATCGCCACTTGATTCTGCTGCAAGATTTTCCTGATCCCGATGCGCTGTCTTGCGCGTGGGCGTATAAGCTGATTGCTCAGCAATATGATATTTCTTGCGACATTTACTATGCGGGTACCCTCAGCCACCAGGAAAACATTGCTCTGGTGAAGCTGACGGGCTTGCCTGCGCAACGCTGCACGGCTCAGGCCGCCAAAGAGAAAGACTTTTCTAGCTATCAAGGCTGTGTTTTGGTCGATGGGCAGGGCACAACGACCCAGCTTTTGGCGCAGGTGCAGCAGGCCAACTTGCCGATCGTGGCCGTGATTGATCACCACATGGCGCAGGGCAACCTCAAGGCCGAATTTATCGATCTGCGTCCCCAGGCGCGGGCAACCGCCACGCTGTTTTCACAGTACTTGCAGGCCGGACTGCTGAAGCTTGATAGCAGCAACGGCGAACATGTCAAATGCGCAACAGCGTTGATTCATGGCATTCGATCGGATACCAATCGGCTGATGCAGGCGCAAGAAGAAGACTTTATTGCCGCTGGCTATCTTAGCCGCTTTTACGACGCGCAGTTACTCAATTCCATTCTGCAAGCCTCTCGCTCAAAGCGGGTGATGAATGTCATAGAGCGATCGCTCCGCAACCGGGTCTTGCAAAACAACTTTTCGATCGCGGGTGTGGGCTACTTGCGCTATGACGATCGCGATGCGATCCCGCAGGCGGCCGATTTTCTAGTCACCGAAGAAAACGTTCATACGGCTGTCGTCTATGGCATTGTCCATGACGAAGACGAAGAGCTAGAGGTGGTGATTGGTTCATTGCGAACCAACAAGATTACGCTCGATCCGGATGAGTTCATTAAAGAGGTGTTTGGGCAAGATGCCTATGGGCGCTACTTTGGTGGTGGGCGATCGATGGCGGGAGGCTTCGAGATTCCGATGGGCTTTTTGTCGGGCTTTAACGAAAATGCCGACTATACCCGCATGAAGTGGGAAGTGTTTGATGCTCAAATTAAGCAGAAGCTCTATCGATTGGTCAACCCCGAGAACGAAATGATTAGCACCGATTAGTCTGCAACCCATTAGCTTGCACCAGAGGCGGGGCGGCGCTACTTCTTCCACAGCACCAGCAGTACGCCGCACACGATAAACCCTAGACCCACGACACGCTGAATCGGAATGGCTTCTTTAAATACAAAGAAGCCAATCAGCACGGCAAAGACATAGCTGAGGGCGATCGAGGGGCTGGCGACACTAAGATTGACGCGGGTCAACAGGAGGATATAGGCGATCGCTCCTAAGCCATACAGGGCGATCCCGGCCACCACTTCTGGGGTAGTTACCATGCCTAAAATGTGGCTAGCCACGTTGCTAGAGCTGACCTTGCCGAGCTTCAAGGCTCCGGCCTTAAGCAAAAACTGGCCTCCCACACTCGCCAACAGAGATAGAAACAGCAAACCAAACTCTGCTAAGGTCACAATAAAAAATCCTCTGTGCTTGTCCTTTGCTTCAGGTAGTTTACTTCGTTAGGTAACAAAATTTAATGCCCCGTAGCGATAGAGGCATCGGAGAGATCAGCCTACTTGGCCTCCATCCAGTTTTGTCCGGCATGAATCTCTACGAGCAGCGGCACGCTTAGCGCTACGGCAGATTCCATCGCGGACTTAATCTGAGGCTGAAGTTCTGCCCAATCGTCAGGATGCACTTCAAACACCAGTTCATCATGCACTTGCAGCAGCAAATTGGCGCGATAGGGCTTGAGCACCTGATGCAGCTTCACCATTGCGATTTTGATAATGTCAGCACTAGAGCCTTGAATTGGGGCATTGGCAGCAGCACGCAGCATTTGGGCATCGTACTGATCGCGGGTCTTGATTTTGCCCAAGTCAATGCTGTTGGGATCTTTACCCCGCAGCGCCTTGAGGGCTTCGCTGCCAAAGTTGAAATAGCGGCGGCGACCCCTGATGGTTGTGACATAGCCATTGGCGATCGCCTCTCGCTGCATCTGCTGCAAATAGCCAAAGACTTGAGCATAGCGATCGTTAAACCGCTCAATAAATCCCTTGGCATCAGACGACTTGAAGCCCGACTCACGGGCAAACCGCTGTGCCCCCATGCCGTAGATCACCCCAAAATTGATCACCTTGGCCAGACGGCGTTCTTCGGCGGTGATGTCGTCTTTCTCAAACAGCAGCCGTGCCGTCAGCGCATGCACATCCTCGTTCTTGCGGTAGGTTTCCAGCAGCACAGGCTCTTGGCTCAGATGGGCAAGGATGCGCAGCTCAATTTGGGAATAATCCGCTGCCGCCATCAGCCAGCCCGGTTCGGGGATGAAGGCCGCGCGGATCTGGCGGCTAAAAGCCGTGCGAATGGGAATGTTTTGCAGGTTGGGATTGGAAGAAGACAGCCGTCCAGTAGCCGTGATCGCCTGGTTAAAGTCGGTATGAACCCGGTGGGTATCGGGTCGCGCCAGCAGAGGTAGGGCATCGACATAGGTAGACTTGAGCTTGGCGAGGGTGCGATTTTCGACGATCGCATCCACGACGGGATGATCGCCCTGAAGCTTCTCTAGCGTGGCCGCATCGGTAGAGTAGCCTGTCTTCATCTTGCGAGACTTTTTGCGATCGAGTCCTAGCTTTTCAAACAGCAGCTCGGCCAACTGCTTAGGCGAACCCAGGTTAAAAGTCTGCCCTGCGGCTTCGTAGGCTTTATGGGCAATGTTCTCTAGATCGGTTTCTAGCCGTTTTGAGAATTCCTGGAGATAGGCAATGTCGATACGCACGCCCACATACTCCATTTCGGCCAGCACAGGCTCTACGGGGAGTTCAACTTCTAGCAACAGGCGATCGAGATCGGGGAGCTGCTGAAGCAGCGATCGCAAGATCGGCACGAGCTGAAACACCTCATAGGCATCCATGCCGCAGTAAAGGGCGACCTGATCGATCGCAATATCGGCAATATCTTTGCCTTTAGGCACGAGGTCGGTATAGCTCTGGGATTTGAGGTTGAGATGCTTTAGCCCTAAATCGCTGAGGTTGTGGGTTGTTTCTGGGTCAAGCACATAGCTAGCTAGCATCGTGTCAAACACCACCCCCTGAAGGTCAATTCCTTGACAGCGCAGAATCAGGCGATCGAACTTGGCATTTTGCAGCGCTTTGGGATGATCCTCACTTTCCAGAATCGGGCGCAGCGCCTCCAGCGTTTCAGCCTTGTCGAGGTTTTGTCCGGCTCGGTGCCCCAGCGGAATGTAGGCCACCTGGTCGTAACCTGCCCCCCAACAGCAGCCAATGCCCACCAGTTCAGCATCTCGCGGATCAAGCGCCGTGGTTTCCGTGTCCCAGGCCACAGGTGCAGCAGCATCTTGCAGCGTTTGCAGTTGCTCAATCAGCGCTGCCAGCTTTTCGGGCGTGTCAATCACTTGCGGCGCGATCGCAGCCGTAACAAGCTGCTGACTGTCCTGCGTGTCGGCAGCACTAAAGAACCAGGTGTCGTCGTTAAAGCCGGAAGAGGGCGAAGGGCGAGGAGCAGGTGAGCCAGCTAAAGGATCTTCAGGCAGGGATTCGCCGCCCAACACCCGCTGAATTTTATTGATTTGCCGCTGAAAAGTACGCAACTCTAGCTTTTCGAGCAGCGGCTCTAGCTGCTGGGCATCAAAGCCTTGCAGTTTGCAATCTTCGAGGTTAATTGCAACAGGCGTATCGAGATGAATCTGCGCCATATACTGCGAGTGCATGGCGGAGTCTCTACCCTCTTCCAGCTTTTTCTTAGTTGCGCCTTTGATCTCGTCTAGCGAGGCATACACCCTCTCGAGAGAGCCATAGGTGGTGAGAAGATTGACGGCAGTTTTATCGCCAATGCCCCGCACCCCCGGAATATTGTCGGAGCTGTCGCCACAGAGCGCTTTGTAATCTACAACCTGCGACGGCAAGATGCCCATCTTGTCTTTGACTTCCTGCACGCCAAACTCTTTGGGCAGGGGCGTGCCCTTGCCAAAGACCGTGCTGAGGTAAAGGATTTTGACTTGCCCTTCGGGATCGATCAACTGAAATAGGTCGCGATCGCCCGACAGCACCTTGACCTGCCAGCCTTCGTGACGAGCGCGATGCGCCAAAGTGCCGATGATGTCGTCTGCCTCATAGCCAGGAGCCGTCAGCACGGGCAAATTGAGCGCCTGAAGTAGCTCCTGTAGGTTGAGCATGTCTGGGCCAAAGTCCTCAGGCGCTTCGGGTCGTCCGGCTTTGTAGGTGTCGTCAGCTTCGTGGCGAAAGGTGGGATCGCTCAAGTCAAAGGCGATCGCCAAGTATTCCGGTTTTTCCGCTTCTAGGGTATCCAGCAACGCCTTGAGAAAGCCATAGGAGACGCTGGTGGGAATGCCTGTAGAAGTGCGTAAGCCGCCCTCTCGCCCCTTGGCATGAGCAAAGTAGGAGCGAAACGCCAGGGAATGCCCATCGATCAACAGAATTTTGGGGGAAGCAGAAGAAGACATAGACTACACTAAGCAAGATTAAACCGAGTCAGCCAGACCAAGTGCCAGCCTGAGAATGATACCAATTTAATTTCTGACGCTGCTTGATCCGGCGATGAATTTTATTTTAGGAGCACTTCTTCTAACCCTAAAAGTCATCGCTCAGGGTCAACAGCCAACCCCTGATTTCTCATGCCGATCGGCTTGGGTCATCCTGCCGCTAATGCGCTCCGGCACTTCCACTCCCTTTCACTTTCTTAAAGAACAAGACAGCAATACCGCTCAGCAATAAGGCAACGCCAATGAAGTAAAAACAGTCATTAAACGCCATGACCGATGCCTCCCGCCGAACCATGTTGTCTAGCGAAGCGATCGCCTGAGTCTTTGCCGTCGTCAGATCAGAGCCTTTGCTGGCAAAGAACTGCGTCAGTTGATCAATCCGCTGCTGCGTCGCCGGATCATAGATTGAGATCGATTCACCCACGCGATTGGAATGAAATTGCTCTCGGTTATTTTGCATTGTAGCGAGAACCGCAATGCCGAAAGAGCCACCTAAATTTCGCATCATGTTAAACAAGCCTGAGGCCGAACCTGCCAGAGCTGGAGGAATCCCCGCAGTGGCGATCGACGAGAGCGGCACCATAATTAACGGCTGACCCAATGCCCGTACGAGTTGCGACCCGCGCAATTGATCGATCGCCGTATCGTGGGTCATGTTGGAATTCATAAAGCAGCTCACGGCAAATAGGCTGACCCCAATCCCAATCAACAGCCGAATGTCGATTTTTTGCATCAGCTTTGGCACAAACGGCACCAAAAACAGCTGGGGCAAGCCTGCCCACATAATCACTTCACCAATCTGCATGGCGTTGTATTGCTGAATTTGAGCCAGATACAGCGGCAACAGGTAAACCGAGCCATATAGCCCAATGCCCAGCGCCACATTGACGATCGTTGCCAGCCCAAAATTCCGCTGCATAAACAGCTTTAGCTCAATAAAGGGACGTTTACGCGTTAGCTCAATCCAGAAAAAGATGGAGAGGAAAATTAAGGCCACGACAGCCAATTTGACGATCAAACTAGACTCAAACCAGTCTTTGCGGCTGCCCTCTTCTAGGACGACCTGAAATGAACCCAGACCGATCGCCATTGCCACAATGCCACCCCAGTCGCCCTGCTTCAGCAGTCCCAACTGCATCGGCTCTGGCTTCAGGGCATACCAGACGGCAGAGATCAAGAGCGCCCCCGGAACGACGTTCAGGTAAAACACATATTCCCAGCCATAATTTTCCGTGAGCCAGCCACCCAAGGTAGGGCCAATCGACGGCGCAAACGTAGCCGTCAAGGCAAACATAGCCAGACCGATCGGCTGCTTGCGGGGCGGCAGATTCTTGAGAATGTAGGTGAACCCCATAGGAATCAGCACGCCGCCTGTGAAGCCCTGCAAGGCACGAAACACAATCATGGAATTGAGATCCCAAGCCCAGGCGCAGCAGACCGAAAAGAAGATAAAGAATGAGGCATTCACCAGCAGATAGCGCTTGATGGAAAACACCATCGACAGCCATCCCGTCAGCGGAATCACCACAATTTCCGCCACCAGATAGGCTGTCGAGATCCAGGAGCCTTCCTCGAGAGTTGCTCCCAACGCCGCCTGAATGTCTTTGAGCGAGGAGTTGGTGATCTGAATATCGAGCACCGCCATAAATGCCCCAAGCATCGTGCCCATCAAACCGATCCAGGTTTTGACAGAGACCTTGTCTGAGGGGGGCTGCGGTGCCCGAGGAACGGGCTGAAGCGGCGCAGCAGGATGCCTTGTGTGAGTCATAGCCCTACTTCACTGCTACGGTGACATTGGCTGACATACCGGGCGAGATCAGAGACTCGTAGCCTTTAACGCTAGCGGCATCTAGAACAACCTTGACGGGGATTCTCTGCACTACTTTGGTAAAATTCCCCGTGGCGTTATCAGGCGGCAGCAGCGAAAACTGAGATCCAGACGCTGGAGAGAGGCTGTTCACCCGGCCTGTAAATTTGTGATCTGGAAAGGCATCTAGATCAACTTCCACCGGATCGCCGGGGTGCATATGGCTCACCTGGGTTTCCTTGAAATTAGCAATTACCCATAGTTCGTCACCCACGATCGCCATTAAGGGTTGCCCTGCCTGAACGCTGTTGCCCACCTCAGCCGTTTTGTGACCAATATGCCCTGCCGCAGGTGCCGTAATCCGGGTATAGGCTAGCTGAAGCTGAGCAGCCGCAAGGCTGGCTTGCGCTTGAGCAATCTCGGCATTTGCAGCTTCGTACTGGCTCTTGTTAACCTGCGTTTGCACGCCACCTGCCTGGGCTTTTTGCAATCCACCCTGGCTAGCGGCAAGCTGAGCTTGAGCGCTGGTTACGCCTTCTTCAGCCTGCGCTACCTTCGATCGCGCCTGACTCACCCCCTGCTGTGCTACATCTCTTTGGGCGACCGCCACATCATAGGCCGCTTTTGCTGAATCGAGCTGCTGTTTGGCAACGGCTCCAGCTTGATAGAGCGCCTGGTAGCGATTGTAATCTGTCTCAACTTTTTGCAAATCCGCCTCGGCTTTGACCAGCTGAGCTTGAGCAGCCGGAATGCCAGACTGAGCTTCATTGACGGCCGCCTGAGCGGTAGCGATCGCCGCCAGTGCCCCGCTGACATTGCCCTGAGCTTCGGCCGTCTGGGCTTGGGTATTGGCTCCGGCTAGTGAAATGTTACCCTGAGCCGCCTGAGCCTGACGCTGAGCAACGGCAATCGCCGCCTGAGCCTGCTGCACCTTGACCTGATAGTCTTGAGGATCAAGCTGTACCAAAAGCTGCCCTGCCTGCACAGACTGATTATCATCCACAGGCACCGTCATCACCGTGCCTGGAATGCGGCTGCTAATTTGATACACATGCCCCGATACCGTGGCATTATCGGTCTGCTCATGCGTGCTGGCAAACTGCCACCAGTGGTAGCCTGTCACCCCAGCGGCGATCGCCCCTAAGCCCAAGGCACCCGCCAAAATTAGCTTTTTAGGAAAGTGCCTCCGAGAGGCGGCAGAGTCAGGCGTTGTTGTACCGATCGCCGTGGGGTCATCCTGCTCAGTTCGCTCATCTACCGTCTTTTCTGGAAAGGCCGTCTCTGTAGCTTGAGCCGATGCAGGCTCTAGAACCGTCGTTTTGCCCTTTAAGCGTTGCTCGGCTGGACTGGTCGGCTCAGATAGGTTCTTAGGCAGATGGCCATTGGATTGATTGTGATTGATGCTGTTCATGACGCTGCGCTCTTAAAATTAATACGACCTTATTCATTTAGAGTACGTAATTTCTCAAGAATCCATATCCCTATCGAGAGAGATATGACTTAATCCCTCGCTCTAAGAAAGGTTGGCAATCATTTGATCGATCCATTCCGACAATAGCCGCCGCTCTGCATCCGATCGCCCTTGTAGCGCTTTGTCATAGAGAGTCGTTGCGTAGCTGGGCAAGATGCCCTCAAGTCGTCGCCCTTCCTCAGTCAGCCAGATGCGCCAAATCCGCCGATCTTGGGGATCACGCTGCCGCTCTAGCAGCCCTCGTTCTTCCATGCGATCGAGGACTCCCGTCAACGTGCCGCCGACTTGACGCAGGCGATCGCTGACTTCACAGGTTGCCAAACCATCCTGTTCCCACAGGCAACAAAGAACCAGCCAATGGAACGGCGTCAAATCATGTGGCTCCAGATATTCTTGAAATTGTCGCCCCATCAGCTGCGACAGCAATTTAATCCGATAACCAATGCCATGAGGTGCTTTGACATCTTGCCAGCGCTGCGTCGATTGAGAGTCAGAAAGGATAGGATTCATTGAATACGTTTATTTCGTATGCTAAATATTATTTTAATCTAGTTTTAGGCTCAAATCAAGCCTATTCAAACTCGTGCTTTAGGAAAACCAAAGCTTTCTCAAAAAGACAGATTTTTTAACGAGCAGAACGCTCTAGGGCAGCATGAAATCGCGATCGGAGCGGTCGAAGTCAAGCCGCCCATAGCCTAAAAATTGCCCATAGGCATCTTCACCCGCCGGATAGGCCGTCACCCCAAATAAGTAAATGCCGTCTCTCTGAGGGTTACGCACGGGTCGCAGGCCGACTGTGACCGTTTTTCCAGCTAGCACTGGCGGATCAAACTCCACTGAAACCGTCTGGCTATCGGCATCGAATGTGGTTTCTCCCAACGTTACTTCGCCCGAACGGTTGCGTGGAGTGCCCAAAAATGCGCGCGTCTTGTCTGTGTTGTAACGTACAAGCTGGGCAAAGCTGGAGCCATCTTGTTGCGTAATAGAGACACGTTGCAGCGGTTCGCCTGCATCTTCGGGCACCGCTAGCGTGAAGTAATAGGTGGCACCTGAGGATGAGGCTGTCCGCCGCGTCGTCACAGCATTGACCAGGGTAGGCGGATGATCGAAATAAACCTGTCCCCGCAATTCAACGGCTTGGCCTCGCTGAATAAGTAGGGGAGAGAGGGTGCCGATCGCCAAACTTACCGTTATTAAAGCGATCGATCGAGAGATAAACCGCATGGCTTAAGCCCAAATTTGTCAATTCTATGCTAGCAAGGTGACATCAAAGCGTGGGGCAAACTTTTAGAGGGCGCTCTTAGCAGCGCCCTCTAGGGTTCATATAGCTATAACAGCGCGGTCAGAACTTTCTACGAAAAGTGGCTACGGCTAGTAACTAATTTGTAGCGTCACTGACGCCTGAACTTCCTGCTCGCCGCCGACCACTGGAGTCGGAGCAGGACTGTCTGCCATAGCAGCCATTGCTCTCTCTTGGCGAGCATACAGCGGCATGGGTGGGGCTGCGCCATTGACCTGAATGCTCACAATGTCCTTGCGCTGCAATCCTAAGGCACTCAACGCCGCCTCAGCTTGCTCCTGAGCATCTTGAGTCGCCTCTCGAATCGCCTGCTTCTGCGCCGTTGAAATCGCGCTGTCTTCTGCCACAAAGCTCACGCTATCGATGCGCGTTGCGCCTGCTTTGACGGCATCATCTAACAGCGTGCCTGCGCGATCGGTTGCAATCCGAAAACTCACCGAATTCGTGGCGGTATAGCCCGTGAGCCTTTGCTGTCCATCGTTGTAGTCATAGGTGGGGCTAAGGTAAATACCCGCCGTTTGCAGCTTATCCACGCTGCGCGATCGCAGCAGTTCCACAACCGCAGACGATCGTCGTGCGGCCTCTTGCTGAACTTCTTCTGCCGTTTTTCCCTGTACCTCAACGCCAAGCTGCACTTGAGATATGGAAGTCGGAATAGACTCGGTACCCATGCCCGTGACCGTTACTGTACGCAACATTTGCTCAACTTCTGCAACCGCAGGATTTGTCATAGATAAACTCAAAACGCCCAACAAGAGCGGCATGACACAAGCTTTTTTGATTGAAAAACCGGAACGAACTGCGATCGATTTCATTAAAACACTTTCCTCACAAAATCATAGATAGAGCGGCATGGCTCGATTGAGCAATACCTATGCAGAAACAAGTCCATCGGACAGGTCAAATCTGGAGCAGGTTCCAGAGGAGGTTGAAGCGATCGATCCAGACTCCACTCAAGCAATCGACTTTTCAGCCTCAACCCTAGACCTGCAACTTATGGTTTGACCCGTAAATTTGACCCGTATGGCTTGATCAGAGATGCGGCGCACTCTGGTCAAAAGGCGCGTTTGAAGCACCTGCTTGAAACACCTCCTTGTCCTCCGATGCTTCTAATGTGCCATTGCAAACTACAATGATGAATCCAGTTACACTTTTGGTGACGCTAGTTACGCTTTCTTAACCCCATGCCCCTCTTTCTCGCCTGAACCCATGCCCCGCCCTCGCAAACAATTTGGACAACATTGGCTTCGGAGCGAATCGGCACTGGCACAGATTGTGGGAGCAGCCAAGCTAGAAAAAAGCGATCGCCTCCTAGAGATTGGCCCTGGCACAGGCATCCTCACCCGCCAGCTCTTGCCGCGTGTGCAATCCGTGGTGGCCGTAGAAGTCGATCGCGATCTCTGCAAGACTCTGGCGCAAAAGCTAGGCAAAACGGCCAATTTTTTGCTGCTAGAGGGCGATTTTCTGTTGCTAGATTTGCCGCCGCTGCTCGAAAACTTTCCTGTCTTTCAACACCCGAACAAAGTTGTTGCCAACATTCCCTACAACATTACGGGGCCGATTTTAGAAAAGCTGTTAGGCACGATCGCCCAACCTAATCCCAAGCCTCTAGACAGCATTGTGCTTCTGCTGCAAAAAGAGGTGGCCGAACGGATCTGCGCTCGGCCTAGCTCTAGAGCCTTTGGGGCGCTTACCGTGCGCGTGCAGTACCTGGCAGACTGTCAGCAGATCTGCACCGTTCCCGCAGCTGCATTTTATCCACCACCCAAAGTTGATTCGGCTGTGATTCGGATTCAGCCGCGCCCTCCTGAGCCTGCTGCCCACAATCCGCGTCAGTTGGATACGCTGGTGAAGCTGGGCTTTGCCACCAAGCGTAAAATGTTGCGGAATAACTTACAGAGCGTCATCGATCGCGATCGCCTCAATGATTTGCTGGAATCTCTCGATCTCAACCCGCAATCTCGGGCTGAAGATCTCAGCGTTGCCCATTGGGTGGCATTGAGTAATAAGCTGGAGTAGACATTTAGCCAGCCGATATGCGTGCCTACTCTCTGATTGCGCCTGCCAAGATTAATCTCTACTTGGAAATCATTGGCGATCGTCCCGATGGCTATCACGAACTTGCCATGATTTTGCAGAGCATTGCCTTGAGCGATCGCGTTGATTTGCGCGCGAACGGTACCGATCAGATTCGGGTGCGCTGTGATGATCCGCTAGTGCCCTCAGATGCCAGCAACCTGGCTTATCGGGCAGCCGATTTGATTGCGCAGCAGTTTCCAGAGTCTTACAGAAAGTTTGGCGGCGTGGATATTGCCATTGAGAAACGCATTCCGATGGGAGCAGGTTTGGCAGGGGGTTCAGCCAATGCGGCGGCTGTGCTGGTCGGGTTAGACCTCATGTGGAGCTTAGGCCTGACTCAGCCTGAGCTGCAAGATTTGGCAGCGCAGCTCGGATCAGATATTCCCTTCTGCATTGCAGGCGGAACGGCGATCGCCACAGGCAGAGGCGAACAGCTTGCGCCACTGCCCAGCCCTGAGCACCTTCATGTTGTGCTGGCGAAATATCGCAGCATTGCCGTCTCAACGCCTTGGGCTTATAAAGCCTATCGGCAGCAGTTTGGTCATTCCTATATTTCAGACCCAGCAGAACAAAAGGGACGCAAACAGCAGATGCGCTCTGGCGCTATGGTCGGGGCGATCGCCCAGCGAGATGGCAAACGCATCGGTCAACTGCTGCACAACGACCTAGAAAAAGTTGTGCTGCCGACTCACCCAAAAGTGGCAGAGCTGCGGCAAACGCTAGAAAAAATGAATCCGCTAGGGGTGATGATGTCTGGGTCTGGCTCAACGGTCTTCGCGTTGGTGGAGTCTTCAGCCCAGGCTGAGGAGATACAACAACAGCTCTCTGCTAAAATTCCTGATCCTGACTTGGGGATCTGGAAAACGCATCTGACTGCAAGCGGTGTGCAGGTTGTCCAGTAAGGAACTCCCGCAATCAAGCTCGTCTGTGGCAGACTTGATTGGGCTATGAGAATGGCTGAGGGCGATCGCAGATTTTGCACTCTCGGAAGACTGTATGCTATCCTAGACAAGGCAAAGTTAGCAGGTAGCTAGCTTCTGTGCGGGTGTAGTTTAGTGGTAAAACCTTAGCCTTCCAAGCTAATGATGGGGGTTCGATTCCCCCCACCCGCTTTTTCATTCTTAATAATTTCAGGCGCTTTGATCGCAAGGCTTGGATGATGCAGCCAGTTGGCAAATCCTCTCCGCAGGAGTTGGGAGCAAGGGCGAAGACTGTAGGAATTGGGAGCAAGGGCGAAGAAAATAGCCGGGTGATTTGACCTTCACACCTTATCTGGAACGGTGAGCATATCCTTGAAGGCTTGATTCTAGCCAATGAGTTGAAACGGGTGTTGAAAAACGGGGACTATCACTTAGAGCATGGACAAATACTGCTCCTGAACGGAATCCGGTCGAGGACGTTTGGTTACAAGCCAAGTAGTTCAATTGCCCAATCTTTGCTTTTCCTAAGGCTTTTATGCACGGCTACCCTTTATCTCCTATCTCGGGTAGCTGTAGGTGAGTCAGAATCTCTCTATGCTGATAAAAATTCACTTCTCCAAAGCCGTATAGTTCTATCAACCCCGCTACTCACTAAAGTCTCTCCATTTGGGCTAAGAGCGATCGCAAGAACCTGTTTAGAGTGTCCCTCAAACGTACAAAGTTGCTGAGTTGTTTGAGCATCCCAAAGTTTTATTTTCCTATCAAAATCAGCACTAATTAAATGTTTTCCACTTGAACCAAACATTAGTGCTGTAATACCCGTTTTATGTGCCTTTATTTTATATAATTCTTTTCCTGTACCTAGATCCCATAGCCGAATTGATCCTTTTAAACAACCACCGACCAATTTTTTCCCATCCAGGCTAAAAGTAATGGCTTTAAGGGTTGGCGCAAACGTAGCAAAATTAGTTCCATTGAGACGTCCAAAAATGAGCTTTCCAGTCGGGGGATAAGTTCTATTCCCGGAGGGAACCTCAAAGAGATTATATCCTGCATGTTCATCACAAGTCGCTAGGAGACTTCCATCTGGACTGAAGGCGATCGAAGTAAATGCTCTGTGTCCACCTACTAAACCTATTTTTTCTCCTGAGTTACAATCCCATAAGGTCACATTTTCGCTAATATCTCCTGCGGCAATCCAATGTTGATTAGGGTGTAATGCAATGGAGTCAATTTTAGGCAAACTCATCCTCAAGGGTTTACCGTCAAATTTCCAAGGGGTAGGAGAGGATTGATCGAACGTAACCTGTTCTTGAAAGGTCTGAGTATTCCACAATTTAATCGTTCCGTCTAGGCTTCCACTCATTAGCAGAGAACCATCCAAATTAAATGTGATGGAACTGACGAAATTGGTATGCCCGATGAGGGTGTGTAACCACTCTCCCGTATAGCTATCCCATAGTCTAATTACATTCTCCTTACCCAAAAAGAAGCTCCATAAAACCCCACTACTGCCTGCAATCATTCGACCATCTGGACTGACTGCTAAAGAGTAAACCACGCCTTTGGGCAAGGATAATGTTAGAAATGGATGGATTAGAATACCGCTCATTTAAACCTGCCGAAGATTGAACTAGCAATATATTGCTTGTTGCCGACTAACGGCTCCGTTCACTCGCCTCTAGTGACCTTTTGACTCAACCCGTTCTCTATACGTTTGAAGTGCGAGGGAATCATGGGGAGATGGACTGAAACGGTTAAGCGGCGACCTCATTCTTAAAAACTTCATTCTTAAAAAATAGACTACTTCCCACGGCTACTAAAATCCGATTTTGAAGCTTCAGATTTAGTAGCTTAAGAAAAAATCTTTGTCACATGTGTTGGATAGGCTATCCAAAATTATCCAGTGCATTTGCACGATAATACCTTCTCCTTAAGAAATTAAATAGAAACTTTGCAGCTCAGTTTAGAGGCATAGGATCTTATCCGTCATTGAGTGCAGGATAAGATGCTATGCCTCGGAGTTATCCATCCCTAGTCGATGCTGCACCTGCAATTACGGACTGAATCGATCGCCCCCTACAAATTCCGCTTCTCAAAATTCCGCATCCCAAAATACAGATGAACCTGCGTGAGAAATGGCTTGACGATCGCCCAGAGGCTGCTGTAAGCCTATGAGATTGGCAATGAAGATGAGGTAGAACAGGGTAGAGTCAACACTGATCCGTTAAAATAGCTTTCCAGGTCAAACCTCTTTGCCGAACCCAAACCTCGTGAATCAGTTCAACAATGCCCTGACGCTATTTTTCAGCCTGCTAGTAGAAGCGATGCCCTTCTTGATTCTGGGCGTGCTTTTTTCTAGTGCCTTGCTTTTGTTTGTAGATGAGCGACGGCTGATTGCGATCGTGCCCCGCAATCCTTTCCTGGCAGCGCTAACAGGTAGCCTAATTGGCTGTTTGTTTCCGGTGTGCGAGTGTGGTAACGTGCCCGTTGCCCGAAGGCTCATCGTGCAGGGTGCCCCTACTGCGATGGCGATCGGCTTTTTGCTGGCAGCTCCGACGGTAAATCCGATCGTTTTTTGGGCAACCTGGACGGCTTTCCGAGATCAGCCAGAACTTGTGTTTCTGCGGGTGGGCTTGACGCTGCTGATTGCCACCATTATTGGCTGGGTGTTTAGTACGCAAAAAGACGTGCGATCGCTGCTGCAACCTTCTGTGGCTCGGGCTATGCCTCTGATGCCGAGGGGCGATCGCGCTCAATCTGAAAAGCCAACACTGCTTCAGTCGGGCACTTTTATTTTGGGTGAGACTAATCTCTTGGGAGAGGTCGGCCAGCCGTTGCGCCTCGATACCCTCTCGGCGGCGGCCATCAGTCCGGTGCGACCCCTGCCAGAGCGACTATGGCTAATGTTAGACAACGTGGTGCAAGAGCTACGGGAGCTAGGCGGAGTCCTGGTGATTGGAACCGCGATCGCGGCGATCGTGCAAACGGCCTTCCCCCGTGAGCTAATCCTGAGCTTGGGGCAAAGCCCTGTGACCTCGGTCGTGGCGATGATGATCCTGGCCTGCGTCGTCTCAATCTGCTCAACCGTGGATGCCTTTTTTGCCCTCTCTTTTGCTTCCAGCTTTACGAGCGGGGCACTGTTGGCATTCTTGGTGTTTGGCCCCATGTTTGATCTCAAGAATATTGCCCTGCTGGCTTCGCTCTTTCGCCCCAAACCGATCATCTATTTGTTTACGCTGGCGGCACTGCTGTCTTTTCTGTTCACATTGTTGATTAATCTCTACTTAAGCTAGGGGTTGTCAATTGCATCGAATCGCAGGTTTTTGAGAACTCAGGCTAAACCTGCTCTAAAAATCTCCCAGGTGCATTGATCCACAGGATTTTAAGTCCGAGTACTCTAGATGTATTTCCTCGCCCTATGACTGCCTCCGCTAAACCTCAGCGTCGCCCTAAAAATTCGATGCGGTTTCTGCCGCTGCTAGACATTGCCGCCCTGCTGGTGTGGGGTATTTTGCTGCTGAAGTTTTGGCTGACGGGCAAAATCGCAATTTTGCTGCATCCAGACTATGTGTGGCTGGCCTACTCGGCAGGCTTTTTTTTGGTGGGTTTGGCGATTGTCAAGCTGGTGCAACTGGTGCGAACCAACCGATCCAAAAGACCTGTTCCGACGCCGATCGCTCCACAGCATTTTTCTTTGTTTCCGCCCGGTTGGGGCAGCGCTTTGCTGTTGGCAGTCGGACTGTTTGGGCTGCAATTTACGCCCCAGCCTTTCTCAAGTCAAGCCGCCCTCGATCGGGGGGTCACGGATACCTTAACGATGACCCGATCGCAACCCCAAGCCTTTCGGGGCACGAGTCAGCCTGAGAAGCGATCGCTCGTGGAATGGATTCGCACGCTGAATATTTATCCAGAGCCAGATGCCTATACCGGACAAAAGGTAAACCTGAGCGGCTTTGTGATTCACCCGCCTGAAATGGCTCAAGGTCATTTGGCGATCGCCCGGTTTGTCATCACCTGCTGTGCCGCAGATGCCTATCCGGTGGGGCTACCTGTGAAGCTGCCGCAGGGCGATCGGTCAGCCTATGCGCCTGACAAATGGTTTCAGGTCGAAGGTGTGATGGCAACCGAAACCTTGAACGATAAGCGTCAGCTTGTGATTCAGGCTACGAGTCTCAAGGAAATTCCCGAACCTGCCAGCCCCTATGATTATTAGCGAATGGTTGAGCTAACGGGGCAAATTTATGTTGCATCGAACCTCTTGATCTATCTTCAATCTACGTTCCTCCTTTAGGGTAAAGATTAAAACTGCTGTGGAGTCGATAGCATTCTCTGTAGGGTCGCCTGATGGGTATCTATAGGTAACTCAGGATGATTATGTAAATGTTTGATTTAGGTCTGCAAAGTATCCAAGTATGATTTAATGTTAGGAATTTCTAACTCATCATCAGCCTGTAGTGTTGTCGGCTAGATAGGTGCGATGATCGATCGCATCATCCAGAGGAGTTCCTAGGGAATGAGCGAAGGATTGAGCGGGAGCTTCTTCTTTGGGTTGCGGAGCTGAAGAATTTGACAGGTGAGAGAGTCGGGGTGTCCGACCGTAAAGGCGATCGAGAACGCGCTTAACAGAAACGCGTTGCCACTGTTGGCCTCGTTTGGTTTTGTAGCCCCTCTGGTTTAGCCAGTCTGCGACCTGCTGCAACGATTTCCCTGACTTGTGGTGACGGCGAATCATGTCAATCACCTGCTGCTCGTCAGGGTTTTCGACCAGATCACCATCCAGCGATCGCTGACCAAAAGCGGGAGAACCATAGCCGATATAGCCACCTTGCGCTGCCTTTGTTTGTCGCCCCTGCTCTAGCCGTTGCCAAACCTCATCTTCTTGCGAATTCTCAGAATTCATAGGGTGTAAAACTCAAATGAGTGCAGACTACCTCAAATGAGCTAGTGAGTTAGCCAGATTCAGCACATTTCCAATAATTGAGCCACCTTACCGCACATCGCTAACTTATATTGCAGCTCCGTTCTACATTGTTAACTTGTGTAAAGTTTTTTGTTTTCGCGGCGCTTCGTGACTTGCGATACAAATGTCTAGCCAACCTATTCCTACTATGAAGCCAGTACAAATACCTTCAACGGCATCTGTTAGATGTTTGCCAAGGTTTTGACTGGCACTTCTTGTTACATCCCTCGGGTCAATTTCCACAATCTCAAAGGCGTTGTACAATCTTGAGGCTGACTTCGGTCTACCTCACACTTTATCTCATCACCTGTGTAGGTTCGCTCGAAGGGTGTACCTTCCTGATTTTGCATCCATCTGCGTTCATTAATCTTCTTACCTGTCTATTTCTGAACCGCCAGCTCAGCGATCTAGCCCGTTATCTAAGGGTATTTATGGAAACCGAAAGTATGAACGGAGGGGATTCTGCGATCGCACTCACAGAACCTTCCTTGTCATCACCATCAACTTCTAAGAAGAAGGGAAAGAAGAAGAAAGCCAAGCTCAAAAAATCGGGAAAGGCGCGGTATCACTTTTCTGAAGGCGAGAAAAGCTCAACGCTCTCGGGCAAAGCCTATGAGAAGGAACTGCTTCGCCTCCAGGTAGAGCTAGTCAAGATGCAGTACTGGGCAAAGCATACGGGCACCCGCATTGTCATTTTGTTTGAAGGGCGGGATGCTGCTGGAAAGGGCGGCACCATCAAGCGAATTACTGAACCCTTGAATCCACGCGGCTGTCGGGTGGTGGCGTTGGGAACGCCGAGCGATCGCGAAAAAACGCAGTGGTATTTCCAGCGATATGTGGCGCATTTACCCGCAGCGGGCGAGATTGTCTGTTTCGATCGAAGCTGGTACAACCGCGCAGGGGTCGAGCATGTCATGGGCTTCTGCACCGAGACTGAGTATTGGGAATTCATGCAAACCTGTCCAGAATTTGAGCGGATGCTGGTCAGGTCTGGCATTATTTTGCTGAAGTATTGGTTTTCTGTCAGCGATGACGAGCAGGAGCGACGCTTTCAATCTCGCACCACCGATCCGGCTCGTCGCTGGAAGCTCAGCCCGATGGATCTAGAATCGCGCGATCGCTGGGTGGAATATTCCCAGGCTAAGGATGTCATGTTCTCCCATACCAACATTCCAGAAGCGCCTTGGTTTACTGTAGAGGCAGACGACAAAAAACGCGCCCGCCTCAACTGCATCAGCCATTTTCTCAGCAAAATTCCCTACGTAGACATGACGCCTGAACCGTTGGAACTCCCCCCGCGCAAGACGGCTCACAACTACATGCGCCCACCCCGAAATGAGCAGTTCTTTGTGCCGCACATCTATTGAAGCACACAGAGCTAAGTCGCAAATCTGGGGCACAGGGCTGGGGAATTGATGGGATCGCCGTTTCAATGAACAGCGTTTTCTGCAAGTCTCTAGCGCTCAATCAGACCGCTAGGGAAGAGGCTCTCTGCCTACTTTATCTGACCGAAAACCTAAACTAACACCGTAAAAGAGAATTATCATGAGTCATGAATTGCGCGTTCAAGCGATCTCTCAAGTGACCGATCGCAAGCCTTTACCTGCTAAAGTGCCGCAGCGCCTGGAAGCCCTATGGGCAACCGATGTATTTACGCTGAGCAAGATGCAGGCCAGTCTCCCTAAAGATGTATTCAAGTCTGTGAAGCATACGCTGCAAACGGGTGGAAAGCTCGATGTGTCTGTGGCAGGTGCGGTGGCGGCGGCGATGAAAGATTGGGCGACTTCCAAAGGGGCGCTTTACTATGCTCACGTCTTTTATCCGCTGACCAACGCCACCGCAGAGAAGCATGATGGGTTTGTATCGGTACAGGGAGATGGCTCGGTGATCACCGAGTTTACGGGCAAGGTTTTGGTGCAGGGCGAACCCGATGGTTCATCGTTCCCCAATGGCGGTATTCGCTCGACTCCGGCTGCGCGGGGATACACGGCTTGGGATGTAACCAGCCCAGCCTATGTGATGGAGACAGATAATGGCGTAACGCTTTGCATTCCGACCGTCTTTATTTCTTGGACAGGAGAAGCGCTAGATAAGAAAACGCCCTTACTGCGCTCCAATGCAGCCATGAATAAGGCGGCAACTCGCGTCCTTAAACTGTTGGGGCATACCGAAGTTGCTACGGTCAATTCTAGCTGTGGTGCAGAGCAAGAATACTTTTTGGTGGACGCTCACTTTGCCCACAATCGCCCCGATTTGCTCCTGACAGGCAGAACGCTGTTTGGCAAACCTGCGGCCAAAGGTCAGCAGTTCGATGACCACTACTTTGGTGCCATTCCAGAGCGGGTTCAGGTTTTCATGCAAGATGTCGAAGAAAAGATGTATCGTCTGGGCATTCCGGCAAAAACCCGACATAACGAGGTCGCCCCAGGGCAATTTGAGCTAGCGCCTTTCTTTGAAGCGGCAAACGTGGCAAGCGATCACCAGCAGCTCACCATGACTATTCTCAAAAACACGGCGAAGAAGCATGGGTTTGTGTGCTTGCTGCATGAGAAGCCCTTTGCCGGGATCAACGGCTCGGGCAAGCATGTCAACTGGTCGGTGGGCAATCCGACGCAAGGTAACTTACTAGATCCGGGCGATACCCCTCACGCCAACATGCAGTTTTTGCTGTTTTGCAGTGCTGTGATTCGGGGCGTTCACAAGTATGGGACGCTGTTGCGAGCCGTCGTTGCTACAGCCAGCAACGATCACCGCTTGGGTGCTAACGAAGCCCCTCCTGCTATCATCTCGGTCTATTTGGGATCGCAGCTCGAAAAGGTGTTTGAGCAAATTAGCCAAGGGCAGCCCGAAAGCTCTGATCATGCTGGCGTCATGGATTTGGGCGTAGATACGCTACCGATTTTCCCCAGAGATCCAGGCGATCGCAACCGCACTTCTCCCTTTGCTTTTACGGGCAATCGCTTTGAGTTCCGAGCCGTCGGTTCGGGTCAGTCGGTTTCGGGGCCGCTCGTGGCCATGAATACGATTCTGGCAGACTCCCTCACCTGGATTGCCGATGCCCTGGAAGGCAAAATGACGGCAGGTGCAGATCTCAAAACTGCGGTTCATGCGGTGCTGAAAGAGATCATGGACAAGCATAGCCCGGTGGTGTTTGGCGGCAACGGCTACTCCGAGGAATGGCACAAAATGGCGGTCGAGGAGCGAGGCTTGGCAAACCTGCGCACGACTGCTGATGCTCTGCCTGTGCTCAAGGCAGACTACATCGAAGAACTGTTTGACCGTGTAGGTGTGCTAACTCCGGTGGAACTGGAAAGCCGCTTTGACGTTTATGCAGAGCAGTATATTCAGTCGATCGAAGTCGAAGCTAAGCTGGTGATCAGCATGGCGAAAACCATTATCTATCCGGCTGCCATTCGGTATTTATCAGAGCTTTCTTCAACGATCGCAGGTCTTAAAGAGATCGGGATCGAGCTAGAAAAAGAAAGTGCAGAAAAAGTGGCGGCGCTGGTGAAATCGATGATGGATGTTGTCAGCAAGCTCGTTGCTGCAATGGGTAAGCATGACTTTGCGACGCCCGAAGAGCACATGCAGTATTTTGCCCAAACGATCCGTCCGCTGATGGATAAGGTGCGGGAGTATGCTGACGGGCTAGAAGGTGAAGTGGCAGATGATTGCTGGCCTTTGCCGACTTACCAGGAAATGCTGTTCGTGAAATAGTCTGATTGCAGCTACATAGCCTTGGCTATCACGCTTAGGACATTTTGTGACTAGCTCATAGAGCTTCTAAATAGAATGGGCGGGAGCTTTGCTCCCGCCCATTTCACTTGTAAAAATTTAGGCATGTTTCGCGTGTCTGAGGACGTAAGGGCAAGTGCCCTAGTCATCTGCATTCGATACGCGAGGGCGGGCGGCACTGGGCTGAGGAGATGCAGTGCCCTCGCCTACAGTCGGAGAAGCCGTCAGTCCTGCTGGAGCGGCAACAGGCTGAACCAGGCGGACTTGCTGCCAAGCTAAATTTCCTTCTGGGTCGATCGTTACACTAACTTTTTCAATTAATCCTTTTGCTTTAGCCAGCGTTGCATTCTTCACCTGGCAATCAAAGCTATCTCCCGGACGATTGACCCGATAGCGATCGCTGCCACATCTCACGGCTGGTTCTGCCTGGGTATCCTTTGCTATTTCTTGCTTCAGCTCGGTTTCTAGGAGCGCCAAATTCAGCATTCCTTTGGAGTTAGGAACTTCCCATCTCGTTAGCCCTGACTCATCCGTTTGCTCTACCTGGATGACAAAGGTGCCTTCAGGTTCCAATGTCCCCTCGCATTGAAAAGACGCGCCTGCCTGCTTGGAAATACCCTGCGGGCAGGTGACAGACTTGATCTGGAGCTGACTTTGCGCTTGAAGCTGAGTTTTGATGTTGGCTGCCAGACTTTGGACATCTAGCGAATTGCAGCCTGCCAGCGGTAATAAACAAGCAGGCAAAAACCATCTGAACGGTGGGGCGATCGCCATCTTTAAGCAATTCCTCATGACGATATCGGGTTTAGCGATTGCGATTCACACCAGACTTTATCAACCTGATATTGGCAATGCGTTAAGAGGAGTTTAAGTCGGGCAAAAGGCGCGCAGCCCTGCGCTAGGAGACCACTCGGGTGATCTTGGGGTCAAAGTCCCGCAGCATTTTCTTGAGTTCCATGCCATGCAGTTCCTCTTGCCCAATCATGCCTCGAGCAAATTCCTCTAGATAAACGCTGGCATCTGTCACCACATCCAGGAGGCTCTTGTAGAGATTCAGGGCGATCGTTTCGTGGTTGAGGCTTTCCAATAGCAGATCATAGACGGTGTGCTTGTCGGTTTCTTCAATGGGTAAGATGCTCAGGGTCGGATGTCCATCCAACCCGGTTAGTATTTCTCCCGCTTGCTGAGCGTGTAGCAGAGATTCACTGGCTTGGGCTTTTAGAAACTGCACGATCGGAATTCGGTTGGGACCTCTAACCATGAGGGCGTAGTGCGTGTAGCGAACCACGCCAGACAGTTCGGCCTCCATAATTGCGTTGAGGAGATGGATGGTTTTCGCGGCATCTAGTTCTTTCATGGGATCGTACTCTGCGTTCAGCAAACAGTTTTGGTCAATGGTTCCCCAAGCTTAGCTGGTTTTATCCAAACCTGTTCACTCACGATTTTCCTTAAAACTGCAAATTTTCCAGCAGCACTCCAGTCGGTTCGCCAGCATTTGCCGAGACAGCGTGACTTGCTGAACCACGCTCCAAACTTGAATGGCCGTTGAGACATCGTTCACTTGCACCTTTAAGGGTTTGCGATAGCCACATTGGCACACAATATCTAGCTCTTGTAAGCGATGATAGACCTGCCAGCGATCGTCACATTGAATTTCGATCATTGCCTCAGTTTGCAGGGTGGGTTCATTGGGGTTCACAAAACAACTCCTTAGATTTAAGTGATTAAATTTAGTTATTGAAATCTATTCTCAGCGCTCGGCAGCGTTCGGCTAGCTTGTCCAATATTTCTTCTATAAAGCTTGCACAATTACATCATGATAAATTGAGGTAAGAGACTTAAGAAATCTTGCTGAAAGCAACTTTGAAAAACACTTTTGAAGCAGGCTAAGCTCATAAATTCTTTGCTGCAACAGGCTATTGATATTTTGAGGTTCTAGAATTTTGGGCTGATCAAACTCAGAATCTTCTAAACTTATCTCTGAATTCTCTTCAGATTGAGAGACATCTGACAGTCTTTTTCTTTCTTGCCTTACCCAGTTAATGACCGTGTTGTGGCTGATTCCTGTTGCTCGTTCGATGGCGCGAAATCCCACGCCACTGGCGTACATTTTTAGGCAAATATTTTTAGCATCATCAGAATAGCCTCTGGCTCTAAAGGACTCCAGAAACTGACGACCGCATTGCCGACAAATATAATTCTGTCTTCCACATTTATGTCCATTTCTGTTGATTTGATCGGACTCACATCTGGGGCATTTCATACTTTCATTGTGCAACGATGATTACTCCTAAGAAGCTCTTTTAATTTTCAAATTAAAGCAATTCATAAAATTTCTCATCTGCTGTGAAAAAGCTATTGAGGAACTAGAAAATCTCGATCGAAATATTCTTAAAAATTTGATAGCCTTAGCTTCTCTGCTCTAGTATTTAGTGAGGTGCATAGCACGACAGTAAGCTATTGACCCAGTAAGATTGCTAGCAGAGCATCTACTGCTCACTCGGTCTACCTCTCAAAGGAGGACACTCTGTATGTCTGAAGTTCAAAGTTTGGTTCGTCCATTTGGCCAGGTTGCCGATAATCCCGTGCTGCTGGAGCGATCGACTACTGAGCCAATTTGTGAAGGATTTAATGCAGTCCTGGCTAGTTTTCAGGCTTTGTATTTGCAGTACCAAAAGCATCATTTTGTGGTTGAAGGTGCAGAGTTTTACTCGCTGCATGAGTTTTTTGCGGACAGCTATGGAGAAGTTCAAGATCATACCCATGAGATTGGGGAACGCCTAGATGGATTGGGGGGTGTGCCCGCCGCTAGCTTTACCAAGCTGGCAGAGCTGTGCTGCTTTGCACCTGAGCCAGACGGAGCCTATAGCTGCCGTCAAATGCTGGAAAATGACTTGAGCGCTGAGCAGGCCATTATTGGTTTGCTGCGCCGCCAAGCCTCTCAAGCTGATAGTTTGGGCGATCGCGCCACCCGATATCTGTACGAAAAGATTTTGCTCAAGACAGAAGAACGGGCTTACCACATTGCTCATTTCCTTGCTCCCGACACCCTTGTGCTAAACCGATAGCGCGTTTTCTAGAGGAAGCTCTGAGCCTAGAGCTTCTTCTACCCCTATGGCTTTGTCGGATTTGACTGCGGCCAATTTTTGCCAATGGCTTCCTCTGTTAGAAAAATCGAAAAAATTTACTGCTGACTGCAAAAGAGTTGCAACTATTAGCCATGTTTCAGCAGCCGAAGGGAAGCCAGTCCAGGGACTTCTCCGGCTTTGAGTACCAAAGGGTATAGGCCGTCCAGTACCGATGCCTGTGGCTGATGCGGACTGATCCTGAGTTTGAAATAAAGCCCAACAGAGCGCTGCCATAAAGAGAAATGTCTCCTCAGAAATATTCCTAACTAAATTGAAGCACAATTTTGAGCTTAAACGAGAATTAGTGTCAACTAAACGGGGCGAATTCTACTGAAATCGATCGCTTCAGCGAGAAGTCTCACGCTTGCCTAAAACCAGATTCTTATTTGAAAGTCTTGCTCTGCAAAGCTCTCAAGCTTAAAAGCTGCCACAAAACACCCCCAGAGGCTTGAGGCGCTAGCCAGACCTTTGGGGGCAAAAGACTCTATTTCTTGACTTGTATAGCTGTAATCATCGGGGGTCATTTGGGCGTGCGCCCAAATGACCGATTGCCAGAGATTAGGGTGGCTCAAGTATCGCTATGGGCAAAGCGGTTATAGAGAAAATCGAGCGCCTCATTCCGCAGCTTGTAGTACTCTGGGTCTTCCATGATGCGCGTGCGATCGCGCGGTCGAGGAAAAGGAATCGTCATAATTTCGCCAATGTGAGCCGCAGGGCCGTTGGTCATCATCACCAGGCGATCGGCCAAGAACAGCGCTTCGTCAATATCATGGGTGATCATCAGTACCGTACAGCGGTGATCATTCCAAATTTTCAGCAGCTCCTCTTGCAGCTCTTCTTTGGTGATGGCATCCAGTGCGCCAAAGGGTTCGTCCAGAATCAGCACCTGAGGGCGGGTGGCTAGAGCACGGGCGATCGCGACACGCTGCTTCATGCCGCCCGAAATCTGGGTAGGCTTTTTATCCATCGCATCCGATAAACCGACCATCGCCAGATGATCGCGGGCGATCGCTTTTTTCTCGGCTTCAGATTTTGATGGATACACAGAGTCTAGCCCCAAATAGACATTTTCAAAGGCGGTTAGCCAAGGCAGCAAGGCATAGTTTTGAAACACCACCATGCGATCGAACCCCGGTTGGGTGATGGGCTTTCCTTGCAGCGTCACCGAGCCTTGCGTGGGTTGGGCAAATCCAGACACCATATTTAGCAGGGTAGACTTACCGCAACCAGAGTGGCCAATAACGCAGATAAATTCACCCTGATGAATAGCCAAGTTGACATCTTGCAGAACGGTATAGGAGCCTTTGGGCGTGGGATACACCTTAGAAACATGGGCGATCGAGAGGAAGGGGGTTTCGGGGAGGGAGGTTTGAGAGTGGGTGTGGGTTTGACTCAGCATGGGTGTAGGGGTTGATGGGGATTTAGGGGCAAATGCAGGATGTTCAGCCAGAGTCGGATATATATTTGAGTGCCAGGTAATTTGGTCATGTAGCTCGGTTATGCGGCTGCTCTGCGATCGTCGAGGGCGACTTCGGCAACGCTAAAGTCTCGCTTAATGCTGAGGTGGTTCAGGTAGGCGATCGGGTCTTCGGCATCAAAGGGAACTTTGTCGAAGAGTTGAATCGGGCCTCGGTGATATTTCATGTCGAGTACGCCCAGTTCGCGGGCGGCTGTGCTGAAAACGCTGACTCGGCAAACGCGTTCTAAAATTTCTAGCCAGTTGCGTGGGAAAGGGATATCGCCCCAGCGTGCCATTTGCGTCATCATCCACAGGTGTTCGGTGCGGCTAGGGCGGTTGACCCCATCGCCATAGAACAGATGGTGGGCATACTCGCGCATGGGTTTGTCGAGGGTGCAAACATAGGCATTGGGGTCGCCGAGCTGAATATAGTCTTCGTTGGTGCTGAGATATTCGCGGCGAGACAGCATCTCCTGGATTTCGCTGCCGTGAGCCGGATCGGCGCAGTAACGGCAGGCTTCCATCAGAGCTTTGACCAAGGCAATGTGGGTATTGGGATAGGCGATCGCCCAGGCTTCCTTAACGCCCAACACCTTGCCGGGATGCCCCTGCCAAATTTCTAAATCTGTGGCGACCGTAAAGCCAATATCCTCGATCGCCGCCCGTAGATTCCAGGGTTCGCCGACGCAGTAGCCGTCGATTGTGCCTGCTTTCAAATCGGCAATCATCTGAGCCGGGGGAATCGTTTTGAGCATGACATCGCGATCGGGATCGATGCCGCCTGAGGCTAGCCAGTAGCGCAGCAGAATGTTGTGCATCGAGGAAGGATGCACCATGCCCAAGGTATGCTGGCTGTCGGTAGATTCCAGCAGCATCCGCTTAAAGTCGGCAGCGTTGTAGATGCCTTGCTCATAGAATTTCTTGGCTAGGGTAACGGCATTGCCATTGCGGGTCATGGTCAGACCTGTGACGGTAGGAATAGGGCTATTTTGGTGTCCGCCTACCGTCAGCCAAACGGGCATGCCCGCAGGCATTTGAGCCGCATCGAGATAGCCACCTGCGATGCCGTCTACAATGCCGCGCCAGCTTGTTTCCCGCACTAGGCTCACCTCATCTAACCCATGTTTAGCAAAGAAGCCTTTCTCTTGAGCAACGACCAAAGGCGCACAGGCGGTCAGCGGCACAAAGCCCAGTTCTAAGTTGACTTTTTCGAGTCCATGACGGGCGATCGCCTCCATTTTTTTCGCCCGCAGCTTCTTGATCCGCTTTTGCTGGTTGAGAAAGTAAATGATTTCCGATCGCAGGCTGTAGTAGCTAGGATGGTTCACCACCTCCATGCGCTGACGCGGACGGGGAATATCTACCTCCAAAATGCCGCCAATCTTAGAGCTAGGGCCATTGGTCAACATGACGACGCGATCGGACAGCAGCACTGCCTCATCGACATCATGCGTCACCATCACAGCCGTCACCTGATTTTCTTGACAAATCCGCATTAACTGCTCTTGCAAATTGCCTCGCGTCAGCGCATCCAATGCGCCAAAAGGTTCATCCAGCAGCAGCAGCTTAGGCCGAATAGCCAGGGCACGGGCGATCGCCACGCGCTGCTTCATGCCGCCCGAAAGCTGGGCTGGAGGCTTGTCAGCCGCATGTTGCAACCCCACCATGCGGATGTGGTGCTCTGTCATTTCGTGACGCTCATCTTTGCTAAACTCTTCCATCACCGAATCCACGGCTAGAGCAATGTTTTCGCGCACCGTCAGCCAAGGCAACAGCGAGTAGTTTTGAAAGACCACCATGCGATCCGGCCCTGGTTGCTCGATCGGAGTGCCTTCTAGGGTCACAGAACCGCTCGTCGCCAGATCCAGACCTGCCAGCATGTTTAACAAGGTTGATTTACCACAGCCAGAGTGACCAATCAGCGAAATAAATTCCCCCTTTTTAATTTCTAGATCAATACCTTTGAGCGCAATGTACTCTCCGCCACCGGATAACGGAAACACCTTATCCACGCGATCGATCGCAACAAAAATAGACATGAGCTTTTACCTGAATGAGGACTTTCTAATATCGAAAAGACAAACGGTTATGAAGGAGTAACAAAGCTGTGAAAAAACATGGGTTGGAGGAATGAAATTCGAAGCCTTTGTGAACCCTGAATCTCATAGTCTCAATCCAACCCAGATGGCCTGGTGAATTTAGGAAGCCTCTTACTTTGGATCTTCTGGGACAATTTTGTTTTGAATGTAGGCTGCTGCTCTATCCAAAATTAGACCCACAGCACCGATGTAAATCAACGCCAGAATGATTTGGCTGACGTAGTTATTTTGGTAAGAATCCCAGATGAAAAAGCCAATGCCAACGACACCCGACATGACAATTTCTGCGGCAATAATCGCCAACCAAGCCAGACCGATCGCAATTCTCAATCCAGTGAAAATGTAAGGCAACGCTGAAGGAATCAAAATCTTGAAAAAGAACTTTTGATTAGAGAGCTGAAGCACCCGCCGCACGTTGATGTAATCTTGCGGGATTTGCCGTACACCCACTGCCGTGTTGATTAAAATCGGCCAAATTGCCGTAATGAAGATGACGAACAGTGCCGCAGGTTCGTTTTGCTGGAGGGCGGCAAGGGCGATCGGCACCCAGGCCAGCGGCGGCACAGTCCGCAAAAACTGAAACAGCGGATCGAGTGCCTTCGAGATCATGGGATTCACCCCAATGATCACACCCACTCCAATACCGACGATCGCGGCTGCACTATAGCCGATCGCCACCCGCTGCAAACTTGCCCAAGTCTGCCAAAACAGCCCTTTGTCCAATCCTCCTAGGTCATAGAACGGGTAGAGCAAATAGGTGCGAGTCCGCTCATCCAGAAACAGGCTAGAAGGGCCGGGAAGCTGAGTCAATCCAGAGCGGGAAAACAGTTCCCAGACCAGTAGAAAAATCAGCGTACCAATCAGGGGCGGCAGGATATTTTTAGCCTGCTTTTTCCAATATTTAGCGATCGCTCCTAAAAGTCCAGATGTGTTGCGATTGGTCAGTTTGGTGGTAGTCACTGTGAAATCTCCTAAATGTTCTCTAAATCAATCTCTGAGTTGATTTCTAAATCAATGCATGGCTGAGCGATCGCCTAAATCTTGACCTTTTTGATCTTGAGGCTCTTGAGATAGTCTTCAGGTTTGCTGGGATCAAACTCTACGCCGTCAAAGAACTTCTCCACGCCGCGAGACGTGCTAGAGGGAATATCGGCAGCCGCAACGCCCAACGACTTCGCCGCCTCTTTCCACAAATCCTCACGGTTCACCTTGTCGATAATGGTTTGGGCATTCGCCAGCATGCTGACGGGCAGGAAATCCCAGCGGACGCTCTCCGTCAGAAACCACAGATCATGACTCTTGTAAGGATAGGAAACGCTGCCGCGATCGTCTTTCCAGTAAAGCGTCGATTCTTTGGCATTGTTGATCTGAGGCTTGCTATCGCCCAGGTCATACTTACCGCTATAGGGTTCCGATAGGATTTTGGCCGTAATGTTGAAGTAGTTGCGCCCTGCCAAGATTTGCGATAGCTCTTCGCGATTCGTCGGATCATCACACCATTGCTGGGCTTCCATTACTGCTTTCAAGACCGCCTGAGTGGCTTTAGGATGTTTGTCTACCCAGTCCGATCGCAGTGCCAAATATTCTTCGGGATGGTCAGGCCAAATTTGGGAGGTGAGCGCTGCCACAAAGCCAATGCCGTCTCCCACAATCCGGTAAGGCCAGGGGTCGCCTGTGCTAAAGGCATCCATCGTGCCCGTTTTCATGTTGGCAACGGTCTGAGCCGCAGGCACGGCTAGCAGGTTGACTTCTGTATCTGGATTGATTCCGCCTGCCGCCAGCCAATAGCGAATCCAGAAGTCTTGATTGACTTTCGGAAAGGTATAGGCCGCTTTGAACGGTGTCCCTGCTGCTTTTAGCCCGCGAATGTAATCGGCAGCGCCGCTAATATTCAGCCCAATGCCTTTGCCTGCATGTTTTTGGGCGATCGCAATTCCGTTCCCCTGAGTGTTCAACTGTGCCAGCACGTACATGGGAACTTTTCGATTCCCTTTCGTAATCACACCCTCAGAAATCAGGTGAGGCATAGGCATCTGCCACTGTCCCCCATCGATACCCCCGCCTGCCGCCCCAATTTCCACATTGTCTCGGGCTGCGCCCCAGTTCGCCTGTTTGGAAACTTCGGCTCCCGTCATGCCGTACTTGTTAAAAAAGCCTTTCTCTTTGGCAATAATCAGCGGAGCCGCCTCCACGATCGGGATATAGCCCAGCTTGACCACCGTGGTTTCAGGCGCATCACCCACCGCCACATTCACCAGGGGCACGCTGGCCTCACTTTGGGCATTGGGCACCGAGCCAGGAGGATTGCCAAGACAGCCTTTCAAAAAAACTGCGCCTGTGGCTGCACCTGCTGTCGCTAGAAACTTACGCCGATTCAAAGGGGAAAAATTAGACATGAGAATCTCCCTGCAACGGGTGAACTGTTGCTGAATGCATAGATTTTTATCTATCTAAAACTAGTTTTGCATCGAGAAATGCATGAAAATTAGTGTACTGCGAATAGCGGCACATGCATATACTTTTTTCGATGATGTTCTAGACGATCATCAAATAAAATCTATAAGTAAAAATTAATCATGCCCTGATTTGAGTCTGCCAACGCCCCAAGCCGCCGCCGCACCGATTGCCTCAGCCATAATGCTCACCAAGCGGTAAAGCGCGACGCTGCCCAAAATAATGCCCGTCGGAAACTGATGCAGCAAGGCGATCGCCGTAGCTTCAAACACGCCAATGCCCCCCGGTGCCCCCGGAACGAGCAGACCCAGCAACCAAGCAAAGCTAAATCCGCTTACCAAGGTTGAAACCTGATCGGGTGCGATCGGACTTAACGCAGACAGGGTTAGCAAAAAACCCGCAGCCCGCAGGAGCACAAAAACTGCTTCACCCAAAAGCGGCAATAGGGGATAGCGTCTGAGTTGCAAGGCTGGCTCACTGCCGCCTTTGTCGGATGGCTTGGTCTTCAGACGGCTGGCTATCCGCAAGAGTGGATTCAAGCAGCGCGGGTGGATGCTGGCTAGAACGGCTATCAGAGTCAACCCCTGCACTAGCCCATTGTTTTGCTGAGCGCCCATGAGAGCGATCGCCAGCGCAGCAGCAGCCATTAGCAGGGGTTCTAGCACCACGCTGAGGGTCGCAGCCCCCGTAGAAAAACCCGCTTTTTGGGCTGCCATGACGCGCCCATAAAACTGCCAAATGTTTCCTGGCAGATACTTGGCAATATTGGTTTTGAGGTAAACAGCAATGCTCCAACCCCCGCTCACGGGCTGGTTTAGCTCGCGCAAAATCCATCCCCAGACCCAGCCTGACCAGATATGCGCCAGCAGCGTCATTCCTAATCCTGCGGCTAAGTAGCCATAGCCAGCGGCCGTCATCCGAATGGCGGCAACTTCTTCCCAATGGCGCTTGAGCGTAGTGACGAGGAAAAAGAGAATAGCTCCCAAAATCACCCAGCGCCCATAGGTCTTTGCGTAGGGCATGAACTGTCGCTTAAGACGCGACCCAAGCTGCTTTATGCTCACCGTTTGTTTACCGCTTACTGACCGTTTGTTTACTGCCTGTTTGCCTAATGGCAACATCCGCATCTTAAACCCGATCGGGATCAATGCTCTCTTTGGCCTAGAGCGATCGCCCCAGCCGTTGAGCTAATACGCCAGCGTTTAGATGAGCAGCTGATACTTTTTTAGGCAAAGCCTGAAAAGAGTCAAGCCTAAATTCAGTTTTTAGTTCATGAAAGCTTCAACAATTTACGCCATCTATGAAGTGACTCTTTTTAATGTCCTGGGAACTATACAGTCAGAACTAGAGCAAGTTGCGGTCTAGCCTGCTTGATTCTGCCCAACTTGAGTCAATAGGGCTGACCTTAAGCGACTAACTTGGCTTCAAGCTTAAGTGTGTAGGAAGTCTTGCGCTTCGCTTTGCGATTGTCCTGAATCTGCCTCTAAATCAATCAGGGAACTCTGCTCTACGCTTTTTTCATTTAATACCTTCTAACGGGAGTATCCTTGTGCAACCTTCAACAACCATCACATCTCTAGCTTTTACAGGTGCATCTGTGAGTGATTACCAAAATCTAGTAGAAGCCTCTCCTCAAACAACATTCTGCTGATTTCAGAAACCTTCGATCGCTTCTAGCTGTTGATACAGCTTGAAACAACTTGCAAAGGTGATGGTTGGCAGGTTGCAATCCAGGATCATTTCTATCAACTATTTCAGATTTTTCTAGAGAGAACAGAGTCTAATAATGTCTATCCCCTCCTATTTCACAACTTCTCCCATCAACGGTGGTACTCCTGTAACTATCGATGTTCCCCCGGTAGGTGGAATTATCTATGATTTTGTGGGTCTTAACGATCAGCGAGTCACTGCCTACTTTGGGGCAAAAGACTTGCCTACTTTCAATTCTCAGGGCACTCAAACTACCGTTCTAAACAGCTCTATCTTGCCTGCCAGAGCCGTTAACGCCTTGGGAGGAGGGATCAAGCAGCTATCTATCCGTTTGACTATCAACGATGGAGATACAGCTCCTCGGAATGCTGGAGATAGTACAAGCACTAATCAGGAATACAACACTGCCTTCCTAAAGATAAACGGTGTCGCTCAGGTGGTAAATCTATCTGATATCTATACCTATAGACACAATGGATTGGGTGACGTAGTCAATCCGCCAGCCAGTCCCCCTGATCAAGGCTTTCCCAACAACCTGCTATCCACTGGCTGGGCGTTGATCTCCGATTCCACCACGCTGGCAAGCATCTACGGCTCTATCACGGGTGGAAGCAATCAGCTTTCTCTTCAATGGCAGTCGATCAACAGCAACATTGGCAGCAATACAATTAATTTCCAAACAGGACTTGACCAATCCATCATCAATTATCCATCGACTCCGCCTAACGTTATTCCAACGTTCAATCTCAATATTGGCAGCGACACAGGAGTTTCCAGTACCGATCGCATCACCGCAGATGGAACGCCTGATTTCAGCGGTAAATCGGTTCCAAACGATATTCTCAAAATCTACCGTGACACGCCTACTGGCAAAGTTCTTCTAACCACAACAACGGCTGATGCAACCACGGGTAACTGGAGTTTTACGCCTGCCACAGATCTGCCTGAAGGAACCTACGATATCATCGTGGAAGTTGTAGATAACGCTGACGCTATCCTAGCTTCTGCAAATGTTGCGATTACTATTGATCTGACACTGCCAGCCAAACCTGCCATTTCTGGAATTAGCAATGACAGTGGGACTGCTGGAGATGGTATTACAAATGACTCCACTTTAATCTTCACTGGGACTGCTGAAGCCAACAGCTCTGTAGATCTGTTTCAAGATGGTGTCAAGATTGGAACAGTAACGGCAAACAATCAGGGCAATTGGTCACTTGACTACACAAACACCTCTCTTTCTTCACAGAACTACAGTTTCACTGCTATAGCAACAGATATAGCAGGAAACATAAGCAATGCCTCAGATGCGCTAAGCGTTATCATTGACACCAGCGCTCCCGCAGCGCCCGTTGCTCCTGATCTAGCAGATGCAAGCGACACAGGGACTTCTGACACAGACAACATCACGAGTGACACCACTCCCACTTTTACTGGCAGCGGTACCGCAGGTGATACCGTTATCCTCTATGCCGATGGCAACGCTGTCGGTACTGCTACTGTTGCAAATGATGGCTCTTGGTCGGTCACAGCTTCTACTCTTGGCAACGGTAGCCATACCATTACTAGCACCTTCACAGACGCGGCTGGTAACGTGAGTGCGCCTTCTGCTTCACTGATTGGCTTTAGTATTGACACTAGCGCTCCCGTAGCGCCCACTGCTGTTCCTGACCTAGCTGCTGCTAGCGATACTGGAGCTTCTGACACAGATAACCTAACCAAGGACACTACCCCTACCTTTGTTGGCGCGGTTGGTAGTGGCGTCGCTGGAGATATCGTCACGCTTTATGATGGCACTACTGCGATCGGGACAGGAACGGTTGCCGCCGATGGCTCTTGGTCAGTCACGGCTTCTACCCTCAGCGATGGCACGCACACCATCACCAGCACCTTTAAAGACTCGGCTGGTAACGAAAGCTCTCCTTCGACTGGATTGGCGATCGACATTGACACCAGTGCTCCCGCAGCGCCCACTGCTGTTCCTGATCTGGCAACTGCTAGCGATACCGGAGCTTCCAATACAGACGACAATACCAAGGACACTACCCCTACCTTTGTTGGCGCGGTTGGTAGCGGTATCGCTGGAGACATCGTTACGCTTTATGATGGCACTACTGCGATCGGGACAGGAACGGTTGCCGCTGATGGCTCTTGGTCAGTCACGGCTTCTACTCTCAGCGAGGGTATTCATACAATCACTAGCACCTTCAAAGATGCGGCTGGTAACGGCGAAAGCTCTCCTTCGACTGGGCTAGCGATCGACATTGACACCAGCGCTCCCGTAGCGCCCACCGCTGCTGCTGACCTAGCTGCCGCTAGTGATACTGGAGCTTCTGACACAGATAACATCACCAAGGACACTACCCCTACCTTTGTGGGTGCAGTTGGCAGTGGCGTCGCTGGAGATATCGTTACGCTTTATGATGGCACTACTGCGATCGGGACAGGAACGATTGCCGCCGATGGCTCTTGGTCAGTCACGGCTTCTACCCTCAGCGATGGCACGCACACCATCACCAGCACCTTTAAAGATGCGGCTGGTAACGAAAGCTCTCCTTCGACTGGGCTAGCGATCGACATCGACACCAGCGCTCCCGCAGCGCCCGCCGCTGCTGCTGACCTAGATGCTGCTAGCGATACTGGAGCTTCTGACACAGATAACCTAACCAAGGACACCACTCCTACCTTTGTGGGCGCGGCTGGCAGTGGCGTCGCTGGAGATATCGTCACGCTTTATGATGGCACCACTGCGATCGGGACAGGAACGGTTGCCGCCGATGGCTCTTGGTCAGTCACGGCTTCTACCCTCAGCGATGGCGCGCACACCATCACCAGCACCTTCAAAGACGCGGCTGGCAACGAAAGCTCTCCTTCGACTGGATTGGCGATCGACATTGACACCAGCGCTCCCGCAGCGCCTACCGATGCTGCTGACCTAGATGCTGCTAGCGATACCGGAGCTTCTGACACAGACAATATTACCAAGGACGCTACTCCCACCTTTACGGGCAGCGGTACCGCAGGTGATACCGTTACGCTCTATGCCGATGGTAACGCGGTTGGTACTACTACTGTCGCAGGTGACGGCTCTTGGTCGATCACGGCTTCGCCCCTCAGCGGTGGCGATCGCCAGATTACCACCACTTTCAAAGATGATGCTGGCAACGAAAGTGCTCCTTCACCAGCACTAACGATTACCCTGAATACCATTACCCCATCGGGCGCAATGGTTCCCGATCTAACTGCCGCCAGCGATAGCGGAGCTTCCAGCACAGACAACATCACCAATGACGCCACCCCCACCTTTACGGGCAACGGGACTGTAGGGGATATTGTTACCCTCTACGCGAATGGCGTATCTGTCGGCACTGCCACCGTTGATGGCAATGGGGCTTGGTCAGTCACGGCTTCTACCCTCAGTGACGGCAATTACACCCTCACGAGTACCTTCAAAGATCTGGCTGGTAACGAAAGCTCTCCCTCAACAGAGCTAGCGATCACGCTTGACACCACGACACCCACAGTGCCTGCTCTTGCTCCCGACCTGGATGCTGCTAGCGACAGTGGCGTGTCCAATACAGACAACATTACGAAAAACAGCACGCTAACTTTCAAGGGTGCACCCGGTAGCGGTATCGCTGGAGAGATCGTCACACTCTACGCAAATGGTGCAGCGGTAGGAACAGGGACTATTGCTGCCAATGGGTCTTGGTCAGTGACGACTTCGCCTCTAGCTAGCGGCAATCGCACAATCACCAGCACCTTTAAAGACTTGGCTGGCAATGAAAGTTCCCAGTCGCCTGGATTATTGGTGGCGATCGATGCCACAACGCCCCCAGCGCCTACAGGAGGCAATCCTGGCACGGGTACGGGCACAGGTACAGGTACAGGTACGACAGGCACAGGTACCACAGGCACAGGTACCACGCTCACCAATGACGCTACACCCACTCTAGGCGGTACCGCTGAAGTCGGTAGCACGGTTCAAGTTTTTGCAGGCACCACGGCTCTGGGAACTGCCACTGTTGATGCGACGGGTAAATGGAGTTTCACGCCTACTACAACACTGGCAGATGGTACCTACCCCATCACCTTCAAGGCGACCGATGCCGCTGGTAACGTCAGTACTGTGACACAGGCAAAGCCCCTGGTTATTGATACCAAACCTGCTGCTGTCCAGATTCTCGATTTTGGTGCTGACATCCGCGAGAGTAGCGTCAATGCCATCCAATTCCAGTTCAGTGAAGCTGTGAGCAGCTTTGATGTATCAGAGGTAGTGCTGACGCTGAATGGCAACCCCGTTGCTTTACAGGGAGCTGTCTTGAGCAGCACCGATGCTCAGACTTGGACGCTGGCTAATATTCCCGGATTTACCCAAAATTCAGGAGATTATCAAATCAGCATTAAGTCTGGGAAAGTCAAAGATGCCGCAGGGAATTTGCTAGTGACAGGTGCTAGCGATACTTGGCTGACGGGCTACACCGCTGATGCTAAAGCTGGAATTCGGTTTGGTAAAAAGCGCGGTACTGTCATTGATGGCAATAATGGCAGTGGTTCTTTGCGAGGCGGCAGCAAGCAAGATACCTTACGGGGGTTTGGCGGTAACGATCGCCTTCTGGCTGGCAAAGGCAACGATCGCCTCTTGGGCGGTACGGGCAAAGATGACTTGCGAGGTGGCTTTGGTAAAGACCGTCTGCTAGGGGGCAATGACAACGATCGCCTGTTTGGGGGCAGCAAAAACGATCGTCTGCTAGGGGGCAAAGGCAATGATCGGCTACGGGGCGATCGCGGAGATGATGTCCTGATTGGTGGCTTGGGCCGAGACATCCTGGTGGGCGGCGGCGGCAAAGATACCTTCACCTTCAACAGTATGAAGGAGAAAGGCGATCGGATTCGCGGCTTCGACAGCGCCAATGACTTGATCGACCTGCGGGGCATCTTTAAGGCATCTCCCTTCAAGGGCGACAATCGGTTTGCTCGGTACCACGACTTTGTGAAACTGGTGCAGGTGGGTGCCAACACTCAAGTGCAGATTGACGCGGATGGTAGTGGTAGCGGTACGCAATTCACAACGCTGGTCACGGTGGAAAAAACGGCGATCGGCAACGTCCGCTCTACGAATTTTGTCATCGGCTAAGCCCCGCCCTTCTCAGAGTGAGGTCATAGAGTGAGGACAGCTTTGAGAAGCTTGAGGCTAACGGTTAAATAAAATCCAAGATTGAGTGAGAAGCGCAGGTTCGCCATGCTTCTCACTCAATTTTTTTAGGGGGTGTGGGTAAGGATTTTTGTTGCCTGAGCAACAAAAATCCTTACCTTGGTGCATCTCAGCAGACGGTGGGAACTCTATAGCAGGAATCCCCTTGCAGAGATGCCTCCATGTCCTCTCGTCAACTTCTGCTCAATCTGGCGCAGCGCTATCCCAGGCTGATTTCTCTCAATATTGCCCTGGGCTTTTCTGGAGCCTTATTTAACGGCATCAGCACAGCCCTCATTATTCCAGTGTTGCTGAGTTTTTTGGGAGAGCCGATCGCCATCAAAGGCTCACCCCCCATCATCCAGACGCTGCTCTCCCCCTTTGAAGGCAGTGCAGGTCAGAATCTGCCGCTGATGACAGGCGCAATTATTTTGATGCTGTTGTGCAAAAATCTGGCTGCCTACGCCAATGCCTTGGTGTCTGGCGTGCTGAAGCGAACGATGTCGAACGATCTGCGAGAGCGCGGTTTGCGGATGCTGCTAGATGTCGATATCGATTTTTATGTCAAAACAGGTATTGGCGACATCATTAATCGGTTAAATAACGAAGTATCTAGAGCTGCAAGCGCGATCGCCACTCTGACTCGCACCGTTACCGTCAGCATTACCACCCTGGTGTTTGTCAGCCTGCTGCTGGCGCTGTCTTGGCAACTAACTATCGTTTCTACCGCTTTGCTGGCGGTCGTGGCCTTGGTCAATCAACATAGCATTGGGCGATCGAAGCAGTTTGGCAAGGAGCTTTCAGAATCTTCTAGAGCTTATTCGACCAGCGTGCTCGATCTGCTGTCGGGTATGCGGTTGGTGCGCTGTACGGCAAACGAAACACAGGAATATCAGCGATTGAAAACGCTGATTGGCGATCGTGAAGAGGCAGAGTTCAAGGCACAGGCGGTGTCTGCGCTGATCGATCCCGTTAGCGAAATGACGGGAATCGTGGCGCTGCTGCTGATTGTGCTGATCGGACGCACGGTGCTGGGCAATCAGGTAGAAGCTTTCTCAGCCGTTTTGCTGACCTATCTATTTTTGCTCTTCCGAACCCTGCCGCTCATTGCCCAACTGAATGGGGCACGCAGCCAGTTAGCCAATATTTCTCCGAGCATCGAGATCGCCAGCGATTTTTTGCGGCAGGACAACAAGCCTTTCATGAAAAATGGCTCCATCCCCTTTACGTCGTTGCAGCAGGGCATCCACTTTCAAAATCTTTCCCTTACCTATCCTGGGCAGAAAAACCCCGTTCTCAGCGCCGTTGATCTGTACCTGCCCAAAAACTCAACGCTAGCGTTGGTGGGGTCTTCGGGAGCCGGAAAATCAACTCTGGCCGATCTGCTGCCGCGCTTCTATGATCCCACTCAAGGCTACATTTTGATTGACGGGCAGGATTTGCGATCGCTAGATTTTAAATCGCTGCGGCGATCGATGGGCATTGTCAGCCAAGATACGTTTCTGTTCAATGCCTCTATTCGGGACAACATTGCCTATGGTTGCGCCGACGCGACAGATGCCGCCATTCTGGAAGCCGCAAAGCAGGCCAACGCTCATGAATTCATCCTGCAATTGCCGCAAGGCTTTGAAACCCAAATTGGCGATCGCGGGGTTCTTCTCTCGGGCGGGCAGCGCCAGCGAATTGCGATCGCCAGAGCCTTACTGCAAAACCCAGAAATTCTGATTCTGGATGAGGCCACGAGTGCGCTGGATACCGTATCCGAACGGCTAGTCCAGGAAGCGATCGATCATTTGAGTCGCGATCGCACCACGCTGGTGATTGCCCATCGGCTCTCGACGGTGCAAAAGGCCGATCAAATAGCCGTAATGGATCAAGGCCGAGTCGTAGAGCTTGGCTCTCATCCAGAGCTGATGGCCAAGAAGGGATACTATGCACGTCTGTGTAACATGCAATTTGACGATAAGGCGGAGATTAAATTTGAGCTAAACCAAACTCAGCTTGCCAAAACCTCTTACCAATTCCGGACGTTGCTGAATGGGGTGATTGGCCTGCTGGGACTCATGGTTGATGGCATCGTCGAAAGTCCTGAAGAGCAGCAGGAGTATACGCAGGGAGCTTACTACTCGGCGCTGAATTTAATTAAGAGTTTGGAATGTTTGGAGCATGACCCCGAGAGAAGCAGCACCGCAGCACCATCGCTGTTCGCTGCTCCAGATCCTGCCGCGCCTTTTCCCTTTGTTGAGGCACAGACTTAAAGGAGATTTCGCGTTGTTTATTCATCCAGCCATTCTGGGGACGCTCCGACCCAGTTTTCTTCAAAGTTTCTCAGCCTCGGGGAATTTAGGAGGCGATCGCAGAACTCCGCAGAGCGAATCATGACCAAACACTATATCTTCTTTACCCGCAATACCTTACCTCAGCCCAGAGCCGATCTCGTGCAGGTGGCGAACTGTGCCAATGCTGCCGCCAACCTGGGCTATGCGTCAGTGCTGACCTATCTAAAACAACAGCCCGACTGGCTGCATCCGCGAGAATGGCTTGAGCCATTTAAGCCGCAGCAGCCCGAAGAAAACTTAAGCCAATTTTATAACCTCCAAGACAAGCTTCAAGTTGCTGCTTTACCGATTCCTTGGGTGCTCACGCGAACGCATATCAAAGGCTGCGACCCCAGCACGATCGCCTCTAAATATTACTTACCTCTGTTCATGCGATCGCGCACTCAGCTTGTCCATACCCGCGATTGGAACTTTGTCAAAGCTGCCATTAAAAATGGGATTCCAGCTATCTATGAACACCATCATCACGAAAGTAAGCAGTTTGAGCCGGAAATCGTCAATCACCCTCTATTTCAAATTGCCGTTACCGTCGCTGATACGGTTCGAGATACCATGATTGCTCACGGTATGCCACCTGAAAAAGTAGTAAAGCTACACAATGGCTTTAATCAGCTATTTCTTAAGCGGCAGCCGGAGCAAGCGCAAATTTGGCGGCAAAAATTGCTGTCGCATGATCAACAAAAGCTAGTGGTTTATTCGGGTGCGCTCCATCCCTTCAAAGGCGTAGATCTACTTGTTGAAGCTGCAAAAAATTTGCCAGAGGTGCAATTTGTCCTAGCCGGGGGTGATGAAGCTCAGGTGAGTTCCTACAGAACGCTATGCCAGCAGCAGCAGATCTTTAACGTCAAGTTTTTGGGCTATGTCCTCCATCAGGATCTGGCGAGTTTGCTGCAAGCGGCCAATGTGCTAGTGCATCCCCACTGCTTAGGCAAAGCAGCAACCTTTACCTCACCCCTCAAGTTTTTTGATTACATGGCGTCTGGAACGCCGATCGTCTCCACTGAGATTCCGCCCCTGATGGAGTTTAAGGCTGCGGGTGTGGTGGCAGGCTGGTGTGAACCGGATCAGGCGATCGCGCTGGCTTCCACTCTGCAACGGGTGCTTGAAAGCCACCCACGCCGATTAGAAGGCTACTCAGACAGCATGGCGTTTGTCCAGCAGTTTTCGTGGGAAAATCGGATTGTCAAGATTCTCAGCTACGTCGAAGAATCGTTACGGCCTACCTGTTTCTCACCATGATTCTTGTATCTCACCATGACTGACTCTAAGCCTCCCGGCAATAAACGCAACATTGACCCTCAACTCTATGCTCAACTCCGAGCTGAGGCGAAAGCACCCTATCGCGGACTACGCCAGTTTGTTTACTTTAGCTGTGCGCTGTCGGGCTTAATTGGGGGCGTTATTTTCCTGGCGCAGATTATCGCTGGAAGAGATGTGGAGGCAGCGCTGCCCAACTTCGCCCTACAGGCTGGAGTGGTGGCTTTGATGGTTTGGCTGTTTCGGATAGAGCAGCGGGCAAATCGCAAGAGCGTGGATCGGGAGAAGTTAAGTAAACCTTAAGAAAACTGCCTCTCCAAATTGCTTCTGTCACAATGGACACAGTTCAAATGGGGTCAGCAAATATAAAGACCCTAAAAATAAATCCCTGTGAATACCAAGTTAAGATGCCAGTGCCTCCTAATCCGAGGTGCTGGCATCTTACTTTGCCGCTACTCTTTTGACATTTTTGTAGGTGCGCGGAGCGCACCTACAAAAATGTCAAAAGAACTTGCTAGGTGGCGCTTCTTACTTGAGTGCGGTACAGATATTTTTGAAAGCTTTGCGGAGTGAGATTTTCAAAAATATCGGGTTGTAGTTCAGGGATTTAGATGTAGGTAGGGCTTAATTTAACCGTGAATTAAGCACTGTCTCAGCATGCTGCGGTATGAGGGGTCATGGAGGATATCAGCACAGAGGTTTTGGTTGTTGGAGGGGGCACAGGCGGCACAGCCGCCGCCATTCAGGCGGCAAGGCGGGGCGCTCAGACCGTTTTGGTCAGCGAGTTTTCCTGGCTGGGAGGAATGCTGACCGCAGCAGGTGTAGCAGCTCCAGATGGCAACGAGCTAGCCGCCTTTCAAACAGGGCTTTGGGGTGCGTTTTTGCGCGAGCTTTCCCAGAGGCAGGTCGAAGGGCTTGATCACGCTTGGGTTAGTTTTTTCACCTATGAGCCAAAGGTCGGAGCCGCAATTTTTGCCGACTGGGTGCAGCAATTGCCCAACCTACGCTGGATTCAGGGACAGGTTCCCCTAGAAGTTCACCGAACGGGCAATACCGTAACGGGTGTGCGATTTGCTGATTACCAGATTCGAGCCAGAATTACCCTAGATGCCACTGAATTAGGAGATATGTTGGCATTGGGTGAAGTGCCGCATCGCTGGGGGTGGGAATGGCGATCGCAATGGCAAGAGCCAAGCGCACCCGATCGCCCCAGTCAATTGACTGAGCAGTATCCGGTGCAGGCTCCCACCTGGATCGTGGTTTTGCAAGACTGGGGAGAAGCCCAAGCCCCGCCGATCGTCTCTCCGGATGCTGCATTGGGTTTGCCTGAGGCTACAGAGTTTACCGACACCTGGAAGGGCTATGGATCTGAGCAGTTTTTGAACTACGGTCGGCTGCCCGGAAACCGTTTCATGCTCAACTGGCCGCAGCAGGGCAATGACTATGGTGTAGGGCTACAGCGATTGGTACAGTCGGAGCGCGATCGCCATGATTTCTTGCAGGCCGCTCACAAGCATTCTCAGCGCTTTGCCCATTTTTTGCAGCAGAGGCTGGGGCGGCGTTACGGATTATCAGAGGATGCGTTTCCCCAGAGCCAGGACGGCCTGGGCGGTGGGGCGTATGGGCTGCACCCCTACTATCGAGAAAGTCGGCGGTTGCAGGGACTCGTGACCGTGCGGGAGCAGGATATTTTGCCGCAGAGTGGTTCTCAGGTCGCAGCCCTGCCGCTGAACGAAGCCGGACAAGTGGAGGCGATCGCATTTGGAAACTATGCCAACGACCATCACTATCCCGGCTTTGAGTTTGCATTACAGCCTAAGTCGATTCGCTGGGGCGGGCGTTGGACCGGGACGCCCTTTGCGTTGCCCTATCGCTGTCTGGTTCCGGCTGAAGTTGACGGGCTATTAGTTTGTGAGAAAAATATTTCGGTATCCCATATTGCCAACGGAGCCACTCGGTTGCAGCCCGTGGTTTTGGGGCTGGGTCAGGCAGCCGGAATGGCGGCGGCACTCTGTAGTGAGCAAGGCTGCCAGCCCAGAGATTTGCCAGTGCGAATGCTGCAAAAGGCGCTACTCAACGAGGCGATCGCTCCTCCCATGCTGGTTCCTCTGTTTAATTTGCCGCCGCAGCATCCCGACTGGCTCTATTGGCAACGGTATTACCTCGACCATCCGGAAGCTTATCCAGCGGATGGCTGTTACCCCGATCGCTCCAGTCCTGAAGCTTTGAGCTATGCCGCGACTGTCTCTCCGACAGCTCAGCAGTTTCTAGGAGAATTTCAGCGGCGAGGCGAACAGGATTATCAGTTCAAGATTGTGCAGCCGATCGCTTATGCCGATCAGACCTTTGCTCTAGTGACGCTCCGTCATGATGTCAACCATCAGCTAGCAAGCTTCACCACAGGCCAAAGGTTCACCGTTAAAGGGCAACTCAACCGATCGGGCAATTGGCTGCTGGTCGAGCAAGCCTTGATTTGCTGAGATGAGTGTTCTAGTAATATAGGCTAAGAAGCCAGCAACAGTGGCTCAGTGCTGAATCAGGGAAAGTTAATATCTATACCGACTGTTTAACAATCATACTGAATATGCAGCTAAGCTTGTTTTGTAGAGAAATGCTTGCAGAAGCGCCCGATCGCGTTCGTCGGCAGCATACATATGGATGAGCTAGAGACCTGCATGGATGGGCTAGATACCAGGGAGTGGCTACTGACAAATGGACTAGGCGGGTTTGCCAGCGGCACGATCTGCGATGCCCATACCCGCACCTATCATGGCTGGCTAGTGGCAGCCCTAGAACCGCCTGGACAAAGAACGCTACTGCTTTCTCATATAGATGCCAGCTTGTCTGTTGCAGGGCGAGAATTTGAGCTAGGAACGAACTTTTGGGCAGGTGGGGCGATCGCTCCAGCCGGGTATCATTTTTTGCAGTCTTTCCAGGTCGATCCGGTGCCCACCTGGGTCTGGGGACAAACTCACTGGCAGTTATGTCGCCGTCTGCTCATGCCGCATGGCCTAGTGGCTGCTCCTCAACCTTTTCAGGGTGATGCATCCCAGCCTCAAAAGCTTCAGTTCGATAACCGAATTTTGATTCACTACCGCTACGAAGGGCGCGAAACGGCAGTGCTGCGGCTCCGCCCCCTCATAGCCGATCGCATCTTTCACAATCAGCAGCAGGCAAGCTCCAAACTCCACTTTGCCCAACTGATCGAGTCTAATCGGCTGCTGCTGCAAGCCAAGCATCTCAATCGGACGGGCATATCTTGGCAGCTTGGCTGGACAAAAGGCGATTATCACTCTGATGGCATGTGGTATTGGGGCTATCGCTACCCTGAAGAAACAAGGCGCGGGCTGGGCGATCAAGAAGATCTCTATTGTCCGGGTAGCCTGATGATCTCGTTAGAACCTGGCGAATCGGTCACCCTAGAAGCTTATGTGCGCCAGACCCAGGCACCGCTGAATCATTTACCCCTCCAAGCCCAAACGTTTGATCAGGCGATTCAGGTCGAGCAGCAGCGCAGCGCTCTGACTTTGTCGGCTTTGCACTCTGGACAACTGCATAGAGAATGCAGCCCTGCTGAACAGCCTCCTCGCTCTTCTGTTCTGATTCCTGCTTCTCCTCAGACGCTCTGGCAGCGTCTTCTCCAAGCAGGCGATCGCTTTGTGGTTTATCGGGCTTCTACCCAAAACCCATCTGTGATTGCCGGATATCCCTGGTTTAACGATTGGGGCAGAGACACGCTCATTGCGCTGCCCGGTCTGGCGCTGACCCCAAAACGATTTGATTTGGCGAAAGGACTGCTTAAAACCTTTGGGCAATATTGTCAGGAAGGATTGATTCCCAACGCCTTTCCCGATGCTGGCGCTAAGCCTTTTTATAACAGCCTCGATGCCTCCCTTTGGTGGATCGAAACCCTGGGACTGTATCTGGATGCCACTGAAGACTGGGAATTTTTGATTGAGCAATATCCAGTGGTTTGGCGAATTTACAAGCGCCTGATGGCAGGCACGCTCTATAGCATCCGGGTCGATGCGTTTGATGGACTCGTCACCTGGGATGCAACCGATCTGGCCCTAACCTGGATGGATGCCGTTGTAGAAGAAAAACCTGTCACCCCTCGACGCGGCAAAACGGTCGAAATTAATGCACTTTGGTACTCTGCGCTGCGTTGGGCAGAGCAATGGGCGGCCAGATTGCAGCAAGAGCCAAACGGGACAGTAGGGATTGAAGCCGCCATGTTGGGCAATCAGGCGCGACGCTTTAAGATGCAGGCGCAGCAGGTGCAGGCTTCTTTAGAGAAATTTTGGAACCCTTACCAGGGCTATCTGTATGACACGATCGCTCCAGATGATCTGCCGGATGTCAGCATTCGTCCCAATGCAGTCTTGGCCTTGTCGCTGAAGCACTGTGGTTTCTCTGACGCGATCGGTAGACGAGTGTTGCAGGTGGCTTGCGATCGCCTCCTCACCCCTTACGGACTGCGCTCTCTTGATCCTGCCGATCCGCACTATATCGGACGCTATGCCGGGGGCATCTGGCAGCGCGATCGGGCTTACCATCAGGGCACAGTCTGGCCGTGGCTCTTGGGCGCTTTCGTGCGTGCGTGGCAGCGATTTTATCCCACCGAACCCCTGCCAATTGACGGACAGGCGTTGATGGATAATTTCCAACATCAGGGCTGCTTGGAATCGATCTCAGAGATGTTTGATGGCGACCCGCCTCATTTGCCGCAGGGGGCGATCGCCCAAGCCTGGTCAGTTGCAGAACTAATCCGCCATTACGATGTGCTTTGCAAAACACCGCTTTCTTGAACACAAGATTTCTGGCAGACTAGTATTCTCAGTAAATCGCAAATGTAGGTTTTTGTGGCGCGCTCTGCGCGCCACAAAAACCTACAAGCTGGATTTCAAAGGCGCGGAGCGCCTTTGAAATCCAGCTTTTATAGCCATAGCCACTTTATTTAGGACGCCTAGAATCTTTGATGGGTGAGCAGGGGTAAGACCCCCGTCTACACTCATGGGCAAGACATCTACTATTAAGGGCAGATTAGCTTTGATGAAGATTTCGTGTTTTCTTGCGGTGACTCATATGAAGACTGCATGAAGACCTGTAAAACTACGCTTTGGGAAACATAATTTTTCGGTTAGCCTAGCCTTCCGTGCGATATTTCAGCCTATGCTGTCTAGCAGGCATCTCCCTTGCAAGTATCCAGGCTCTAAATCTGTCCTGAAACACTTATTGCTCTTTAGGGAACACTTGTTTGTGCCCTGACTTTCCTGTTAATGCCGGCTATTGGTTTAAGTTTCCTCATGCTAACGGTATTGTCCTTGTTTCCTTTGGCGCAAGCTGTGATTGCGAGTACGCCTAACCTGCCTCCTGCCTCACCTGCACCGCTGATCCAAACGATCGCGCCAGCGCCCAACCCCTCCCCTAGTCCGGCCTCTGCCCCTGTGCCAATGCTGCAACCTGCCGCGCCGCGACAGATGGAAGTCGTGCGATCGCAGGATGTACGCGCCCTGCCCGGAAGCTTGGATAGTGTTCCAGTTTTTAACAGCAACAGCCCTGAGCTGATTCAGTCAGAGGGCATTTTGCTTTCCACTTTTCCGCCTGACACAATGCAGGACCCCTCAGCCCATCTCGACTATGCCTTTGAGGGACGCTTTGACCTGTTTGCTCATCATGTGGCAAAAGGCTCAGATGTAGATGACACGCGCACCATGTATCTCGGCGTTGTGGTCTATAATCCTGGCGATCAGCCTGTTACGTTAGAAATTTTGCAAGCCGTCAGCTACCTTAGCCAGGATGCGCCCTTTTTAGATTTACCTGCCTATGTGGCCAATCCGATGGGCACCGTGTTTGCAGGGCCGGGTAGCCGCACGACCACCGATATTCTGCGAGGACAGCGGCAGCCTCAATGGCCAACGCAAATTACGATTCCGCCTAAGCGCATTCAGCTTTTGCTGAATATGCCGATTCCTCTGCGTCAGCTCACCGTGCCCACAGATGGCACGCTGCCGCCTGGGTATTTAATCCCGGCTCCGAGCGTTCCGACTCAAACGGCAACCCTCATGGTCAATTCAACAGGCTCGTCTAGGACGGCTGCCAATGCCATCCCGGTGCCACGCCGCTCTGGAAACCAAAGTCGCCCCATTAATGGCCGCACTATCTTAATGCATCTGTCGAGTGATGGCCCCGTTTATATGGCTAGCTTGGCGATGCATGCGCCGCAGGTGGCGAGTGGTGCAGAACGAGTTCCGGCTCTGGCAGAGTGGGTGGATGTGCTGACAAAAGAGGGGTTGGCAAGTCCACGCGATCGCTCTCCTTCTCCCCCGGATAGCCGAGGTTTTACACGCTTCTTTTATGGTCGGGTATCGGGAGTTTCCCAAGGTTCCCAATGGCAAGCCACGGCCACCGACAATGCTGACGTAGACTACCTCAGCATTCCGCAAGTGGGAGAAGCGATTTCCTACGTGATTAGCACAGTCGATCGCAATACCTTTGGGACAGGGCAAATTCAGAGCGCCCCGATGCTGGTGCGCTATCCCGATACGGCCTACCGCGCTCATGGCAACTATGGCGTGCGCTATAACGTAACGCTGCCGCTGTATAACAATACCGATGCAACCCAGAAAGTGGCCGTGATGCTGCAAACCCCTTTGCAGAACGAGCAAACCCAAAATGCTCTAAAATTCCGCGAACCGCCCGACAATATGGTTTTCTTCCGGGGTACCGTGCGCCTACGCTACACGAATGACCTTGGCTTGTCCCAAACGCGGTATCTACATTTGGTGCAGCGGCGCGGTCAGGAAGGTGAGCCTCTGCTACGGTTGACCCTACCTAAAGGCGTTCGGCGTTCGGTTGAGATAGAATTTGTCTATCCGCCAGATGCGACGCCGCCCCAGGTGCTGACGGTTCAAACGCTTGACGATCGCGTTCTTGCCGACAGCAACTGAGGCTGGAAAAGCTGAGGCCAAAACCCTGAGGCCGAAAAACTGAGCTAGAGCAACCCGCTATGGATGATCCGCCCAACACTAGCTCTAAAACTGACACTGAAGCGATCGACATTGACATTCGGGACATGGGCATTGATGATCTGGCTCCTGTCTATCGTCTAGGTGAACGGTTATTCACGAGTGATCTGTATCCTTCGCTCTATCGCACCTGGGAAGAGTGGGAGGTGATTGGGTTCTACAATACTGATCCAGAGTATTGCCTGGTTGCCGATGCTGAAGGGCAACTTGCCGGATTTGTGTTGGGCACGGTAATCAACAAGCCCTCCTGGACTTACGGCTATATTGTCTGGCTGGGGGTAAACCCCGATTTTCAGCGGCGGGGAATTGCCGATCGCCTGGTTGATACGCTGGTTGAGCGGATGATCGAGGAAGGCGCACGCTTCATGTTGGTTGATACCGATCCAACCAATGAACCCGCGATTAAATTTTTTACCCGCAAGGGTTTTGGCAATGCCCGCAAGCATGTTTTTCTATCGCTCAACCTCAGCAAGCATGAGTACTATGGCAAATTGCTGGCTTATGAGCGCAACAAGGCCGAACGGATAAAATCTAGGCGTCATCGTCGCCGACCTTAGCGCAGTCCTAGCTTTTGATTTCTGGATGGCAGGTAGGCTTTTGGGTGGCTTAGGATATGGCGGGTAGCCTTTATCAGTAGACCTTATCAAAAGAGGGGTGCCATCATGCGCCTCGCGAGATGCAACAACTCGCGACCTGCTGCGGTGCTACAGATTGCCTCAATCAGGGTTTGAGCAAAAGTTGTCTCACTATCTGCTAACTCCTAAGAAACACACTAGGGGGATGTGGTCTGAGGAATCAGGTCAAAGCCAAGCGCCAAGGCCTTCTTCTTGAGATTCTTGACAACCCGTTCTTGGTACTGCCGTTCATAAGCATCGATGCCTGGGTCAACAAAAGCATC
>DATNPL010000145.1:0-2642 GCA_036703255.1 Coleofasciculaceae cyanobacterium
GATGCTTTTGTTGACCCAGGCATCGATGCTTATGAACGGCAGTACCAAGAACGGGTTGTCAAGAATCTCAAGAAGAAGGCCTTGGCGCTTGGCTTTGACCTGATTCCTCAGACCACATCCCCCTAGTGTGTTTCTTAGGAGGTAAATCATAGGTTGCAGTCTCAAATCAAACGAATGCGGATATTCGACTTACCATCCAACTGAGCTAACAAACGTTCCCTCAATTGCTGAACCACAGCTTCCACCTCCTCCGGCGTACTCACTTCCCGTCCAGATAAATTGACGGATAGCTGAATCACCTGCTTGTCGGTAACTTGGGACAGCAAATTATCTAGATTGAGATTTGCCTCCTGCTCTGCCTGTTGCAATTGCAAGGTGACAGAGTCCCGGATCTGTAGCAAGTTTGGATAAAAAGCCTCTGGGATAGTATCTTGAGCTGCCCGTTGAACTGGGTTGAGCACATAGGCTGCTTTCTCTTCACTTAGCTTAAAGAAGCCCTGCCGCTGCTTCAGGCGCTGGCGAATCGTTTCCGCCTGTTGCTCTTGTTGCTCGATTAATCCCAGCCGCACCGTCTGATAATGCTGCTCGATCGCCTGTAGCTGTGGCTCCAAACCGCCAATATCTCGCCAAGGACGATCCAACCCTAGCTGCGCCTCAACCGCTGCAATGGCATCCTTTACCTGCGCCGTCTGCTCGATCTGCTTCAGTTGAGCAATCTGTTGGTCGCGGATTGTCATCAACCTGGATATTGCCGCAACCGCATCATCGGTCAAATCAGTCAGCGACATTCTCAACTCTTGAATGCCTTCCCTTAGCGCATCCAGGTGCTTCTTCACGGCCAGCACCGTATCTTCAATCTGACGAGACCGCATTGAGCTTTCGATCGCCTGCCGCAGTTTGTTGAGCTTTGTCGGCAGATCAGGACGATTCGGCAAGCGGTTGTAGCGTTGCTCTAATTCTTGCAATCGCCGCACCTGGATAGGGAAGTAATTAAACACCGCATCCGCAATGGCTTCATCTTCGCGATCGAGGTCAATATTTAGCACTTTCTCAAAAAACTGACAGATGGCAACCCTGTCCCGTGCCGTCAGCCCTCCCTCTCCATGCGGCAGAATGTCAGCCCGTCGAATCGCTCGATCGAGAATAAATAGATTTTCGACATCTGGGTCTTGAGTGGACGTAATCTCTTTGCCCGACTCTGGACGAATCCGAATCTTCTTCGCTCTCAGCAAGCCTGCCAGACAGGCTTTCACTACATCCACCGAATAACCAAACGGAGGACTCCCAAAATGGCTCAACAGCACATTGCCAACAATGCCATTTTGGTCAACGATGTACTGCTCAATCCGTGCAGGCACCTGCCCACTACAGGTTGGCATATACTTGCCAGCATCCAGTTCCAAAATTCCTAGCCCGTCTGATAGAAACTTGCTAGATGGCCCTGAGAGCGTTTTTTGCAGCAGTTGTTTCAACTCAGCCGGGGACACCGCCAAATTCACGTAATGGCTGTAAAGATCAGGCAGAACGCTCTCACCTACCCGCTTCAGTACTGTTGCAAAGGTCGTACCAAAACCGAGCTTGTCAATCTGCCGTCCTCGAAAGTAAATTTCTCCATCCATAAATGCCTGAGCAACGGCATCCTTGACCTGACTTTCCAGGTTGTCACAACGATCTTTTTCATCAAATACCAACCGTTGCTTATCCCGCGAAAGCGACTGATGGCGATCCAGATACTTGCCTACCATGTGGCGCGATCTCGCCAGATCTCTGATCAGGCTGGGTAAGCGATCAGGCTTGCCAATCACCCAAATTAGACGATCGCGGAGTGCAGCCGTATCACTCGCCTGAACCCACAAGGTTGAACTGCGCTCCTCTTGCACCCCCAAGTTACGGAAATCAACGGTGACTACAGCTAACTCATTCGTCGCCTGAACTCGTTCATCCTGCCGCTGCCGTCCATCGCTGTAAAAGGCTGTCCACCGGAAGGTGTTGCTCTTATGAGCAGGGCGCTCCACGCTGCCTAGTAAGTCCTTCAGCTTTTCAGCCACAATCAAGCTGACGGCATCTGGAATTACAGTGTAGCTGTCGCGTTCTCGCTGCCACTCCTGTCCCGCAGAACTCTGAATTTTATAGCCCAGCTTTTCAGAATAGGACAGCAAACTCAGATTCCGCAGTTTCTCCAGGGCTTCAGATATCGCAGCCTCCCGGTTGCCGCCGCCAAGGCGATCGTAAAGACATTTGCTCACCAGTTCTGTGGTCGTTGGCTCCTGCTCCTGAATCAGTTCCAGCAGTGCCACTGCCTTTGCTACCTGGATCGCCGTATCGCAGCCCATGACCTCTTCGTGGTTAAACAAACGAGCCAGCGTGTTTTGCACATCGGCATCCAGGGCAGACTGCTGCACCTCATAAATCTGCTCAAGTGTGATCAGCCCACCTAGAGGTTGCTCACCCAATCGCTGCTCCCGAAACAGTTCACCTAGCAGTTGCAGCAGTCCCCGAATCGGTTAGTGTCTTTATTTTTTCGCCATTGGCAAGAGAAAACTCAACAAGCTAGACAGTAGGGAGAGTCACGCATTGAGAGCAGTCTCCCATGAATATCGCAGAGCGAGAGCAACAAATATTGCGGGTCAAAGCCAGCAGTT
>DATNPL010000197.1:0-6630 GCA_036703255.1 Coleofasciculaceae cyanobacterium
GATGCTTTTGTTGACCCAGGCATCGATGCTTATGAACGGCAGTACCAAGAACGGGTTGTCAAGAATCTCAAGAAGAAGGCCTTGGCGCTTGGCTTTGACCTGATTCCTCAGACCACATCCCCCTAGTGTGTTTCTTAGGAGCTTTACTTTGCGTTAAATCGCTCTAGCGCCAGTTGAATCAGGCGATCGACGAGTTCGGGGAAATCAACGCCGCTGGCTTGCCACAGCATCGGATACATGCTAGTGGCCGTAAAACCTGGCATCGTGTTTATTTCGTTGATCAGGACTTCACCTGTCTCCTCGACATAAAAGAAATCCACTCTAGAAATCCCGGCAGCATCGACGGCTTCAAAGGCGCGGAGCGACATATCTTGAATCTGAGCGGTGATCTGAGGCGGCAAAGCAGCGGGAATCTGCAATCCGGCCTTTCCAGCGGTATATTTTGTCTCGTAATCGTAAAAGTCACCCTCGTAGGTGATCTCGCCGACAACAGAAGCTTGAGGATAGTCATTACCTAACACGGCGCATTCAACCTCGCGTGCCTTGACTGCGGCCTCGACAATGATGCGGCGATCGTAACTGGCAGCGTTATCCAAAGCGGCTTCTAGCTGCGATCGATTCTGCACCTTAGCAATGCCTACTGAAGAGCCTAAGTTGGCTGGCTTCACAAAACAGGGATAGCCCAGCTCTACTTCAATTTGGTCGCACAGTTTTGGGAAACGGCAGCTATCTGACCAAACCTGCGATCGATTGACAGGAATATACTTCACCTGCGCTAATCCAGCTTGGGCAAACGCCATTTTCATAGCAATTTTGTCCATGCCTAAGGCTGAACCTAAAACGCCCGATCCCACGAACGGCAGCTGCATGAGCTTTAGCAGCCCTTGAACCGTACCATCTTCGCCATTAGGCCCATGCAGGATGGGAAACCACACATCCACTTCTGCAACCTGTACGGGGTGCTGCCAGCGTTGGAGGCGTTGATGAGAAGCCTCTGATGATGGGGAGGCAATCGCCGTGTCACTAGCTTCAGCCTTATCTATTGCCTCATTGGTGGCTGAGAAGTCGGCTGCCAAAGCATCGGCCGCCAGAGTGTCAGCATTTAAGGCTTGGAGGGGCACACTTCCTAGCATCTGCTCAGCACCTTCGCCCATCTGCCAATGCCCATCTTTTTGGATGTAGATTGGCATTACCTGATAGCGATCGGCACGGGCAGCAAGGGCTTGGGCGATCGCCTGGGCAGAGCTGATCGACACTTCATGCTCTCCAGAGCAGCCTCCAAACAGCAGACCCACTTTCAGCTTTGACATTGGCTCTTCCTCTCACCAAACGTGATGCGGAGTAGCGTACCACAGGACTGCCTAAATTGACTTGTGTCTGCTTCATCTTTTGTTCGCGTTGGCCTGCCGATATCCTGTTGCAAAAGACAGATCGCAGTCTCGCCCGCAGAACTCTTGTTCGCTTGATTTTTCCGTTAAATTTGGTATACTAAGCGTAGTCGTTACGAGTTTATATAAAGTTATGACCACCCCAACGGTAGAAAATCTCGTCATCATTGGCTCTGGGCCAGCAGGCTATACGGCTGCCATCTATGCAGGGCGGGCAAACCTAAAACCACTCGTATTTGAGGGGTTTCAGGCTGGAGGGCTACCCGGAGGGCAGTTGATGACAACTACAGAAGTAGAAAACTTTCCGGGCTTCCCCGATGGCGTTATGGGTCCCGAACTGATGGATCGGATGAAGGCGCAAGCTGTGCGCTGGGGAGCAGAGCTATTGACGGAAGATGTGACCTCTGTTGACTTTAGCCAACGTCCGTTTGTGATTCGCTCGGAAGAGCGCGAGGTGTTAGCCCACAGCGTTGTCATTGCGACAGGGGCGACGGCCAAGCGGCTGCATTTGCCCAGTGAATCTGTGTTCTGGAGTCGAGGCATTTCTGCCTGCGCCATTTGTGATGGTGCCACCCCCATCTTCCGCAACCAAGAAATCGTAGTCATTGGCGGTGGCGATACGGCGGCAGAAGAGGCCGTCTACTTAACGAAATATGGCAGCCATGTGCATTTGCTGGTTCGTACTGACAAGATGCGCGCCAGTAAGGCCATGCAGGATCGCGTGCTCAACAACTCTAAGATCACGGTGCATTGGAACACCGAAGCTGTCGATGTCTACGGCACAGAGGGCTGGATGCAGGGCGTACAGGTGAAAAACCGTCAGACAGGGGTAGAAAGCCAGATTCCAGCTAAGGGGCTTTTCTACGCGATCGGCCACTCTCCTAACACCAGCCTGTTTACCGGGCAAATCGACCTAGACGAAATCGGCTATATCGTACCCAAAAATCATGTTGAAACCAATGTTGAGGGTGTGTATGCAGCAGGGGACGTGCAGGATCATGAGTTTCGTCAGGGCATCACGGCAGCAGGCACAGGCTGTATGGCTGCGATGCTGGCAGAGCGGTGGCTGTCAGCCAACAACCTCGCGCAAGAGTTTCACCAAGCAGAAGAAGCTGAAGCCCCCGCAGCTGAGGCAGCACCCCAAAAAACTGAGGCAGAACAGGCTGAAGGCTTTGATGTGGTTCAAACCAGACATGTTGGAGGGTATGCCCTACGGAAGCTCTACCACGACAGCGATCGCCTGATTATGGTCAAGTATGCCTCGCCGACCTGCGGCCCTTGCCATACCCTCAAGCCGATCTTGAGCAAAATTGTGGATGAGTTTGATGGACAGATTCACTACATTGAGATTGACATTGAGCAAGATCCTGAGATTGCGGAATCTGCTGGAGTGGTCGGCACGCCCACCATTCAGTTTTTCCGGGACAAGGCGCTGGTGACTGAGCTAAAAGGCGTGAAGCCCAAGAGCCTGTATCGGGAAACGATTCAGAGCAATTTGCCTGTAGCGGTTAAATAACCTCCCAAAAGGCTAAGGGAATAGCAGGTCTTTCGTCCTCTTTCAGCCTAATTTCTCTTCCTTTTTGCTGATATCTTGCGATCGATGCGCTATCTCCCCGTAAATCTGCTATAAATTTTAAGTGCTTGACTCCTTCAAAGAGTAGGCTAAAGTCTAGGCAAGCCTTTCGCCAGGTTGGCAAATTGGGTTTAGGTGTTTCGCCTACGCTTTCCAGCTAAGCCTGCACTTTCCAGCTAATTCGATGAAAAAGTTCGTCGATTCGGTGGTTAGCTCCTTACCGAATTATCTACTGATCACAATTCACAAAAGGGAAGAGTATGAACAAGAAAGCAATTGGTTTGCTCATGATGCTAGGTTTAACTGCAACCTTAGCGGCCTGTGGCGGTGGTGCAGAAGCTCCCGCAGGTTCTCCTGATGCTATGTCTCCTTCTGCCTCGCCTACGACATCTCCCTAGTGCCCAGTTTAAAACGAAGTGGGCTGGGCTGATTTTTCAGCCGGAAGGCTATGAGTTTTATTACGGGTTCACCTGCTAGATTTTAATTTGACGGCAGCCTACCAATGTTTATTTCGGGCGTATTGGGCTAAGCCCAGTAGCAAACCGCCAGAGATTTACTTTTGTAGGCTGTTCGTGTATCTGCGTAGGCAAATAACAGGCAAATATGGCACTACGTAATAAGGTTAGGACAGGTTATTTTTTGGAAGCCTCGCTACGCGAGGCTTCCAAAAAATAACACATTTGGATCTAAGCGCGTGGCGCTATATCTGTCAGGCAAAAGGTATTTCTATGCTGCTGTTGCAGTTCAGCACCTCGCACTACTGCCGCAAGGCTCGATTGGCGTTGGGTTATAAGCAGATTGCCTATCGGGTAGAAAATCTGACACCTGGACTCCACATCCTCAAACTCAAGCCTTTGAGCGGTTTGACGACGCTGCCTGTTTTGTTGCCAGAGCAGGTCGGGTTGCCCACTGTAGTGGCAGACTCTACAGAAATTTTTCATTTCCTAGAAGGCTATTGCCCAGAACCCAGGCTGGCGATCGCCGATCCGCAGCTCAATGCTGAAGTCTGGGCACTCGAAGATTGGCTGGATGAGAGCATCGGCATTGCTGCTCGGTTTGTCTATTACGACTTTCGATCGCGTGAAGGCAAAGCGATCGATCCTTCTGTTCCCAGTCAGTTGATTATTCAGACCGTGCGCTGGCAGTATGGCATCACGTCCGCTCGGGTAAAACTAGCCGCCAGCCGCCTAAACGTGGCTTTAGCGTTTTTGGCCTCTCGATGGCAAGGAGATCAGTATCTGGTCGGCAGTTATCCTACAGCTGCCGATCTAGCCGCCGCCGCGCTGCTCAGCCCCTTGGCGCTGATTCCTCACTACCGCCAAAACTATCCGTGGCTATTCGATCGCATTACTCAAATTCATCAGCTCTGTCATGAGCCACTGCCACCCGGACTGGAGGACGAGAAAAAATGATCAGCAAGCGTCGCACCGTCACAATGCTGCTGGTAACTCATGGCCTAATGGTGGCACTCCCAGTGCAGGCACTGCCGCCGCCAGAGGATACGCCAGAAGAAGTGCTGCGAACTGAGGTGATTACAGAAGCGCGATCGCCCCTGGATGGCAGCCCTATGACCGCAGCAGAATATGCGGAGCTAGAAGCACAGATGCGAGATCCTACCCAGCATCCACCCCAGGTGGCGCAACGGTACCGCGATCTCGTCACTTTGCTACGGCTGCGAAGGGCAATCCGCAGCGTTTTCCCCTTTCTCTTGCGTTGAAGTGCGCCAGAGGCTTGCAAAGAAGTTTCTCAAGTGATTTCTGTGAAGATCTTAGGCTCGCTCTGGGCAAAAATGCGCCATATTTGCACATATTTGCAACCCGATTAGCAAACGACTGCTGCAAGAATAGAACCCATGTCAAAATGAATGGTACCCGTTAGCTCTGAGCCAACTGCTTCCTTATGACTAAATTTGTATTTGTAACCGGCGGCGTTGTATCCAGCATCGGTAAAGGTATTGTGGCAGCTAGCTTGGGGCGACTACTCAAGTCACGCGACTACTCTGTATCGATCTTAAAGCTTGATCCCTACATTAACGTTGATCCTGGCACCATGAGTCCGTTTCAGCATGGTGAAGTTTTCGTCACCCGAGATGGAGCCGAAACAGATCTCGATTTAGGGCACTACGAACGGTTTACCGACACCTCCATGTCGCGCCTTAACAGCGTTACGACAGGTTCTATCTATCAAGCAGTATTAAACAAAGAGCGGCGCGGCGACTACAACGGCGGCACTGTGCAGGTGATCCCGCATATCACCAACGAGATTAAAGAGCGGATCTTACGGGTTGCCAAAGACACCAATCCGGATGTCGTGATCACAGAAATTGGCGGTACGGTGGGCGATATTGAGTCACTGCCCTTTCTGGAAGCCATCCGGCAGTTTCGCAAAGACGTGGGCGGTCGCAAAAATGTGCTGTATATGCATGTGACTCTAGTGCCCTGGATTCCGGCTGCTGGAGAAATGAAAACTAAGCCGACGCAGCATTCGGTCAAAGAACTGCGATCGATCGGGATTCAGCCGGATATTTTGGTCTGCCGGAGCGATCGCCCTTTGCCTCAAGGGCTGAAAGATAAAATGTCAGAATTTTGTGATGTGCCTGTCGAGTGCGTCATTACCTCACAGGATGTCAGCAGCATCTACGAAGTGCCGATGAATTTGGAAAAGGAAGGTCTAGCCAATCAGGTGCTTGACATTATGCAGCTAGAGCAGCGTCCGCCCGATCTGCATCAGTGGCAAACCCTGGTCGATCGGATGCATCAACCCAAGCAGCCCATCGAAGTGGCGATCGTCGGCAAATATGTGCGACTGTCGGATGCCTATTTGTCGGTGGTAGAAGCGTTACGCCATGCGGCATTGGCAGAGGGAGCCGAGCTAAACCTGCGTTGGATTAACTCTGAAGATATTGATGCTCAGTCTGTCGATCGTCTGCTAGAAGGCGTGCAGGGAATTGTCGTGCCCGGGGGCTTTGGGCCACGCGGCATTGATGGCAAAATTGTCGCAATCCAGCATGCCCGCACTCAGCAAATTCCCTTTTTAGGACTCTGTTTGGGCATGCAATGTGCGGTCATCGAATGGGCGCGGCATGTCGCAAAGTTGGCCGATGTCAATAGCGCTGAGTTCGATCCGTTTTGCCAAAATCCGGTGATTAACCTACTGCCCGAACAGCAGGATGTCGTCGATTTGGGTGGCACCATGCGGCTGGGGCTATGCGCCTGTCGGCTCACCCCTAACACCTTGACCGAAAAGCTATATCAGCAAGAGGTGATCTACGAACGCCATCGTCACCGCTATGAGTTTAACAACTCCTATCGATCGCTCTTTTTAGAGTCTGGCTACATGCTCAGCGGCGTTTCACCTGACGGACGTTTAGTGGAAATTATTGAGTTACCCAGTCATCCCTTCTTTATCGCTACTCAGTTTCATCCTGAGTTTCAGTCTAGTCCTAGCAAGCCTCATCCCCTATTTGAGGGACTCATCAACGCAGCGATCGCCCTGACCCAGCCAACGCTCTCGACCCCTTCTCTGAGTATCTAGTGAATATTGTTGTGTAATCAAAGAAAGTCAGCGATCGCAAAGTCCTCCTATTTTTTCTAAAAGCTGGATTTCAAAGGCGCAAAGCGCCTTTGAAATCCAGCTTTTAGGGTTTTGTGGCGCGCTCCGCGCGCCACA
>DATNPL010000207.1:0-56706 GCA_036703255.1 Coleofasciculaceae cyanobacterium
CTGCTGGCGATCGTAGCTTTGTTGAGCCAGTCGCAAATTAGCTTGAGCCTGCTGCATATCTCCTTGCCGCTCTGCGGAGTTTTCCAGGGCTGTAATGCGCAGTTCTGCCAGTTCGCCGCTTGTAATCACGGCCAGAGGTTGCCCTGCTTCAACCGTATCTCCTGGTTCTACCAGTAGCCTAACGACCGTTCCGCCAACAGGATTGGTTACTTCCACTCTGCGACTGGGAGAGGCTTCAATTTGCCCAGTAGCCTGCACCCCGAAGGCTAAAGATTGACGGGTAACAGGCTCTACTTTCAACCCGATCCGTTCTGCGGTTATATTATCGACCTCGATCCCATCTGCTGGCTGAGTAGCACCGTGATTTAACTGAAACTCATCTCCATGTCCTGCATGAGCAAACACTTCAATCGGAGCAGCTAGCAGCAAGCTTAAGAGTACCGTCGATATCCGACTGATTGTTGCAAAGGGGTAGAAATGTTTTGATCTGCAATCGAGTGAGGATCTTTGTGCATGAGAGAATAAAGGAGCAAGTTGAGCAAAAGATTTTGGGTCAAGCATTCATGTTCTTCTGAAGTTGGGAAAGCAGCTTGGCTTTAACCAGCATTTACGATCGAGAATGTAAAGCTAATCTAAATTTAAGCTCTTAACAAAACATTAAGAACATAGTGTTTCATATAAAAATAAAATCAGAATGAAATTTTAAGTCTTCCAGTGATCTCCTGCTATCCATTTCTGGGAGTATCGATCTTACTAGAAGGCAGATATGAGGAGATAAAGATCTATGAGGGAGATTTTCAGGTCAGTATCTTTGCTAGCTTTAGCCCAATCTGTCTTGCGTCCTTCCCACTTACCGATGGGTTCCACAATCGAGTGTGCCCAACGGGCATCTAGGTACATCTCGGGGTCAGGCTCTCAGCACTAGATGCGCAACGACCTCTTGGCCAGTGAGAGCCTAAGAATCTCTATCTTTATTTTCATTTATGAGTGCGAGCGTAGCTCGTCGGTTCTCGTTAGGAGCAACAACGTATATAAAAGCAATAGTTTTGCTGTAGTTTGAGTCAAATATCTCACTATTTTTCTGGGTGCGACTATGCTAAACATGAGCCTTTAGAGCTTCCTAGGCATTGGAAGTACCTATGAAAGTTTTGCTGATTGAAGACGATGAAATGATCGCTGAGTTGCTAAGACAGTCCTTAACAGCTCAACACTATCTAGTTGAGGTGGCAGCTGATGGACAAGCAGGATGGGATTTGGCAGAAGCGTTTAACTATGACCTGATCCTGCTAGACTTGCTTTTGCCAAAGTTAGATGGGATTCACTTTTGTCAGCGATTGCGCTATGAAGGGCATTACCACTCAAAGTCATTCAATCAAAACACGCCCATCCTTTTGATGACGGCTGATGATGCCAGTGGTCAACGAGTTGCAGGATTAGATGCTGGAGCAGATGACTATATTGTTAAGCCTTTTGATCTAAACGAACTTTTGGCAAGGGTTCGTGCGTTGCTTCGACGAGGCAGTGCTGAGCGATCGCCCCTTCTGCAATGGGGGCAATTACAATTAGATCCGAGTGCTTGTCAAGCAAGTTACAATGGTCAGCCCTTTCATCTCAGTTCTAAAGAATATAGCTTGTTAGAGCTTTTTCTACGGCATCCTCAACGGATTTTTAGTCATGGAACTCTAATTGAACAGCTTTGGGCGCTAGAAAATACACCAACGGAGAACGCGGTTCGGGCACAAATCAAAGGATTACGCAAGCGGCTCAAGGAAGTTGGGGTTGAAGACTGGCTTGAAACGGTCTACGGGTTGGGGTATCGATTAAAAGAATCAAGGGGTGTAAAGGAAGGTATAGCAGTTGAGAGGGGTGAGGACACTTTATTTAATCAGCCTCCCCTGCCACAGCTTTCACCCATCAACGCCTTTTGGAACGAGTATCGGCCACAGTACTGCGATCGCCTCTCAATTATTGAACAGGCAATTTCTGCCTTGCAAAATAAATCTCTAACAGAGGAGCTTCGACAGCAGGCACAACGGGAAGCCCATACGTTAAAGGGGTCTTTGGGATTATTCGATCTAGATGATGCATCTGAGCTATCCCGTCAAATTGAGCAACTTTTGAAGGCTGACCGATTAGATTGGAAACAGCAGACACAATTGGTTGAATTAGCATCAGGGTTACGTTACGCAATAGAGCGACCACTTTCTAAAACACAATCAAAGCTAACTGCTGAAGTAGCTAGTTTCAATACCTTGCCTCGGAGATCTGGACTGTCTCAGAGAACGCAATTACTAATTGTGGATGACGATGCACAACTCCTCAAAGTTGTGCAGGCGATGTTACAGCCGTGGGGCTTTCAAATTGCCCTACTCAGCAATCCTCAGCAGTTTTGGGGCACTTTAGAGGAAAGAAAACCTGATCTGCTGATGTTGGATATTGAAATGCCAGAGGTTAACGGTATCGATTTGTGCCAAGAGATTCGCAACAACTCACAGTGGGACGATTTACCCATTCTGATGATTTCTGCCAATAACGATGACGAGACGATACAACGGGTATTTATGGCGGGAGCAGATGACTACGTTAGCAAACCGATTCGAGCAGCAGAATTAGTGGCAAGGGTAATTCGTCGATTAGAACATGCAATGGTATTGAAGAAGTTACGGGGCTTGAAGAAGTAAGTCGTCATGTTAAACCAAATGCGCCGGATCAACTCTTATATCGTTGCCGTGCTATCCGTTTTTGCAGCAACGATTCTGACACATCTGCTCTATCCACTCATGGAATCGGTATCGTTTGCCTTATTCTACGCAGCAGTAGCAATTACAGCTTGGGTTGGTGGTACAAGACCAGGATTAATCGCAACGATTCTTTCCATCCTGTCGATCTGCTACTTCTTCCTACTGCCTATTTACTCACTTGCTGTCGCAGAACCAGGTAATTTTTTGCGCTTGATTTTGTCTGCGTCTGTGGCATTGTTGATTAATTATCTCATTTCAGCACTCAGGGATGCCCGACATCAAATTCAGCAATTGAGCGAACGCCGTTTGCAAGAAAACGAGGAACAACTGCGACTGGCGATGCAAGCCGCTCATATGGGAATCTGGAACTGGGATCTGGTAACAGGAGAGATTACCTGGACTCCAGAACATGAGCAATTGTTAGGGTTGGCTCCCGGTACGTTTGACGGTCGGTATGAAACATTTGATGCTCGGTTGCATCCAGACGATCGTGAAAGGCTGAGCGGAGCCGTACAAGCCGCCATCGAAGGGCATAGTATCTATAAGCACGAATATCGCATCATCTGGACAGATGGCAGTATTCATTGGGTCGAGGGGAGAGGGCAAACCTTTTATGACGGAACGGATAAGCCAATCCGCATGACTGGAACATTAATGAATATTGACGATCGCAAGCGTATGGAGCTTGCGTTAAAGCAAAGCGAACAACAGTTTCGTGCGATCTTTGACGCTGAACCAGAATGCGTCAAGATTGTCACAGCTGACGGCATTTTGCACAATATGAACCCTGCTGGACTGGCAATGCTTGAAGCCGATTATCTAGAACAGGTGCAGGGGCAGTGTGTTTGTCCTTTGATTGAACCTACGCATCAACAAGATTTCTTAAAGTTTACACAGGATGTTGCTCAAGGAAAATCCGCGACCTTTGAGTTTGAAATCACTGGGTTGAAGGGAACTCGACGACGGTTGGAGTCTCATGCGGTGCCTTTACAAACCAGCAATGGCGCAGAATCTCTAGTTTTAGCGGTAACACGAGATATTACTGAACAAAAACGGGCAGAAGAGGCACTGCGTTTGAGCGAAGAACGCTATCGCTCTCTGGTTGAGGCCACAACAGACAGTATCTGGCTCACCGATGCCCAGGGAAATGTGCTTAAAACTGCATCTCTTTGGACAAATCTGACAGGACAATTGCTCGACGAGAACTCTAAATGGGATTACCTCAAGACAATTCATCCAGACGATCGCGATCGTATGATTCAAGTCTACAGCCACTGTCTTGCCACAGGTGATCCTTACGAAATTGAATATCGTGTGCTATCTCAATCGGGTGAGTGCTATTGGTTGGCAGCGAAAGCAGTACCTGTCTATAACCACGATGGCAGCATTCGGGAATGGATCGGTACATTTAACAACATCACCGAGCGTCGCACCGCCGAAACTATCCTGCTTCAATCTAAATTAGAACTGGAAAAGCGAGTCGCAGAACGAACCGCTGAACTTCAACAGACTAACAAGCTCTTGAATAACTTTTTTAGTGCTGCGTCTTCAGCCAAAATTGGGTTATGCATTCACGATCAAAATCTGCGGTTTGTGCAGATCAACGAAGCTCTTGCCGCCATTAATGGATATTCTGTAGCCGATCACCTTGGCAAGACAACAACAGAACTACTGCCAGAATTGGCTCCTGCTGTTAATCCCCTTCATGAGCAGGTTTTAACCACAGGACAGGCAATTATTGACCTAGAAATTACGACTGAAGTACCCAATCAATTTGGAGTGATGCGGTATTGGTTAGCCTCTTACTTCCCAATTTTGAGCAGCGATAGTGACGCTCAAACAGTTGGAGTGGGAGTCATTGTTACTGAAGTTAGCGATCGCAAACGAGCCGAAGCAATTTTGGTGGAAGCCGATCGGCGGTGGCGTTCCTTACTTGACAATGTGCAACTTATCGTTGTGGGTTTAAATCACGATGGTAATGTTGAATACGTCAATCCTTTCTTTCTACAGCTAACCAGTTATGCGGAGGAGGAAGTACTAGGGCAATACTGGTTTGATCACTTCTTAGCTCCTGGCCAAAAACCTTCTGTTCAGGTCTTTTTCCAGGAAGCACTGGAAAAAGACTTTCATCCCCATTACCGAAACTCGATCGTGACTAAGCTTGGTGAGGAGCGGATGATTGCCTGGAGCAATACCTTGCTGCGGAATGCCGAAGGGAAGCCGGTTGGCACAATCAGCATTGGTGAAGACGTTACTGAACGCCACAGACTTGAGCAAATGAAGGCTGAGTTTATCTCGATCGTCAGCCACGAGTTACGAACTCCACTAACCTCAATTAGTGGTGCGTTGGAATTACTATCAACAGGATTGATTCAACCTGAATCAGATCGTGGACAGGAAACAATTGCGATCGCTGCAACTGAAGCCGATCGCCTCACCCGGCTGGTCAACGACATCCTCGACTTAGAACGATTGGAATCAGGCAAAATTCGTCTTGAGTGTCAATCTTGGGATCTAGCTCAGTTGATGACTCGCGCTGTAGATTTCATGCAATTGGCTGCGAACCAAGTGGATATTACTTTCTTGGTTGAACCGTTGTCCGTCACTCTAGATATTGATGGCGATCGCATCCTCCAAGTTCTGACCAACCTATTAAGCAACGCGATCAAGTTTTCTTCCAACCACGGCACAATTTGGTTAACTGCTGAGTTTTATAGAGAACGTTATGTCCTCATTACTGTTCGTGACCAGGGACGTGGTATTCCTGCAAATAAGCTAGAAAGTATCTTTGAGCGATTCCAGCAAGTGGATGCCTCTGACTCCCGTAAGAAAGGAGGGACGGGTTTAGGATTAGCTATTTGCCGTAGTATTTTGCAACAGCACGGTGGAACAATTTGGGCAGAGAGCCTTTTAGAGCAAGGAAGCCGCTTTCACTTCACGCTACCCTTGACAACAGAAGCCTAAGAAAGCCATGCCAAAACGGATTCTACTAATTGACGATGAAGATGGAGTACGGAGAATTATTCAGTTCAGCCTAGAAGCGGCGGCTGGATGGGAAGTGCTCACGGCAGCTTCTGGTGTTGAGGGACTGAGTCTCGCCCAGACGGAACAGATCGACGCAATTTTACTCGACGTGATGATGCCTGACCTAGATGGACCGGCCACATTTCAGCGATTGCAGGGAAGTCCAGTAACGCGATCGATCCCGGTCGTTATGCTAACCGCTAAGGCCAGCTCTGCAGAACATCAGCCCTTGTTAGAGCTAGGTATTGCAGGCATTATCACCAAACCGTTCAAGATCCCTGCTCTGATTGCCCAAATTCGAGCAATCTTAAATTGGCTGGATTAAGCCAAGTTCGATCGCGTTATCACAAAATTTTCACACTTTCGGTTTAACTTCAAATCATCGACCTGAAGACTGCAAGATAACCCTCGAATCGAGCGGCTAATTTGGTCAACGTGTTCACTCATCAGTGTTGCAACAGCCCTGTGTCTCAACCCTCTGCGTCCAAAGCAAGCCCCCTGAACTCTGGCCCACCTCAGCAGGTTCTACTGCCTGCCTGTACCTGTTGTACCAAAACTGATTGTTTCATTCACTCAGCATCTCGTCCTGATAAAGGAGTGTCAGATGTGTCTCGAAGACCCCTAAATTACGATGCATTTCAAAGAGTTACTGTAGAGGTATTCAAAACCCAAAATTTGACAGCGATCGGGTCGCTCAAAAAGTTCCTAACTGCCTTACCTAGCCCTAGCTATATCAGAGAAGCTTTACTACAATCAATTTACCAATTAGCCGAGCAAGAACCAGAGATAGCTCGATGGATTTTGTGCCACCGTCAGTATCTGGAGCCAGAACTTGACTTGACCGATGTGGCACAACAAATTGCCACTGAACAATTACATAGCCAAGGACTGACACTCACTCAAGATTTTAATTTTACAGCGGATAGAAAACTAGAAACGAGTGAATTAATCAAGGCAGCTTTGCTAAAAGAGGTTTCGATAGGCGATCGCCTGTTACTTAAAGAAATTCTTTTTAAGAATAAATAGCTTAGCCAAAACATTTGAGTTAAGAGTTAGTACGACTAACTGACAGTTTCTTGCACTCAAATTCCTGAGTAATAGCCAAATCTTTAATTGGTTTGAATCATTCTTCCCATAACCCTTCACACCTTGATGGATACGACAATGCTAGCCACCCTATCAAAATTTTCTCGCAAAGCTCATTTACAGCAATCATTTCGCTCTCGTCCAAAAGCAAACATTAATTTAGTTAAGCAGATGCAAGAGCAGATTACAACACTTCAACGAGCATTAGAACTCGAACTGACTCTACGCCGTATTATCGATACAATCCGAATCTCCCTAGATGAAGTTCATATCTTAGAAATCGCTGTGCGAGAGTTGGCATTAGAACTGAAAGCAGATTGCTACGCTTCATCAAACCAAAACTTAGAAATTGACCAACAGCTTGGAGAAGATTTTCAATTTTGTTTCAACGCTAACTCATTGCAGAGAAATATTACTCAACTGACTTGCCCAATTGCCCGTAGCAGCAATGAGCAGCTAGGATCTCTGTGGGTGAATCGAGAAATCTCAAGCCCGTTAACGGATTCCGAAATTTATTTGGTGCAACAAGTTGCAAAGCAGTGTGCGATCGCGATCAGTCAGGCCCGCTTTTACCAGACAGCCCAAAAGCAAGTAGAGACGTTAAAGCGCCTTAATGAAGTGAAAGATGATTTCTTGAACCGGGTCACGCATGACTTGCGATCGCCCCTATCTAATATGCGACTAGCAATTCATATGCTAGAGCATCAATTAACAGCAGGTAGATCTCACTGTGGTCATGTGTCACAACAAAACTCCGCTTGCTCTAAAACGCTCACTCATTTGAAAGTATTGCAATTTGAGTGTGAACGAGAAATTAATTTGGTGGACGACTTACTCGATTTACAGCGTCTAGAGTCTGATAAACAGGCTTTGAGTTCGGTAGGCGTAATTGATTTAGGAGGGTGGCTCACTGACTTAATTCAACCCTTTGCAGAAAAGATTCAACAACGACAGATTACGCTAGATCTTCAAATTGCGCCTGATCTTCCACTATTGATGTCTGACTCTGCTAGTTTACATCGCGTAGTTTCAGAGCTTTTACAGAACGCCTGTAAATACACGCCGCCCCATGAAAAGATTTCACTCGATGTTTCATTTAACTGGGAACATGTGCAGATTAAGGTTAGTAACTTTGGGGTTGAGATCCCACATGAGGAACTGCCCCAAATTTTTGACAAGTTTTATCGTGTTCCCGGTGGCGATCGTTGGAAACAAGGGGGTACAGGATTGGGGCTAGCCTTAGTCAAAGAAACGATTACACAGTTGGGCGGCTCCATTCACGTCGAAAGCGGGAGTGAGCGAACCTGCTTTGCAGTACAGCTACCACTCAAGCGTCTCACCTAAGCTCCACTCCGTAAAAATATTGATTAAACCCCTTTCCAACACCTAAATTTAGGAACTATCACACTGGCGAACTGGGCACTTTGCTGAGTAAAAAAGATACATTACTCTTGCTGCAATAGCAAACAGAAAAGGAATATTAAAAATATTTTTTATGATGTGGGGTTGAAGCAAAGGTTGCAGCAGGTTTTGTTGGGCAAGTTAAGTAACCAGGATAAAGACAATGTTTGCTCCAGTAATTAAGTGCGAAGTTGCAAGGCTAGAAGCCCTTCATCAATACAAAATTCTTGATACTGATCCTGAACCTGAGTTTGATGATTTAACTCAACTGGCTGCCCAGATTTGCCAAACCCCGATCGCCCTGATTAGTTTGGTTGACCGTGAGCGTCAGTGGTTCAAATCAAAAGTAGGACTGACAGCATCAGAAACGCCCCGTGACTTCGCTTTCTGTGCCCATACCATTTTGCATTCTGAACTATTTATTGTTGAAGATGCTGTATTAGATCAAAGGTTTGTAACGAACCCATTAGTGACAGGCAAACCCCACGTCCGATTTTATGCAGGGTTTCCCCTCGTTACACCAGCGGGTTATCGAATTGGGACTCTGTGCGTGATTGACCGCATTCCTCGGCAAATTTCAGCAGAACAACTTCACGCTCTGCAAGTGCTCAGTCATCAAGTTGTTAATCAACTGGAGCTACGACTCAACAGTACAGCTTCACGTCAACAAAAATATTTGCCAGAGTTATCCACATCTCGGTTAGCTGCAATAGTAGCGTCATCCGAAGATGCCATTATTAGCAAAACCCTGGATGGCATTGTTACAAGCTGGAATGCTTCAGCGGAGAGAATTTTTGGTTATTCCGCTCAGGAAATGATTGGGTTTTCAATTTCTCGGTTGATTCCAGGCGATCGCGTGGATGAAGAACTTAGAATTCTGGAACGAATCAGACATGGGGAGCACATCGAGCATTTTGAAACGATACGAAAGCGAAAAGATGGAGAATTAATTAATATCTCTCTCAGCATTTCTCCAATTACAGACACGACAGAATGCATCATCGGAGTATCTAAAATCGCCCGTGATATTACTGCTCAAAAACAATCAGGAAAAGAACTCCAGCGATTGCTCAAGGAGCTGGCAGACATTAAGTTTTCACTCGATCAGTCCTCAATTGTTGCTATTACTGATGCTAAGGGAATCATTACCTACGTTAACGACAAATTCTGCAAGATTTCCCAATATTCCCAAGCGGAACTGATTGGACAAAACCACCACATCATCAACTCTGGCTACCACTCCAAAGCGTTCTTTCAGAAAATGTGGAAGACGATCAGCAACGGGCAAGTTTGGCAGGGCGAAATTCAAAACCGGGCTAAAGACGGTACGTTCTATTGGGTTGATACGACGATCGTTCCATTTCTTGACAATGATGGTAAACCCTACCAGTACATTGCAATTCGTAACGATATCACAGAGCGAAAGCAATTAGAAGTGAGGTTGAGGCAGCAATCAGAACGAGAACGTCTGGTAGTAGAAATGGCTCAGCAAATTCATCAATCACTTCAACCTGAAGACGTTCTTTACACTACCGTATCCGAAGTGCGTCAATTCCTGAAGTCTGACCGTGTACTAATTTATCAATTAAATCCTGACGCTAGCGGTCGTGTAGTCGTTGAATCGGTTGGCTCGGAGTGGAAGCCACTGACTGGCGTGGTGATTTATGATAATCATTTTGCAAACACCTACATTCATCTTTATCAGCAAGGACGAGTTCAGGCGGTTGAAGACATCCACACGGCAAACTTAACCCCTTGCCATGTAGAGCTGCTGGAAGGATTTCAAGTTCGAGCAAATTTGGCAGTTCCCATCGTCCATGAAAAGAAACTCTGGGGGTTATTAGTTGCCCAACAGTGTCGCAATCCACGACAGTGGCAGTTAGATGAGATTGAGTTAATGAAACGCATAGCCACCCAAACGGCGATCGCCATTAGTCAATCCGAACTCTATCAGCAAGCGCAAGATGAAATCTTTCATCGCCAACAATCTGAAATCAGGTTGCAACAACAGGTAGAGCGAGATCAGCTTGTTAGCCAGATTGCTCAACGAATTCGTCAGTCATTAGATCTGCATCAGATTCTCGACACAACGGTGTCGGAGATTAGACAATTTCTGCAAGCAGATCGGGTGCTAACGTATCGTGTAAATCCCAATGGCACGGGAACTGTAACGAATGAAGCCGTTGCTCCTGGATGCTTGCCCCTTCTCGATCAGCCCTTACCCGAAGATATTTTTCCCCTAAGTTGTTACCAGCTATATCAACAAGGGCGAGTTCGAGCCACCACCGATATTAAACATGATGAAATGGCTTCTTGTCTGGTAGAAACCCTACAACAGCTCGGCGTGAAATCAAAGCTGGTGGTTCCCATCCTGCACCAGGAGAAATTGTGGGGGCTATTGATTGCTCATCAATGTGGACAGTCGCGCCAATGGCAACCCTGGGAGATTGAGTTGCTCAAACAGCTATCAACCCATGTTGCCATTGCCATTGCTCAAGCCAATCTACTCAGTCAAACTCGACAACAAGTTCAATATGAGGCAAACATCAACCGCATTAGTCGTTTGTTACATTCACCTTTTGGCGTGACAGCAATTCGACAGGTTGTGCTAGATGAAATTGTTCAGGCTTTAGGAGGAATTGGAGGTCGGCTTTATATTACGGCAGATTCAACCGGACAACCCGCTCAACTCTACAAATCGGGAGAACAACCAGCGATATCTCAGTTGGAAGAGAGCCATTTTTGGCAACAGGCGATGGGAATTGCTGTTGGTTCGCTTACAGTGCCTACAGACTTCTATGAATCCATTCTTCACCGGTTGCCATCCCAAGTTCCCTTAACAGTTACTGCACCGGTTCTTTGTCGGGTTGACCCGCAAATTGATCAGAAAAAGGCGGTTTCCCATGTCTATCATCCCTGTAGCCTTCACGATCGCTATAACGATACACAATTTGAATCTTTAGCTGCAGGATTTGCAGCGACTGCCATTCGAGCGGTTCTAATTGTGCCGCTTCAGTATCAGCAGCAATATATTGGCTGTTTAAGTATCTTTCGCCAAAAAATTGATTTAGAAACACTGTGGGTAAACCCGTTTGATCAAAATAACTTAGAAGCATGGAATCAAGCGAGGCAAGCCATACTGCAAAGCTGGACTCAGGAAGAGATCAAGTTAGCTCATGCGTTGGCAACTCACCTTTATATGGCGGTGATGCAAAAGCGCGTAGAAGATACAATGCGGCATCAAGCCTCTCACGATCGGCTGACTCAACTACCAAATCGTTGGCGGTTTGACGAGCGCCTTGCTTTAGCCCTAGACCAGGCTCACTATCATGGAGAGATTCTGGGGGTCATGTTCCTTGATCTGGATCGGTTTAAATCAATCAATGACACGTTGGGGCACGCCATTGGCGATCAATTGTTACAGCAGGTGGCTCAACGAATTGCCACATGTCTGAAGCAAAACGACACGATCGCGCGTTGGGGTGGCGATGAGTTTACCCTAATCCTGCCAAACCTTCATTCAGCAGAAAACATTACTGCGATCGCTCAAAGAATCCTCAAAGCCCTTGAAGCTCCCTTTGAATTTAGCCAGCAAGAGTTACATGTTACAGCAAGTATTGGTATTGCCCTTGCACCCTGTGACGGTGAAGATGCTGAGACGTTGCTCAAGAATGCTGATACTGCCATGTATCGAGCCAAACAACAGGGCAAGAATAGCTATCGGCTCTATTCCTCTGATATGAACATTCAGGCACTTGACCAGCTTGTGTTGGTCAATGACCTCTACAAAGCCCTCGATCGAGGCGAGTTCTTGCTGCACTATCAACCCCAAGTGAACTTGAAAACGGGGCAAATTGTAGCGCTAGAAGCCCTTGTGCGCTGGCAACATCCCCAGCGTGGGCTGGTTCCTCCCGATCAATTTATTGCGATCGCAGAGGAAATCGGGCAGATCAATGTCATTGGTGAGTGGGTGCTTCAGACAGCATGTGCTCAGAATCGGGCATGGCAGATGGCAGGATTCCCGCCTGTCCGTATTGCTGTGAATCTATCGGGTCGGCAGTTTCAGCCTAATCTCGCTCGATCAATTGCTCAAGTCCTATTCAACACAGGGCTTGAGCCTCGTTATCTAGAAGTAGAAATCACTGAGAGTACTGCCATGCAGGATCTGCCTTTGACGATCTCAGTGCTTCAAGAATTGCAAGAAATGGGTGTTTATATTTCGATCGATGATTTTGGTACAGGCTATTCATCGCTAGCAACTCTCAAGCAGTTTCCTTTGCACACTCTTAAAATAGATCGAGAGTTTATTAAAGATCTCACCACCAACTCTAAAGATGCAGCCGTCGTTCAAGCGATCGTAGCGCTAGGACATGGAATGAATTTAGAAGTGGTTGCCGAAGGTGTCGAGACACTAGAACAATGGAATTTCTTACAGTCGATTAACTGTGACATGATGCAGGGCTACTTCTTTAGCAAACCCGTAGCGTCTGAGGATGTCATACAGATTGTCTCTTTCAAGTAACAGCAATTTAATCTCTTCGGGCCAATTTCTCGCAGCTTGCTGCGTCTAGAGAACACAGCGTCTGAAGGGCGCTGCTGAGCGGAACCGAGCCACGAACTATGCGAGTGGGGCGAAGTGATACACCATCTGCTTGCAGCGGTAACGCTCACTTTCCAGTTTTTCATAGTTTTGCCAAACAGTTTCACAGTGAAATTACTGATTAAGTAAGCTATTTAAGCTCTATTTATATCAAGAAATATTGCCAAAATCAGTAATTGAGTCACCCTCACAAAATTTTCACTATTACTTCCTAGATTAGGCACAGTTCAACTAGTTCCGACACATAAAAATGTTATGCATCACGATAGAAAGCTTCTAATGAAAAGAATTTTGGTCATTGAGGATGAACCTGCAATTCGCTTAGGTATAGCGAGGTTACTAGCATCCAAAGGATTTCATGTTTTTGAGGCACCAGATGGGAGGATTGGATTGTTATTAAGTGAAACGCTACAGCCCGATTTAATTCTGTGTGACATCAATCTACCTGTGCTTGACGGTTTTGGAATTCTAAGACAGGTCCGAAGAAACCTCACAACGGCTTCTATCCCTTTTGTCGTTCTCACAAGTCAAACCAATGAGGAGATTCATCAACGCAGTTTAGAGTTAGGTGCTAGTCATTTTCTCAGTAAGCCAATCAATTTCAACGAGTTGCTAACAGTAGTGAATCATCAGCTAGAACTTGCCACTAGCCTATAGCAGAGATATAGGTAACTTTCAATTAAAGTCACTGTGTTTTTAGTCTTGCTGCTCGGAATTTTAATGATATGTCACTCTGCCCCTGCTGTTCTCATCAACTCGTTCGTCAGATTTCTCGTCAACGGCTCTACTGGTTTTGCCTGTCTTGCCGTCAAGAAATGCCCAATTTTTCTTACTTGAATTCGGTTGATAAAGGTTTAAATCCAATGTTGGGGAAATCTAAAAGTAGATCTCCTCAGAAAACGCTTTCTAACAAGAGCTTGAATGTATCTGATCAACTTCTCAATAGAACTTCTAATTCTACCTTTGCCTTTTGCTCGTTATGAAGTTGCTGTTGGCTTCAAATGTTTAACATTGGAATTCAGTTATGAAGCTGTCTCAGTCCTCAAAAACACATCTCCTACTACAGGCTTTCTCCCGTAACGTCGGAGGGGTTGTAGCTCTCACGGGTATAGTAGCTATTCTTGGCTGGTTGTTAAACATTCAGATATTGAAAAGTATCTTGCCAGGATTACCAACAATGAAGGTTAACGCTGCTCTCAATCTCGTTCTGGGAGGAGCGACGTTATGGTTGTGGCACTGGCAATCCCGTGTCAAGCAACACCATCTGAGAAGGAGATTACGGTTTCTTACCCTCAGCTTTAGCCTACTGATCATTCTAATGGCTTTGTTGGCGCTAATTCAGTATGTCTTTCCCATTAATTTGGGGATTGATGAATTGTTTATACGGCAACCAGAACCCATCGGTAGTGATGCAATTCCTGGTCGCATGGCTCCTAACACAGCTCTAGCATTTTTACTGACAGGGGCAGCATTACTGGACTTACAGCGAAAACCTGAAAATTTGGTAGTACAAGCTTTGGCAGTTGGATCATGGTTTATCGGTTTTTTGAGCTTAACTGGATTCTTTTATGGAAGCGTCTACTTCTATACGGCTGGCTCCTTAACTGGAATGGCAATTCATGCGGCGATCGCCCTTATCTTGCTAAATACAGGAATTCTCTGTATCAATTCCAATCAGGGGTTAATAGCGTTTTTAACTGGGTGTAGCACAGGCAGCCGGATAGCGAGAAGGTTATTACCGCTAACGGTTAGCATTCCTTTTCTCGTAGGGATTGTTTGTTCGTTAGGTTATCGTTGGCAGCTTTACAGCACCGAAGTTGAATTTGCTTTATCTAACACGTTGAATGTTCTCCTATTTTCAAGCTTAGTAATTTGGAATGCTCGCCTTCTCAACAAAATTGACAATCGCCGCCTCCAGGCAGAGTTATCAACAGAGCAATACGCTCAAGAGTTTGAGGATTTATATAACAACGCACCTTGTGGTTATCACTCTTTAGATAGTGATGGCACGTTTATCCGGATCAACGATACAGAATTAAAATGGTTAGGATACAGTCGTGAAGAATTACTTCACCGCAAAAAGTTTTCTGACCTCGTTACGCCTGCTAGCTTAGAGCGTTTCCATCAGTGTTTCTCCGTCTTTAAGGAGCGGGGCTGGGTCAATAATTTAGAGTTTGAGATGGTTCATAAAGATGGCTCAATTCTATTTATCAGCTTAAATGCTACTGCTATTTATGATGTAAATGGCAACTATTTAATGAGCCGAACGACTTTATTTGATATTACCAATCGCAAACACGCAGAAATTACGCTCCAATCAGTACTAACTCTTCAGCAAGCTATTCTCGATAGTGCAAACTACAGCATCATTTCAACTGATGCAAATGGCATAATTCGTACATTTAATGCAGCAGCAGAGCAGTGGTTAGGCTACTCTGCTGAAGATGTCGTCGGTAAAGTTACCCCTGCCATCATTCACGATCAAGATGAGGTGGTACAACGAGCAACCGAACTTTCACAAGAACTGGGTCGTCAGATCGCACCAGGGTTTGAAGTTTTTGTGGCAAAAGCGCAATTAGGGCAGGTTGAGGAGCAGGAGTGGACTTACATTACTAAAAATGGCGATCGCTTTCCCATATTATTGTCAATTACTGCCTTACGTGATGGAACGGGAACTGTGAAAGGCTTTCTGGGCATCGGTAGTGATGTCACAAAACGTAAACAAGCAGAAGAGAATTTAAAGGAAAATGAAGCTGCAATCAAATCACTTTATAGAGTAACAGCAGCTCATAATCTTGATTTTCAGCAACGGGTTGAGAAACTCCTGGAAATGGGGTGCCAGCTATTTGACGTCGAATTTGGGCTTTTAGGACGAACACAAGATAATCAGTATGAAGTGATGGCGGCCCTATCACCCGATGGTGCTTTGAAGCAAGGGGATGTTTTTGAAGTAAAACAAACGCTTTGCTGTGAAGTATTAGGCACTGATGAACCCCTTACCATTGAGCATGCAGGGGCTTCCACATGGCGCAATCATGTATCGTACAAAATGTTTCAGATGGAATCTTACATTGGAACGCGGGTTTTAGTGGACGGTCAAGTTTATAGCACTCTTAGCTTTTCTAGCCATTCTCCCCGAACAGAACCGTTTAAACCTGCTTATAAAGAGTTGCTCAAACTGATGGCGCAGTGGCTAGGAATCGAAATTGAACGCTACCAATCTGAACAGTCTCTACAAAGCACATTACGTGAATTGGAATTTCAAAAATCTGCTCTGGATCAAGCTGCGATCGTTGCAATTACTGATCATCGTGGCATCATTACCGATGTCAACGATAACTTCTGTGCAATCTCTCAGTACAGTCGAGAAGAACTGATTGGCCAAACTCACCGATTAATCCAATCTGACTATCATCCACCAGCTTTCTTTAAACAACTCTGGTCGACGATTGCCAGCGGGCACATATGGCGAGGAGAGGTTCAAAACCGGGCAAAAGATGGTTCATTATATTGGGTCGATACAACAATCGTGCCATTTCTAGATGCAAACAATAAGCCCTTTAAATACTTGGCAATCCGCTTTGACATTACTCAAACCAAACAAGCAGAAGCAGAATTGCGGCAGATGAGTGTTGCTCTAGAAAATGCAGTTGAAGGGATATCAAAAATCGATTTACAGGGACGCTACGTTGCTGTTAACCAGTCTTATGCAGCTACTGCAGGTTATCAATCTGAGGAAATGATAGGGATGGATTGGCAAAGAACAGTTCATCCTGATGATGTTGAACGGATGATTTATGCTTATCATCAAATGCTGCGGGATGGCAGAGTTGAAGTTGAAGCCAGAGGTATTCAAAAAGACGGAACACTGTTTTACAAACAGCTTGTGATGATTGCTATTTACAACGAGCAGCAGCAGCTTGTGGGACATCACTGTTTTATGAAAGATATTACCGAGCGTAAGCAAGCTGAAGACGCTTTGTTGCAGAGTGAATCTACACTCCGCAGTTTCTTTGACAACGATGCAATGATGATGGGAATTGTAGAATTACATGATAATGACGTTCGGCATCTTTCCGACAACTTAGCCTCAGCAAAGTTTTTTGGTACAACCCCAGACGCATTACAGAACCAGTTTGCTACTGATTTAGGTGTGGCGCGATCGCACCTAGATCTCTGGCTTAAACAGTACCGTAAAGCAATGCAAAATCAAGCACCTGTGAGCTTTGAGTATCCTCACAAAATGCCTACAGAATGTAAGTGGCTAGCAGCTAGCGTCTGTCCAATTACCAATAGCCCTAATGGATACCCACGGCTTTCATATATGTTGGAAGACGTTACTAAACGCAAACGCATTGAAGACGAGCGCAATCAGCTATTGCAGCAGGAAATCCAACAACGAGAAGAACTTACACTCAAAAACTTTGCAATGGAACAAGCTAAGCGAGAAGCGGAATCTGCCAATCGAGCGAAGAGCGAATTTTTGGCAATGATGAGCCATGAGATCCGCACACCGATGAATGCTGTTATTGGCATGACCGGGTTGCTACTCGATACAAAGCTTGACGCTAAGCAGCAAGACTTTATTGAAACAATTCGCTATAGCGGAGACGCTCTACTTGGCATTATCAACGACATTCTTGATTTCTCCAAGATTGAATCGGGTAAATTGGACTTAGAAATGCATCCTTTCAATTTGAGACATTGCATTGAAGGGGCGATCGATTTGCTGGCAGCGAAAGCAGCTGAGAAAGGCATTGAGCTAGGCTACCTGATTGCATCTCAAACGCCCAGCGTCATTTTGGGTGATGTAACTCGCTTACGTCAGATTCTGGTAAACCTGCTTAGCAACGCGATTAAGTTTACCGAAGCTGGAGAAGTAATTGTTTCGGTAACGGCATCCCTAGTTCCTTCCGCAAGCACAAATTTCAACTCAGAAGAATCCACATATGAGATTCAAGTTTCTGTTCAAGATACAGGAATTGGAATTCCTGCCGATCGCCTCGAGCGATTGTTCAAATCCTTCAGCCAAGTTGACGCTTCAACCACTCGTCACTATGGCGGTACAGGACTGGGGCTGGCAATTAGCAAACGACTGAGCGAAATGATGGGAGGGGCAATGTGGGTTCAAAGTCAGGGTAACGTTGGTGGCACACCACCCTCCCAATGGCGAGTCTCCGAACCCCACTATCCCTCTTCAGGTTCAACCTTCTTTTTTACGATCGTTGCTCAAGCTGCCGCTGATTTAGAGTCAGCAGAACTGATTGAGCTATTGCCAGAACTCTCTGGAAAGCGGTTGTTGATTGTCGATGATAATCCTGCTAACTGTCAAATTCTCACCCTCCAGGCTGAAACATGGGGCATGTTAATTCGTGCTGCTCGATCGGGTTCGGAAGCACTGAGTTGGCTTCAGCAAGGCGAAACATTTGACGTTGCGATTCTAGATATGCAAATGCCAGAAATGGATGGGTTAACACTGGCGGCAGCTATTCATCAACATTCTAATAGCTATCGGTTACCACTGGTCATGCTAACTTCAATGGGGAAGCCAACCGCTCATTCTGATACGCTCACCACTCATTTCACTGATTGCCTCAGCAAGCCTATTAAGCAATCTCAACTGTACGAGGTGCTAACCCATGCTTTGCGGATGCAACCGATTAAACCTCAGCAACATTCCACTCAATTTAGTCACTCCGAGACAAAACTAGCAGAAACCCTGCCGTTGCGGATTTTGCTAGCGGAAGATCATTTAGTGAATCAAAAAGTAGCCCTGTTGATGCTTGATCAAATGGGATATCGGGCTGATGTTGCTGCAAATGGGTTAGAAGTTCTGCAAGCACTCCATCGGCAGCCCTATGATGTGGTGCTGATGGATGTACAGATGCCAGAGATGGATGGGCTAGCGGCTAGCCGTCAAATTTGTCAAGAGTGGAAAGCTGATTTACGTCCATACATCATTGCAATTACTGCAAATGCTATGCAAGGCGATCGCGAGGAATGCCTTGCTGCTGGTATGCATGCCTATATCAGCAAGCCAATTCAACCAGAAGAACTAGAAGCGGTTCTTCGCGGATGTGAACCTCAGGAGAGTGGAAATACTGCTGGAAGCTTCGATCTGCATTCTATTCCTCATACTTCAATTTCTCAAGTAGAGACAGTTCCTGTTCTAAATCTCCAAACCTTTCAAGCTTTGAAGAAAATGGTGGGTGGAAAGCAAGCTGCTTTAGCAGCTTTAATTAACTGCTACTTGACAGAATCTCCCAAATTAATACAAGCAATCGTTGATGCTGTAACAACAGCCAATGCGGATGCGCTCAGAGACTCTGCCCACTCTTTGAAGTCTAGTAGCGCATCGCTTGGTGCAACTCGTATGGCACAAGTGTGCAAAACGTTAGAGATTTATGGGCGCAGCAGAAATCTGGCAATCACAGATGAAGTCGCACATCTTCAAGTTGAATACGATTTAGTCAAAGCAACCCTGCAAGAATTGAACGAGGAAAGCAGATGAGTACGACATTCGCTCCAAACAAACCTCCTCTAATTTTGATTGTTGATAATGAGCCTTTTGTGCGGATGCAGCTTCGGCTTTCCCTTGAGCAAGAGGGGTATAAAATTGTAGAAGCAGAAGATGGTAGAGAAGCATTGACAGTATTTAAGCAACAACAACCAGACATTGTCTTACTAGATGCTTTGATGCCTGGAATGGACGGTTTTGAGTGCTGTACCCAATTACAACTTCTTCCAAATGGTCAAACTACACCAGTTCTGATGATTACGGGCTTAGATGATCAAGAATCGGTTGATCAGGCTTTTGATGTTGGGGCAGTAGACTACGTTACCAAACCAGTTCACTGGGCAGTATTACGGCAGCGTGTTAAACGACTCATTCAACAATCCCAACTTCAGCAACAGCAAGATCAACTTCAACAGCAGTTAGAAGTGGCTAATCGTGACTTACAGCGACTTGCTTCAACTGATGGACTAACTCAAGTTGCAAATCGTCGCTGCTTTGATGAATCTTTAGATCAGGAACACCGAAGAATGATGCGATCGCAATTTTGCGGTCCCGGTGCTGATCCTGTCTCACTTTCCCTCATTCTCTGCGACATTGACCACTTCAAACTCTACAACGATACTTATGGACACCAGGCAGGTGATCTTTGTCTTCAACAAGTCGCGCAGACACTCTCAGGCGTGGTGAATCGCCCAATGGATTTAGTCGCTCGCTATGGTGGTGAAGAATTTGTGATCCTACTACCAGAAACAGATGAGATCGGAGCTGTTCATGTTGCGGAGCAAATTTGTGCTCAGGTGCGATCGTTGGCAATTCCTCATCTTCGCTCATTACAGAAATATGTCACTATCAGCGCTGGTGTAGCAACTGTAAATCCTTGCATGGAGTCTCAAATGGCAAAATTAGTCACAATTGCAGATCAAGCCCTTTATCAAGCGAAACAAGAAGGGCGCGATCGCTTTTGCAGCCATCTAAAATAGGAAAACCTGAGCCAGTCTTTTACGTTAGAGCTTGCTGAGCGACTGCCCTAAGAGTTGTCAATAAAATCTGATTAATATCCAAATCAAGTGAATGAGGAATTGTGAGGAGAGAAGCATGATGAATTGGAAAATTTGTTTACACAAATCATTATTTTCTGATTCTCCTAATAAAAGACAGCTTGTTGCGATCGCTCTCCTCACCATTGCAAGCTTTTTGGGTAATTACTTCAGTTTATCGCTGTTTTTTGGAGTTGATTTTCTTTTTGGTAGTATTACAGTACTGGTTACTGCATACTATTTTGGCTGGTTTTGGGGTGGTTTATCTGGTCTAATTGCAGGCAGCTACACTTACATCCTTTGGAATCACCCCTATGCTGCCCTCATTCTGATGCTTGAGGCTCTGGTTGTAGGATTTCTGTGTCACCGCAGACAACCCAATATTTTATTGTTCTCTGGGCTTTACTGGTTCCTAGTTGGTATGCCCCTAGTTTGGCTGTTCTACGCTCAGATTTTGCACGTAGATGCCAACCAAGTCATACTCGTCATGTTTAAGCAGGCGGTTAATGGCATTTTTAATGCTTTAGTTGCTAGCTTTATCGTTTCTTATCTCCCACGCCATCGTTGGATAAGTCGTTCAAGGCGCTTTCATACTTTTTCTCTCAAGCAAACAATCTTTCATCTACTGATTACTTTTGTATTTCTGCCATCCTTACTTCTGTTGGTACTGGATGGTAGTTACTTTGTTAACCAGATTCAAACAACTGTACACACCGAGCTACAGACAAATTCTATAGAGTTAAGCAGCGCGATATCTAGATGGCACCAACAATGCATTGGTGCTTTAAGCAAATTAGCTGAACAAGCGATCGCACCTGAAATCAATACTGCTAATTCAGCGATCAAAGTATCTGAGCAATTGCAGCAAGAGATTAATCTAACTCAACAATTGTTTCCAGATTTTGATCACATTTACATTGCCGATGCTTCTGGAAACATTTTGGCTGCCTCTTCGCCTTTAGCTTCAACACAGTCGTTGATCGAGGAAGACATTGAGTATAAATCCATCATTGTAATTACCCGTGAAAGGTTGCAACCCTGGACTACCCCTACCCATCATGATGCATTATTAAAAGAACCTCATATCAGCATCAGTATTCCGATTTTGAGGCAAAATCGTTTTTTGGGAATTGTCTACGGCTCCTTGCCATTAAGTCGAATCAACAATCTCTATACCTTTCAAAACGATCAACAGCAGCTACGCCTCACATTAATTGACCAGAACAATCGGGTCATTGCGAGCAATCAACCTGATCGTTTGTCCTGGAGTGAGTTTAAAGAGTCCAAGAACGGAAATACTCACACATTGGAAGGAGCATTGCAGCAGTGGATTCCCAATGAAGGGAATACTGCAATGATTCGGTGGAAAAAATCTATATATATTCAACAATCTACCATTGGGACAGATCCAGGCTGGACATTGCGATTGGAAATTCCAGCGGCTCCCTATGTGGAGAACTTGCAGAGCCGTTACAGAATTGATCTAGGCATTATGCTAGGCATCACGGTTTTAGCATTTCTATTTGCGACAATCATTAGCCGTCGTCTTGGCAAGCCTTTAACTCATCTCACTCGTGCCACAGCTGATTTACCCAATAAACTTGCACTAGAAGAAGCCTTTGAATGGAAATCCAGCCCTGTTGTTGAAATTAATGATCTTGCAAACAATTTTAGATCAATGGCGATCGCACTCAGCCAGAAATTTAGAGAGATTAGACACGCTAATGCCACATTAGAACAACGAGTTGAAGAAAGAACACAGGAACTATCTAAAATCAACCAAGAGCTAAAATTTGAAGTTGGTGAACGAGAAAAAGCTGAAACAATGCTGCAGAGACAATTTGAACGAGCATTGTTATTAAAGCAAATCACAAATGAAATTCGTCAAAGTTTAGATAGCCGACAAATTTTTGAAATTGCAGCAACTCAAATTGGTCGCGCCTTTAAAGTGAACCGTTGTGTCATTCACACCTATCGTTCTGACCCAGCCCCTCAAATTCCTTTTGTAGCAGAATATTTAGAACCAGGTTATCAATCAATTTTTAATCTAGAGTTTCCGATTGTTGGTAATCCTCTTATCGAAAAAACTCTGGCAGCAGATGTGGCGATCGCTGCTGACAATGTTTATACTGACCCACTATTACAGCCTGCTGCTCCGCTTTGGTTTAGCATTCAACTGCAATCAATATTAGCTATTCGCACCTCTTATCAAGGTGAACCAAACGGTGCAATTGGATTACACCAATGTAATAAGTTTCGACAGTGGAGAGTGGACGAAATTGAACTGCTAGAAGCGGTTGCCGCCCAAATGGGGATTGCTTTAGCTCAAGCTGCATTGTTAGAACAAGAGAAACGACAGCAAGAACAGTTGCGAGATCAAAACATTATCTTACAACTTGCAAAACAAGCATCTGAGGCAGCGAACCAAGCAAAGAGTGAGTTTTTGGCTAACATGAGTCACGAAATTCGTACACCAATGAATGCGGTTATTGGCATGACTAGGATACTAGCTAACACTGAGTTGAATGCTCAGCAGCTAGACTTTGTGGAGACCATTCGCAGCAGCAGTGAGGTATTGCTAGTCATTATTAATGATATTCTTGATTTCTCAAAAATTGAGTCCGGTAAGCTCAATCTTGAAGAACAGGCATTCAATCTACAAACCTGTGTTGAAGAAGCGATCGAGCTTTTAGCTCCAAAGGCAGCAGAAAAAGGATTAGAACTTACTTACCTAGTCCACCCGACTGTTCCAATCAATATCACAGGCGATGATACGCGGCTTCGCCAAGTTCTAGTCAATTTACTGGGCAATGCAGTCAAATTTACTAACCAAGGGGAAGTGAGCATTATTGTCACTGCTCAACCACTACAAAAAACACTGCTAACAGAAAAAGAACATAACCTGTACGAAATTCAATTTGCAGTTCAGGATACAGGAATTGGCATTCCGCCAAATCGGTTGGACCGACTATTCAAGTCTTTTAGTCAGGTTGATAGCTCTACAAGTCGGCAATATGGTGGAACAGGCTTGGGACTAGCAATCAGCAAAAAATTAAGCGCAATGATGGGGGGAAGAATCTGGGTTGAAAGTAAAGTTGGACAAGGTTCAAAGTTCTGTTTCACAATCGTTTCTAGATTAAATTCTAATCCAATTTTATCTTCATCGGAGTATTTGGCTGGTAAACGTCTGCTAATTGTGGATAGTAATGCTACGAACCGCCAGATGCTAACACTGCAGACTAAGGCTTGGGGAATGATTGTAGAAGTGGCAGAATCAGCCATTCAAGCCCTAGCTCTAATGCAGCAATGTGATCCATTTTCCCTGGCTATCCTTAATATGGATAGAGCAGAGATCGATTGGCTTACGTTAGCTAGAAAAATTCGCGCATGTCCTGCTGGAAGCCAATTACCCCTGTTTATCCTAACCGCTCTTGATAGCTCTACCCCAAATGTAGAACAGGCTCTACATCCATTAATTTTCTTGGTAAAGCCAATTAAGCAATCTCAGCTTTACAATTTTTTGATCGACACTCTGGTTAATAAACCAGACCTGATTCCAGCCAGAATTTTACAACAGCCTAGATTAGATTTTTGTATCATTCCACAACTTCCACTGCAGATTCTTGTGGTAGAGGACAATCAGGTCAACCAAAAAATAGCATTACTAACATTACAGGAGTTAGGGTATCACGCAGACGTAGCTGCCAATGGTGTAGAAGCTTTACACGCTCTTCGTCGGCAAGCTTATGATGTTGTGCTAATGGATGTGCAGATGCCCATTATGGATGGGTTGACAACAACTCATTGCATTCAGCAAGAATGGACAGAATCGCAACGACCCCGAATTATTGCGATGACCGCAAATGCGTTAGAGGGCGATAGAGAAAAGTGTTTGACAGCAGGGATGGATGATTACATCAGTAAACCAATCTGTCTTGATGAACTGATTCAAGCGCTGAATAAGTGTCAAGTTATAGGAACAGGCAAGTAAGCTCTCAGCTTAATATTTAGAAATTATAAAACCTATCTGAGATCTTAAGCAGTCTATACAAGCTGCTTTAGCATCAGATTGATAAAGCAAAGGTTGATTTAAATGGTTGTACAGGATAAGGTAGACTCAAAATTCCTCGCAGACTTTACAGCGACTTCTCTAGCATTGGAGCATTTAATCACCTACGAACTGCAACTGACTTTGGCCAACAGGAGTTCATTGGCCCGATATGCAGTGTTGATGCTCAAGGTGAACCTACACAAATCACAGGAACAACATGACAGCACTTTCTTGATGCGACCGATCGCCCGCTGATCTCGAATGGGTTCTACCTTAATCGTTGCTCCAGCCACTGAATGGTGGGTTTTTTCCTTTTTGAAACAGCATCACACCCCTTTTTAGATTTGACTCGTGTTACGCATTATCCTTGGACACACTGCAAAGCTTTACCCATCTTAGAGACAAAAGCTGAGGCACGATCGCAGAGCCGTCTAATCCTCAGATGTCCTTGCTTAGATTTGCGCAAAATACGGTTCAAGATGTCTCTTTTTGCCATTAAGCAAGATCCTCAAATCCCTCGATTGAGTAGTTGCGTCCCGCGCAACTACTCAAATCACTCATCTGAGCTTGCTTAGATTTGCACAAAATCTTCAAAAATGCTGCTGTTCGCAAGAATTTGGATACCTACCTAGCGAATCTCAGTCATGAATCAAGCGGACTTTTCACGCCTCGTCCGCCTCTATTTAGGACGTAGGTGTAAATCATCGTTGTCTTCACATCCTTGTGCCCCAGAAGCTCTTGAACGGTTCGAATGTCATACCCGTCCTGCAACAGATGGGTCGCAAAACTGTGACGAAACGTGTGACACCCTACCCGCTTTTGGATTCCTGCCGCTCGGGTAGCTTGCTTCACCGCCTTCTGAACACTGCTCTCGTGGAGGTGATGGCGGCAGCGCAGCCCGCTCCGCGGGTCAAGCGGGATGCCAATCGAGGGAAAAATGTACTGCCAGAGCCACTCCCGCCCAGCATTGGGATATTTTCGTTCCAAAGCATAAGGCAAAGCTACCAAGCCATACCCCTGCTCTAGGTCTTGCTGATGTAATCGCTTGATCCGTTGTAGCTGCATCTTGAGTGGCTCAATCGTGCGACTGGGTAGCAGGGTCACTCGGCTCTCATTGCCCTTTGCGTTCCGGACCACCACTTGAGACTGAGCAAAATCTAAGTCCTTGACCCGCAACTGCAAACCTTCACTCAGTCGTAGACCACTGCCATAGAGCAATTGCGCCACCAGTTGCGGCACACCGCTCATGCGATCGAGGATGGCATGGGTCTCTGCTTTAGTGAGTACGGTGGGCAAATAGCGAGATGGCTTGGCTCGCACTGAGTTGATGGAGTCATCCAATTCTTGTCGCAGCACTTCACGGTAGAGAAATAGCAAAGCACTGAGTGCCTGATTCTGAGTCGAAGCAGCAACGCGTTCCTGTACTGCTAGGTGGCTAAGAAACTGCTCAACTTCTGCTGCTCCCATTTCATTGGGGTGACGTTTGTTATGGAAGAGGATGAACCGCCTGATCCAAGCCACGTAACTCTCCTCAGTGCGGTAGGAGTAGTGCTTCATGCGAATGACATCGCGGACTTGATCTAATAACTTTCGAGGTCGTGGTTCCATGCCAGCACCCTGGATTCCGTCTAATTCCGTTTCTGGGATCTTAGGCAGAATGGGCGGCGAAAATAGACCGAAGAAACGCTTAACAATTCGGGCTAATTCCTGGAATCAGGGGTATTATACGGAAAAATCGTCGGGCTAATGTCCGATTTGGGGGATTAGACGGAATTGATTCGGGCTAATCACCTCTATAGGGTAGATAGCCCGAATCAATTCCGTCTAAACAATAGTTAGACCGCTAGACCCTGGTTAAGACGGGGCTTTAGAACATTTGAATTTCTCATCAGGGAAAAGCCGTAAAGATTGGATGCATCATGCTAGAGGGGAACTGATCGTTATACGGTACGAGTTCTGGCTTTTCTCGATCAGGTTAGCTAAATACCATCTTCACCGAAGCCCCGTAAGGATAGATAACAATGCCAACAGGAAAACCCTTAGCGATTAATTACTCTCAACCAGATTCAACTTCAACGTTTGTCCCACGCCCACGCATTCATTCCAGTCAGCAAGCAGGATGGAAAAATATTCATCTGGCACACTATCGACTACCTGCAATGGAAATCCCTGAGACAGTGAGTGTTCAGCACATCATCGCCCTTCCGTTTCTTAAACATCAAACAGTACAAGAATTAGTTTTTGATGGGAAACGTTATCAAACACAACATGATCAGAAGGATGCGGGATGTATTGCTGTAATTCCGGCTGATGTACCGTTTAGCGCTAAGTGGAATCGAGAATCTGGCGTGACTCACTGTTATCTTGATCCTACGTTTGTAGCTCATGCTGCCTATGAGTCTATCAACCGAGAACAAATTGAACTGAATTTGGTACTTCAAAAAACTGATCCGCTCGTTTACCAAATTGTTGTAGCTCTACAAAATGTATTGGAAACCGATGCAACGAACAGTTGCTTTTATGCAGAGTCAATGGCTACGGCTCTAGCAGCTCATTGTTTAAGAAACTACTCAACTCGCAAGCACGTCCTACAGGAATACGAAGATGGTCTATCGAAATACAAACTGAAGCAAGCCTTTGAATACATGAATGCTCATCTGAGTGAAAATGTGTCATTAGCATCTGTTTCTGAGGAATTAGAAATCAGCCAATTCCATTTCTGTCGATTATTTAAGCAGTCAACGGGGATGACTCCCCATGCGTATTTGATTAAGCAACGAGTTGAGCGAGCAAAACAATTACTCAAAAGGAAAGAGGGCACTATGCTCGATATTGCTATTGAGTGTGGCTTTGCTAATCCGAGCCACTTTGCCAAGCATTTTCGGAAACATACAGGCATTTCGCCGAAGCAGTTTCGGATGTTGTAGCAAGAATGTGTTGCGATCGCAAGAATGTGTTCGACTTAAAACAGTAAAAAATATTAGATTCTTTTAAGTAAAGATACGTAGACAGCAGTTAATGAATCCTCAAAGGTTTTGTTAGACCACTAGACCTTGGTTAATGCGGTACAGCAGAGTTACCTGTGGGTGTACCTAGCTTCCTCTGACCTTTTCCCTGCTTCTGTCCGACCGACAAAACAGGTGTGAGGCAATTTAGGTTAGGTACAGAGCCTCTCTACATAGGGAGATGCCGATTGGTGGGATTGCGATCGCCTGTTTTTGCAGCGAATCCTAGCCACCTTGCCAGATGTGCTTCAAGGCTTAGTTTTAGCAACGGAAAAATTCTGGTCGTTAAGGCTGAAAAACTTGCTGTTCAATGGTTCTAGCGAATGGTTGATTCAGATACTTATTGCCTTCAACTGTCCCATTTTGAGCCATAAATGGGACAGTCTAAGTTACAAAGGACGATTTTGCGCCGTTTCAGGCTTCTAGTGTTTGATCAGCCAGTTATCGAAAATGGGACAGTTGCCTTTGACATTTCAATAACGACCAGAATTTTTCCGCTGCTAATATCAAGCCTTCAAACAACCTTTTACAATATGTCGCCACCAAAACTCCATGCCAATTCAAATTAAACTTGTAACCGATCCAGAAGAATTCTATGCAATGTCTCAAGTAGGCTACTTCCATTAGAAGCGTGCATCAATCACAACCAAACTAATGCTTAGGGACTTGCGTGAAAATAAAATACTCACCGGCGGGCGCTTTAATGACGCCCTCAGTGGCAACAAAGGCAATGACGTGCTCACGGGCGGTGCCGGTAGCGATGCTTTAGTGGGCAGTGCTGGCAACGACACCCTCACAGGCGGCGCTGGCCCCGATTTCTTTACCTTTAACAGCACTACCGAAGGTACAGATAGCATCTCCGACTTTACCATTGCAGAAGATGTAATCGACCTGCGGGCAATCTTCGCACAAACGGCATTCCAAAATATAGCGGTGACTGCAAACGAACGCCTTAACCAGTTTGTGCAGGTCGTGCAAGTCGGGGCAGATACTCAAATCAAGATTGATGCTGATGGCATTGGCAGCGGCAATACCTTCGCTACCTTGGCCATCCTCAAAAACATCGGGGCTGACATCATCACCGCTGCTAATTTTGCGATCGCATAGTTGAAACCCAATCACCTAGATGATATGAAACCACCAACCCAACTCAAAACTTACGCACGTCCCCCCACCCATTGACTGGTGTATGGTCGTATTTCCCCACAGCGTCATCACGGGCATAAGCCCTAAGCCGTAAGAATTCTAAAATTCTCTTGATCAGCTTGCTAGCGCGCACTCCCTCATATCTCTCTAGCTTTTTTGCTCAAGCCCCGCTGCTAATGACTTTTACCTACTTCTTTTCTCCTTTAAGAGAAGATAGACTCTCTATAGAGAGATTGCTTGCTCCACCTCCCTAAACTTTCCTAAACGATATTAAGCTATGGTTTTTCAAGCGATCGGATCACCTTTTAAGGTTAATGCAGAGACTGTTACATTATTCTCAATTCCCACTCCTGTCGTTGCAACTGCTGCCAATGGAGATTACGTTGTTGTTTGGAGTTCTCCTTACAGTGATACTGATACAGATCTAAAATTCCGTCGCTTCAACGCCGATGGCACGCCGAAAGACAGTACCGATCGAGTGGTTGCCAACTCTGGCGCTTCTAACGAAAGATTTCCTGCGGTTGCAATGGCCTCTGATGGCAGCTTTGTGGTTGCCTATGTTACGACCCCTACTAGCGGTGGCGATGAAAATGTAGTTGTGAGACGATTTGATGCTGCTGGCAGTCAGCTTGGTAGCGAAATCGGAGTTGCGACGGTTCAAGTCGAGAGAAACCAGAGTAATCCAGCGATCGCAATAGACGCTGCTGGTAACTTTGCAGTCACATGGACTCATTCCTTTTCCAATTCAGATAGCGATGTTAGGATGCGAGTCTTTTCTAGCAATGGCACACCTCTTACTGGTGATGAGGCGGTTGCGAGTTCTGGCAGTCTAAACGAGTACAATCCAGACATTGCATTTCGCACTGGCGCAAATGCTCTTAACGCTTCAGACACCGCCTTTGTTGTGACGTGGAATCAAGGCCCTGCTGATGGTTCATCAGTTTCTTTACCTCCTGCACAATATGACACTGATATCGTTTTTCAACGGTACAACAGCGCTGGCACTAAACTAGGTAGCGCTATTAGAGCCAACAACTCAACAGCTCTCTCTCAGAGAGATCCTTCTATTGCCTTAGACAGTCAAGGAAACTTTGTTATCGCTTGGACTCATAGGGGTACGAACAATGACGATGTTCGCTATCGCCAGTTTAATTCTCTCGGACAATATAGGACGGGGAATGATAATGAACGAGTAGTTGATAATGGCACAGGCAATCAAGAGACTTCTGATATTGCAATGGCGAGCGATGGGCGCTTCGTTGTCACCTACAACGATATTGCCAGCGACAACATTGAATATCAAGAGTTTACATCCGATGGCACTCTAGTTGGGTCACAGCAAACATACAACACGACCACTCAAGGCACGCGATTCTCTCCTTCCATTGCAATGAATGCAGGTGGTACTCGAATGGTGATTGCTGTCTATGACGATAGCGTTCATCTATTTGATCCCCATGCACGGATCTTTGCAACTCCTGCACCTGTTGTGCAGTTTTCTCAAGCAGCTTACCAAAGTAGCGAAGGAACCGGAACCAGCAATGCTATTACCCTGACGCGTGTTGGAGAAACATTTGCTAGTTCCCAAATTCAAGTCAACGTCACAGGCGGCACTGCGACCGCAGGTGCAGACTACACGAATACCGGATTTCCACTAACGGTTAATTTTGCTGCGGGAGAAACTAGTAAGACTGTCGCAATCCCAATTATTCAGGATGCAACTGTTGAAGGCACAGAAACGATTGCCTTCTCAATTACAGGTTTAAGCAATGCGGCGATCGGTACAACCAATACAGCGACACTGCAAATCCTAGACGACGATACCAATACAGGAACCGGAACAGGGACGGGGACTGGAACCCCTGGCGTAACAAACGATCGCCTGATTGGTGATGCATCAGCAAACATATTAGTTGGTGGTGCTGGAGATAATTTTATCTGGGGCAAAGGAGGCAAAGACACACTCACAGGAGGAAGTGGAATAGATAAATTTGTCTTTGACGTTGGTACTCGTTTCAATAAACGAGTCATGGGAGTTGATGTCATCACTGACTTTACCCGTGGTGCAGACACAATCGTTCTCGATCGCACAACATTCGCAAGGCTCAAAGGTTCAACCCTCAAAAAAACTGATTTTGCGTCAGTCAAAACGGTAGCCCAAGCCAGGAATAGTAAAGCATTGATCACCTATGTTGGCTCAAGCGGTGCATTGTTTTATAACGAAAATCGAGCAACCGCAGGGTTTGGAGTGGGGGGGCAATTTGCTGATTTGACCAATGGATTACCACTGGCTCGAACGGATATTTCAATGATTAGCTAACACCTTTATTAGCGAACAAAATTTTGCGAGTTTATGATTACTCCAATCCTCGCAATCAGAATTCATCTACCCCATGAGTCAACGCTTGCAACAGGCGATCGCAGCATCAAAGACTGAAAGGTAAGTACTGGCGATCGCTCTTATTCTTTTTGGATCAAGTACGATCGCTCTTTACAACTATCCAACTTCAGTTCCATAGTTAGCAATCTTTCCATATCATCAATAATGAAGCAATCGAATTATGTTGGAAAAGACAGTAAGTAGGGAGGCACAATTATTTCTAGGATAGGTTAGCGATAGCGTAATCCATGCGAGCATTGGGTAATGTCTTACATCTGTTGATGATGTAAAATACTGGCAGTTTCAACCAGTCCATGAACTTAGATACTCTATGGCACTAATCTCCGTTGTTTGTCCTCATTGTCAAAGTGATGAGTCCGTCGTCAAAAATGGCAAAAGCGCAGAAGGGAAACAGCGATATCTGTGCCGTAGTGAGATCTGTCAGAGACGGACTTTTATTTTGCATCCCGCTTATCCAGGACGGTTGGCTTCTGTCAAAGAGCAAATTGTCGATATGACTCTCAATGGCAGTGGGGTGAGAGATATTGCTAGGGTGTTGCAAGTCAGTACCCGAACGGTGATTGCAGAATTAAAAAAAGTCGATGACCTGAGTGCGATCAATCAGCCTGTGTTAGCCCAGATTGACCCGCAACGGGTCGAGGTCGAGCCTGCGCCAGTCCAACTTGTGAGCGAGGTTTCATGCCCAGAAGGAGAACTTGATGAAATGTGGAGTTTCGTGCAGAAAAAGGAGAATCAACGATGGTTATGGCATGCGATCGATCATTCGATTGGGAAGATACTGGGGTATGTTTAAGTTCCGATCAGAACGTCAACGGGTATGACAACGATTCAATACCATTGGCGAATCGATGACTGGGAATCAGCGATTGCTGATTCCCAGTCATGGCAAGGAGTGTAATATCGGTTACTTTTGTTCGCACGTTCTTAGTTGAAGCTTATGTGAACAAAAGGCTTTGGTATAGTAAATTCCTGGAAGGAAGATTATTCTCAAACTAAGCGTCTCATCAGCATCTAAGCTAAGTTGACGGATTAATCAAACATTAAACACTAAGCAATATTGTCTCAATGTCTACTCTCATTAAGCCTAAGCTCAATTTCTCCGAACTTATTCAGATTGCCAATACCGAAAGCGTACTTAAAGATGTTTATCAGTTTAGATATAGCGTCTACGTTGAAGAGATGGGCAAGCCTTACGTTAATGCAAATCATGCTGAAGGAATGCTATGCGATGACCTTGATAAGCATTCAACCATTTTATATGGTGAAGTTGATGGAAACATCGTTGCGACTCTACGTATTAGCTGGGGAAGTAACGCTGAAACTATGAGTGCGTTTACTGAAACATTCTCACTCACAGATTTTAGTGAATTTCCGAATAGCTCCTTCTCCTTTCTCTCACGATTCATGATTGCCCCTGCTTGGCGCAGAACTTCCTTAACTGGAACCATTCTCCGTCGTTCTTATCACATAATGAGAGAGGCCGGTTATCGGTTTACCTTCTTTCACGGAGCAAGGTCAGTTGTACCTTTATTTCGACATTTTGGTGCACGTGCATACAAAGAGAACTTTCTTGATGCCGAATCCGGATTAAAACAGTTTCCTTTAGTGGTTGTGCTTGAGGACCTAGATTATTTCGACAGCGTTAGCTCGCCTCTGAAAGCTGATGCACTTCAATGGGAGAACTCCTCTGAAACCTCTGATTGGTTCAGGTATAAGTTTGGTAAAAAGTCTATCCTGTAGAAGAAATGAAATGGAAGCTATAACGGCAGTAAGAGCGAATCTTGAAGTAGCTAACGGATTGCTTAGGCGAATGCTTGAGCAGGTTGTTGCTGAGGGTGGAATTACCAAAGAGCAATACGCTCGCTACTTAGCAGTTCAGTACTACCTCACAAACGGTGTGCAGCGTCATTTTATGGTGGCAGCTAGCCATCCAAAATTTGCTGGATGCAGAAAGTTTAGAGACTTCCTTTATAAGTTTGCCATTGAAGAGGAACCGCACTACAAAATGGCTGAGTCTGATGTGCGAAACTTGGGGCAAGCAATGCCTCCAGAGCCGCTAGACGTGAAATTGTGGTGGTTGTTTTTCAATTCCATCATTCATGAACGTCCATTAGTCAGATTAGGGGCAACCTGTGTTTTGGAGAACTTTGGCTCAGGAGCATCAGATATTATTAAACCGATGCTCGCTAATGCTAAGTTTATCAATGAAAGGACTTCTACCTTCATTGTTCTTCACATGCATGAAGAAGTCAAACACGGCGACCAGATCCTCGAAGCAATAAGCTGGCTAAAGCTATCAGATGAAGATATTGCAGATCTTGAGATAGGCTCAGAGATTGGTGCAACTATCTTCCTACGGATGTTAGGCTGGGCGTTTAATCAAGATCCTATCTTACAGATGTTTGCCAAAGCTAAAGAACCGATCTCAGTTCAAGCCTTAGAAAGACGAATCACTAGTCTCTCCAAAGACTAATGAATGAGCCGGGTAAAGAGGGAGGAGTTATGAAGGATCGGAATGAGCAAGGGAAGTTTGTAGAATGGTCTAACTCGCTGAGCCGACCTTTTTCAGGGGCAACTAACTACCCTTTGTTGAATTCCAGTTGCCCGACGTACTTGTATTACCCGTACTGTTGATTGCCGCTAAACAAGCGCACTTCGTAAGTGCCAGTACCCGGTAAAGGACACGATAACTGAGGGTCTTGGCGGATTTGCAAAGCTATCACCTTTGGTTACCTTTTCTCACTGCGGCGTTCGGGGAATTCAAATATTCTGAGGCATATCAGATCTGGAGCAGCATCTCTGTTCAGATAAGTCAGTCGTTCTCAGGTAGGAACTCAGTCAGTAGGGTGGTTTGATCAGGATTATGGGGAGCGATGCTTCAGATCAGTAGTATTGGATGTTCATTATTAAGCTGTTGCTATGTAATCCGTAAGAAGGTGGTTGCGAGTAGTCTGTCGCTCTCCAAATTCCGATAATACAAATCCTTAATGGTTATTAAGCGACGGCAAATTTTATGAAATCCCGTGTTTATCCGGATATAATTGGCTTTTTAGATGAAACTTTATATACAGGCAATCAGCTAAAATGCGGATGCTGCTAATAAGGATGCTTCAGGACTGTCAGCAGGCTTTCAAGGTTAAGTTGTCAAGAGGTTCCTATGTATTTTTGTAAAGCAGTTGTCTTAAACCGATACTCGACAACGCCTCCTCAAACCACTGAGTTACTTCTCTTAACAAGAATTTCTAGTATCCACTCCATGACAGAAAGGCAGTTCACTTCAATCACTAAATTAGATTGCAAAGGAGACTTTAATGGTTAAAGATCGAGCAGGTAATTCTCTTTCAAGAGCAAGCAAGTGGAATGCGATTGATGCTAAAACACTTGCCCGTCAAGACTTTGTCGGAAATTCTGACAAGAATGATTTATATCGCTTCCGGCTAGGCAGTAGTGGACGGGTCAATATCACGCTCTCAGAAATTCAGAAAGGAGCGAATGCCGATCTTGAGCTATTTACAATCAAAGGTAAAGCTAATAGGGTTCTCAAAAAGATTGGCAAAATTGCTTTTGAACAGTTAAGCAAGGCGGATGTTAGGCGATACTTCAAGCGCATTGCTATTTCTCAACAAAGTAGCCGAAAAGCTGATTCAATTAGTACGGCATTGGAAGCGGGTGAATACTATCTCAGAGTTCACCAACGCAAAGGAAACACTCGCTACAAATTGCAGGTTGCTGCAACCTCTGCAATCACCGTAGAAGACATTTTTCCCAATAATCCGAATGAAGTGCGTTCTCCTATCTTCGGTAGTGATCTGATCAATGGCAGTTTGGCTGAGACGGATCAGGCAAATCCAACTCGCACTAGTAGCCTTGCTGACGATTATTATTTAACAGGTGTTACTCCCGGACAACAACTCACTGTTCGGTTGAATTCTGTAGAGTTCGATTCGTATTTACAAATCGTAAATGTGAACTCTGGCGAATTGATTGCTGAAAGCAACGATGTAGGAGGAACGCTTAACCCAGAAATTACCTTCAAAGTCAACCGAGGCATCGATTACATTGTTCGAGCGACTAGTGCTGCTTCAAATGGTCGTGGCAATTACATTTTGTCTTCTACTGCGTCCAGTCCGATTGTAGGTTCGCTTGCAGTCGGCGGACAAATTTCTGGTAGTCTAACAACCGATGATTTGTCTAATTCTGCTCGAATTAACAGCTACAGTGATGATTATCTGTTGACAAATATACCTGTGGGTAAACAGTTGCAAATCAGCTTGAACTCAACTGAATTTGATGCATACTTGCAACTCATTAATACAGATACAGGCGAAATTTTAGGCAGCAATGATTTTATTGGTAATCCCAATAACCCAACTGCTGTGCTTAAATTTGCAGTGCAAGCTGGCATTAGCTATGCTGTTCGGGCAACCAGCTTCCGTTTAGATGAAGTTGGAAACTATACATTAAATGTGATTCAAGAAGATACCAACATCCAACCTGATCAAACAGTATGGGGAATTTTGGGTAAGGGAGATGAAGGCAATGTTCTGCTGAGTGAAACAGTCAAGGATGATTACACTCTGTCAGGTATTACACCAGGGCAACAGCTTCAATTTAACTTAGAATCTGAAAGTTTCAATGCACGGTTGCAGTTGCTGGATGCTAACACACAGCAAGTAATCACTGAACAGGATGACATTGCTCCTCAAACTGGCGATCTCAACGCCAAGCTAGTCTTTACTGCCCAACCTAACGCTAACTATGTCCTGCGGATCACTAGCTCTAATGCAAGAGGAGCAGGTCTGTATCAACTAACGAGCCATAACCTTAGTACTGACTGGTTTTCAAGTAAACTGACTGATCCAGGTATTCAAAATCTGGCACGTCAACGCGCAGCAGATAGTGTGTTCGATCGCAGCGATGTTCTCAGCTTGTTTAACGAAGCTAGCAACGATGATGGAGCTTTGGATGGCAACGAGTTGGCAGATTTACGTCAACTAGAAGCAGATGGCAGTCGATTCGATATGCCCACACCGCTAAGATCCGCAGCAGGACAAGTTACCAGCAGCAATCGAGCAGGTACAAATGCTACTCAATTCCAAGCTAGTTTTGGAGCCTTGTTCTTAAGCAACTCAGATGGTCCTCCTCCTCCTGTTTTCAATGAGAAGGACAATGATGGCAAAGTTAAGAAGACCTACCAATTTGATTACGTTGCGCTGAATGGTTCTCTGTTTGGTGATGCAGACGCTGATCCAGCAAAAGGTACGAATGGTAGAGCCCAAATTAGCCACATTGATCAAGGTGTCTTTGGTGATTGTACCTTTCTCGCCGCTCTAGGATCCACATTTGGGCAACAACGTCAAGAGACTGGACAAATTAGTCAGAGCGTTGACAGCATGATCAGAACTAACAGTGATGGCACGTTTAGCGTGCGTTTTTACTCTGCGCCAAACCAAGCAACATGGGTGACAGTTAATAGCCGTGTAGTAGCTGATAAGAGTGGTTCAAAAGATGACTCTTTAGGTAGGAGTTTCTTTGGTGCCAGTGCCGATACTCATGATTCATTCGGTTCTCCAGCAGATAAGTTTCAGTCAGGATCTTGGACAAACAATCCTGATAAGTGGCCCATTTGGGTGCCAATTGTAGAGCGTGCCTATGCTGTATTCCGTCAAACTGTTTTGAAGCAGGGTAGTAACGGTTGGGATCTAATAGGCAACGGTGATCAAGTACAAGCCCCGCTGCTAGCTGTAACGGGACGCTCAGTCACGCATTACCGCAATGGGCTGAGAGTGAATGGTTCTAAACTTCAGCCTGAAACCCTCAGTTTCACCGTTTTGCGAAATGCGTTGGCAAATGGTCAGTTTATCACGGTAGGTACACCAGGTGACGGTAGCAAGAAGAAGAGTGGCAAACTTGCAAAGGGTAAATTAGTAACAAGCCATGCTTACTCAGTTACGGATATTTATGTTTCGCCTAGCGGTGAACAACGAGTTGTCGTCCGCAATCCTTGGGGGCAAGACAATCAAGCGAGTGTTATGAAAGAAAAGCTAGCAGATGGCAAGACTAATCCTGAATACAAGCCTGACTCGTGGGTAGGTGATAAGTGGGATGGATTTATTGACTTATCCTACAGCGAATTTGCTGCATCTTTTGAATCCTTTGCAATTACCGATCCAGTTCCTGGTAGTTTTTCATTGACTGACACAATTCCGCTACCTCCTCCAATCAATACAGCTCCAACAGTTTCAACGAATCAAGGGTTATTTGTTTTGAGTGGGGGAACGGGAGCGATCGCCAACACACGACTCCGCACTACCGACAACCAACAAGCTGCAAATCAAATTACCTACACGCTGACGGATACTCCTAAGAGTGGAAAACTGTTGCTCAATGGTTCATCTTTGACTATAGGAGCAAAATTTACACAAGCCCAAATTGATGGTGGGCAGGTTGGCTACAGAAACGAGTTCGGCATTAAGCGGATAACTAGCAGTCCATCGGCTGGCTATGATTCTCTCAAAATCTCTGGTTTAAATGCGGTGTGGTTAGATCAGGGAGAAATATATTTCTACAATGGCACTACAAGTGCAACTACAAAACTCACTACTAATGGATCTAATTTCAACCCACAAATCTCTGGTTCCAATATCGTTTGGGAACGAATAGCACCAGGAGAGGACGCTGAGATATTTGTCTACAATGGTAGTAGCGTCACTCAACTTACAAATGATACACTTCAAGACAGATCACCAAAAATTTCTGGAGCTTATGTGACCTGGATAAGAACAAGTTCCAGAGATCCACAAAGTCCTTTTTATTACAGAACTCAAATTCAGCTATATGACGGTAGTACTGGACAAATTGCCCAGATCGCCAGTGGCACTGAATACAGCAATGTTGATATTTCCGGTACTAACCTGACCTGGGAAAGATTTAACGAAATCTATTTCTATAACGGTAGCACTACGACTCTTACTGGCAACAATGCCGAACAGGATGGGCTGCCACAAGTCTCTGGTTCTAACATTGCTTGGGTTGGCTCAGATAGTGACACCAATGCAATTTATAGGGACGCAATTTATTTCTACAATGGTAGTCAAACAACCAAACTTGCAAATGTGAGAGGATCGATTGGTGATCACGAAATCTCAGGGTCTAACGTCGTTTGGTCAGGTGCTAACGTCAATTTTACAGAGCCAAATAGCGGCGATAAAGAAATCTACTTCTACAACGGCAATAGCGTTGCTCAATTAACAAGTAATAGTTTTGAAGATGTTTATCCGAATATTTCAGGATCTAACATCGTCTGGATCAGAAGAGACTCTAATAATGATGGTGACAATAATGACAATGAAATCTATTTTTATAACGGTAGTAGTGCCATTCAATTAGCAAACAACCTCACCTATACATCCAATGACTTGCTACAAATTTCTGGCTCCAATGTTGCGTGGACAAGCGGAGAGGGCATTTTCTTCAGTAATTCTGCCACTACTGATACCTTTGGCTTTTCGGTAACTGATGGTGCAGGCGGGACAACCAGCGGAACGTTTGATATTGCCATTGGCTAACCACGGGCAGGTACTGCATTATCTTTTCAACGCGGTCTAATCGGGTAACAGGGAGGTTTTCCCTCCCCGTCCCCACAGCACCCCGCATGCGGCTCCGCACGGGGCGCTTCCTCAAAGAGGTTTAGACACTTCAACTCCGAAGAATTGACATCCAGGGTTGGCTACGCAATTAAGCGCCGACAATTTAGCTCCCCCCTCCGGGTTCATCGCCACGTCGAGCTTTACGGCTCCTCCCTGCTCTCTGAAGTTCAGCCCAACACCGGAATCTCACCCATTACGATGAGCGTTTGGCTACTATGGCTACGGCACGGCTTCTGCCCAATCACCTCTAGAGTTGCCACTAGTCGTTATCGTCACTCGGATCTATAAAAGTGATCATTTGGACGTTGGTTCTCCAACAGGGGACTTTCACCCCATAAGTTCACGCCCATGCTGGGCGTACACAACGGCATGCACCCGACCCGCGACATGCAGGCTTTCATGTTCCTTTAGAGGGGCGGGTGATGCTGGGCGTTGAGGAGTAAATGGCTTTATAGATTCATTGCGAAAACGTTCAGATACCGTTGGCGAACTCAGATCGAGATCACTCTCCTTGCTTTAGCTGGGTGCCAGAGCCGCGAAGCGTGAAATTCGAGTCTTTGCCCTCGGCACTTCATTCAACCAATTGGCCAAACGGTCAAAGTTCATTGCGGCAGCAATCACGATGTTTTGCAGATGCGTTTTTGCTAAACCTCGATAACGAGTTTGCCTCAGACCCAATGTTCGCACACCTTGAGAAAGTGTTCCTTCGATGCCAGCCCGACGTTGATACTGGTGCCGGCCTTCGGCAGTGGCATGCCTTTTCCGTGCTGCTTGGAGGGCTTCATACTGCGGTTGGGGAAAAAGTTGCAAATATCGAGCAACGGGAGGTTTAGCCCGCGTACACTGCGAACGGGTTGCACAAGCGGCACAGTCTGAGGTCGAGAAGCCAACTTTGACGATAGGACGTCCCTCAGGGTTCCTTAGCGATGACCAGGAAATCGACTGTTTCCCTTGCGGACAAGTCACTCGCTGCTGTTGCCAATCGATCGCAAACTTTGTTGAGTCGAAGGCATTGGCCGTTTTGCTCTGCCAAGTGACATCGCGACGTGCAGGTCCTACAATCGTGATGCCTTGGGTTTGAGCATCAACCAACAGATACGCATCAACATACGCCGAATCCACGAAATGCTCGCTCGGAGATAAGACTTTGTCGATTAGGGCTTGATGAATGGTTGAAGTACACTGAGCTTCATGAACAGTTGCAGCAGTCGTCATGACCTGGGTAATCAAGTGGCACTGGTCATCATCACAGGTTTCTGTCAAGTGCACCATGTACCCCGTCCAACCCACCCCATAGCGGCTGCGGTAGCGGGCTTCAACGTCATAGGGCGATTCAACTCCTTCTGCTGCCTTTGCGAGTTCTTGTTTGGGCTTAAATCGTACTTGCTCAAATCCAGTCGCGTCATCAATCACCACTTCATAGTGTCTCTGCCACACTAATTGCAGTGCAATCATGCTGGGAAGTTGTTGCCATTCAATTGGTAGATTCGATTCCTTCAGGCATTCCAGAAGATAGTAAATATCATCCCCTACCATTTGAGCAAAGGCGTCTCTTGCACTGACGCTTTCAGGTAATCGAGTATGTTCTATTCGACTACCATAACGCTTGTACCAAGACTCTAAAGCAACCTCTGTCAACCATTCTGGTACAAGCGTTGCGAGTTCATTGAGGACTGCTCGGAACGTTTCTGCGACTAATTCTAATCGGTTCAACACTCGAATGGATGCTAAAACTCGTGTCGAATCAGTGCGCTGTTGACCCCGAGCTTTGACCAGGCCCAAAACTCGGCAGTGCTCCAATAGCCGATCCAGTAATAGTTGCTCTGCTTGGCCCTCGATCAACCGCTGGCGAAACTCACTTAGCACGGTAAAATCAAACCCTGAATCTGTTAATTCCAGGCCCAATAAGTATTTCCAGTCAATGCGAGAGCGAACGGCATCAGCTGCTTGTCGGTCAGACAGATTCTCGCGGAATTGCATGAGGGTGACCAGGGCTAAGCGCCAAGGCGGAACAGCGGGTTGCCCGGTCGTGGAAAACAGATTAGCAAAGTCCGCATCTGCAAAAATTGGTCCTAGTTCATCTCTCAATGTTAAGTAAGGAGTGCCTTTTGGAAAAGCCGCTTTCGCGACCTGCTCTGTTTCTCCAGGAACTGGAGGAATTGGTTCAAACGCAAGGGACATCGCAACTCACCTCGCAAGACTAAGGGAATTGCTTTTTAGAATAGCCGATGTGATCTTAATCGGGGTTCGCCAACGGCATCCGTTCATTTACGCAATCAATTACAGGCAACGAGCACTCAAGCGTTCTAGCATTGCATAAACCTATTGCAGAACGTGATCCAATGGCAATGGGTTAATACGATTACATCTCTTAAAGCTCTAGCTCATAGATTTGCGCGATCGCATCGGCATAAATTCCCAGCTACGCCAAGGACGATACTTGTTCGTCCTGCGCTGCTTTAACTTCAAGACATCCCTCACTCGCGGAGATCGCACCTGCTTGACTTGAATTGTTGCTCCAGCCACTAGATGGTAAGGCTTTTCTCCTGTTTGAAACGGCATCATGTCCCTTTCAGGTTTGACTCGTGTTACGCCCTATCCTTGAACACATTGCAAGGCTTTACCAACCTTAGAGACGAAGGATGAGGAACGATCGCAGGTCATGATCAATTGATCAATGGCTCGAGTCATCGCCACATAGAGTAACCGCGCTTCTGCCGCTGGCGTTCCCTGTCTATGCGGTAAAAAGCCGATGCCGGGTACGAAGACAACCGAGAACTCTAGCCCCTTGCTAGCGTGCATGGTGATCAGCTTCATACTGGGAGCCATAGCCTCATAGTTGCGGCTATCGCTATCTCGACTCACCCATTCGATCGGCAGTTGAGCTTGTTCAAACTGGCGGCAGATTTGCTCTGCCATAAACTTAGAGCGATAGAGGATGGCCATCTCTTGCCAGGGGGTGCCGCGCTCATGGAGCTGCTGGGCGCGCTGGGCTAGATACTCCACTTCTTGACGAAAGCTGGCTAGGCGAATCAACTCTGGCTTAAGACCTCTGCGTCCTGCGGTTTGCGGCTGAATCAACACAGGGGCATCTTCATCACTGCCCTCGGTTGAGGTGAAGAACTCTTGAGCAAACGCGTAAGCCACTGCCAGCACTTCAGCCGTATTGCGGTAATTCACCTTGAGGATGGTTGTTCGCCCTTGCGCCTGAATGCCCACGCTCTTAAAGCTAAACTTCTGCTTTTTGGGGTTGCCGTAAAGGTTTTGGGCATCGTCATACAGCAGCAGCAAGGATTGGGTGTCTGGGCTGATCATCTGCACCACCAGCTTCAGCCAGTCGGGCTGAAAGTCATGCCCCTCATCTACTAACACCGCCCCATACTGCCCTGCCGGGATTAGCCCTTGCTGAAGCGATCGCATCACTCGCCCCACCAGTTCGTTGAGGTAAGCTTCTCCTTGAAACTGATTCCAGCTAGGTTTGGCAATGTGATGGGCTTGCAATATCTCAGCACACCAGCGATGAAAATGACGCACTGAAATGCGATCGCTGTTAATGCCCCTGGCATGCAGCATCTGTCGTAAGCGTGCCGCTAAGGGTACGTTGAAACACAGCACTAAGATCGGCTGATGCATCTCTTCTAGTAGCCGTTGGCAGCGATAGGCCAGAATCAAGGTCTTGCCACTGCCTGCCACGCCATGAATGATACGATGCCCGTCTCCCAGGCAGCGGGCGAGTTGTTCTTGCTGCAAGTCCATCACCTCGATCAGATCAGGGATGATTAGCTCGGTTTCAGGTTTATCTGGCTCCCACAAAGCGAGCTGTAGATGAGGACGCAACTCTGGGAAGATGTGCCAGCGAATGCGATCGACTTGCGCTGCCGTCAAGGGTTCGCCAAACTCGTAGGGGCAGAAGTTCCAAAGTTGCTGTTGAAACACCCCAGCATCCACGCGCTCCGTCATTTCATCTTTGCAGATGACCAAGTTGGGTTCGATCGCCCCAACTAGCGCAGGCTGAGACTCAAAGACTCGGCGCGTGATGTGGCTGAGAACCACGCCATAGCTGTAGGGAAACGCCAGGTGGCCTTGATAGCGCCCGGATGACTGCACCAGTAAGGGGTCACGCTCGAGCAGATCCTTGATGGCGAGAACGTAGCCTCTTGCCTGTTCTAAGGGGTTATCGACTTCCTTCTGCCCGTCTGGCGTGATCAGCGTGACGGTCGATGGGGTGATCTGCTCGATCGTATCGAGGTGCCAATCTTTCACCTCTAGAACCAGTAGCCCTCGGCTGGGGTGGAGAACAATGAAATCGGGATGCAGCCGTCTTCGACCGATCGGGGCATTAAACCAGATCAAGGCATCGTCATCGAGCTTCTCTTGCAGGCGCTGGCTAAGGCGGCGTTCTCCAGGTGTAATGGTTTGAAAGCGATTGCCACATCCTGTGAGTAAGATAGCCATGAAAGATTGGAATGTGCTGGACTCTCTCTATTCATCCCAATGGCACGGCATTCTTCTCAACAGCGTTTTTCCCAGCCTTGAACAAGGCGTCATCAACGACAGGGAAGCGATCGAGGATGACTCAACCTTGCCTTCAATATATTCCAGTAAAGATACAGAAATAACCCAGAAATAACCGGATTTATGCGTTCATTTGATCAGCCTGTGAATACAATGGAGAAATCGTGATCAATCTCTGGTGATTCAAAAATGGCAACTGCAACACTCAAACGAACCAGAGCGGGCAATGTTCCTCAGACTGCATTAGACCAAGTGGGATCGCTGCTGCAAGACTTACCGGAGAAAACGAAAGAGCAGATCTCTCTGCGAGAGGCTGTGTCTCAGCTCCAAGACATTATTAAGGCTGCACTGGCCAAAGGCTACAGTTACGAAGATGTGGCGACGCTTTTGGCGGAAGTGGCGATCGTCATCAGCCCCACCACGCTGAAGCGCTATGTGCTCACGAATGGCAGTCGCACCACGCAGAAGCAGACATCATCCAAGGCTAAGACGAAGCGGAAAGCCAAAGTACCCAGCACTGAGCCAATCTCAGAAGAGGTGCCGCCTGAGCCAGAGGCAGAGACACTTGAAGTCAGCGACAAGCTCGAAACAACTCCTGTGGAGAAGGCAACGAAAGGGCGGCGTAAGTCTGCTGTGGCAGCACCCCCTGAAGTCGAGGCTGAGGTAGAAAAGCCCCGTCGAGGACGACCTGCTAAAACGACATCACAGACCAAAGCAGGATCAACTCAGCGTTCTAGCGCCACTAGAGGCCGCAGAGCTACTAAAGCTTGAGGTTCTGTTCCTGCTGTGGGGCGATCGCAGTCAAGGCAAAGGGATGCATAGGATCACACCACCTGCTTGAGCCAAGCTTGACAAGCGCGATCGCCCCCATGCATCCAGAGCGAGGGCGTAGACATCTGAACGGCTCTGCCATAGGAATGGCTATTAAGGATGCGATTAACGCGATCGCCTTCAATCCCTAAGCGATTGCCGATGTTCATTAAGTAAGATTCTGGATCAACCGCTAACCTATAACCCCGATCTTGCAGCCAGTTTTGCCAGCCCCAAACTTCACGAGCAATAGCGGTAAGAGCATCAGAGCGATCGCCAACAGCAATGCGATCGAGTTCGTTCAGGTAACCTAACACCCTTTGGCAAGCTAATCGCTCAATCTCAATTCCCTGGCTCTGGCCTTGAGAATGCTGTCCTGTCGATCGGGTAAACAGGGATGGAGGTGTAACATTGCTTTGGCTAACCTTGCGATAAGGGTAAAGGCCAATCTGCTCCAAGCTCTCAATTTCAACTGGAGGGATGCGGGAGATGGAGCGATAGGCTCCCACTGTGCCGATCGTCGGGGCTAACACGGCAATCATCCCAGAGCCAATCAATTCACCGATAAGCTTCCCTTGGGGTCTGAAGCTAAACTTTGAGAACTCTGGCATCTCTTTGAGCTTGACACCGAGCCGCCAGCCGCCGCTTTGAGTGATTTCCATCAAGGTGTTTACTCCAATGTCTCTAAGATAGTTTTGCACGACTTGATGGCATTCCTCAACGGAGCTAAAGTGCTTAGCATCGATGTCAATCCACAACGTGTTATTCCATCCTCCCATCGTGGCGATTCCGGTGTCAGGATGAGTAAACCATTGCTTCAACTCATCCTCTGTCGGTAGCCGTTCTTGGTAAGGCTTATGGTCAAGTAAGCAGGGCTGACCCCAACGAGAGAGCCAGGATGGATTCTTGCCACTGAACCTAAGTTTTTTGCCTTTAGGGACTGGAACCAAGGGGGCGATCGGCAAGGTTGGATAGCCCTGCTCCCTCAGCCAGAGAATCGTTTCATTGACCTCTGGGTTATGACTAAAGCGTTCTTTGGAGAGAACCTGTAGCGGGCTAGAAGGGGTGTTAGCGCGATCGATAACTGTTGCATTTGCCGTCATTTACCAAGATTTTCCAGTGGATGAATGTTCACCCTGGTGGAAAAGGGAAGGAGGGGTGGGGGTGGAGGCTAAGAGATCTGAGCCTTTTTGCCTCTCACAGGGGGTTTCAGCCTAGAGTTTTCTCATCTTCACTCTGCGATCGCCACCTCCCAACAGATGACCATTCCCTAATCTGTCTGGATTTGCAAGTCCAACTGATTGGCGATCGCCACCACCACGCCTTTATTCTTTAAGTCTCCTAACGCCTTGTAGAAATCTCCCACGCTCAACTCCCAGCGATCGCAGAAGTGATCCACATCTACTTGGGGATTGAGTTTGCCTGGGTAGTCAATCTGCAAGGCAAAGAACAGGTAGTCTCGGTCACTGGTCAATAGCTTCCGCTGGCGGATGTGCATCAGCTCATCCCGGTCAAGGCAATAGCCTGTTGATTTCATCGTTCATGCCACCATTGAAGTAAGGATAGATGCAACGCGATCGAGGGAATCTAGCTTGTAAATGGTTTGTTCTAAGGTGACGATCGCACCTTCGAGTTTAAGGAATTGCCACTCTAGCCCGGTCGTCAGCACGCCATAGATAGGGTCAGTTGAGGCGTTGAATAGTTGTGCTGCTGCCATCTCAACTAAACAGTGGGGCAAGCAGCGATCCAGGGTGCGTTTGACCTCCACAATCAGCACCACGGGCGGATGGATGCGGAAGGTGAGGGGCGATCGGCTCACCAGATAATCGCACTCTCCGACTAGCCCCTTCATCGGGTCTACCTCAAACGGGTAGCCCATCCACAGGCTATACTCTAGGGCAGCAGGCAGACTCAGCATGATCTGCCCAACAATACCTTCGCGTCTTGTGGTTTCATTTGTTTTGGGGCCGATGCGATCGCGACCAGCCTCAATCATCCACTGAGCGAGGAGCGGTTCATGCAGCGGTTGTGGAGTGACCAAAGGCACGGTCGTTTCTATAATCTCTAGTCCGAAATGGTGTTGGACGATTTCAAGTAAAGTCTGGGTCATGGCTTAGCCAAAGTCAGAGAACATGGCACCTGACTGGAAGGAGGGAACGGTGTCAATCTGCTCCAACGTCTGCACCGTGACTGGGGTAATGCGGAGCTGTGCTGACGAGTCGCCATCTACATGAGTGCGATCGATCCGCTCTATCAGGGTTTCAGGGGTGAGAATGCCCAGCGGCAGGTCATCACCAAAGGCGCGTAGGAGGAAGAACTCCCACTGCTGCGTGTGTGCCAGCATATGGGCAGCCACAGCAAGGGTGGAGTCGGCTTCAATAAGGCGGAAGTTGTTGGGCGAGATGCCTTCGTCATAGAGACTGGTGATGAGGAAGAGGGGCATAAAGTGCGCTCTGCCAAGGCTGAAATAGTTCACTTGCACTCTAAAAATACAAGATTCCTCACTGGATACCAAACGATTCCTGTCAGGGTGACAGGGACGCATCCCAGGCTTACAGATTGGCTCTGGGGGGAGTTTTCACGCTCTCATCTCAGCACATTGCCTGATTGCAATACCTTGGAACAGCTAAAGCTCATGCGCGGTGCATCCGAAGGTAGGGGGAAAATGACTGAAACCTTGAAGATGTGACGTGTTGGCAGTGGCAACTTCAAAGGAGCACTTTCGTTAGGCTCTTCTAACCCTCAGATGCGCCCCAAGAAAACCTTGTCAAATCGACAGCACTCCCACTTCCCTCCCTTCTACCCTCTCCCTTCCCGCCTCAGCAATGGGTGTTCCTATTCCGTCAATTTTCTATGCACCCTAACGCCTTTGATCATGCACTCTCTGAAGTATTGGCAAAACTGAGTGGATTGGACGATCGCCCTTGCAGCTGTCTTGGCCAAAGGATAAAACCTGAAGAGGTTTGGGGATCGATTATCCATTGGATTAAACATCTGAGCGCTAAATTAACAGAGCATCCTTGTCTAGAGCGATCGCTGAATACCTGTGATGAAAATGGCGACAGTGAGGCAGAAGCTTCACCAGAAATGGCGGAAGCCACTCCTGCTCTAGCTCAACTGAATGAAGCACTGGGGGATCTAAGCGATCGCCTTTCCCATTTTGAAGATGAGGACTTCAATGCAGATTTAATGCACCTGAGCGAGGCAGAGATTATGGCTTTGGTGGTGAAGTTGATTCAGCACTGTGGCGGCCAGCTAGAGGGGCAGACAATCTCAGGCTGGTTGTTGGAGATCCGAGAGAGCTAACCAGAGGCCGAGGAGGGAATAGGCAAGTGGAACTTCCCCCTCTACTCCCCCTCGGCTTACGTTACTGAAGTAACACGTTACAGAGTCGAAATTTGTAGAATACAAAAATCACCTATCACCTTGGCTAAATATCTTCCTAATAAGCTGGAAGAAAGCGATAGGAAGAATTAGCCTAACTACGCCAGAAGCAATCACATCTAAGGGCTGAGAGAGTAAACCCTTGATTCCCAGGAAATCTATGATGTTAATCGAACTCACCAAAGGCATAAAAACAGCCAGGAAAGCCACGACGATCCATCCAAACGTTACGCTCAGGAGGATAAATATCAAGATATATTTGCCTATATCAACCTCAGCTAGATTGTCAGCATGACTATTCGGATAACGAAATATGGCATACCCAAATCTAGAGATAATAAATTTTACGTTCGCCACAAATTGATGAATAGCTGCGTAAGGAATCAAGGCAATTTTATTGTCTTCAAACTCCTGCTTCCACTGCTCTTGAAGATAAATTGACACGGTTCCAGAATAGTCGTTGTTGCATTCAATCCACGCGAAATAGGTACTTTTCTCACAGGTTTCATAGAATCTAGCGATCTCTTGATTTTCTTGAAGCAAGCTGTTCCATGAAAGCTGCATGTTGCTTGAAAAGGAAAAGCTTTTGGTTCTATAACGATTTGGGCCAAAGACAAAAGTAGCGAGAAATACGCCAGATTCAGCAGGTAGAAACTTCGTGTTTTTTCCTGAAAAACACACTTCTATTCCATTAGAGCGAGCAACTTTAACTGGAGTTGAAGTTGAATCTGATTGACTTGATTCTGTTGTATCAAAATCTGCGTTAGGAGTTGAGTTTTCTGAGCTGGAAGATGAATTTGGGGTTTCTGAGATAGATTGTGTAGAGATTTCAGAACAATCATTTTGAACGTTTGAGAGAGAGGGATTAAAGTCCTCATAAAAAACGTCAATTGATATTCTTCCAGATTGGATATTTCTGATCAACTCCTCAACCAACGTGTTCTTAGTAATTCTTTTCCCCTTTAAAAACTCCTTTGCTTTCTCTTTTAAAGTGCGGTTAGTAAATGGAGTCAAGAAAAGGGTGGTGTCATGCTTTTCAACTCCTGCCTCAATGGTCACCTCAAGCTCTTGAAAGATTGCGGCAAGATCAGGATTTGCTACCAGTTCAACTACAAACCGCTCTACAAAATCACTTATATTGATTTCTGTACCTCTTGACAGCTCAATCCTAAGCTCCTTAATGCGATTGTCAAGATAATGCCATAGCTCTTCATTTATATAGAATTTAAATCTCTGTTTGGATTCGTCATCACTACTAACAGGCTCGCCCTCAACTCTTCCTTGATTCATATATCTTCGTTTGATGACATTTCGATAATACTTTAAGGATACCTTCTAAGTCCCCTCTACGTATGAGGTTTAGCTACTCTAGGATACTAACTACTTATCTTGTAGCATAACTATTGTCTTCGTTTGATGACATTTCGATAATACTTTAAGGATACCTTCTAAGCCCCCTCTACGCTAAGGATGTAGCTACTTTAGGATACCAACTACTTATCTTTTGGCATAACTAAATTGACGGTTTTACGCAGAAGCAGCTTTATCTTAGGATACCTTCTACAGTTGTTATTCTTTTTAATAACTTGTCCATAACTTGGCAAAATGCTCTAGAACTATTACTAGTCTGAAGCCATATATCTCATAGAAGGGTCGAGTGTCAGTAGCAAATAAATCTCAACTTTGTATCAAGCAAACAATGAAATTAGATTGTCTTAATTGGCAAAATTAAGCTGGAATCTTGGCTTAAATTCATGATGAGTACCATCTAAATTTCAAAGCAGACTTCAGATCTGCAAGTGATCTAGAAGCATTTCACTACTTGAGTTTTCATGCCGTTATATAAAGCATTTTAAGACTTTATATATCTGCAAATTTTGTCATGCCTCAAAACCCAGTATCTGCTTGATTCACAGGCGATTGTTATTAACATCTTGCATCTCTGAGATTAATTTCTCCTGACTTAAGGGTGGCGATCGATATTTTCCACACCAGCCCAACTTAACCTGTCGTCATAACAGGGATTGTTTGGCATGGCGTTATGCGATTCGGTATTCGTATTCCCAATACCTCACAACAACAAAAGAAAAACCATGAGTAAAATGACAATTGAATCGACGATCGAACTTTGGGTCGCTGAGCAGCAGCAGAAAAAGGGAGATCCCAATGCCCCAAAAAACTTGCGCACTGCTCTAAAACGCTATGTCTTTGAGGAGCTTGGCTATGAAACTCGCACTATAACTCCTGCTGATTTCAGTCAGTTTTGCTGCAAACTCACAGTTGAGGAAATCGCTAAAAAACTGAAAGCTCTCCAGTCTACAATTCCCGAATCTCCTCAAGAACCAACACCCCAAAATCTAGCGGGTCTGTTGCTTGTGTTTTTCGATCGTTCCTTTCAAGCGGCTGTAGAGGCAGGGAAGACCAGTGCCAGGACGGGTAGCAACTACCGTTCTGCCTTGGGGAAGTTCGTTCAGTATTTAGAAGTTCAGTCTTTTTGGCAATTGCTTTGTCCCAGCAACCTCCCAGAAATACGACCAAAACCTACAAAAAATCGACAGAAACCTTCGCGGAACCTTCCGGCTGATGAACGCCCAAGCCCATATGTTTTGCGTCAAGACCAACTATCAGCTAGGCAGAGGCAACAATTAGAAATCTTTGAGAAATTTTGGACGACTGGCGGGGCAGAAAATCAAAGACAACGTCTGTTGAATCGGAGTAGATCCGGACAGCCGAGAGGTCAATCTCCAAAAGTTGAATGTATCAGTGCAGACACTTACAAATGTCGCATACAAATCATTTTCGCTTTTTGGGGCTTTTTGCTCCATATTCTAGGCTGGCCCTTATCTCGACTGAGCTTGGAGTTGCTGATCGATGCATCGCTGATTACAGAGTACAACGAGTGGATGATCACGGTGCGGCAAAGCACGCATGCTAACGCAATTCAACTAATTGGGATTGCGATCGCGTTCTGCAAGTTGCAAAACTTTGATGCTGTGCAACGACGTAATTGGTCAGACATTGACATTATTGAAGATTTGAGGGCTTTGCGCAGCGAGTTTAACGAGAAATACAAGAAAGAGCATCAACAGAGCACTATCTTACAATGGGAGTCCAAGAAGCTGAAGCATTCGGAACTTCAACAAATCTGCCGATATTTGTATGAGTGTTGTGCTCCTTTTGGTGGCACCACTCAAAAATCAACCGAAAACCGCATTAACCGCATTAACCGCATTAAAGGTGCTAGACGTTCTAAATCTGCCCAGGTATGGGCCTGGCAGGTTTACCTCATTGTTTCAATCTTTACTTATGTTCCTGTGCGGCAGCAAGAAGTGCGCCAGTATGGTGAAGGAAAAACGATTTTCAAAGAAACCACTAAGCAAGGTCAAACCGTCTACGTAGCACGCAATATCAAACATAAGCTACAGCGACATACTGGCAAACCCCGAGCCTACTGTCTGCCCTCAATCCTGCACCAAGACTTGGAGCTTTGGCTGAAAACATACCGACCTCTGGCGCAGCAAGCCACAGAATCTTTGGATAACTGGCTTGATTTTGTAGGATATAAACCTGACGCCTTAGCGCGCCTACAACAGCGTCTGACTGAGGCGAAGCAGGATCAATTGCTGGAACACATTGAAGTCTCATCTCATTACGTCGAGAATTTAGAGGCGAAGATACGCTCTATTCAAAGCCGCTGTGCAGCTTGGCAAACGGCCAAGGAAAACTTTGAGCGTTATGATAGTCTGCTCTTCTCCCAAGGCAAGAGCAACCCTAAAAGCTTTGGGAATCCACTATCTAGGGGCTCGATTTGGTCAATGGTGAGCGGGGCTGTTGCAGAAGCTTCCAAGGCGCTCTTTGGTGAAGAACGCCGCCTGAACCCCCACAAATTTCGTCACGTTGCGGCTTACCATGTCAGGCTCATCAATGGCAATAAGAACGGACTTTCCTTGCTGATGAACCATTCCGAGGGCATGGGAGATGAATATGCTCAGCAGTTGCAGGACGACCTTGAGCAAACAGCGAGTCTAGATGAGTGGTGGCTTTAGTGCCAATTCTCTTCCTCCCAGGGTTTACTGAGTGGGCTGAGATATTTCTTATCCCGAAGTCTACAGCTCCACTCTCCTTCTTCAGGCTCTAATACAACCAAGATCAATACTCAGGATGTAGAAGCTGAATGGGGCGAGCATAACGACCTGTTTTTTCATCCAGGTTGGGTGGTATTAGACCAGTCAAGACTGGTCTAATACTGAATATACCTGCCGAAGCCAGTCGTTCAAGACTCTGTTAAGCCCTAAGTCTTATCCTGTATTGGAAGTTTACCTGTTGAGTTTTCAACAGTACGAATTCTAATCATATTCATTGATCTTTTCACCTGAAAGATCAATGAATATGATTAGCTGAACAATTGCAAAACTCCCGTCTGGACTGGCTTCTAGCACCTTATGCAAAAACCAGATTCGTACTATAAAAGTACGAATTCGTACTCATCTCTACAACCCTTGCCTAGAGCGGGTTTCGCTAAATCACTCTGCAATCCTAATCTGATTGCCTATGCTCAAAATTCTAAGTTTATCTTACTCATTCTCAACGAACTCTATCAAAGGATGAAAGCGACAGGTGAATGTCTTAAACTCCCAGCCAATGCCTTCGGGGTCTTTGAATCTTGTCCACTCTGTAAAGCCAGGTTTAGAACGCTTTCGGCTTAACTCAGAAGCATAGGTCTTCAGTCGTTCTGCCAATGCAACCCCTGTCCATCCTCGTTTGCAACTCTCAGGCGATATGGAAGCAGGTAAAGAGGATAGCTTCGCTTGCTCAGGTGATGTAACGATCGCCTGAGCAAGCGGATGCTTGATTAAAGGAATTGGATGCATTCCATGACTGCCTGAAAGCGAAGGTAAGGCAGCTTGCTTAGAAGGTATTAGGGCAGGTTTTGTTTGCAGGTTTAGCTTCAATTCATAGACCTCTTGCTGCAAGCTCAGGCAGGTTTGGCTGAGTTGCATCACTAGCTCTGTCAATGAAGCAGAGGGTGCCTCAATGCTTCCACAATTCCTAGCTTCTGAAGCATTGCTCTGGCTGCCTAAGATGAGGTAACGCTCTAAGATAATCTCAACACTATGAGAGAGCGATCGCAGTTGATTCTGTTGCTGAAAGACCTTGAGATGTCGATAGATCGTTGGGTGTAGATATGCCATGACAGCAGGCTTATCAGTGGCCATGATCGATCGCGCTCATCCATCCAATCAAGGGTTTACTCTGATCAATTGCTGAAGTCAAGACAACATCATGCTGCAAGTCAAGAGAAGCCATCTTTCCTATGCTGCAATCAATCCTCTGACACACTAAATACATCGATTGCGACTATCCCATTTATTGCTTGCTCTTCACCCCTCCCAAACCCGCGATCGCCAGTCAGCGGGAATCACTCCCTCTCGCAAAGCACCGCTGATCATGCCCCGATGAGCAGGGCTGGCGCGTAAGGTATGACAGCCGCGACACAGCGTTCTTAAGTTCTCATCTTCATGCCGACCGCCACTCGACAACTCCACAATGTGGTCAATGTGCGCCTGCTTCAACGGCAAGGAACCGATCGCCTGCTCTCGGCAATAAGGCCCCTGACATCGACCTTGATCGCGCTGCCAAATCCGCTCTCTTGTCTGCTGCCATACCTCTCTTGGCAGTCTGCGATTTCGTTGTTTCATCCTCCTCCTGCTCCTTTCCTTTCCATGCCATGCCATGCCAAATCGTGCCTTGACGAGCCACCCGAACCATACCTTGCCTGACCGATCCCTGCCACACCCGACCGCTCCAAACCGTGTAATGTTAATCCTGGTTGACCTCAAAACTCTGCATCTCAAACCGCCCATAGCCGATCGATCGCCCATCGCCTAACCCCACCAGTTTGCCTGCATCGATCGCCACAGCTTCCAGTTCGCTGCGAGAGACAATCGTCTTGTCCCAATCGAGCAGAAACTGACAGCGCCACCCACTCGATACCGCCACCCGATAGCGCACGTTCTTGGCTCCCTTCTTACTCATGCCTCCGGTGATGCTCATGAACACATAGGTGGGAGCATCCGCATCCTCAGAATAAAACTGCGGCGCTTCGGGCAGATAGCGATCGAGCAAGATGCGGCGTTCACTCAAGGTCAAGGTGGAGGCAATAGCGCTCACCAGATTGCCGCGATTGCGTTTGGTGAATCGTCCTGCATCGCGCAAGCAGCCAAAGATATAGCTGGGCAGCAGGTAGAGCTGACGGGTTTCTCGCATGGCTAAGACACTGCGCTGCCATTCGGTGGGGTCATTGCCTGCGGTGCCACTGCGCTCTTGCCGTTGCCCAAACTCAGGGGACGGGTGCAGATGATTAAACAGCAAAGGACGAGTCCCCTGAATCGAAACGGTTGCTTGCAGTAAGTTGCCCATGCCAGTTGGTAGAAATGTGCCTGTGTCTCCTCATTAAAAAAGCTGGCTCCTCTAGAGTCCAGCAAACCCTGTCACGGTGACAGCAACCTTGTTTAGTTAGCAGGGTCACACCACAGGCGAATCACCTCTGGCGTAATGCGATCGGCGTTGTCCCACAGGCGATGGACGATCGCCAGTTGGCGGCAGTGGAGGCTAGAGGGTTCTCGATGGGAAGCGCCTGAGCTAAACCAATGCTCGACGGTGCTGAGGGATACCCCAGCGAGTTGCGCCAGTTCGCCGTAGGACATCGCCCAATCTTGCAGGAACAGAGCGGGATGGAGTGGGATGGGGTGTCGCTGGTACATGGCAAATATGTACCACTGGCGGGCAGAAGGGTAGATCGACATGGGTGAACTCAGTCTGTGTGGAGCAATGCTTGTGGGGCTAGGTCTAAGGGAGGGCGATCCGGTGTTTGAAGATCGGGTGTGTAGAGTTCTATATCTTCCTCGAATGCCCAGTCGGTGAGAATGCCGTTTGCGTAGGAATGGCTAGAGGGGTCGAGTTGGATGGCGTAGTGGTAGCCGATCGCTTGAATACTCGCTTCAGAAGCCCAAACTATGCCTGCAATACGACCAAAATCATGAGAGGAAACATATGCCCATCGGACATATTGGCCGATTTGGAATTTAGTCGTCGGCAAATTTTGAGGCAGGACATCAGGCAGTGTTGAAGTTAGAAAGACAGGGTTGCTAGACATAGAACACTTTGGATGAAGAAAGTTCAGTCCTGAACGCGATCTCACCAGACTGCGATCGGAGCATTGAGGTCTGTTTTAGTTTTCACGTCAGATATTAACACGATTTGATATAAATTAGATATAAATTGATATGTAATATATCTCTAATGATGAGCTAGTGTAATTAATCCCTTACGATTAAAGGCAATTGTTAATGACAAAAGTCGATGTGAGCAAGCGAGTCCTCGTCACTATTCCAGATACATTGCATGATGAGCTACAGGCTTGGGCTGATTACCAAGGCAGACCTACTGCAAATTTGGCTGCCTATCTCATCGAGCTGGGCATCCGAGAAGCTAAAGATCGAGGAGAGTTCAAAACTGAACACTCACAAAAACAAAATACTTAGGACGACTCGTCATTAGTGGGAGTCAAAAATCAAGTGGCGGAAATAGGAAAGCTTGGCAATCTTGCCTGTCGATCTCCGATCCCTACTTACGATGACGTGTAGAAGCCCTCAATCGCTATGGAGACTTTGAGCAAAATTTACCATCAGTATGCGGGTGAATCGCTTATCTAGACTGCACAAGGCATCTGAACTGCTAAGGGTGTTCCTTCAGTTCGCTGGTCAAAGTCCAGAACTTCATGTCTAGCCGCTTCCTGCAATTCACCGATAACTTCCCCAATGGGTCCAAGATCTAAAATCGAGACTTGATTGCTGCCACGACCAGAGGCTTCTAAAACTGTCAAGCCAAACTCTTTCCAGTCTTCAATCAGGTGAAACTCTGAGTCGATCAAGACAAGGTGGCAATTGAACAGCGTAGGCTTGTAGCCTCGTTCTTTAATCAGCTCAATAACTTTGCTAGTTTCCTGTAGAGAGAGTTTTTGCCGAAGTCTTGCAACAATCTTCAGCTGTAAAACCTGCTCCCAACTGTAAACCACTGTGGGATGCTTCGGATTACCAAGCTTAATGGGTACAACCAAACCAACCCTGTCCAGATAAGTAAGCTTATTTGAAGTAAGCCCAGACAGTGATATGGCTTCCCGACGAGTAAACCCAGTGTCCATAGTAAAAGGCATTGATCCTGACTCTATGGTAATTCAGTTGCTGTCAATTGGCTTCAGTAGAAAATATAGTATTTGATTAATGATCGTTAGATCTGCTTTTGCAGACATTCCTTGAAAAATGATCCAAAATTGACTCTTTTTCAAACATTGCAGGTAAGATCTGATCTATTCCAAATTTAGGAGGAATCACCATCACCGTACATCTGTTAGCGGGTCTAGCTCAACTTCCTCAACCTATCTGGCAGATTAGATAGTTGCCCGATACTGGAATAGGATTCCTGTAAGCCCTTCTTTTAATTGAGGATTGGTCTCAGATTAAAGCATCCGTGCAGGTGACAAAACCCGCTAGTTAGGCGTTTTGAATGGTTTGGACTTTGTAGAAGATGAGGATTAAGTTGTGCTCTAGAGAATGAAACTACGGAAGCTTTGGTTAAAAATGCCAAAACCCCAACTGGTAGGAACAGCAGGGGTTCAAAACTGGCAGACTTAGCTAACTTTGCGGGTTAGGAGACTAACTTTGATGCTTTGACCGAGCGCGAATGTTAGATCGCCTAGTTTGTCATGCCTATATTTTAGAGTCTTTGATCGTAGCTGACAAGGCTCCAATTTTTGCATGGCTTTATCCCGCGCTTTACGGGATGGAGCAACTGGTTGCTCATGGTTTTGCATTCGCTGCGTTATGCATAGCCCTTGGTTGCTCCGTCTCTGAATCACTAATCAGGGATTAAGTCTTCATGCTGACGTTTAAGCACCAACAAGAGTTTCAAGCCAGCGCCATTGCTCCGGCTTTAGCTCAACAGAACTTCCATTCCACCGATGACAACTGGCTGATTCGCCAATGGCTCAACTGGAAAGCCGCCCAGAGATGGAAGCCCTGCCCTTTCACCTCCGGCTGGTATTGTCATACCCTTGACCCACTCACGGGAGAACAGCGTAACTGGGGGCCATTTAAGCCAGATGATCCCTTAATCGATAACAACAAAGGCAAAGCCCGCAAGTATGAGCATCCAGCAGGCTATGAAACCCTAGCGATTCTCTTGGATGTCGATCGCCGCTCTTGGGAAGCGATCGCCCGTCGCTATCGCGTGCCTATTACACCCCTGATGCTGCGGCTGAGAGATCGCAACTCCTCTCCT
>DATNPL010000211.1:0-38320 GCA_036703255.1 Coleofasciculaceae cyanobacterium
CACTTGATTGAAAACTTCTTTGCCAAACTCAAGCAGTATCGAGCGATTGCCACCCGTTATGACAAACGGGCGGTCAATTTCCTGGGTGCTATTCACCTTGCCGCAGCTGTCATTTGGCTTATTTGATGACACGCCCTAGCCCTGTCTAAGGTATGCGATCGCCAACGGGATTTTAGGCTGCGCTATGCACAGCCTAAAACCTCAAAAAAGTTGATTTTCAAAAAATGAGCGGAAATTCTAGATAGGTTAAGCCACGGGGATAACCGCTGTTCTGATCTGCTCAATCTGCTCCTGCAAACCGTCTAAATTCAGGCGGTAGCTCAGAGGATGGGCGATTAATCGCGCGGTCGTTTCAAACAGCCGATCGATCTCAATTAGATTGTTGTCTTTTAGGGTGCGACCCGAAGCGACGAGATCGACGATCGCCTCTGACATGCCTGTAATGGGGCCTAGCTCGACCGAGCCGTATAGCGGCACAATTTCTACAGGCAAATCCAGCCCATTAAAATGCTCGTTGGCACAGTGGACAAACTTGCTGGCAACGCGGCAATGGGGGGGAAGATCGATCGATGAGCGATAAGGGCTTGAGGCTTTGACGGCCACCGACATTCGGCATTGCCCAAACTGGAGATCGACTAGATGTGCGACTTTTGGCTGTTTCTCTCGCAAAATGTCATATCCAACGATGCCAAGCTGAGCCTGTCCGTACTCGACATAGACAGGCACGTCATAATTTCTTACCAGCAAAGCTTTTGCTGTATGGGTAGCATCCCAGATTTCTAGCTGACGATTGGAATCATCTAGAAAGGCGCTGAAGTCTAGGCCGATAGATTTTAAGAGCCGGATGCTGTCATTCAGCAGTCCGCCCTTAGGAAGTGCGACAGTGATCATAAAAGAAGGAAAACACTGCTGAATTGCAGCATGAAACTTTAAAGGGGATGCAAAGCGTCCATTCTAATCAGTCATTGCTGGAATCCGCAGTATCTAAAGGATATTACTCCACTGAAGCTATCACGTTTTGCGATCGCTATTCCCAGCTCTGTCTGAATTTCTATGGGTCAGATGAACCGTAGGTTTTGTGACTTTGCCAACGGGTTAAATTCGCGATCCTAAATATCGACCCAAACTGTAACTGAGGCGATGGCTACCAACATTTCATCATTTTTGTCGTTGAGGCTGGCGATCGCTCGCCCCTGCACAACCATACCGCCGCTAGCGACTGAGAGAGTTTTGCGCCCAAAAGGCAGAACCGCTAGAACTTCATCTTCGCGAATTTGGTCTGCGTAAGGAGCCGCAACCTGTACTTCAACAAACATCTGATTGGGATCATCCAGACCCGCGACCTCCCAAACCCCAGGCAGGGCATTATGAGCGATCGCATTTCTCACGGCTCTGGCTGCTGCCACAGTTGGATCTTGACCATGTTGATCCACGCCCATACCCATCTCAATGATCAACCGCTTCAGAGCCATATTGTGCTTCTTTAAGAATCTTTACAGAAATAACTTGCAGAACTTTTTTGAGCAAGTACAGCTGCCGTACTTGCTCAAAAATTCTTGGCCTTAAATTTGAACAGGGTTTGAAAGTCCGCTAGGAATCTTCTTGCTGAGAAGATTCGTTGGCGGCAGAAGCGGCTCTAGACTTAGCGATCGCAGCTTTGGCATTAACGGGCTTAAACGGACTGCGCTTTTTGTTTTTGCGTTCTTTGGCTCTTTCGCGTTCGTACTCTAGCTCTTTCAGCTTCTTGGTGATCCGCCCAAAGTAGTCCTGCATGTAGGTTTCCAGGGTGGTAATCTCTTTGGGATCAATGCCGAAGGTCGCATAGGTTTCATCCATAGAGGCAGTTAGGGGTTGTCCGGCTGCAACCACTTCTGCAAAGGCAAGGCGATCGGCAACATTCCAAGTCCATTGGAAAAAGCGAGCCGTCTTTTGCACCGCTCGCAATAGACCAATCGGCATCCGGGTAATCTTGGCTTCCCGTCCTGACAGCCGTTCACAGAGGCGGATGACTTCGTAGGCTCCCCAGGCGCGTGAACCCACCACCGGAAAACAGCGCTTTTCAGTGGCAGGGACTTGAAGCGCCCGCACTGCAAACTTGGCAATATCTTGAGTATCCATGTAAGCCGTTGGCGCACCATCTCCCATAACCCAAACGGCCTGCTTTTCTAGGATTGGAATCGCATATTGCCCGATCAACCCTTGCATAAAGCCGCAAAGCCGTAAAACGGTATAGTTCAATCCAGATTCTTCTAAATACAGCTCTGTACAGCGCTTGATATCCATCAGCGGTACATGAGGATATTTCTCGCAGTCCAAAATCGAGAAAAAGATGAAGCGATCGATATTGGCTGCCTTCATAGCTTGGATGAGCGACACTTTGCCATCCCAATCTACCTGACGGATTGAGGCATCCGTGGGTCTAGCTGCGGCTGCATCAATTACGGCTGTCATACCTTCTAGGGCAGGAGGCAAAGTCTCTGGGTAGCGCAAATCGCCCTGAACCAGTTCTGCTCCCCATTCTTTTAGGAAAGATGCTTTTCTAAAGCTGCGCACCAGGCACCGTACCTGAAATCCCTCATCTAGAGCACGGCGAACGATTTGCCTTCCTAAAGTCCCAGTGGCACCGACAACCAGTATATTCATGAGGGATACCGTAAAGAATTGTTAAACTTCGTTAATATACAAGATACCCTGAAATGGTCACGCTTTGACAAGGCAAAGGTGATGATTCGACTCTTCCTATTTCAGCGCCTAATTTCAGCAAACTGCCAAAGGATGAATCTCTCTAAAGGGCAAAGCTATTAGAGAAAGTCTAGCGCTTGGCGCAAGGTAGCGTTTACTCAGATCAAGGGTGATTAAGCTAATCAGATTGGGTTGCTCAAGGTCAAAAACTTCTTGGAGCCAAGTCTCAGAGTCAGGCAGGCTGACCTAATTAAATGAGGTCGAGGGAGTCTTAAGATAATTTTTTTGCAAGGATGAAGCATTTTATGAAAATGGGGTGATCTCAAACCGCTTGAGTTGCGACCCTTTGGCTCTATTCAAAGCTTCTGTGGTAATAAATGCTAGGCTTGTTGTGCAAAGTGAGATCTTCCTGAGTCAGGCGAGATCCTGTTGCTAAGCACCCCCATAGTTAGATTGGGTTAACTCTGCATTATGAAGACTGCCTCTACAACTCCTGATTCAGTTCCCAACTGCGAGATTCAGCATCCCGTTGATCTTAACAATGTGCGTCACCTGCACCAAGACATCCTGGGGGTTGAGAAAGCGCAGCGAATGGCAGAATTTTTTAGCTTGCTGGGAGACGCCAATCGCCTACGAATCTTGTCGGCACTGAATCAGCGAGAGCTTTGCGTTTGCGATTTGGCTACTGTCGTAAAGATGACAGAATCAGCGGTTTCGCATCAACTTAGGGCGTTGCGTGCCATGAGGCTGGTAAGCTATCGCAAGCAGGGTCGTAACGTATTTTACTACCTCAAAGATAGCCATGTAGCTAACCTGTACCGAGAGGTGGCTGAGCATTTGGATGAGCCACAGGACTAAGTCATAGCGAAGAAGATCTTTAAGCTGCTTTTCCAAAAGAAAGAGGCAGCCGTTTTTTATGGATCTGCCACTTTCATCTTTATGAGCTTGCCCTGAGGGCGCTGCGATAAATCGCGTCTACTCTTCACCGCCTTGAATCTTTAGCATCAAAAAGCCCAGGCTGAGACCCACCAAAATCAAGGATGAAGATAGGATGGCTGCTCTAAAAATTTCGCCGTTCATAGGGTGAGGTTCTCCGAGGAAAATATTGGGATCAAATGCGCAACGATCCTACGTCCCGTATTGTAAAGCAGTTTAGGGTGCAAAATTTAGTCCCCTTTCTCCGATTAGAGGCCATTTTTGTCATGAGATTTTTCACAAGACTTTAGTTCTCAAGCCATCCCTCCGAGGCAGATCAGTTTCCTTCTATGCAGCCCACAACCGTCCAAACTTCACCCTCTATTTTTACAGCGCCTGTCCGCCCCAAATTAGCGATCGCCCTTGGTGATCCAGCCGGAATTGGGGCTGAGGTCGTGCTTAAGGCGTTGAGCGATCCGGCAGTGGCGCAATGCTGCGAGGCGACGCTCATAGGGAACCGTTCGCTTTTGCAGCAAGCCCATCAGATGCTCTCTCAAAGCAGCAGTCCAGCATTTCCATTCGTTGACCTGGCTCAGCTCTCTATCCAGGATGTACCGTTGGAGGATGCGCTGATTGCCCAGATTGCCTTGGGTCAAGAAAGCGCAGCTTCTGGGGAAGCGAGCTTTCGTTTTCTGGAGGTGGCGATCGCTCAAACCCTGGCCGGAGAAAGGTCAGGAGTCGTGACGGCACCCATTTCTAAAGCAGCCTGGAAATCAGCAGGGCATGTCTATCCGGGACAAACAGAGCTATTGGCCGAGCGATCGAAAACGCAGCGCTATGGCATGTTGTTTGTGGCGCGATCGCCCCATACAGGCTGGACATTGCGGACTTTATTAGCAACCACTCATATTCCTTTGCGACAGGTCGCAGATGCCCTCACGCCTACCCTGCTGACGCGCAAACTAGAGCTGCTGCTGGATTGCTTGCAGCAGGATTTTAGCCTGCAACAGCCTCGCATTGCGATCGCCGGACTGAATCCCCATAGTGGCGAACAAGGACAGCTAGGTCACGAAGAACAGGACTGGATGATGCCTTGGATGCAGGAAATGCGCGATCGGTTTCCTCAGGCTGCACTAGAGGGATTGGTGCCACCTGACACGCTGTGGGTGCGTCCGGGGCAAGCCTGGTATGGCGGCAGTACTTCCCTAGCGCATGATGCTTATCTGGCGCTTTATCACGATCAGGGACTCATCCCCGTTAAGCTGATGGCCTTCGATCGGGCAGTCAATACGACGATCGGCCTGCCTTTTGTGCGGACTTCTCCAGATCACGGTACGGCGTTTGATATTGCAGGCAAAGGAATCGCTGATGCGACAAGTATGAAATCGGCGATATTGCTGGCGGCAGAACTAGCAAAGCAACGTTTTGTAGCTTGACGTATTCGTTCATTTAGAGTAGAGAAAACCTAGGCTGGAGCAACAGAAGCGGCTTAGAGCGATCGCCACCAAGTTTATCCTTAGGGGGGTAGAATTACGCAGAATGTCAGGGTGCTTAATTTTACAGAGCTTGGCAATGCTGCTTTGGTGAAGTTAAGCAACTCTTGAGAAAGGAATTTTTGGATCAGCTATATCGTTGCATCTCAAGCTGTAAGATAGGTCATGTCAAGCAGTACGTTATCCCTAACGCTCAGTTAGAAGCCTTCTGCCAAGCAACGGGTTACCTACAGCAGAGCCTTAGAAAGCTTAAGAAATGATAAAGACCGTTGCCTCTGTTACCGATTGGGCAGAGTGGTGTCTCAAGCTTGGAGCAAGGGTTTGAGCTTCAAGTTTAAGGGCTTGACGGCAGTCGTATACTTGCAGCAGCTACAAGTAGGGCACAGCAAGCGCTACCTGTCTCATTCGCTGTAAAGTCTGTTATTTCTAAAACAGCAGTGATTTGCCGCCGACAGAAAGCGCCTATCCTACGATATGTTTGCATTCTGGGTAACGCGATGTGCGATTTTTCTGAGTCACCCTAACTATCTTCTTTGGGAGAGAATTGGCAGTTCGGACGCTTTTCTTCTTCAAAAGAAAAGCTGGGACAGGTGCAGGTTCGCTGTATTTTGCTCTGTAGCAAAAGTTGATGGAAGTACTGAGTTGTTCCCTGGCTCCATCTTGCGGCTAGAACGGTGATGAGGTGATTTGGGTTGAGACTCTGAGAGATTTATCGAGAGCAAGGCTGCTTGGAATCGATCGCTGGGCTATCACATTGTCAAAGTTTAGTGACTTTTGCAATGTTTATTAATATAATCAGGGGGTTAGTAACGCAAAAATAGAAATCGTTCAGTATACTCGACTACAAAGCATACTCGATTACAAAGCATACCCCTTAGCTGAGTTTTAGGCAGTTTTTGAGGAAGGCGCTTACCTATCTTCACAATCCGCCATTATTCATAAGGTCTGAACAACGGAGGGTGAATCATGATTAATGCAGTTCAATATTCAATGGGCTTGATCCAAGACGAAGCGCGCCAACTGGTGCAAACAGGCGTAGTTAATCGCCAGCAGCCAATTTATGTCCTCTGCAAGTATATTCCAGCACGGGAATGGTCTTGCGTGGAATGCGTACTGGAGAGTAATGACTATCTTTTGAGAGATCGGATCGGCGATTTGCTCGGTCGCGAAGATTGGACAAACGACTAGATAAAAATTCCGCCGATATCCAGAGTCTGGAGTGTCCAGAGCTGGATTTCAAAGCGGATGGGTATCACTTCCATTAGTTGACGGATGGCATCAGCTAACAGATGGCATCAGCTAAGCGAATGGCGTGACCTTATATATGAACTATGCTATTTGCGGAAGCTACGAGTCCTGTGCTCGTAGCTTTTCTATTTCAGCGCGCAGGGCGGCAATTTGTTCGGTCAGCTCTTGCAAATCTTGTTGTGCAGCCGATGAAACTGGAGTTGCCAGCGTAGACACTGTACTGTTAGCATCAGGCGGGCTGACCCGGCTGGAAGCCTGGTTGATCAGCGAATCTACAAAGCCACGGGCTTCTCGCTCTGCACTCTCGCCTTTGACTTCCCATTCTTCCGTCAGTTGACTCAGTTCGGTCTTGAGTTTTGCCAGGTTGGCTTCTCGTTGTTGGGGATCTTGCAGAGATTCAATCAAGGTTGCCGTTGCGCCCAGGGTAACGCGCAAGCTTTTTTGAGCAAGCTGGATCAGAGTGTCAGAATTCATGGGATTTATCCGTTGAGGTTCAGCAATATCTAGGTTCAGCCCGACCTGAGCGTTCAGTCGGGCTTGAGCGATCGCAATTTCAGGTCTCCATCACAGAAAGGGTGATGTTTCAACTATATTGCTTATTTTTTTGAAAGCGTGTTGGAAAATAGATTACGCTCCTCTCTTCAAAAAATAAATAATAGGTTTGGATGATAACCCTTCCTCAGATTAACTGATTTGCTTTCGATCGCATCTATCCAACGAAGAATTAGTGCCTGCCTCATGCCCCTGCTGCTGTCGATCGCCCAATATCTCATTCTGGCTATCAGCTATCTGGGGCTGGCGCTGGGATATTTGCCAGGGTTACGCATGAATCGGGCGACGATCGCTCTGGTGGGTTCAGCCCTGCTCATCGGGTTGGGCGTCTTGAGCCTAGAGGAAGCCTGGGAAGCGATCGATGCCAATACCATCATTTTTCTGCTGAGCATGATGGTTGTGAATGCCAATCTGGCCTATTCAGGTTTTTTTCGGCTGGCATTGACCAGCTTGACGCGTCTGACCTGTAGCCCCTTGGGGCTGATCACTCTTCTGACCTTTGGCAGCGGACTGCTCTCGGCTTTTTTCCTCAACGATACGATCGCCATTATTTTTACGCCGCTCACCCTCAGCCTGACGCAAGCCTTTCGGCTCAATCCCATTCCTTACCTGCTGGCGGTGGCCGGAGCCACAAATTTGGGTTCTGTCGCCACGATTAGCGGCAATCCACAGAATATTCTCATCGGCTCGTTTTCTAAGATTGCCTACCTTGACTTTGCCCAAGCGCTGACGCCTGTGGCGCTGATGGGGCTGGGGGTGCAGGTCGGGTTGCTGTGGCTGCTCTACCCAGAAGTTAGGTCTTTGCAGCCTTTGCAGGGAGAGGCGATGCTGCGATCGCGGGTTTATAAGCCGCTGTTTACTAAAGCTATAGGCATTACAACCGCCCTGTTGGTCGCGTTTATGGTGGGCTTGCCCCTGGCAAAATCTGCCTTTGTGGCGGCGGCTCTGCTGTTGGTAACGCGCCGGATTAAGCCCGATCGCATCTTGCGCGAAGTCGATTGGAATCTGCTGGTGATGTTTTCTGGGCTGTTTGTGCTGACGCGCTGCACCCAAGCCCTAGATTTACTGAAATTCTTTGCCGATTGGATCGATTCGGCCTGGGGTTTAACCTGGGTCACGGTGATTTTATCCAATCTGATCTCTAACGTTCCTGCGGTGCTGGTGCTGCAACCGTTGATTCGGCCTGACGATACGCAATCCTGGCTGCTGCTGGCGGCAAGTTCGACGCTGGCTGGAAATCTGACGCTGTTTGGTTCAGTCGCCAATTTGATTGTGGCCGAAGCCGCTGAAAAGCAAGGGCATCGGCTTTCTTTCACCGATCATTTAAGATTTGGTGTACCTTTGACGATCGCCACGGTGGGAATTGCGTTTTTATGGCTGAGGTAAGCAGGGCTAAGATCAGCGGCGGTTAACGCGAAGGAGTAGACCGATCGCGTATGCTAGCTGGGGTGATCGCCAATTCAACTTTATAAAAGCACCAAAATTTAAAAGGGCATGACCAACAGTTTCAGATGGCTAGGATTTAGCAGCGGGTTTGTGATGGGAACGATCGCCTTGACCTCGGTTGCTTGGGCTGAGCAGCCGCTGTTTGTGGCCTACCCGCCCGATGGGCATGAAACCACTTCGGCTCAAATTTTCCTGATTGGCACAGCTCCGACTCCAGGCGAGGTGACGGTCAATGGGGTGGCGATCGATCGCAGCCCTGCCGGACATTTTGCCCCTAGCCTGCCGTTGCAGGTGGGCGACAACCTGTTTACGCTGAACTATCAAAATCAGGTTGTTACCCTGCATGTGAAACGGTTGGCAGAGACAACGGCTGCACCCCCAGACGCTTTTGCGCCAGACTCTCTGACTCCTGCCACCGATATTGCCCGCTTGCCTAGCGAACCGATCTGCTTTGGGGCGGTCGCCCCTCCCAACGCCCAGGTTTCTGTCACCCTGAGTCAGCAGACGATTCCCCTGCTGCCGCAGCCCAGCACCTCGACTTTGCCACCCAACTCTGCGGTTTTGACCCTAGAAAATCAGCCTGCCCCTACTTCAGCACAGAGTTACCAAGGCTGTATTGCAGGCGAAGCTTGGATGGGTACTCTGGCGAGTCCTGTCACAGAAGACGTTTTGAGCCGTCGTACCCGCCTCGATTTGGGCTATCCGCAGTTCAACCTGACGCTAGACGGCAAAACGGCAACAGAACAGGGCAAAGGCAAAGTCGAGATTTTGTCTCCTGCAACGCTAGCCGTTGTGGAAGTTATCGCTGAAGCGGGTACGGCTCGGACAGGAGCTAGCACTGATTACTCCCGGCTCACGCCTTTGCCCAAAGGCACTAGAGCAGCGGTGACTGCTCAAGAAGGCGAATGGCTGCGGCTCGACTATGGCGGCTGGATTAAAGCCAGCGAAACTCAAGTCATTCCAAACGCTGTCTTGCCCCAGACCTTGATTCGCAGCGTCAGCGCTAGCCAAGCAGGCGATTGGACAGAGGTTGCCTTTCCGCTCCAGGCTCCGGTGCCGCTAAGCGTGCAGCAGAGCGATCGCACCTTCACCCTCACCCTCTACAACACGACGGCACAGACAGATATTATTGCTCTAGGCTCTGACCCGGCGATCGCTCGTCTCGACTGGCAGCAGTCCGCTCTGGGTCAGGTGCAGTATACCTTTCAATTCAAGTCTGATCAGCAATGGGGATACAAGCTGCGCTATGAAGGCACAACGCTGATTTTGTCGCTCAAGCATCCGCCCCGCCAGGCTGACCGGAGGCGGCCGTTATCCGGCATCCGCATTTTACTTGACCCTGGACATGGAGGCCCTGAAGACTTAGGCTCACGCGGCCCTACCGGATATCCCGAAAAAGACGTTGCGCTCATCTTGTCCAATCTGGTGCGCGATCGCCTTATCGCTCAAGGCGCTACGGTTTACATGACCCGCGAAGGCGATATTGATTTGTATCCCAACGATCGCGTCAACCTGATTAATCAGTTAGAGCCAACGATCGCCATTAGCCTTCACTACAATGCGCTACCGGACAGCGGCGATGCTCGTAACACGCGAGGGGTTGGCACCTTTTGGTATAACACCCAGGCGCATAGCCTCGCTGCGGCGCTGCATGACACCCTGGTAACAAAGCTCGATCGCCCTTCCTACGGCATCTTTTGGGATAACCTGGCACTGACTCGCCCGACAGTGGCTCCTGCCGTTTTGCTAGAGCTAGGGTTCATGATTAATCCTGAAGAATTTGAGTGGATTACGAACCCTCAGGAGCAGGAGAAGCTAGCAGAGGCGGTCGCGGATGGTGTAACGCAATGGGTAGACCAAAATACAGAAAATTGACATCTGGCATAATGGATTTCAGCCGTTGAAATAGCTACTTGAATGCTCATCTCATGATGTCTCTCACCCTCAACGTCCCGCCCTCAGCAAAACTGACTGACGAGCAATTTTATGAGCTTTGTCAGCTCAATCGTGACTTGAGAATAGAGCGCAGTGCGATCGGAGAGTTGATTATTATGCCGCCTACCGGAGGGGAAACGGGAAAACGGAATGCTAAGCTGACGGCTCGATTTGTGATTTGGAATGAACAATCTGAATTAGGTGAGGTTTTTGACTCCTCTACCTGCTTCACGCTGCCAAACGGAGCCAATCGATCGCCGGATGTTGCCTGGATTGCCCGTGACCGATGGAACGCCCTCACGCCAGAGCAAAGGGAGAAATTTCCGCCCATCTGCCCTGATTTTGGGGTTGAACTTCGGTCGAGTAGTGATGCCCTTAAGCCCCTGCAAGACAAAATGCAGGAATACATAGCCAATGGTGTTCGCTTAAGCTGGCTGCTAAATTACCAAGAGCGGCAAGTTGAGATTTACAGACCGAAGCAGGCAAAAGAAGTGCTAGAAGCGCCCATGAGTTTGTCGGGCGAAGCCGTTTTGCCCGGATTAATGCTCGACCTGGCATCGTTTTGGTAGGCGGCATGGCTTAACCGGGAAATAAATTTTGCGGGAGAAGGACACTCCACGCTCCGCCACACAAAATTTATCCCTAAAAGCAGCAACGTCTAAATAGGCTAAGCCTTGGTTTTTTGAATCGTGGCGATGTGCAGTTCTTTGAGCTGTTTCGCATCCACTTCAGAGGGGGCATTGGTCAGCAGACAGCGGGCTTGCTGGGTTTTGGGGAAGGCGATCGCATCTCGGATGGAGTCTTCACCCGCCAGCAGCATTACCAGTCGGTCTAGGCCATAGGCAATACCTGCATGGGGCGGCGTGCCGTACTCAAAGGCTTCTAGCAAAAAGCCAAATTTGCTGTGGGCTTCTTCGGTGGACAGACCGATCGCTTCAAATACCTGCTGCTGAAGCTCGGTTTGGTAAATTCGCAGGCTGCCGCCGCCGATCTCAAAGCCGTTAAATACGATGTCGTAGGCTTGAGCGCGTGCCGTTTTTAGGTCATGGGCATCCTCTAGGAAGGGGGAAGTAAAGGGATGATGCATGGCTTCTAGCCGCTTTTCATCGGCGTTCCACTCAAACATGGGAAACTCTGTCACCCAGAGTAGATTAATTTTTTCGGGTTCGATGAGCTGAAGTTCGCGAGCGACAAATTGCCGAATGCGATCGAGCGTTTTATTTACAGTAGGGGAGTCTCCCGCTCCAAACAGCAGCAGGTGCCCTTCGGTGGCTCCGGTACGGCTGAGCAATTCCTGCTTGTGCGCTTCGCTGAGGTTGTCTTTAATAGCGCCGATCGTGTCTATTTCGCCGTTTTCTCGCACGCGAATATAGGCGAGTCCTTTGGCTCCGGCCTCAGATGCTTCTTTGAACAGATCGCCACCTGGCTTAATCCGGACGTTGGAAATGGCTGCGTTGCCGCCTGGAATTGGCAGGACTTTAACGACACCCCCGCTGGCGATCGCCCCTGAGAATACTTTGAAGCCGGAGTCTTGCATCAGGTCGGAGACATCTACCAGTTCTAGCCCATAGCGGGTGTCGGGTTTGTCGCAGCCGTAGCGGTTCATGGCTTCGGCATAGGTTAGGCGGGGGAAGGGGCAGGGGAGATCAATGCCTTTGACTTGCTTGAAAATATGGCAAATGAGCTTTTCGTTGAGGGCGATGACTTCTTCCTGGTTCATGAAGCTCATTTCCATGTCGAGCTGCGTGAATTCGGGCTGGCGATCGGCTCTCAGATCTTCGTCGCGAAAGCAGCGGGCAATCTGATAGTAGCGATCGAATCCTGACACCATTAAGAGCTGCTTGAAGAGCTGGGGCGATTGCGGCAGGGCGTAAAATTCACCGGGGTTGACGCGGCTGGGAACGAGGTAGTCTCTGGCTCCTTCGGGGGTCGATCGCGTCAAGATCGGGGTTTCTACTTCCATGAAGCCTTCTTGATCTTCGAGAAAGCGCCGGATGGCTTTAATCACTTGGTGGCGAAGCTGCAAGTTGCGACTCATCCGCTCTCGCCGCAGATCGAGATAGCGGTATTTTAAGCGTAGCTCTTCTCGGACTGACTCGGTTTCGGAGACGGAGACCTGGAAGGGCAGGGGCTTACGGACGGCGTTGAGCAGGTCGATCTGGTCAGCATAGATTTCGACTTCGCCTGTGGGAATGCGGGGGTTGAGGGAGTCGGGAGGGCGTTGGGTAACGCGACCCGTGATTTTGACGACATATTCGTTGCGCAAGTCTCCGGCGGGAAGGTAAGACTCTGGGGTGCGTTCAGGGTCGCTGACAATCTGGGAAATGCCGGAGCGATCGCGTAAGTCTATGAATATGACGCCGCCATGATCACGACGACGATCGACCCAACCAAACAGGGTGACGGTTTGTCCAACATGTTCGGCTCGTAGTTGACCGCAGTAGTGAGTACGCATAGAAGGCTAATAGGATAGAGAATGGCTGGTTATCAGCCTTATTCTATCTGGGGAAGGGGTGAGTCATAAAACAAAAATCCTTCTGTGGGTTGGGATGGGCTGAATCTTGGATGGAGGGTTGGGTTATGGGTGATAGGCGAGAGTAGGAACAGCCAACAGCCTTGGGGGTTTCCCCCAAATCCCCAGCAGGAGACGGGCACGTCCCCCACACCCCCTCCGCATGAGGCTAGGGGTGGGTGGCTGGGGTCGCTATTCCCTTCAGGAACGCTGCGCGAACGCATTGATAGGCGATCGGGCGTTAATGTGTTGAGACGGGTTGCAGAAAATAGGTTTTAAAAAAACAAGGGTGGGCATTGCCCACCCTTGTCTGGCTGAATGTAGAGTTTTAGGGTTTTCTAAAGGCTCACGGAGGATTCGGGTAGCTTGCCAGATTGTGCGGTGAGTTCTTGCTCAATCCTGAGCAGGTTTTCGATGCGGGCTTCTAAGGTGGGATGGGTGGAAAATAGGCTGCCGAAGGTTTGTTTGGGCAGGGCGTTGACGATGAGAAGCGGCTCGAAAGCGGGATTGGCAGCGATCGGCATTTGTTTGGCGCTGGCTTCTAGGTGCTGCAAGGCACGGACGAGGGCGCGTGGGTTGCCAGTAATGCGGGCAGCTCCAGCGTCGGCTTCAAATTCGCGGGTGCGGGAGATGGCCATTTGAATGACGCTGGCGGCAAGGGGAGCTAAAAAGATGGTGGCAATGAGGGCGATCGGGTTGCCGCCGCCTTCGCGATCGTTGCGCGACATGCCGCCAAACATTGCTCCAAATTGCAGCACTTGCGCCAGGTAGGAGATGGCACCTGCAACGGTTGCGGCGACGGCTTGCGTCAGGGTGTCACGATTTTTGACATGGGTCAGCTCATGGGCAATGACGGCTTCTAGCTCGTCAGTGGGCAGCATGTTGACGATGCCTTGGGTGACGGCAACTGCGGCATGTTGCGGGTCGCGTCCGGTGGCGAAGGCGTTTGCGCCCTCGGTGGGGACTAGGTAAAGCTGGGGCATGGGGAGTTCTGCGCGATCGCACAGCTTTTTCACCATGTCGTAGAGTTCAGGGGCGTCAGTCGGTTCTAGGGGCTGTGCCTGGTAAGCGGCCAGCGCGATCTTGTCGGATGAATACCAAGAAAACAGGTTAGTGGCACCTGCAAATACTAGACCCATTAATGCGCCGCTAGAGCCACCCAGATAGTAGCCAATACCGACAAAGAGTCCACTTAGCAGTCCCAATAGCCCTAGCGTCTTAATTTGATTCATGTTCTTTCTCCTGATTCTGGTGTTCTTCCGGCGCTGCCGGGTACAGTGCTGTCCATTCCGACAGGGCATTGCGCCCCAGCATCACATCTCTACCTAAATTCTTGTGCCTAAATTCTCTATCTGAATTCTATAGATCTATCTCTTCTAGTTTCCGCTGTATTTGGGTAGAAAAAACTGGGGTTGTCGGTACGGTTAATCTGAGAAAAGATTGATTCAAGTCTAAGTTCGAGTTTAAAACAGAGAAGCGAGATCAAACTGACCCCGCTTCCCTGATTCAAATATTCAATTGCTTTCGATACCTAAGTAACGCCCAGCGCATCAGCTCAATGCTAAAACCTAGATTCATGAACTAGACTGGTTCTCATCTTTAGCCTAGATAGTTTGACCTTTTTGTGGCGACCTATCTCAGTAAAACACCAATGCATCAATACTGATATCAATAAATGAATTCAATAAAGTGATGTCTAGAATACTAAGAGGCAAACATAAGGCTGAAAACGTCGCAGAGTTAGCTCTTTAATCTATGGCACAGTTAGCGAGCTGAAACTGCCAGAGGGGTATCGACTTCTTCATCTTCTGGAACCCTGAGACTAGGGAATAGAAAATGATTTTCCTCAACATATTGTGCCCCGAACAACCCCTTCTCTGCCCAGAAGTATCGATCCGTGGTATGCTCATTGCGCTTCACTAGCAAAAGTGCTGGTGGTGCAATGCCCTCAGATTGAATAAACTTACGAGCAGCAGTTACGGGTTTATCTTCACCGCTCTCGATGCTGTATTGAGGCACCAATTCTAGGATGCGGCGACCCTCTAACCGACGACGACTTTTGCGCTTGCGTCTTCTTGCCAACCTAACCCACCTCCGAGCGTGTCTACAAGTTACCAGAACAGATTCTCTGTAACCATCGTTACAAAATCTAGACCGTGCAAAGTATACCGACTTAAAACTTTAATTTCAACTTCCTTTAAACTTTTGAAACAAAATCTAAAGATACTCTATATTACGTAGTGTAGGCTACAAAGTCAAATGTTGGATCTGGATGAAGAGTGTTAACTTTAGCAGCGGTTATTTGAGTAGCTTTTGCAAAGCTTTATTGCAGAGCCGATCGCTCAAGTTACCGTTGAGTTAGCGCCATGAATTATCACCGTGAACCAGCGCCATTGAGTTAACGTTTTTTAGAGCCAGGTTAGCCTGTCGCATGTTGATGCCTGCCAGTACCGAATTTGTTGCCCTTTGTCAGTCGCAGGTGGCTTTGCTCACCCAAGGGCTTGGAGCGGCTCTGAGCATTGTTTACTTGACTGAAGAATTGACGGAAGTGGCGGATACAAAGATGGTGCCTGTGGTGGCCTATCCCGAAGCTGTGGCGGGCTGGGGCGAGGAGCAAATTTTTTCTCTGCTGTCGCGGGGCAGCGCTCAGGCCAATGCTGAAGTACGATCGCTCCAACCTGCCAAAACCTTGCCCCAGTTTACCTTGCTGCCCACCTATCCAGAGTCTGGCTACAGTAATTACGGCTCTGGCTACGCAGGTTCACGGCCTCTAGAGGCGGCTGAGCGGGCACTCTCACGCCAGCAGCAAGTGGTTTTGCCCATCATTCACGAAGATGTGGTCATGGGTTTGCTGGTCACGGCAAGAGCCGATCGCGCTTGGACAGAGCTTGAGCAGGAGCAAATTGAGCAAATTGCTAAGGCTTTGGCGCTGGGCTGTGTGCTCGACCAGCGATCGCAATGGCTGCTGCAAGATTCACGACAGCAGAGACTGTTACGCGAACAGCGGCGCGATCTCTTCGATAATTTGCTGCATCAGTTTCGCAATCCTTTGACTGCGATGCGCACCTTTGGGAAGCTGCTTGCCAGACGCATTCGTCCAGAAGATGCCAACCATACTGCGGCAGAGGGCATTGTGCGAGAGAGCGATCGCCTTCAGGATTTGCTAAAGCAGTTTGATGCTGCGCTCGATCTGGATGAGGCGGATCTGCGGCTTTTGCTCAGCGCGGCTGAGCCTGAAAATGCAGAGACGCTGCACCCAGAAGTGATGCGCTATGCGCCGCCTTTGCTCAGTGCGGGTGCTGAGGGCAAGGCATTGGAAACTAGTGAGTTAGATAATCGCTCATCGGGAACTCATGCGTCGGGAAGCAATCTCTTGATGGGAACCCTTCACCTGGAAACTCGTTTGATTGCGGAAGTGCTGAGTCCGCTGCTGGAGTCGGCTAAGGCGATCGCACAAGACCGCCAGCTAGAGCTAAGTGTCACGATTCCTGAGCATCTACCCCCTGTACAAATGGACTCGCGGGCGCTGCAAGAGGTGCTAAGCAATTTGCTAGACAATGCCCTCAAGTACACCCCAGCCAACGGTAAGGTCAGCGTCAGGGTGCAGTCGCAACCCGCAATGACTCAATGGGGTAAGCGGCAGGCGATCGCTATCCTAGATAACGGCCCTGGCATTCCCCCCCAAGATCTAGCGCATTTGTTTGAGCGCCACTATCGTGGAGTACAGGCTGCTACTGATATTCCGGGAACGGGGTTGGGTCTGGCGATCGCCCGCGATCTCGTGCAGCACATGCAGGGGGAAATCAAAGTGTTTAGCCCTGTCTATACCTGCGGATCGCTGTTGCTGACGGATGCAGATGCTCTCAATTTGGCTCCTGAAGTGCTGATGGATCTGGAGATTCAGCGATCGCCCCTCGATCGCCGCCCCCCTGGAACGGCCGTCGTGGTCTACCTGCTTGAAGCGGTTGACTTCTGACAAACTGATCGCTAAGCTTCAAGGCTGAAAGGTTCTCGATTAACGTTGTGATTGCTCATTGCTTGTCAAGTCGCTGGAATTTTTGCTGGTATGAACCTGTTACTTCAACGCCTCACTGCGGTTGCGCTCGCTACCTTAAGCACCGCCTGGACAGCCTCCTCTGCGCTTGCCGCCGCATTTCAACAGCAGGAGGTTGATCAAACTCGCTTCATTGCGATCGCTGCCCCCTACTCAGGTGGAACGGCGCATCAACTGCTCATCGTGGAACAATTGAGCGACGATCGCCCCTGCTGGAATGTTTTGGGTGGAATGCCCGTTGTGATTGATCCGGTCTTACGGACGTTTGACTTCTCTGGAATTTGTGGGCGCAGCCTGGATGCCAATGGCTACTCTATCCGGGCAAATGGCCAGGATATGGGGCTGTTTTACAGCGTCCGCATCATTCGCCGCAATCAAGATCTGGTGCTGGTGGGTGACCCAATTGGCTGCTTCAATCCCAATCGCCGGAAATGTACCAACCCGGAGTTTGACATTGGTCATGCCAATGGTCTGACCGCAGATTTTGCTGAAATTAAGCTGAATCCCGGCTGGCGATTTACCCGACGAGTGCTGGACGATCGCCCACTCGGACATATTTACCTAACCTACGAAGGCGCGTTCCCGCCAGATTTTGTCATCGCCGCTCCTGGAACGGAGCCTGTAGTACCCCCGACGCCTACGACCCTCACCTTCAGAGATGTAGGGGGTGATGTCTATGCCGCAGAGATTCAGCAAGCGGTTCAGCTCGGCTTTGTCGCTGGGTTTGAGGATGGCACGTTTCGCCCTCAGCGATCGCTCACCCGTGAGCAGATCGTGTCGATGGCGTTAGAATCCCTCAAGCTGATTCCAGGAGTCACGATCAATGTGCCTACTGCGGCGGCTTCTGCCCCCTACAGAGATGTAGAGATGACCCGATGGAGCGCAGCCAAAATTGAGTTTGCCCAAGCCAATAACATTGTCAGCGGCTATGAAGACGGCAGTTTTCGTCCGACGCAGCCTGTCACTCGCGCCGAGATGATGGCAATCTTGAGCCGCACAGCCGAATATGGGCGATCGCTGCGAGGTCTTGGCCCCGATCTGCCTTCTACCCAAGCGCCCCAAACATTTACCGATATTTCGGGACATTGGGGAGCGGCACTAATCACAGCCATGTCCACCTATTGTGGTGTGGCATCGCCCTATAATGAGATTGGCAGCAATTTTGTGCCCAATGCCGAAGCCCAGCGCAACTATGCAGCAACGGCGACTTTGCGGACGATCAACTGTGTCATTAATGCGCCACAGCAAGGTGCGCCGCAGCAAAGTGTCCCGCAGCAAAGTGCCCCACAGCAGAGTGTGCCACAGCAGAGTACCCCGCAGCAGAGTGCGCCACAACAGACCCCTCCGCGATAACTTGGCACTTAAAATTCATAGCCATTCCAGCGGTGGTGGGTAGCCATAAACGCCTCGATCGCCTGTCTTTCTCCTCCGTCAAACATCACCTCATACTGATGCTGGGGGTTAAGCTGCCGCAAGACTTGTGCATAGCCCTCGGCATCAGAGAGAAGATTGTTCTATCGGGGACGTGGCAGATCAAGGGAGCCGCAAGACTTGTGCATAGCCCTCGGCATCAGAGAGTCTGTAAAACCTAGCAACATCAACATGCCGTAAACTCGGCAATATTCGCACGACAATCCATCGCTTGATGCGACGTTCATAGGTCATAATAAATTGTCTCCACTGCAAGTTGGAGCTAGAGCCAGTGCAGAACTTTCCAGGGGACGCACTGGCTTGCTAGTTAGATGAATATTATCACACAGTTCGACCATGTATCTAAAAAGTTAGACACTGGGCTGTGAGCCATTATCTACTTCTAGCGCTACTTTCTGTAAGCACAAGCTTTGCTCATTTTTGTGAGATCTAGAAATTGACCGTTCGCTGGCGACTAAGAGAAATGATGGCGAGGCAGCGTATGACAAACAAACGCCTAGCCGAGTTTATTGGTGTTCATCCCAACGCCATCTCCTCTCTCAAAAATCAGGACAAAATGCCGCGTATCGGTGGAGATATGCTGAACGCGCTTTGCACTCACCTGGACTGCACCCCTTTTGACCTGATTGAGTATGTGCCCGATCGCCCCAGTTCTAACGAAGATCCACCTCATTAACTTCCTCAATCAATGGCTTACGTGAATGCTTCTTTACATCCACCTTGCAGCGATTCACGCAAGGATTTTAATAGAAAATATTTAACGTGTTGTAGCCGTAACCATCAACAGCATTATCGAGGGCGTGCTCCGCACGCCCTCGATAATGCTGCCATAACTGCTGTGAATGCAGCTAAAACTACAGCCAGAGCGGAGAATCAATACTCTCCCAATGCCTCTACAGCCTGACGATAGGCCACGATCGCAAACTCGTGCTGATACTCTTTGAGCGTATAAAGAATCACATTTGATAGATCTTGAGAGACGATCGCTCGGATCTCGATGGGTGTTGCGATGTGCGTCTCAACTTTAGTTTCTGTCGCAGTTTCAGTGCCCTCGCCCGACGGCACTTCTACCAATCTAGGGCAGCGTCCCTCACCCGATACTTCCGTGATCGTATAGCTTTTTACCTTGAGATTCTTCAACAGGGTAATAATGCTATCTTTCAGGACGGCTTCAGTGGCGATCGTCACCAAGGTTGCGGGTTGAACCAGAGAAACTTGCTCAAAATCTAACATTAGGGTCGCACAATGTAATCAGAAGGAATGGGATCTAGCTTACCCGCCGCCACCAAAGCCTGATGCACAACCGCCGATATTTCGGCTCTGGTAATCGGCTGATTGGGGTTGAGGACACCCCGAGCAGGATAATTTACAACCATGCCCGTTTGGGTAGCTGAAGCGGCAGCAGGCACTGCCCAAGTCGGAATCTGAGCGCTGTCTTGGTAAAGCTTGACCACCTCTGTCGGAGAGGCAGGCTGAGCCACCTTTAGGCCATTGACCAGCGAAGCCAGCACCTGAACCCGCGAGATAGGCTGATCGGGCTGAAAGGTACCCTCAGGAAATCCCTTCATGAACCCAGTCTTTACGGCAGTGTTGATGGCCGGAGTCGCCCAGAAGTTTTCTGGAATATCGTTGAAGGCGATCGGGTTCTGCGCGGTGTCTGTCTGAAAAATCGTTTCTATCAGAGCTGCATATTGCGATCGGCTCACAGGCTCATCAGGCTTGAAGGTGCCGTCCGAGAATCCCGTAACGATGCCGCGCTGTGCTAAAGCTGCAATAAAGGGACGCGCCCAGTAATCTGCGGCTACATCCGAAAACTCGACAGGCGTTGCCTGGGCAGCGGGAACCACGAGTTCGGGCGGGGGATCAATGGCCGCAGAAGATGCAGGAATTCGCCCAGGTACAACCGCAGGAGCCACGACCACAGGGGCAACCGCAGTCGGATTGCTAGGAGCAGGGACAAGACCGGAACTAGGAACTTGAGGCGATTGTCCTGGTTGACCCGCAGGCTGATCGGCCGCAGAGGTAATTCCAGAAGCTTGACTCGCCTCACCTTCAGGAACCGTTAGCCCCTCAAATACAGAACTTGCTCCCGCAGATGGGGTTACCTGCACCCCCTGTGCTAGGTCTGCGCCCTTTTGGCTCAGCCCCCACCAAAGAACTGCGCCAATTGTGCCAAAGGCGATCAGCATCGCAATGGCATCATCGAAGCCAAGGTCACGGTTGCGCGAAGGTCTAGGCTCAACAGGCGGCGGATTGGTCATATCTAGCTATCCTTTCGGCAATACCCTGACAAACTCAGTTTAATACTTACGATCGCAAGTTTAATCAAATCGGGCTAATAAAATCCAGCGAGTGCCATCTACTCATTCTCATCTCCATCCCAAAATTGTCGTCTAGCCTGTGACCGTGAGAGGATCTTCGCTTTTTTATACCCAAAACTCCTAAGTGCCTGACTTACTCTGGCAACCTGCCCTAGCGCAGCCATCCCAGAGGCAGCTAATCAGATGGGCATCGGGTGTATCTCAGTTTTGCAGATTTAGATTTATGGATTTCGATCTACAGATTGGCTTACAGAGTTGTTGAGTGAGTATCTCGATTCTCCTGTGAAAGAAGCACGAAACCACGCACAAGAGATCTGCGATCGGCAAAGAGGCAAAGACTCATCTAAGTATCGCTCACGTAGGTAAGATACCCTCGCTACAACGGACATAACTGGAATATACCTTACGGCATATACCTATCAAAGTCTATTCATACAAGTTATACAAGTCACACAAGAACTCATACAGGAATTCATACAATCAATTCACTGTAGAGTTCACCGATTTAGTCACTCATTGATTGCTTTTTTGTAGCCTAAGCTGCAATTTACAGGTAGATACCTATACCCATAGCGTCATCCAAGGCATTCTCTCTCATGTGGTATAGTCAATATCTCTCCAAAGAGGGTTTCGGAAACCTCTAGCGATCGAGTTAATTGAAGGTGCGGGTAGAAAAATAAATATTCCTAAATCGTAAATATTTAGTCGTGGAGAATAATAATGCGAATTGCACAAGTTGCTCCGTTATGGGAACGCGTTCCTCCTCCAGCTTATGGCGGCATTGAGCTGGTTGTGAGCTTGCTAACAGACGAGTTGGTTCGGCGCGGACATGATGTTACGTTATTTGCCTCTGGCGATTCAATCACGCTAGCCAAGCTGGAATCGATTCACCCTCAGGCTTTGCGGCTAGACTCGACAGTCAAAGAGTACGGCATTTATGAAATGCTGCAAATGAGTCAAGTCTACGAACGAGCGGATGAATTTGATGTCATTCACTCTCACATGGGCTGTGTAGCGCTGCCCTACACAAAGCTGGTAAAAACGCCCACCGTGCATACGCTTCATGGAGTGTTCACGCCAGATAATCGCAAAATGTTTTCTCATGCCAAAGCGCAGCCCTACGTCAGTATTTCCAATACACAGCGAGATATCGACCTTGATTTGAACTGTGTCGCAACCGTTTATAACGGCATTGATGTCAGCAGCCATAAGTTCTTCCCGCAGCCCGATGAGCCGCCCTATCTGGCATTCCTAGCGCGAATGTCGCCTGAAAAAGGCCCACACCATGCGATCGCGATTGCCAAAGCAGCAGGCTTAACGCTGAAAATGGCAGGCAAAATCGATGTGGTCGATGCAGAGTTTTTTGAGAAAGAAATCAAGCCCCATGTAGATGGAGAGCAGATTCAGTTTTTGGGTGAAGCGAACCATGAGCAGAAGAATAACTTAATGGGTCGGGCGATCGCCACTCTCTTTCCCATCACTTGGCGAGAGCCATTTGGGCTGGTGATGACAGAATCTATGGCGGCTGGAACCCCTGTAGTTGCCATGCGTCTTGGCTCTACACCCGAAGTCATTCGACCGGGCGTATCGGGCTTTTTGTGCGACACCCTTGAGGAATGCATTGAGGCCGTTCATCAAGTTGGCAGTCTCGATCGCTTAGCCTGCCGCGAGTATGCTTCTAATCACTTTAGCGTTACGCAAATGGCAGACGGCTATGAAGCGGTCTATCACAAGCTGCTAGAGGAACGATTTAATCGCAATGGTTACTCTCGGCGCGATGTCAGTTTAATCAGCTAGTTTAATCAGCTAATGCAACGCTCAGGTGCTGTTCTAGTTTCTGTATTGATGAAGTTGATTTTTCCGAAGATTTGCGTAGTAAAAATCAACCCTGATAGTCTGTTTAAGAACTAGCCCTGGGCTTGCCGTCTATTTTTTGAAATGCAGCTGGTTCCCAGTTGATGCGGTGAAGTGATTGAGGTTAAGGTATGCCGAACGCGATTGCACAATCTTTTAAGTTAGTTCCCAATGTTCAAGTCTGCGCTGCTACAAAGGCAACTGCCACGGCTCCCAAAATTCCTGTTTCAGGAGTTCCTGCCCGACAAGCAATTGCGCTGATTTCAGATCATGGCGATCCGGCTGCGGAGATTGGTAAAGAGGAGGCGGGCGGTCAGAATGTCTATGTTCGCCAAGTGGGTGAAGCCCTAGCAAAGCTAGGTTGGCAAGTGGATATGTTTACCCGTAAGAGTCGCGCGAGCGACCCAGCCATTGTCGAACACTCACCCTACTGCCGCACGATTCGACTTGTGGCAGGGCCAGAAGAATTTATCCCACGCGATCAGCTCTTTCAATACCTACCGCAGTTTGTCGAGGCGTTTCAGAAGTTTCAAACGCGGGAAGGCACGAATTATCCGTTGGTACATACTCACTATTGGATGTCGGCCTGGATTGGACTAGAGCTACGGAAGCTCAGCAATATTCAGGTGATTCATAACTACCATTCTTTAGGAGCCGTTAAATATCAGGCGATCGTCCGCCCCACCATTGCCCAAACGCGCATGGACGTAGAGCGCCAGATTCTAGAAGAAGCAGATTGTGTGGTGGCGACCAGCCCGCAAGAGCGAGAGTATCTACGCGCTTTGGTTTCCCAAAAAGGCTATGTAGAGGTGATTCCCTGCGGCACAGATATCAGCAATTTCTGCATCATGTCTAAGCCAGAGGCGCGATCGCGTCTGGGGATCGATCTAGACGATCGGGTAGTTCTCTATGTGGGACGGTTTGATCCGCGCAAGGGAATTGAGACGCTGGTACGGGCGTTTGCAGCCCTCAAACAACGAACGGCAGCGGCAGAGCGCCTGCGTTTGGTGATCGTAGGCGGCAGCGAACCCGGACAGCCAGACGGATTGGAGCGATCGCGCATTGAACACCTGGTGCAAGAGCTAGGACTGACGGAGCAGACGATATTTGCCGGACGGATCGGGCATGACATGCTGCCTACCTATTACACAGCAGCCGATGTTTGCGTCATTCCCAGCCACTACGAGCCGTTTGGGTTGGTGGCGATCGAGGCAATGGCTTGCGGCACTCCAGTTGTGGCTTCAGATGTAGGCGGCTTAAAGTTCACGGTGGTGCCCGAAGAAACAGGATTATTGGTGCCGCCTCAAAACGAAACCGCTTTTTCAGAGGCGATCGATCGCATCCTCACCGATGCCATCTGGGCGAAAAAGCTCCAGAGGCAGGCCACAGTGCGGGTACAGGAAAACTTTAGCTGGACAGGGGTTGCCATTCAGCTCAGCGACCTCTACCGTCGTCTGCTGGCGCAGTCCATTATGCATCCTGCATTTGGGATGGGGCGAGAGTTGCCAGAGCAGCCGTTATCCGATCGAGAGTTGCCTAAGATCGCCTCCTTGGCTGAGCCACTTGTTAGAACTTCCTAACTTCAGTAGGCAGTTTTGCGTTGAGTGCCACAAACCCTCAGACCTACAAGCTGCATAGAATCCAAGGCTTTATTGGGCATGACTTAATCTGGCTTAACATTTATTTTGAGAGGTATGCGGAGTACGCCTCTCAAAATAAATGTCGTAGATATAAATCAGCAGCGTCAAAAACCTTTCAGGTTAATTGAGCTACGATCCTAAGATCTTGGAAGACACATTGAAAGCAGTTGCGATCGACTGAAACTAAGATCCAAGATGGAAAGTCTTACAAGAAGAAATCATGCAAGATATTATCGAATTGAATGGTAGGGTTTTTGTCCCCGCAGAGCAATTACCTATTTCAGAATGGGCTTGTCCAAACCCGATTGACCAGTCTCACGTTACCTTGACCCTCAAAGACGACGACCTGTTTTTGATTACCGATACTCTCGGCAACATTTCTGGATGCTTGGGCAATGGAGCGATCGACAGCATGGGGCTGTTTGGTCGAGATACTCGATTTTTAAGCCGCTCTGAGCTGCAAATTGAGGGACGATTGCCTGTACTCCTCAGCAGCAATGCCCACAAAGGGTTTGCCCTTTCGGTACTCTGTGCCAACCCCCGGATTGATGACGATCGCATCCCGGCTGAAACCATTGGCATCCAGCGAGAAATCGCGTTGAATGGCGGTTTATTTGAAGAAACCACCCTGACCAACTACAGCACCAGGACAATGAAGTTTGAGCTGTCCCTCAGCTTCGACGCCGACTTTATGGATCTGTTTGAGATCCGAGGCTTTAGCCGCAAGGGCAAAGGACGCCTGCTGCGGCGCGTTGTGGCTGATCCAGCAGTCAAGCAAGTTCTAGATGCCAAAGGCGAATTTTTGATCGATGCTCCTGACATACCTGCCGAAGCCCCCCATCCGGTGCTTTACTCTACGCCCGCCGAGCTGACAATGGGCTATCAGGGATTGGATGGAGATGTCATGGAATCTCATATCCAGTTCCTATATCGATTACCTGATCTCTTCAAGGGATACACCGCCATTTGGCAATTAGAGCTAGAGCCGCACACCACCGAACGCATTGGCTATCGGCTAGAAACGTTGACCAACAGCCGCCCTGTCTCTAAGGTAAATGCCCCTCTGACGCTAATGCAGGCCAAGGCGGCTGAGTCTCAAGAAGAAGAAGAGTGGCGCAATTCCATTACCCAGATTCGCTCTAACGATCGCGCTTTTAATCAAGTGATTGAGCGGGCAGAGCATGACATCTATCTGCTGCGTCAAACCTTTGAGCAGAGCAAGATTTTGTCAGCAGGCGTACCTTGGTTTTGCACGTTGTTTGGACGCGACTCCATTATTTCGGCCTCCCAAACGCTGATCTTAGATCCGGCTATCGCCCGCGAAACGCTGACGGTTTTGGCGCAGTATCAGGGCAAAGTCGATGACGAATGGAAAGAAGAAGAGCCGGGAAAAATTTTGCATGAGCTGCGTCTGGGAGAAATGGCGCGCTGCCACGAAATTCCCCACACGCCCTACTACGGCACCGTAGACGCAACGCCCCTGTGGATCATGCTCTATGCCGAATACTATGCCTGGACTTATGACCAGACCACGCTCGATAAGCTATGGGATAACGCTCTGGCGGCCATGAGCTGGATCGATCGCAATATGCAGCAGACAGGCTATCTCAGCTACGATCGGCGATCGGAACGGGGACTGATGAACCAGGGCTGGAAAGACTCGGGCGACTGTATTGTCTACCGGGATGGCACCCAAGCCAAAGGCCCCATTACCCTCTGTGAAGTACAGGGCTATGTCTATGCAGCAAAGATCCGCCTTAGCGAAATTGCCCGTCTCAAAAAGCGGATTGATTTAGCTGATCGCTGGCAGGAAGAAGCACGACAGCTCAAGGTGCGATTTAATCGAGATTTTTGGGTGGCTGACTTAGATTTCTGTGCCCTAGCGCTAGATGGCGAAGGCAAACAGGTAGACAGCATTACCTCTAATCCGGGGCATTGCTTGAATCTGGGAATTTTTCTGCCTGAGCGCGCCAAAAGCGTTGCAGAGCGACTGCATGCACCTGACATGTTTAATGGCTGGGGCATTCGCACCCTGAGCAGCCTTTCTCCGGCCTATAACCCTATGGGATACCATGTCGGCTCAGTTTGGCCGCATGATAACGGCATGACGACCTTGGGACTGCGATCGCTCGGCCATGTCGAGCAAGCCCTAGAGGTGAGCCAAGGGCTGATTGATATGACCATGCACCAGCCTTATCAGCGTCCGCCAGAGCTGTTTTGCGGCTATGAACGTGACCACATTGAGCCAGTGCGCTATCCGGTGGCCTGTTCACCCCAGGCTTGGGCAACGGGCACGATCTTTCAGCTGATTCAGGTGATGGTTAACCTGGTGCCAGACGCGCCTGGAAACCACTTGCGTATTATTGATCCAGCCTTGCCTGCTTCTATTGAGCACCTGTCGCTGAAGAATTTTCGCGTCGGGTCAACGCTGGTCGATTTGGAATTTGTCCGAGAAGGCGATTCGCCCGAAGAGCGATCGGAGGCGGCCACCGCCTGTCGGGTGGTACGCAAGCGGGGCAATCTGCGCGTGGTGATCGAGGCTTAAGGCGGCTGCAAACTCGCTCCGTCACCTTTTGACAATGCTCTCCTGGCTGATTCAAATTTTGAATCAGCCAGTTTTTTTACAGGGCTATCACATTTCGCACCTGTGTGGCGCGCTCCGTGCCCCTGAAACCCCGCTGGACAAAGGCTCAACTCAATATCGGTTCAGGCGTTGTAATGATGACTGAGGCAGCCGATCGCTCTGAGACTCCGTGATAGACTGCTTCGATGTTGTTACCATCAGGGTCAAGCAAAAAGGCAGCGTAGTATCCGGGATGGTAGTGCCGTTCACCAGGCGCACCGTTGTCTCGACCGCCTGCTGCCAGTCCTGCCTGATAAAACTGCTGCACCGTTGCTTCATCTTTGGCTTGGAAGGCGAGATGAACTTTTGAGGGAGCGCTATCTGCCTGATCGACAAACAGCTCATCCGCAAAAAAGTAGCTGTCTCCTTCGCCATCAATATCTCGTCCTAGCGATCGCAACACTGCCTGGTAAAACCGTTTGCTGGCAGCAACATCAGTGACCCGAAGATGGACATGATCAATCAGGCGACCCCGATGGAATTCCATAGTGTTATCCTCCTAAAAATGACTCATACGCGGGTCAACCATTGCTCTGATTGAGTTCCTGCTCAAGCTGCTCATCCCAGAAGGAGGCTTCTATTTTATGTCCATCCGGATCGCGCACAAAGCAGCCGTAATAGCATTCACTATAGGCAGGTCTGCCGCCGGGGGTACCCTCGTCTTTGCCGCCTGCCGCCAAAGCGGCCTCATAGAAAGCGTGGACTGCATCTTTGGTAGGCGCGATAAAGCCAATGTGAGTGCCATTGCCAACCGTTGCAGGTTGCTCGTCAAATGGCGTTCCCACCCAAAATTCAGGATACTGTTTGCCATAGGCGATCGCCCCCGGATGCTCCATCAATCGCTTACAGCCCAACGTCGGCAACACAGCGTCATAAAACGCGATCGCTCGTTCAAAATTATTGGTGCCGATCGAGACGTGCGAGAGAATACTGGGATTGTGAGCCATGTCTAAACCTCTATCAGTTGAAATTTATCAGTTGAAATAGAGTACGTTCGGGCTAACTTCGCGCAGCCGATGTTCTAGGAAGCGGCGCTCACTGTCATTTGTCACCAATTCTAGTGTGAAAGAGCACTTCAACTTGTCGTCCTTCGGTATCTAAACCAATGATCAATAGCACTTGATTGGTCTATTTTTGAGCGAGAATGCCTTTCAGATCCGAGAACTTCATGCATCTTCTCCTGTGAGAAACCTAGACGTTTGGCAGCAGCGATTTTAGAGCTTTCGTATTGATCACGGCAGCGTCGGCTAATCGAACATATTCTGGATCAGTATTTCGCCAATTGCCACTGCCCATAAAAAATTCTGGCAGATTGAGTCTTTCCACGGGATAGGTTAGATACTCTCATCCCAGCTATTTTAGGATGTACAGGGAACTATACCTATTCATCTTCCATCTGATTGTCTTCAAACTGATTAACTTCGGATTCATAGTTAGTATCTTCCAAGCCTTGATTTATACTTTTATCAGACTGTGGAATATAGGAAGTATTAGGTAAATTGATACCTCCCAAGATCCTAAATGTATAAATATCACGCTCTGTTAGCCCTTGAGCATTTTCAAAATTCGCATCTTGCCAAGTTCTTAGAGAGCCAGATTTTTCAGTATGAAGAACTTCACCAGTTGCGATATTGATACTAAAACAATCTCCTTCAATTGTTAGAAAATGAAGCAAACCGTCCTTTATTTTAAAGTTAAGAATGAACACAGATTGAATTTTCTGCAGCCATTTTGGTTGTTCATTCTCATTCATATAAGCAACTACAATTTCTCCTTCTCGAACCTGAATTGGCGAGCTAATATTTGAGAAATTTGCATATTTTCTCCTTAAAAATTTGTCTCTTGGATATAGGAAATGAATAGCGGGTGATTTTTTTGAAGATTTTAAGTGTTGGGAATTAGGAACATGCATTCTAGAAATCCAGCCCATAAGCATATCAAAAAAGATATTATTTAAGATGCTATCTTTCAAATTAGCTTTGTACATTAATGTTCCACGATCAAACCTTGAGTTGCTCAAATCAGCATTGCCAAGATTGGAGGCGGATAGATCAGCAGTAGAGAAGTTAGCATATCTCAAATCAGCATTGCCAAGATTGGAGGCGGATAGATCAGCAGTAGAGAAGTCAGCATATCTCAAATTAGCTCCCACCAAATTCTCACCTTGTAAAGCCTCACGGTCATAATTGCAAAGAATGGTTGCAATGTTACCTCCAACTACCCCTACCTCACTTGCTAGTTTGAGACTTGTTTCTCTAATACTAGCTAGTAGTTTCCCTTTCACCTCATCCTTATTGGAGGAAATCATATTTCCTATAAGTTCGAGAATTGCAGTCTGCTTTTCTGGATGCAATGAATCATGACGTTCTGTTGTCAAGGGCTCTTTACCAACAGTCGATGCAAGTAAAGTTATATCTTCAGGAATAAAATTTTTCAGTGGTGAGATAGGACTGATTTCTCCAGTATCACTGCATGAGCGTCGAAAGTAAGATGACCAGGTATATTCAGTTGGCGCGTCTTGACTTAAGTGAGATTGCTCTTGAGCTAACTCTAAAAAGTCTGATGCTAGAACTCCTAACTCAGCAGCAAATTTGTAAGCAACAAAAAACTCTAATAATGAACGATGTGCTGGCATATAATCACCGTCAGCATTACGGATGAGCATTGTTTGTCCCATCATGTCGTAGTGCCAGTGATCAAGATTCTTCTGCTCTTGCACAGCGTGACTAAATAAGCGACGTAACCGATCAGGGAAAAGTCGGTAATTGAGACTCATCTGATCACTAGAAAGCATCTCCCAAGATAACTCACACAAGAAATAGAGTTTGTCAGCTAAGGATGTAAAAGTTCGTTCTGCTTTGATATCTCGCTTCATTTTCTCCCTAACAGCATAGAGATAAATACGAGACATATCGATTGGCTTTCCTGCCTCAATCTCTGGCAATGCTTCCAAAATTAGCTCTGTCATTACCGGACGACGAGCTAAATCTAGAAGTTGGGGATTACCCATAATCTCCTCTACTGTGGAAATCCCTGCTCTAAAAGACAAGACTTGTCGAATCTGCTCATCATTAAATTTCTCTAATTCCAAGACTTCAAACTGAGGAGGTTCTCCCGTCAAGGCAGCAATGGAAGCTTTGAGTTCAGCATTTAATAAAGCGCGCCCTTCCTTGGCTTCTGGAAAATGCTCAGTTCGACAAGTTAGAATCGCTTTTGATCCGGGTACAACAACTCTAGCCAATTCCCAAAAATTATTAATCATTTTTTGGTTATCTACCCTGTCTGCCATCTCATCAAATCCATCAAAGATAAGCAGAAATTTACCCATACGATTCAATTGCTCAAATACTGAATAGCCAGGTAGCGGTATTTCGTATTTGCGAAAAAAGAATTCTGAGAACAACGATTCAACACTAACTGCTTTAGCGTAATCACGAAGAGGAATAACCAAAGGGATACGAGGTCGCTCAATGCCACCATCCTTGGCGGTGCGGTATTTTTGCAAGGCTTTCCAAGCATAGTGTAGGGTCAGCCAAGTTTTACCCGTTCCAAACTCACCTAGTATTGAAACATGTTCTTTCGATGGATCATCTAGCCAACGATTGATATAACCTTCAACCCAATCATTGTCAGAATCATACTTACTAACACCTATTTTCTCTTTAGTGATTGGATCAAACTCATCTTTGGTACAGGCTAACGGAACATACATTCTATCGATGCCCTTTCGCTTCACTTCAGCTTCTAACCAGTCAAGATATTTATTGAAGTCTGCGTCTTGATCTAAAAGCTGGTCAAAGGTATAGCAAAAAATTACATCTTTGTTGTCTTTCTCATTCGTAGCATCACAGGCTGCTGAGCTAATTCGACGAGCCGCGACGAGCCAACCTTCTTTAGTCTTTTGTTCATCTACCGCTTTTCGCAAAGCTACAACATCAGCTAATTTTGCCTCACCCTCAACACCACGTACCACGATGCGGTCATATCCACGTCTTGCTGGAATATTAATAATTAATTCAAAATAGGTATCTCCTTCAACCTCGTAACTTTCTATGTCATACTTCAACGCTGTAAACCAAGATCTCATTTGCCGCTCCAGGATAAATTTCCTGACCTTTCCAGCACTGGCATCATTCCCTGGTTGAAGGGCTTGGTAAGTTTTCGCTTGTAGGGCGAATTCTAATAGAACCTCTTGCGGCTCTTTCAATCTAGCTAATTGATCCTGTATGTCTGAAACGCCTCGCTGCAAGTTATCAATTTTTTGATCTCTCACAACTTCTGCTGGAGTACGTGTTCTTCGCGTAACATCTAAAAAATGCATTGCAAAAGTTGCAAACTCTGACAACGGCTCAATACCTATTTCCTTAATTTGATCTCCCAAAGCATATCCATCAATAAAGTCCTGCCCCTTTTTAAGCAAGATAGAGGGATCATTCTGCTCAAAAGCTTCCTGAAAAGCCTGCCGGATCTCATCTTGTCGAAATAGTTCTAAGACTGGCTGGGGCTTTCCAATGCCGTACTCTACAAGGGTGTAAGCATAAACGCCAGAAAAATCAGTGGGTGGGTGATCAGGGTTAAATTCAAATTTTTTGAGCAGCTTAATCACCGCTTCGTTACGCTCAAGCTTGTTCTTGATCGGTGTAGCCGCGAAACCAGTAAGTGTTGCAACAATCTTTAACAAGGAAGTAAACTCAATAGATGTCATAAGCCTTTGTATACCAGCAGAGGATGAAGCCATTTGGCACATTTTAGACGTTTTGACTCTTAGATGGCGACTCTGCTATTGATAGCGATCGCGTGGCTAAGGTATACGGATTTAGACCAATGTGCTCCAGCGACTCAACTGCTACTGGAGTATTTGTATCAGCGGCAGTGGATTAGATTAGATGCGATCGTTAACTTGCCTCAGTCGATGTTCCAGGAAGCGACGCTCACTGTCATTTGTAACCAATTCTAGTGCTCGCCTGTAGCTCTGGGTCGCTTCCTCTGATGCGCCAACACGCCGCAATAAATCCGCACGGGTAGCGTGAAACAGGTGATAGCTGTCAAGTTCTGGAGCAAGCCGATCAAGCAGTCCAAACGCAGCTTGAGGGCTATCTGCCATCGCGATCGCTACTGCTCGATTCAGGGTCACGATCGGTGAAGGCTGCAACTGTTCCAATACCTCATAGAGCCGCACAATCTGCGCCCAGTCTGTTGCTTCGGCGCGTGCCGCCTGACAGTGAAGGGCAGCGATCGCCGCTTGCAGAGCATACACTCCCGTTCCACCCCGCAACGCTTCTTCCACCAGAGGCAACGCCTCAGCGATTTGTAGATGATTCCAACAGCTCCGATCCTGGTCTTCCAGCAGAATCAGATCGCCTGCCTCATCCAGACGGGCATCTCGCCGCGAGTCATGTAGCAACATTAGCGCCACCAGTGCTGTGACTTCAGAGGAAGGGTGGGGTGCCATCAATTGCCGTACCAGTTGCCCCAGTCGAATCGCTTCGGTGCAGAGATCAGCCCGCGCCATCAAATCTCCTTTCGTTGCCGCATAGCCTTCGTTAAAGATGAGATAGATCACCGCCAGCACTGCCTCTATCCGAGGAGAGAGATCGGCTGTCTCTGGCACTTTATAGGGAATTCCCGCATCTCGAATTTTGCGCTTAGCCCGAACTAACCGCTGTGCCATTGTCGCGGTCGGGACGAGAAAGGCGCGGGCAATTTCGTCGGTTTCCAGTCCACCCAACAGGCGTAGGGTCAGCGCTACCTGAGTCTCGATCGCCAGCGCCGGGTGGCAGCAGGTGAAGATTAATCGCAGGCGATCGTCTGGAATTTCGTCACTGTCGTATACGGGTTCTTCGCTGGAGGGAATTAATCCAGATGCCGCGTACCACTCCAGTTTTTCCGTCATTCGCGTCCGTCGTCGCAGGCGATCGATCGCCTTATATCGAGCCGTGCGGATAATCCAGGCGCGAGGAAGATCGGGAATGCCGCTGTCCCACTGATTCACTGCTGCTGCAAACGCTTCTTGTGCGGCTTCTTCGGCCAGATCAAAATCTCCCACCAGCCGAATCAGGATAGCGATAATGCGCCCCCATTCAGCCCGATAAACAGAGGCGATCGCCTGAGCAACATCTGATTTTGAGGTTAAAGCCATAGCTGTCATAAAACGACATAAAGAATTTTTTGCAAGGTGTCGATTTGAGCCATTCCCGTTCGACTGACTGATAAAGGAGGCAATAGAATAAAGAACAATTGTACTAATGTACTAAAAAATTGAGTTTTTTAGAAGTGTCGATTTGGACAGTTCCCGTTCGACTGATAAAAGAGGCAAAGCTCGATCGCACTCAATAAAAATTTTCCAGGCAGGTGTCGATTTGAGCCACTCCCATTCGACTTAATTACAAAGGAGGCAACCGAGTGAAATATTTACTGCTGATCTACATGGACGAAAACGCCATAAGCGACACCGAGCGAGAGCATTGCTATGGAGAATCTGCTCAACTCGCCCAAGAACTGCATAACAAGGGGCAATTTCTGGCAACGGCTCCCCTTCATCCCGTCACAACGGCAACCAGTGTCCAAGTCCGGGACGGCAAATCCCTTGTGACCGATGGCCCCTTTGCCGAAACTCGTGAGCAATTGGGCGGATTCTTCCTCGTCAATGCTCAGGATTTGGATGAAGCGATCGCGATCGCCACCCGCATCCCAGGGGCAAAAGTCGGCACTGTCGAGATTCGCCCTGTCATTGAAGTTGCAGGACTACCCGCACAGCCATAACCGGACTCAACCGCCTGAACTGAAGGAGAAACATCATGCCAATCAATCCAAACATCACTCCCTGCTTGTGGTTTGACGATCAAGCCGAAGCCGCCGCTCAGTTTTATACATCAATTTTTCGCAATTCCACGATCGTTCACATCAGCCGATACGCAGAAGCGGGACAGGACATTCACGGAAAACCCGCCGGAACTGTCATGACCGTCAGCTTTGAACTCGATGGTCAGCCGTTCACAGCGCTGAACGGAGGGCCGACCTTCAAATTTAACGAGGCGATTTCCTTCCAAGTCTTTTGCGATACCCAGGATGAAGTGAACGATTACTGGCAAAAGCTATCTGCGGGTGGAGATGAAACCGCACAACAATGCGGCTGGCTCAAGGACAAATACGGTGTCTCATGGCAAATTATTCCTCGCATTCTGATTGACTTACTCAATCATCCCGATGCGGCAATCTCTCAGAAAGTTACAACTGCCATGCTGCAAATGAAGAAGATCGAGATTGATGAACTTAATCGTGTCGCTGCTCGTTAGCGATCGGCACACCAAACCCCCAGCAATCCAACTCAAATCACTCAACAGGAGATTTCACAATGAAAGTTATGGTCATCGTCAAAGCGACTCAAGACTCCGAAACCGCAGCCATGCCGAGCGAACAGCTTTTGACCGAAATGGGGCAGTACAACGAAGAATTAGCCAAGGCAGGTATCTTGCTCCTGGGTGAAGGGCTTCATCCTAGTTCAAAAGGAGTGCGAGTTCATTTTTCAGGCACGGAACGCACCGTCACCCAGGGACCCTTCACTCCAGTGCAGGAGCTAGTTGCAGGGTACTGGCTGTGGCAGGTGAACTCAATGGAAGAGGCGATCGCCTGGGTGAGACGCTGCCCCAACCCCATGCCAGGAGACTCCGAGATTGAGATCCGCCCTGTATTTGAGGCAGAAGATTTTGGTGAAGTCCTGACACCCGAATTAAAGGAGCAGGAAGACCGCATTCGTGCCCAGGTTGAAACGCGACAGCAAGCGTAACTTCAGCCGCCGCGCTAAATGATGCTCACGCGCAAACGAGTAGATCATCAAGACGCAGAATCGATGACTCAAGGAGAAATCAATGCAACTCAATTCTTACCTGATGTTTAACGGCAACTGTGAGGCTGCGTTCAAGTTCTATGAGCAATGTCTTGGCGGCAAGATCACGATGATGATGACGCACAAAGAGGCACCCTCGGCAGAAAATGTCTCTCCGGGGTGGCATGACAAAATTATGCACGCCTGTCTTGAGTGGGACGTTGGCGGAGCATCTCCATCGGAGAATCGCCTCCTCATGGGGTCTGACTGCCCACCGGGATATTTTGAACCCCCTCAGGGCTTCTACGTGCAGGTGAGCGCTCCTAATCCAGACGAAGCAGACCGGATTTTTCACGCCCTTGCAGAAAACGGCAAGGTGAAGATGGCGATCGCTCAAACCTTTTGGTCTGCTCGCTTTGGCATGTTGGTCGATCAGTTCGGTACACCGTGGATGATTAACTGTGAGCAGGTAATCTGAGCCTTTCATCCCTCTTCAACTCTGCTTTCAGAGTTTCACAAATTGTTCTACAACACACTACACCGGAGAAATCATGAGTACTCAAATTTTCGTCAATCTACCCGTCAAGAATCTGAAGCAATCGATCGCATTTTTCACGAAACTTGGCTTTCAGTTCAACCCCCAATTCACCGACGAAACTGCCACCTGTATGATTGTCTCTGAGACCATCTTCGTGATGCTCTTGACCCATGAGAAGTTCAAAACCTTCACACCAAACGCGATTTGTGATGCCACCCAAAGTACCGAAGTGTTGGTGTGCCTGTCAGTTGAGAGCCGAGCAAAAGTGGATGACATGGTTCGCCAAGCGATCGCTGCTGGTGGCACAACTCATAACGAGCCTCAAGATCACGGATTCATGTACGCACATGGATTTCAAGATTTAGAGGGTCACATCTGGGAACTGGTATACATGGAACCCAGCGCGATCGCTCAGGCTGACTCTGCCAAGGAAAAGGTAGAGGTGTAAGCCATCACAGAAACAGGTTTTTGATCGAGTTCAACCATTGCCTTATGGAGATTCACCATGATTCAGAACACAATTGCACATCCCAATACTGTCGGAAAAGACGAGTGGCTGACTGCTCGTAAAACATTGCTTGAACATGAGAAAGAGTTGACGAAACATCGCGATCGCATCAACGCAGAACGACGCCGACTACCCATGATCAAGCTTGAAAAGCAATACACCTTGGAAGGATCAGAGAGTTCCGCCAAACTCATTGATCTGTTTGAGGGACGAACCCAATTGATCATCTACCACTTCATGTTTGCTCCAGAGTGGGACAAGGGCTGTATGGGTTGCACAGGCTTTGTTAATTCGCTGGGTTATCGCTGTTGAATCAGCGTGACACAACCTTCGTGCTGGTTTCCCGTGCCCCATTCCCCAAACTGGAAACCTACAAGCAGCAGAAGGGATGGACGGTTCCCTGGTATTCCTCTTTTGGTAGCGATTTCAACTACGATTTCCACGTCACTTTGGACGAAACCATTGCGCCCATTGAGTACAACTATCGAGACAAAGCTGAGTTGGAAGAACGAAACGGTTCCAACGTAATGCAGGGCGAGAGTCATGGACTCAGCGTTTTCTTTCGCTTGGGTGACGATGTTTTCCACACCTACTCGACCTATGCCCGTGGTGTTGAATCCCTGACTGATTCCTATAGCCTGCTTGATATGACTCCTTACGGACGGCAGGAGGATTTTGAAGATTCACCTTCTGGCTGGCCTCAGAAGCCCACATATGGATAAATAAAAACGAACATCATGAGCGAACCTGCGTCCCGCCACCGTCACGGTTTTACTTTTTCTGAAAGGCCGGATAGAGGGGCAAATCAGGAATATCTGACCACTGGTGACGCAGGCGCTCTGAAAGTCGGCGGGTTGTCCCGCGCAAAGCAGGGAGTTGATTGAATTCTTGCGCTGTTGTTATGAAGGCTTCTAAGCGAGCCAAAATCCGTTGACGGGTAGTAGAAATTCCCCAATTTAGATCTTTTCGTAAAGCAGATTCAAGATGTCGCGTTAATGTATTCAACATCCAGTAGCCACAAGCCTTGACTAAAGCCGTTTCAAAGATTGAATCACTCTCTACACTTGGACGCTGCTTGATGAGGATTGCGCGATAGGTATTCTCCATCTGTTGCACTACGGTAAGCGGTAAGCGATTAGCACACCAACAACTCGGGAACATCATTCTGCCATAAGCAATATCAACAAAAGCATGACCAAAATGACCCGTTTCAAAATCAATTAATCGCAATCCTTCACCTGTATCCAAAACGTTGTCGGGACAGGCATCAGCGTGAACATAAGCTAAAAAATCGCCGGGATGATTCATCGCCTCGTTAATTGAATTTAAGTCATACAACCAACAGGGTAAGCGCATCTCAAACCCTATTGACAGCTAGGTTCTAGATTTTGGTCAGGTTTTGGGAAGGCTGCTGCCAATACGGTGAGCATATAGTCATCATTCATCGCTGCTTGTTTCGACTTCTGCTTGAGACTACGCTTCGAGGAGGTTTCCCGATTCAGGGCGTTGAGAGCAAAGCGACGAATCAGTGCCAGATTGTGAGGCGCGTGCAACGATCGCACCCGACAATCATCTTCAGCAAAGGTGACATCCAACACCCAATGCTGCGAATTTTCAATGCTCCAGTGTTGGCGAATCACCTGGGTGCTGCGAGGGTCATCAGAGTCAAGGCTGCTGAGATAGAACTGAATTTCATGGGTGGTTTTGTTCCACAATTGCCGGGTGCGTTCGACTATGGCAATCGATTGCAACCCCAACCACTCGTCACTCTGGTGGAGTAGTGGTAGTTGCTCAAGGGCAATCACCCATCCTTGTCGGGTGTCAATGCGATGATGCCCTGCTTCAGTGGTGTGAGTCATTGGTGGCGGTAAGGTCTGTTGGTTTCGAGCGGCGCTAAACCATTGCTCAACTTGCTCAAACAAGGTCGGATGGTTGGCCTTGAGCGCCAGTACATAATCCGCTTGAGCGGTGTGAATCTGTGCTGCGATCTGTTTCTGCGTTCCCATTGCGTCCAGGGTAACAATGGCACCTTGAAGATCCAGTAACCTTAACAAGGCTGGAACGGCTGTGATTTCGTTCGATTTGTCTGACACTTTTGCTTGAGCTAAGACCAACCGATGTTCGCTCGACCAAGCACTGACTAGATGCAGTGCTTTCCGCCCAATCGAACGGTCATAAGAGCCGTTGACCCCTTTGCCGTCAACGGCAATCAGCTTCACCTCTAAATCCTCCACCAAAAGCCTGACCCATTGTTCAAAGCATTGCTCAAACTGTTGATGATGAATGCGCTCAAACAGTCGTCGAAAGGTATCGGCTGATGGAATTCCGTTTGGTAGTGCCAGGAAAGTGGACAGCCAAGCCTGTTTACTTTCACCGTAAACTTCCATATCCTCCCAACCTTGTCCTCCGGCGATGGTCGATAGAATTGCAATCGTTAAAATATCGCTCAATTGATGTAATTGAGTTCGGTTTGACCTTGGATCTTGAATGGTTGCAAAACAATCTTGAATGCGTTGTCGAAGCGTCAGTGCATCCAAATCATGAGAGCGTTCAGAGGTGGACTGGGGCGGGACAGAAACACGCTTTGCCATAGAACTCCGGGCAGAGAGGGTGAGAGCGATTGTCGCCTAAACGGCCTCGGTTTGCCACCTGTGCCTGCTCACTCTAGATGGATCTACCGCAAGCCTGCAACTCCCTCAAATTGTCTGTATCGAAGGCTACGATTTTAGATGCGCTTACCCTG
>DATNPL010000216.1:0-8069 GCA_036703255.1 Coleofasciculaceae cyanobacterium
GATGCTTTTGTTGACCCAGGCATCGATGCTTATGAACGGCAGTACCAAAAACGGGTTGTCAAGAATCTCAAGAAGAAGGCCTTGGCGCTTGGCTTTGACCTGATTCCTCAGACCACATCCCCCTAGTGTGTTTCTTAGGAGTTAGAAAACCTCGCAGGCTTAAAGACCCGACAAAATCTTTTAACAGAACTAACAGAACGCAAGAATCTAAGGCGTACTGATCATGAGGGGAGTCTGATAGAGGGGTACGGTGAAAGTCACAGTTGACCCTAGCCCTTCGCCCAAGCTAATGAAGTTGACAACTCCGCCCATAGCCTCGACTAGCTTTTGAGAGATCGCTAACCCTAGCCCCGTGCCGCCATACTGCCGAGTGCGAGAACCATCGACCTGACTAAAGGATTGAAACAGCTTGTCCTGCTTCTCTAAAGACACGCCAATTCCCGTATCTGCAACGCTAATTTTGACTCTACCCGGTTTCTCCTCGTTTTGTACCACTATTTTGCCCGGAATCACTTCTGCCGTAATCGTGATCTCACCTTGGTGCGTAAACTTGATGGCATTTCCGACCAAATTAAACATGACTTGCAGCAAACGCTGGTAGTTGCCGTACAGAATCACCTCATCGTGGGTTTCGGGCGTGCGAATTTCAAAGCTGAGATGCTTTTGCTGGGCCTGGGGTCGCGTAAAGTTTTCTACAGCAGTCATCAAATCATCTAGCTTGACGGGGTTGAGTTCAAGCTGCATCTTGCCCGCTTCAATCTTAGCGATATCTAGGATGTCGTTAATGATTTGTAGCAAGATAATGGCCGAGCCATGAGCCTCTGCAATGAACTGGCTCTGCTCTTCTGGGTCATCTACCATGCCGTCAATGATCAGCTTCAGGAAGCCAATCATGCCGTTGAGGGGGGTACGCAGCTCGTGAGAGGTATTGGCTAGAAAATCACTCTTGAGGCGAGAGGCCGCTTCAGCCTGACGACGGGCTTCTTCTAATTCTTGATGCTGCTGCATCAGGCTATCGTTAACCCGCTGCAATTCGCTCGCCAGACTGCGGCTTTCTTCTAGCAGCATGGCATGGGCTATACCTGTGCCGACCTGTTCGGCAATCTCTCGCAGCAGGTCTATCTCTACGTCACTCCAGATCCGCACTGGATCAATTTGGTGCAAGATAATTAGCCCGTTAGGCTGGTCTTGATAGCAGGTGGCGATCGCCAAAACCGACGGCATTTCCTCTGCGGCTGCGGGTTCAAACCCAGACTCACAGCCCGCCCGACTGGCCACCGTAATCGGCTTGAGCGTAGAAAGGGCCTGACCCACATAGGTATCTTCGGCCACAGGCAGTTCTAGATGGAGCGGCTCTAGAGGGGGCTGATAGTATTCAGCCACAGCCTTGAGGGTCGTGCTAGAAGCCTTGTAGGGAAAGATGAGACAGCGACTCACGCCCAAAGCTTCTCCTAGCCCTACCACCGTTTGCTGCCAAATGGTATCGAGATCAAGGCTACGGCGGATGTTCCAAACCACCTGCGTGAGATGCTTATGGTAGCGATCAGAACGTGGAAAAATGCTGGAATGCACCAGCGTATTCACAATCTCTAAAGCTCTTTCGCGGCTGGCGCTTCCCAAAAACTGTCCCATCACAACGGTTGTGGTTGCTGTGCCATGCGGCATCAGAATGGGGCTGATCGTCAGGTCAAAGATCAGATACTCGCCAGCATACTCAAACGGACACTCAAACCGAATTGGAATGAGATAGTCTAAGACCTGATGTACCCACTTGAGATAGGGAACGATCGCCATTGGCGCAAAAGTTTCCTCTATCGGTCGGCAGACCACATCTGTGGGGTCTAGGGCATACCGTTCTGCTTCTCGCCAATAGAACGATAAGTACTGGCCTGCCCCGTCTTGGGTAAAGACCAAATCAGCTCCGGGCACCGATATAAACTCACCAAAGTTTTGAGGTGCCACTGGAACCACTGACTGAGTAATGGGAAATGGACGATCGCTAGGCAAAGTCATCAGCGTAGAACTGCAAACTACAAGGTGAAGAGTTGAAGCACTTTCCCAGGTTTACCGGAGCAGATGCAGCCTGTGGGTGCTCAAATGCTGAATTTTGCTTGAGCTAAAATCCAGCTATCGAGCTTAGACTTCCCGATTGAGTGTTGCCTCTCTCTATACAGATTAACTGCATGTTGAGCGGCATAGAGAAACCCCGTTAAGAAACCACAAATTCAGCGAGAGACCACCCATCCAAAGAAAAATCATCCTAAGGAAAATAAAGCTAAGTTAATCTGGCTACCCAGATTGCCTCACAGAAACTTCACGTAATTAATCATTCCATTCTCCTTTGGGCGGAACAGGAGGGTTTCGGCGAAGAGTCCGCGTTAAGTCATCATCTCGCCGTCCACCACCCAGCCATTGCCGTACCGCAACTTCAATCACTTTACTGGGATTATTCGTCAGATGGTTGATTTGCTCGAATAATTCAGCATCCATCTCAATAGAGACGCTAACTTTATCAGAAGCCAATTCAGGAGAAGACTTGGACTCAACGACGGGATCGGTCATGATAAATTCCTCAGTAACTTATGTAGAGGATAAAAGGAATCTACTAATTGAGTTTTTATACTCATTGAGTTCAAATATCCCTCTCATCCATTAAACCTTACCCTATTGAACTTTGATTAAAGGTGGGCAAGATATACCCATTGCAGAGTGCAGCGACTTGCGGAATTTTTCATCTCGCTAGCCCAAGACTCGACTAACCTGACGTTACACAGCCGTAGCAGGCTTAATATCAACCCTAAGCTGTGAGCGATCGCTCAACGCCTCGTTTTTTCTTGACAAAAGATTTTAGCAAGACCCCCTAAGGATCTGCGCTGGGCAATGCGGAGCCACAGACAGACGGGAGAGGTAGGGAAGGATTACAATACCTTAAGCAGCCTTACCTGTAAGCCAAGTCTGTGTTTTCTCACTTGCCTCTGCTCACCTGCCTCTGCGGTTACCCATTGATTCAGATCGTTCTGCTTTACACACCTTTCTGCCGCCTATTTCAAGCCGCTATATGACTGACGCACCTGTCTCTCGAATTCGCAATTTTTCAATTATTGCCCATATTGATCACGGCAAATCAACCCTGGCCGATCGCTTACTTCAAACCACCGGGACGGTTAGCGCCCGTGAAATGAAAGAGCAGTTGCTCGACAATATGGATCTGGAGCGAGAGCGAGGAATCACGATTAAGCTCCAGGCTGCCCGGATGAACTACAAGGCAAAGGACGGGCAGGATTACGTCCTGAACTTGATCGACACGCCGGGGCACGTCGATTTTTCCTATGAGGTGTCTCGCTCATTAGCCGCCTGTGAGGGGGCACTGCTGGTGGTAGATGCTTCTCAAGGGGTAGAGGCGCAAACTTTAGCCAATGTCTATCTGGCGCTAGAAAACAATCTTGAAATCATCCCTGTCCTTAACAAGATCGATTTGCCTGGAGCAGAGCCAGATCGCGTGGCTGGAGAAATTGAGGAAATTATTGGGCTAGATTGCAGTGATGCAATTCATGCCTCAGCCAAAGAAGGCATTGGCATTGTCGATATCCTAGAGGCGATCGTCGAAAAGGTTCCGCCGCCCCAAGATACGGTTGATCAACCCCTACGAGCGCTGATTTTTGACAGCTACTATGATGCCTATCGCGGGGTGATTGTCTACTTCCGCGTCATGGATGGCACGGTGAAAAAGGGCGATCGCGTCCGGTTTATGGTTTCCCATAAGGAATATCAGATTGATGAACTGGGCGTACTCTCGCCTAACCAAATTCAAGTTGATGCCCTCCATGCTGGAGAGGTGGGCTACTTAGCAGCGGCCATCAAATCAGTAGAAGATGCGCGGGTTGGCGATACCATTACGCTCTCGACGGCTCCGGCCAAAGAACCCCTACCGGGCTATACCGAGGCCAAGCCTATGGTGTTTTGTGGCCTATTCCCAACCGATGCTGACCAGTTTGAAGACCTGCGGGAGGCGTTGGAGAAACTTCGTCTCAACGATGCAGCTTTGCAGTATGAGCCAGAAACCTCAAGCGCGATGGGGTTTGGCTTCCGCTGTGGCTTCTTGGGGCTGCTGCATATGGAGATTGTCCAAGAGCGGCTAGAGCGCGAATACAACCTCGATCTGATCACGACTGCGCCCTCTGTCATCTACAAAGTCACCAAAATCAACGGTGAAGAAGTGTTTATTGACAACCCCAGTCTGCTGCCCGACCCGCAGCATCGCGAGAAGATTGAAGAACCCTACGTCAAGGTAGACATGATTACCCCCGAAGAGTACGTGGGGGCGTTGATGGAGCTGAGCCAAAATCGGCGTGGCATCTTCACCGATATGAAGTACCTGACCCAGGGGCGCACCACGCTGACCTACGAGATTCCTCTGGCAGAAGTCGTAACAGACTTTTTTGACCAGATGAAGTCGCGATCGCGCGGCTATGCCAGCATGGAGTATCACCTGATCGGCTATCGGGAAAATCCTTTGGTGAAGCTAGATGTCATGATCAATGGTGATCCGGTTGATCCTCTAGCGACGATTGTTCATCGGGACAAAGCCTATCATGTCGGCAAAGCCCTGGTGGAGAAGCTGAAAGAGCTGATTCCTCGCCACCAGTTTAAGATTCCGCTACAGGCAACGATCGGTAGCCGAATCATCGCCAGTGAGCATATCCCGGCATTGCGAAAAGATGTGCTGGCGAAGTGCTACGGCGGCGACATTTCCCGGAAGAAAAAGCTGTTGCAGAAGCAGGCTAAAGGGAAGAAGCGACTCAAGGCGATCGGCACAGTCGATGTGCCACAAGAGGCATTTATGGCCGTGCTAAAGCTTTAGGAACGGGTAGTCCGGCTCTAAAGAGGGAGGAGCGCGAAGCGTTCCTCTCTTTTAGCTATGACCCGCAACATTTAAGAGTGCAGGAATTCTATGGATGGACTCATTGAGCTAGATCTGGTGCGGATGGGTCTGGCTTTGGGGCTAATGGTGGTTGCGATCGCGCTCTCGGCATGGCAAAAGCTAGGTCTAGAGAAAAGCTTGGCGATCGCGACGGGGCGCACGGTGCTTCAGCTTGTGGTTGTGGGCTACATTCTAGAGATCGTCTTTGCCCTCAACAACCCTTGGGCGGTGCTGGGGATTGTGGTTGCTATGCTGGCGATCGCTACCATTGTGGCGCGCAACCGCATCAGCAAAAAAATTCCGAATCTACTGCCGATCGTAGGTGGCTCAGTGCTGTTCAGTACGGCATTTACCTTGGCCTATGTGACGCTGCTAGTGTTGCAGCCCAGCCCTTGGTATGCGCCACGCTACTTAATTCCCCTGGCCGGAATTTTGCTAGGTAATGCCATGAATGCGGCAGCAATTACGGGTGATCGGTTTGTCAGCACGCTCAACGCCAGCCAACTTGAACTGGAGACGCATCTCAGCTTGGGGGCTACTCCTCAGCAGGCGACTGAGCTTTATCGCAAAGAGGCCATCAAGTCTGGACTCATCCCGACTCTCAACACCATGACCGTTGTAGGAATTGTGACGCTACCCGGCGCATTTACAGGGCAAGTTTTGGGCGGCATTAACCCGCTTGACGCAGCACTCTATCAGATCCTGATTATGTTTATTTTGGCGATCGCCACTCTGATCACAACAATCTTGGTGATTCGCGGAATCGATCGGCAATTTTTCAATGCCAATGCTCAGTTAACGTTGCATTAGTTAACTGAACACCAGCAGTGTGTCGAGCCAGCAGCACCGCTCTAGACGCTCTACAGCTCTCTGCTCTATGAAGCGAGGTAAGGGTGTAGTTTTTTATGGCGTGCAAAGCCCATGCAACAAAAATCCTTATTCTTTGAGGATTACCAAGGCGGGTTCTCGCGGTAGACTGAGGCTGACTGCCAGATCTCAGATGGTTCCTGGTTAGAGGGCAAGCACCATGTCAGAGTTTCAAGACTTTTTACGGCGAAAATTCGCCTATGTAGCTATTGGCGAATTTAAGTCAGGCAAATTTGATGAAGCCAAGCAGCTTTATGAAGAGGCTATTTCTTCCTATCAGCAAGGCTTTAAGGGCACTTATTTACTGCAAGAACCTGGAACCGATCGCGGCATTTCTATCATTTTTTGGGAGAGTGCGGCTGACATGGAATCCAATCGGACAGAGGCGCATGAAGACATCCTCAAGAAAATGATGCCGCTGTTTGCTAAAGCGCCCGAAACCGCATTTTATGAAGTGGTTTGCGATATTCAGCCTGAAGATAGCTAGTGGCGAAAGCCTTGCAGAATTGGGGCAGGCTCTAGGTCAAAACAAGCTCACTGAAGCTACGTCCATACCAGCAAGCTTATTTGCCTATGACTTGATGCCAATGAAGCCAACAGGGATAGCCCGAAGGGAAAGGCTACGTCTATACCCAACTCTACCCAGCATTACTCTACCGAGACAGCCTGCACATCGACTGGGTTTGATTCAACTGAGCCGACGCCTGTCGCTGTGGTTGAGGTGCCTGTTGAAGCAACGGTATCGCCCACTTTCTTCTCTTTGCTGGTTTTAACGCGCTCGACCAACATTTGTGAGACTTCTGATACCACTAGCGTCATCAGCAGCACATCATCGATTTGACCAATGAAGGGAATGAAGTCGGGGGCAATATCAATGGGGCTAAGCAGGTACACCGCCGCACCGCCTAGAATCCACCAGCGATATTTGGGGTTGCGGATGGCTTGACGGAACCAGTCGTAAAATTTCATGGGGGTTGTCCTCTCTGTTTGCTATTTAATTGTCGCAAGTTCGCTCAAGTTACGATATATCACTCTAGTTAGGATCTCCGATCCAATTTAGGTGTAAGAACCGATTGCGCTATGAGCAGCTCTGAAAGAAATTCTATGAAAAAGCAGGCGTAGCCTGCTTTTTCATAGAATTTCTTTGTTCTTAGTAGATGGCGATCGCCATCTACCGCTTTTTGAGTAGATCTTGAAACTGCTCACTGTCGCGCAAAAAGTCAAAGCAGGTATCGGTTTGCGCCATCACCCGGTAGAGGTTGGGGCTGAGGACGATCGCCCGATAGAGATTATTGAGTGCAGCTTCTGTATTTTCCTGTACGGCATAGGTGCAAGCTTTGCCATACCAGGCGTTTGGATTATCCGCACGATACTGAAGCGACTTGTCAAAGCTGGCGATCGCTTCTCCACAGCGGCTCAGCTTTGTCAGCACGAGGCCGCGATAGTTCCAGGCGTAAAAGCAGGTGCGCTTGAGGGTGAGCGCAGTGTCTAGACTGGTGAGTGCATCCTCATAGCGCCGTAGCGCCGCCAGCGCCACAGCACGGCTATACCAAGCCTGGTAATTATCGGGTTTGAGTTCAATGGTTTTATCAAAACTTACGCTCGCCTCTTTGTAGCGGTAGAGGTGTAGGTAAGTTTGCCCCTGGTTGTACCAGGCTTTTGCGTCTTCAGGCTCAAATTTCAGCGCCTTGCCCAAGCTAGAGATGGCTTCCTCATAGCGCCCCAGCTTAGCCAGAGCAATACCTTTGCCATGCCATGCCAGCGCATGTTTCGACTTAATGCGAACCGCTTTTTCAAAGCTGGCGATCGCTTCTTCGTAGAACTTCAGCTCACAAAGGGCGTAGCCTCGCTGCGTCCAGGCTTGATAATGCGCAGGCTGAAGTCCCAAAAATTTGTCGAACCGAGAAACGGCTCCTTCGTAGCGCCCTAATTTATATAAAGCATTGCCCTGGTCATACCAGGTTTGCAAGTCTTGACTCATAGAGATTGCTGAGCCTGGAGCAGTTTTTTTGAGATAAGCCATCGCGGCAGATTTAGAGGAATAGGCTGTTTTAGCGGTTTTAACAGAATAGGGTGAGAATTTACTTGGGGTCTACGGCGCTTTGCGATCGGTTTTTCAGAGATTTGCCTCTATCCTCTCAGTCTAGAGGTTAGATCTTGAGAACGCTAGAGAGGCATTTTTCTGATTCAGCCTGCTCAATCATCTAGACTGGCCTCTTTGCTAAGGATCGAAAATTAATTAATCTGGAATAGTTTTTTGGTAGTGGGGGGGGGGGGGGGG
>DATNPL010000156.1:0-62515 GCA_036703255.1 Coleofasciculaceae cyanobacterium
GAGTAGCCATGTTTTTGGGGTTCCTTCTCAGCTTGTGTTGATCGCAAGCGAGAACTCAACGAGTGAACCCAACCAAAACAACAAGGAGAATAGAGTAATGACCGGAGAATTCAATTTCTTCAACCATCCCGCATTGCAGCCAGGGGATGAACTCAATCCAGAGCGGGAGGTGATTCGCGTGATTATTTTTGCCTCCCGCGATGCGGTGAGAGCAACCATTCATGAATCGCATGTGCGAGGATTTCGGACGATCGACACCTGGAGTCCGCTGTTGCCTACCCCTGACCCCCAAAAGGTGATGGCGATTAGCACCCACTATCGCCCAACAAACGGCTAGGCGATCGCAGAGGCGGGTTGGAATCGATCGAATCTGTATCGCCTTCAACCCGCCTCTGGAGAATAGAGCAGCCGACAAGGGGCTACTTGGTCAAAACGCCATTGAGGAAAATATCCGCAATGCCTTCTGCCATCTCTAGCATGGCTTGAGGAGAAGAATTTTCTGGCATGATGGTGTCGCGGCTAAAGCCCGAAACGGCAAACATACCCAAAAACACCTGCGCCACAATCCGGGGGTTTGTCCGGCGGTAGATGCCCTGATCCATTGCCGTTTGAAAGAAAGCCTCAGCGACATCCGTCATTTTGACAATGACTTCAGTTTGGATTTGAGCCTGCAAATCGGCGTGAAACTGCGCTTCCATAAAGCAAACTCGCAGCAGATCGGCATTCTGGTGTAGATTCAGCATCCGGCGGCGCATCACTTGAGCGATCGCCTTATAGCTGCCCATCTCGCTGAGTTCAGTCAACAGATCGGTAAGAATCTCGACCCAGCCTTGGGTTGCCACCTCAACCAGGATGGCTTTTTTATTTTCAAAATGACGAAATAACGTTCCTTCGGCAACTCCAGCCTCTTGAGCCAGATCCTTTGTGGTGGTGCCATCGTAGCCTCGACGGGCAAACAGTTTTTGAGCGGCTTTAAGAATCCGCGCTCGGGTTTCTACTTCCGACGGAGGAGCAGGAGTACGGAACGATCGCATAGCCAAAAAGGGGTGAAGTATCTAGCGATAGTAACGATAATGTTGGATAAATACTGTATCCCTCTGTAAAACTTTACAGGCACAGCGGAAAATAGAATAATAATTTTTTTGACGCGACGGATTTTGGCCTGACAAAATCTAAACCATCTGGTCGCCCATTTATTGTTTAACGATTCCTCAGAAAAATTCTCCCCATGCCCCAACCCATTCTTTATGTTGCCATTACCAATCACGGCTATGGGCATACCACTCGCACCTGCTCGGTTGTGGCAGAGATTCAAAAACAGTGTCCAGAAGCGCTGATCATTTTGGTCACAACGGCATCTCGATCGCTGCTAGAAGCCTGTGTCAAAGGCGATTTTATCCACCGTCCGATCGCGTTGGATATTGGCGTGGTGCAGGGCGACAGCCTGACAATGGACAAAGCCGCCACCTTGGAAAAGCTGAAGCGAATCCGCGATCGCCACAAATCGATCATTGCCGCAGAGGTCAACTTTATCCGACAAAATCGCGTCAACCTGGTGCTGGCCGACATTCCACCCCTAGCCGCTCCAATTGCTAAGGCGGCAGGCGTTCCCGGCTGGATGATGAGCAACTTTGGCTGGGACTTTATCTATCGTCCTTGGGGGGGTGAGTTTGCCGAAATGGCCGACTGGATCAGCGCTCAGTTTAGCCAGTGCGATCGCCTGTTTCGGCTGCCTTTCCATGATGTCATGAGCGCCTTTCCCCATATCACCGATGTGGGGCTGACGGGCGGCGATCCCCACTTTGCGCTGGCTGAGCTGCGGCAGCAGTTTCACCTGACTGCACCTGTAGAACGCACTGCATTACTGACGTTTGGCGGTTTGGGCGTCGATCAGGTTCCGGTAAGCAATCTGCAACGCTTTCCAGACTGGCAGTTCATCACGTTCGATCGCCAAATTGCCGATGCGCCCAACCTGGTCAGAATTGCCGATCGCCAATATCGTCCGGTAGACTTTATGCCGCTGTGCAGTCGGGTGATCTCAAAACCGGGCTACAGCACCTTTGCCGAAGCCTGTCGGGTAGGCGTGCCCGTCATTTCCATCACGCGAGATGATTTTGCCGAAGCGCCAGTGCTGATTCAAGGCATTCAGGATCACGCCACTCACCGGATTCTCACCCCAGACGAATTCTTTAAAAGCGACTGGAGCTTTCTAGAAGAACCGATGCAGCCGCCCCGCATCGCTGAGCCGCTGGCAACAGACGGCAATCAGGCGATCGCTCAGGCTGTGGTCAGCTATTTGACCTAACTCGTTTTGATCCGATAGAGCGCCTCAAATTTGCCCTCAAAGATCTCTTCAAAGCTTAGCCGAGCCTGAGTTTTGGCTTTCCCGCTTTGAGGCGGCATCGAGAATGTTTTGAGCAAAACGCAGCCGTTGCCTTTTTCACTCAATGCGGCCAGACTCACAGATCGCGTGTAGGTTTCAAAGTTCTTGTCCTGATTGATGTAAAAAACAGGATCAGGATAGAGATTGCCTAGCTCGTTTTTCAACTGTTTGCCTGACCAAAAATCTCCAAACTTCAGAGCCGATTCTACGGTCGAGGAGCGCCTTGAAACGACGATCGCACAGGATTGGTACTGGTCTTGTTGCAGAATAGCTTCAATCTTATTAATCTCATTCAGCCTTTTTCTGGCTCCTGACGCAATTTTATCAGCCGAGAAATCGATTTGTTGCAGGCTGACGGCCACACATAGGGCCAGGGCGATCGCTGGCACCAGCCGACGGACTCGAACTGTGTTCAGCCGATCGCCCATGAGGGGCAACACAATCAAGACAATATGGACGAGCAAGAACACCAAAAAGCCCATCATCCCGGCGGCTGGGTTTAAGTAGCGGCTTTTGGGCTGCTCATTTAGGGTGAGCGCAATTTGCCCCCAGGTAAGCAACGTGGTAAGCACCAGCAAAAAGTAGACTTTTCTAAAGTCAGGTCTAAACTCAGGAGGTCTGCCGTTTTCTCCCGGTTCTGCTGGCCGTTGTCCGGTTCGCAATCGCTCTGCCTGAAATCGCCACAGAACGGCAAATCCCAGACAGGCGGCTGTAGCCAACAATAAAATCATGAAAAACACGAAGTTTTCCTTGAGCAGAATTCCCGCATTTTCCCCAAAATCTGAAGCCTTTACGATCCCAGCATCGCCGCTGTTATAGGAACCTGTGTGCGTCGCAACTCCCGCCATCCAGCCAAAGGTTCTGCCATACCGGGTAATGATGGGCAACGTAGCCAAGACAAAAGCGGCAAGGGTGGCACCCAGCGCCAAGGCTTTTCTACGCCAGCCTTGGGGCAGCAGCAGAAACAGCGCCATCGTCAGGAAGGTGACTTTGGTGGCCATGCCCAGCCCAAAGACGGCTCCTAAACTAACGGCAAACCAGGACGATCGCTCCCCTGAAGCCCGATCCTCTGAGGGCCAGTCTGCATACAAATACCGCAGCAGCACGATCACCATCAGGTAGCTCACACACACCACCAAAACATCAGGCGCAACACGGCTTAGCTCCTCTGCCAAGAAAGTCCTGATCATCAGCAACGGGGTGATCTGTAGGATCAAGGTCAGCGGCAAGCTACGCGTTAGCCTTAGCGCCACCCACCCCACCGCAATCAGCGAACAGGCCGTTACGAATAACAGCATGGCGTTGATCAGATGCAGGTAAAGCTCAGGATGGGTGAGAACATCGTCTGTCAAGCTGCTGGGCGCAGGATTAAACGGCAACTGAGCCACATAGCCGAGCCATAAGACGATCGCTCCCAAAGCCTGGAGCGGTGTGCCTGGGTGATCGGTATGGCGAGGGGCTTCCAGCAGCGCCAGCAGTAGCGAATTCAGTAGATAGGCGTAGTCAGGGTCTTGATTAGAATTCCAGTAGTAAGGGCCGATGCGATTGCCAACTGTAAGGTAAACAATGACATAGGCGATCGGTAGAACCAAAACCCATGCAGGACTCAGCCACGCAGGGCTAAACCATCTGTTTTTTGCCACGCTCTCCTGCCTCTCCAGTTTGCGATGTTGAACCTAAGAACTTCTTCACGGATCACAGTCTACTGCCATCGCTGACATCGTTAGAAATTTCTAGCAAATTGCCGTCCGGATCGCGAATGTAAAGTGAAACGATCGCTCCCAAGGCTCCCGTGCGCTGCACCATTCCTTCTCCGGATTCACAGGTGCTTTCGATAGCCACCTGGCAGCGTTGCAGATGTTGCATCACCTGTTCTAGGGGCATTTCTGTAATAAAACACAGGTCGGCGGAGCCAGGAGTCGGCTGCTTTGCCTTGGGCAAAAACTCGTGACCCACCTGGTGAAGATTGATTTTCTGCTGCCCAAATCTCAAGGCTTTGCGGTTGTCGCCAAAGGTCACAACCTGCATTCCCAGCACCTGCCGATAGAACTCGCAAGTCTGCTGGATATTCTGTACCGTAAGAACGAGGTGGTCGAGGCGATCGAGGTGCATAGTTCAGGATGAGGAAAGAAAATGGCTGCTCAAAACTTGAATGATAAGAACTTGGAGGGTAAAACCTTGGATGCCAGCAGGCGCACTTTAGCCAGGGTAGATCAAATTCAGTCCTTTGCCGTCACCGCCGAGCAGATGCGCCAAATCGAAGGCCGGGTGTTTGCGGCAGGCATGCCCGTAGCAGCTTTGATGGAAAAAGTAGGTGGGTTGCTGGTGCAGCGACTGCTAGAACTCAATCTGTTGCAGGCAGGCGATCGCATTGGCGTTTTGGTCGGCCCCGGACACAATGGCGGTGATGCTTTAGTCATGGCGCGAGAGCTGCATTTGAGGGGATATGAAGTGTGTCGCTATCAGCCTTTCACCCACCTCAAAGACCTGACGGCAGAGCATTCTCGCTATGCAGACAGCCTGGGCATTGCCAAATGTAACCCAATTGAATCCCTGCAAACCTGTGATTTGGTGATTGATGGGCTGTTTGGCTTTGGACTGACGCGATCGCTAGAGGGTGAGATTGCCCTTGCGGTGCAGCAGGTTAACCAATGGCAGCAGCCTATTCTTAGCATTGACCTGCCTTCGGGTCTACAGACCGATACTGGAGCGGCTCTAGGCATTGCCATTCGCGCCACACACACCTTTTGCTTAGGACTTTGGAAGCTGGCTTTTTTGCAAGACCAGGCGCTGGAATATCTGGGAAAAGCGGAGCTGATTGATTTTGGCTTGCCGTTTGCCGATATTGAGTCTGTTTTGGGCGCAGAACCTCAGGTGCAGCGCCTGACCCCTGCCGTCGCGATCGCCACCCTGCCCCTGCCCAGGCCCGCCTCGACCCATAAGTATCAGCAAGGGCATCTGCTTTTAGTGTGCGGATCACGGCGCTATATGGGAGCCGCCATTCTAGCCGGATCGGCTGCGCGGGCGAGCGGTGTCGGCATGCTGTCGATCGCGGTGCCTCAGTCTTTTCAATCACTGCTCGTTAGCCACCTGCCGGATGCTTTGGTGCTGGGCTGTCCCGAAACCGACAGTGGCGCGATTGCCCATTTGCCCAATGAGATAGATTTGGCTAAATATGACGCGATCGCCTGTGGCTCTGGACTGACGACGGCGGCAAAGGCCGTAGTACAGCAGGTGTTAGAAAGCCCTTGTCCGCTGATTTTGGATGCAGATGGGCTAAATATTTTGGCGAGTCTAGATGTGATGCAATTGCGCCAGCGCCAAGCGGCTACGGTGCTAACGCCCCATGCGGGTGAGTTTAAGCGGCTGTTCCCGGCGCTGTCGGCTCCGTCCTCTGCGCTGTCTGATGATCGCTTGCAGACCGTGCAAAAAGCCGCCCAGCAGAGTGGGGCGATCGTTTTGCTCAAAGGAGCCAGAACGGCCATTGCCCATCCGCAGGGTTGCCTGTGGCTCAATCCAGATAGCACACCCGCGTTAGCTAGAGGCGGCAGTGGCGATGTGCTGACGGGGCTAATGGGCGGCCTTTTGGCACAAGAGGCTGCAAAAAACGATGGCTTGCAGAATAGGACGATCGCGTCAGTGCAAAGTGCCGCTTGGTGGCATGCTCAGGCGGCGCTGTTGGCTGCTCAAACCCGCACTGAGTTGGGGGTTGACGCAACTACCCTCAGCCAATTTCTCATTCCGGCCTTGCGAAAGATGACTGAAATCTGAGCTTCACGGCTTGAGCTGCGCGCTCAAAAAAGTTCTGGACTTTAATTTTGTCAGGAGCCTTAAGGCAGACTCACCCCTGTGGCATCGGCAACTTCTTTAGCCGCCTCCTCCTGCGATCGCACCTTAACTTCGTAGGTGAAATCATTTGCAAACTTTTGGCTGACGATAAAAGAAGGCTGGGCGAAGTTTTGAAGAATCCGATTCCAAGCCGCGATTTCGTAGACCGAATTCACAGCCAAGAAGCCCACCGTTGGAGCCACAATTGCTGTCAAAATCAAATTGCTGGTAAACCAAGCCCCCATTGATTTTCTCCCAGATGAAAGTGTCCCATCTGATTAGAAAATTTTACCAGAAATTGCCTACAGAGGTGATGTTTTAGAGAGAATTAGGGTGATTGCAGACCAGACTAAAAAATGGGCGGTGGCACAATGCCGTTTTGCACTTTTAAATCAAACACAAAATCGTTAGCCAGCTTTGCTGATGCTGTGAGTGAAGACTTAGCTTCTTGTGGCGCTTCATGCTCAACAGACGAAATATCAGCAAATGAGGCGAGGGCGAGTAATCCGTTAAGAGGGGTAAGGGCGATCGCGGTTAGCAAAGCACTTCTCAGCCAAGGGTTCATGATTCTGGATCGTGGTAGGGTTGCATACCAGAAGACTCAGCCGATCGCCTGTCAGTTCCAGATTTTACGCTCTGTTGCTATGACACAAGCTCAAGCGGCAAATCCAAACAGTTCTGCATCGCAAATTTGAGGATGATTTGACGGTTCTGATCTCAAAAATCAATGTGCCGCTTGAGAGATTGGTGGAACTTGTAATGGGTGAATCAAGCTCAGAATTTGATTCAATCAGTGCGATGTTGGGGAGAGGTGGGTTTCGCTGTCAAATCTATTGCAGGACGGCGCTGGGTCTGCTAAACCTGCCCGTATAGTTTGCAGCTTTATTAGATCCACAATCATAAAGCCGAAAAAAGTTCGCCTGTGACGAACTTTTTTCGGCTTTATCGCAAGTGAAAAGGTTTAGATTGCTCAGTTCACGGGCGACAGGCTTAATATTTCCAGGGCAGCGGCGATCGATAGGGATTTTCATGCGCATCAAGCACTTCCCAAGTACCCGGATTCACCACACCTGTCACAGGCAGGTCATAGCGCTGCTGTAAGTCTTTGATGGCGCTTTCCGTCACCGAACCAAAAACACCATCTACCGTGCCGTACCCTCGATTACCCAACCGAACATCTGCCGCTCCTAGAAACCCATTGCTCTGTAGGATTCCCTGGAGCTTTCGCACCGCTTCGCCGCGATCGCCACGCCGCAAGGTGGGCAGGGTCTGATCGGTATAGGCCGTTGCCACCCAAACAGGGGCGGCCGCCGAGGGAGGCGTGTTGACAGAACTGCTGTGGGCGATCGCAGATTGAGACAGTGCCATTCCCAACAGACTGACGGCTAGAAAAACGGAAGGGACAGATTTCAGGTGCATAGGGTTCAGATTCGAGAAACAATTAGATTAACCGAGCCAATTTACCCGAAGAACATATGCAAAAAATATCACTCCTGATAGTTCGTCAGAGATTTTGCCCTGTGAACCTTGCCCACGACAAAAAATGACTTCAGCGACCTTATTTCGGTAGATCGGGGCAGACAAACTCTTCTTCCACGGCAGACAGCGTTATTTCTTTTGTCTCGCCTGAGAGAATGAGCTTTTGCTGCAAACGTAGGGTGGTATCGTTCAATTCCAAGATTTCTGCGGTGTAGGCAGGTCTACCATTCTCATCCACCTTCAAGACATTGGGAACGGCTTTGTCAATTGTCCAGGGAAAGATGGCATAAGTTTCAACACAGGAGGTTTGCAGCAGGGTGCCATTGGGCAAAAAGACGTAAAGGCTATTTGGCGCAGCGCTAGAAGGTTCAGTCACCCGCCAGATTTTACTAAACAGTTGAGTTAAGTCGTTGCTGGATTGCGGGCTGGGGGTAGCTGAAGCTGTAGCAGGAGTACCAGAAGCACCCGTCGCTTGGGCAACGCTCGCCGCGCTGGATACATTACCAGACTGAGTACAGCCTATTGATCCGGCGACCCACAGGCTGAGCAAAGGCAAAAGTAGATACTGGCGTTTGATCATTTTGAAAATCTCAAATGAGTGAGTGGAGGCAGAATGGCTGTCGCTATGTATAGCACAATACAATATTGTCGATCGGCCTACGATTTAGTTCCCTCTGGATGCCACAAGGGTAAGGATTTTTGCTGCGTTTTTAATAGCTTTTCTGCTGTTCATCCACAAAACACCACAGCCACTGCTCTCCCAACTCAGCAGAACTGATGACGGGATGCCCTGTCTCTTCGTAGTGGCGGCGAGAATGCTGAAGTTCGGAAGAGTCACAGCACAGCATTTTTCCGCAGGACTGACAAATGCGAAGATGTACCCAACGACCATTTATCTGGATGCATTCTTCACAGCGAAATACAGGATAGTTGGCTTTGGAAATTAGATTTTCTAGCGTTACTTCGCTAAGGTGTTGGCAAGGCATAGGATTTGAGATGTTATTTTATTGAGGAATGCTTACAGACCGTATTCCCAAATAAACCATACTTGAAATCTTCAGCGCAAGATTTTATAAGATGCAATCGTTAAAGTAGATTGCCTGACTCATTACTCTGAATTTTCAAACATCTTCCCCAAGAGAGTTGCCTTTCAAGAGAATCACAGCTTGAGCATAAAATTATTCATTGTTATCTCATATGCGTCCGCCATCATCTCCTCGACCATCATTTCAAGCATCCTCTCAACTGTGGCAAAGCTTAAATAACTCTGTTCTTTTGCGCTATCTCTTGCTGTTTGGATGTGGCTGGATCACGGTGGTCTTGGTGAATTATTTTTATACTACGATCGCCTTATTTACAGCCGCAGGCATCTTCGCTGCCTTGTTAAACTATCCGGTGGCTTGGCTATCGCGGTATCTGCCAAGAGGTTTGGCGATCGCCCTCAGCTTTATGGGAGCGATCGCCCTGTTGGCGGGGCTAATAACGATCATTGGGCTAGAGGTGATGAATCAGGGGCAAGAGCTGTTAGCGCAGCTACAAGAGGCGCTGAAGCAGCAAAACTTTTTGCCATTCCAAGATATCCTCAACCAATTAGATATCAGTAGAGTATTTGGGACGTTACAGACTGGCTTGGCTTCCGGATTGAGCCTAGTGCAAAGCATTTTTTCTGGCGTCTTCACAGGCATTTTTGGGGCGGTCATCAGCTTGTATATGTTGATTGATGGTGAGAAGCTTTGGCATCTGTTTCTCAGACTTGTACCCGCCCATTCACGCGATCGCTTTGCCCAAACTTTTCGCCAAAGTTTTCTGGGCTTTTTGCGCGGACAGCTCGTGCTCATGGTGTTTTTAGCCAGTGCCAGCTTTATTGCATTTTCTCTCTTGGGCGTTAACTACTCTTTGATTCTGGCAGTAATTATTGGCATACTCGATGCTGTGCCCGGTGTAGGTGCCACGTTAGGAGTATTGGTCGTCACCCTGCTGGTTTTGGCTTCTCAGGGGGGTGCGATCGCCTTTAAGGTGGTGATTGCTTGTGTTTTGCTCCAACAGCTTCAGGATAATGTGGTGCATCCTAAAGTCATGGGTGATGTTCTGGAATTGAATCCTGTGATTTTATTTCTTGCCCTATTTATTGGCGAACGGGTCGCTGGATTGTTGGGCGTTTTTCTGGCTATCCCGATCGCAGGCATGATTGCCATTTGGATGCGGTCAGTTCGAGAAGAGCAGCAGGAAGCCGCCATCCCAGAAACCGTTGAGCGATCGGAGCCTTCCGAAACGGGCGAAAGGGATTCTTGTCGCTAAAGTTCTTTGCTTGTCTCCGCCCTCTAAGTAAAGGCTATGATAGGTTCTTGATAGAACAGTCATCTTCTCCTATAACTTTCCGACTCAATGCCTAGCTCAGCCAGTGCCGCCACCCAAGAACCTTTTCTGCCAACCATGCGAGAGCTGGCACGGGCTTATCAAGTGTTTTCTGCCTGTTCCGAGACGCACCTTCGCCAGCTCGATCTGACGCCTGCCCAGTTCGACGTCATAGCGACCTTGGGCAACACAGCGGGCCTATGTATGGGAGATCTGGGCGACAAGACGTTAATTACAAAGGGGACTTTGACCGGGGTGATCGATCGCCTCATCCGAAAGCAGCTAGTGGAACGAGAAGTTCCAGAAGATAACCGTCGTAGCGTTATTGTGCGGCTCACACCCGCAGGAGAACAGGTGTTTGAGCAAGTTTTCCCGGCTCATATCGCTCACTTAAAGCAGCGGTTTGAGCAACTGGAACCTTCTGAGTTAGAGCTGTTGAGAGTGCTGCTAGCCCGCCTTCGTAAAGCTTTTCAAGCTTAGTCGATCGCTCAACCCTATTGAAGTTAATGGGTTCTTGACAGGCGCAAGAATTCCACGATACTTTTGCTCATAAAGTTCTAATTAAAACTTTTCTAGGAAGAACATTTGAGCTATAATTGAGATATCGGATAAACTCACCAACTTTCAGTTTTTGGCGTTAGAGCTAACGGAGCCAAAGAGACTGAGAGATCGGGAGCAGTGAATACTCAATTTCTGCCTGCATCAAAGCGTATATAATAGTTCTAATTAGAATAATTTTGACTAGAAGTAAAAGATGAAGCTCACGACCCATGATTTGCCCAATGCTGCTCAAACTCGCGATCTCACTTTCCATTTGGCAAAACCGACGATCGATTTAGACATCAGACAAAAATCAGTCCCATATTGGCAATAGAGCCTGGAGGCTATATGGATCGATTACCCACGCTATTTATTTCTCATGGCGCACCGGATCTGCCTATCCGCGACAGCGAAGCCCATCGCTTTTTACAGCAGTTAGGGCAGCAGTTTTCTAAGCCCAAAGCTATTCTGGTGGTTTCAGCCCACTGGAACACCTCTGTTTCTACCGTGAGTCGGGCGCTACAGCCTCGAACCATTCATGATTTTTCGGGGTTCCCAGCCGCGCTCTATCAGCTAACCTATCCTGCCCCCGGTGCACCCGATGTGGCAGACCGTGTGATGGCTTTGCTGCATCAGCATCATCTTGCGGGCATGCTTCATGCCGATCGTGGACTGGATCATGGCGCTTGGACACCCCTGCTTTTGGCCTATCCTGAGGCCGATATTCCGGTGACTCAGCTCTCAATTCAATACGACGCTGACCCAACCCATCACCTGCGCGTCGGGCAAGCTCTGGAAGCCTTGCGACAAGAAGGAGTGCTGATTCTGGCGAGTGGTGGCGCTACCCATAACCTACAGGCATTTGGCGCTGGCGATGGGGACAACCCGCCTGTTTGGGTGAAGAGGTTTGACGACTGGCTGGCAACAGCGATCGCTCAGAGCGATCGGGATGCCCTCCTCAACTACCGTCAGCTTGCTCCTTACGCTGTAGAAAATCATCCGACCGATGAGCATCTGCTGCCGCTGTTTGTGGCGCTGGGGGCAGCGGGTGAAGATAAAGGAGTTCGGCTACACAACAGCTATGTCTATGGCGTGTTTAGTATGGCGGCCTATGCGTTTGGTTAAGCGTTTCGCTAAGCTTTCGGCCGAATAAGCTGGGGCAGGATACTGCTACATCTTTTACGTAAGGAATGATCTCTATGGCACTCGGTCAACTTGTGAATGGTAAATGGACAACCGCATGGACAGAGCAAGATACAAACGGACAGTTTCAGCGGATGCCAACGCAGTTTCGGCACTCGATTACGGCAGAGGGCGCTAGCGGATTCAAAGCAGAACCCGGACGCTATCACCTCTATGTTTCGCTGGGCTGTCCTTGGGCACACCGGACTGCCTTACTGCGGAAGCTAAAAGGATTAGAAACGGCAATAGGGTTGTCGATCGTTGATCCGGTTATAAGCGAGCAGGGCTGGGCTTTTTCTGACTATCCGGGGTGCATTGGCGATCGCGTCAACGATGCCCATCACCTCTGGCAGATCTATGTCCAGTCGAACCCGACTTACACCGGACGGGTGACGGTGCCTGTGCTGTGGGATAAAGTCACTCAGACGATCGTCAACAATGAGTCCCGACAGATCATTCGCATGTTCAATGCTGAATTTAATGCGTTTGCGGCAAATCCTGAATTGGATTTTTATCCAGAAGCCTTGCGATCGCAGATTGAATCGACAATGGATGCGATCTATCAACCGATTAATAACGGAGTTTATCGGTCTGGTTTTGCTAAGACGCAGGCAGCGTATGAGGCGGCGGTCACAGAATTATTTCAGGCGCTTGATCATTGGGAATCTGTGCTAGATCAGCAGCGATACCTTTGCGGTGACTCCATTACCCTAGCGGACTGGTGCCTTTTTACGACGCTGTTTCGTTTTGATTTAGCCTATCATGGCATCTTCAAGTGCAACCTCAAGCGGTTGGTAGACTATCCCAACCTGTGGAACTACTTGCGCGATCTGTACCAACAGCCGGGGGTGAAGCAGATGTGCAATTCCGATCACGTTAAGCGACTCTACTACGCCGGACTGCCAGAAATTAACCCTAACGGGATTGTGCCCAAAGGGCCAGAGATTAACTTTGACCTACCGCACGATCGCAGTCTCTCAACTCAGCCAATGGTTCTTCAGGCCAGTAGTCTCTAGTCCACTTGAAGTTTAGAGTCGATCGCCTCAGATTTCAGCTTCAATTCTTCTAGCCAAGACTGAAGTGAGGTATCTAGCATTCTCTGCATCATGCCCTTGAGCAGACTGACTAGCCAACCTTCAAAAGATTCCTCTGTTCTCACAAGGATTCCTTTTTCATGTGGCTCTAGTATCCAAACGTGAATGGCTCTTGTTCCGATCGCTTTCCCTGCCCAGCTTAGCCGTTGCTGAGGGACTACCTCTTGCAGCGTTGAGAGAATTTGGGTGCCGCCCGCTTTCCACTGAAAAGTAGAGTGAGGCTGGAGCGCACCTTCTAGCCGGGATGCTGAAACATTAGCGCACCAAGTCGGCCACTGGTCGATGTCTGTGAGTACCTGCCAGATCGTTTCACGAGAGGCGTTAATTACAATTTCATGCCGAGCGGTAGCAGGGGCTTTTGCGTTGATTTCCATAACGGGTTTCTGTTGCGACTCTGTTGCGACAAGTTCATCCTACTGGACTCGCCCCATCGCCCGCATTGACTTGGGTTAAGAAACGCCTCGCTGATAGACTCGCCGCTTCAAACGGCTGAGAGACTCTGGCTCAATGCCCAGGTGGGAGGCCAGATAATGTTGGGGAATCCGCTGCAAGAGCTGGGGTTCAGTTTGTAGCAGATGGAGATAGCGCTGCTCTGGCGTATCCCGATAGAGCGAAAGCAGGCGATCGCGCAACTGAAAGGCCAGACCTTCTACAAGCAATCGCATCAGGTGCTGACCATCCGGTGCAGTTTCGATCTGGTGCATCACCTGTTGATTGAGGATCAGCACTTCTGAATCTTCGATCGCCTGACAGGAGAAACAGGCAGGCTGCTGTAACCGAAAACTCTGATAATCGCCTAGAGCCTGCTGCTCCATATGAAAGAAGAGGGTGAGTTCTTTGCCCTCTTTAAGGAAGAACATTCTGAGACAGCCTGTGAGCGTCAACCCGACAAAAGTGCAGATCTCTCCCTCTTGAAACAAGAACTCTCCCTTGGCTAGCTTTCTAGACTTTAGAGGAGTGTCCATCAGCGACCCATCCAAGTCAAAGTCGGAAGAAATTTGCTGTAAAAAGCGGCGTAGCGGTTCTTGCATTTTGATCCTCTCTCTAGCGTTTCTTCCTGCCCTAACATCCTGCAAATCCCAACAGCCTGATTGAGGTTCAACTTTCCCCAGGGTACATCAGCCGTTCTTCTCAGTAGAGGGCAAGTTAGGATTTTGTGGTGCGCTCCGCGCCTCTGAAATCCAGCTATCGCTATAGTCACAAGTGTTAGGGCTAGGACATTTTGTGCGCGCGGATCTCGCCCACAAAAAATGCCCTAAAAGTAGCGGCTAAAACAGGCAGGACTTACCGGACAGGCAGGGCATCACGATACCATTGCAAGGTCTGGTGAATAGCTGCGCGTAAGGGTGTTGCATGATTGCCAAACGCTGCAACATATTTTCTATGATCGACGACAAACGGCTGCTCAAACTCATACATCATTTCAACGGTTTCTCGGGCTTCCGGGATGAATAACCCTGCCAAACGCATCATGAGCTTTCCTGTGCCGCTCATTTTCGGCGGAAGTCCAGCTTCCTTAAACGCAAGCGTCAGAAATTGCCGAGTCGTCAGAGTTGCAGCATTGGGAACATGCCAGATTTCTCCTAAAGCTTCTTGCCGCTCTCCCAAAACGACTAGCGCTTTGCCGAAGTCATCAATAAAAGTGTAGGTATGCGGCACATCTAGATTGCCAACCGCAGCCGCCGTTTTGCCCGCTAGCACCGCCGGAAAGATGCGATCGCCCATGACAGAACCCAACACTCCAGGGCCATAAAAATCTGAGCTGCGGGCGATCGCGACCTGCACGACTCCCTGCCGATGGGCGGCTAAAAGCGCCTCTGCCATCTGGGCGCGGGTGCGGCCTTTGCGAGTCGTTGCCGCATAGGGTAAATTTTCATGCATTGCCCCCTGCACAGCTCCATACATGTAAAGATTATCGCCCACAATCAGCTTGGCACCGTTGACAGCCGCTGCCTGAACAATGCTGGCCTGAAGTTGCGGAAATAAGGATTGCCACTGCGTGTAGGCAGGCTGTGCGCACTGATAAATCACAGATGCACCTTGTGCTGCTGCACAGGTATCTTTTAAGCTGTAAGCATCGGCAGCAACAACCTCAACCGACTCAGGAACAGCAGCCTGACCGCTACGGTTAATCATGCGGATTTGGACATCTCGCGTTTGCAGTTCACGCATCACGGCTTGTCCCAATGGCCCCGTTCCAAAAATAATGTGAAGCTCTGATGACATGATTTTTCTACAAGACTGAATGGTAAGTCAAAATTTTAGAGATAAATTTAGAGACAGGTTTAAATACGATTAAGATGCTGCAAAATTATGACACCAGCGCTCAGAAACCACAGTTGCAGAACGCTAACCGATACAGTAATGAAACCGCCTAGATCAACCCCAAAAACTTCAGCCAATTGCAGCCCCAAAAGCGTTGCCGATACGAGCCCGAAGAATCCTAACCAGCGGGGCAACACATGCATGTGCAGAATGGTCAGCGAGACGATCGCCAGCCACAGAGCTGCAAACAGACTCACTCCCAGCACTTCACCAATCGACCCTGCATAGTCATTGAGCACGCGATAAACGACTGCGATCGCCTCACGAGTTGGAGCAGATGTATCTGGATTCACATAGAGTGCTGCCAACGCTGGTATGGCCACTAGCCATCGAATAATGCCTAAACAACGGGCGATCGCAGAAGCGATCCCAAACCCAGTTGCTAACCGAAGCCAGATGGATTGCGGCTCTTCGTTACCCACCACTCGAATTGTTACCAGGGCGACTAACCAGAAAAGAATGGAATAAATGAGATAGATAAAATAGCCCAGCCGAACTGCGCCAGCTTTTTGCACCAGAAGCGGCAGCATAACGTCGGCCGGATCGCCCAAGCTTTGCGGCCAGTTAATCGCGCTGCCGAGAATCGCCACAGGCACAAAAAGCAGCAAACTTTCAACGATAAGCACCCATCCTGCGGTGCGATAAAGAGATTTCTTAGACTGGGAAGAGGTGGGTTCTGGCTTGTAAGTCACAGCTTTTGTTCTCAAATTACCTACAGGTTAAACTATGCACTCTGACGTAACGTTAGAGTCAATCCGATCACAGCAAAGATTTTTGGGCGCTGCGTTCCACCTAAAATAAAATTCATGGCTATGATTTTGGGAAGATTGTTATCTCCTTGCTCTAACCCCTCTGGCGATAGCGATAAAGTCCGCCATTGTTCTCACCCCAGGCGCTTGTTCATGCTCAGAATTGGTGATTTTTCGCGATTAGCTCAGGTGTCAGTGCGAACCTTACGGTATTACGAGGAATTGAGCTTACTCAAACCTCTAGAGGTCGATCGCTTTACAGACTACCGCTATTACTCAGTTGATCAACTGCCTCGACTCAACCGCATCTTGGCACTCAAGGATCTCGGATTCTCCCTCAACCAAATCAAAGACCTGCTAGACAGCGACTTGACGGTTCTCGAGTTGCGCGCAATGTTGACGGTCAGACAGGCCGAAATTGAGCAACAGCTCCAAGAGGGAATGACAAAATTGGCGCGAGTCGAGGCAAGACTCAGACAAATTGAACGTGAAGGCAAATTAGCAGACTACGAGGTTGTGTTGAAGCGAGTTGAGCCACAGATGATAGCGGCAACCCGCCAAATTGTTCCGACCGTATCCGACATTCTTGCGTATCGGGGCAGGATGTATGCAGATGTCTATACCTGGCTTAAGCAGCATCACGTTAAGGCAGGTGAACCCGAAATGGCCATCTATCACAATGCTGAATATACAGAAAAAGATATTGATATGGAAATGGCAGTTGCGATCGATCGAACCACGCTGTCACCTAACTTACGCACCCTAAATCAGCAGGTATCTGTTTATGAGCTACCCGCAGTACAAACGATGGCAAGCCTCACCCGTTACGGCAAACTCAGCGATATTGGACAAGGACTCATCGAGCTATTCACTTGGATGGGTGAAAATGGTTATTCTGCTGATGGCGCTTACCGAGAAATTCATTTATTTGGACGTGAGTTTGAACCCGTAAAAGAAGGTTGGGTCTGTAATCCCCACCTCGATTTTGATGCCGTGGTTGTAGAACTCCAGATTCCCATCAAACGCCTCTCGTGACTCGGCTATGACTGTATTCACTGCGGCTAGGACATTTTTGAGGGTGCGCGGGGCGCACCCTCAAAAATGTCCTAAGCCTAGGGATTTAATTTCTCCCGTTCTAATAGCATCTGCTTCCGCTCAACGCCCCAGCGATAGCCGCTCAGATCTCCGTTGCTGCGAACTACCCGGTGACAGGGAATCGCAACCGCCAGCTTGTTTGCAGCACAAGCCGTTGCCACTGCTCTGACGGCTGTAGGCTGTTCAATCTGCTGGGCAACCTCGGCATAGCTCATCGTTTTACCCGCAGGAATATTCTGTAACGCTTTCCACACACGCTGCTGAAAGGCGGTGCCCTGAATATCCAACGGCAAATCTAATCCGCGATCGGGGGTTTCGATAAAGGCAATAACCTGTGCTACCCATTGAGCAAAGCTGGCATCCGGCTCTTGGAACTGCGCGTTGGGAAAGCGGCTTTGCAATTGTGCAGTCAAAGCTCGCGGGGTATCACCCAGATCGATCGCACAAATGCCCCGCTCTGTTGCGGCTACCAAAACCCAGCCCAGAAACGACGGCTCGATCGCAAACTGAATTGCAACGTCTTCTGCCCCTGCTTTGTACTGCTTGGGTTCCATGCCTAACATATCGATCGCTCCTTGATAAAAGTGGCTGCTTGTGCAGAACCCAGCGTCATAGAGAGTTTGAGTGACTGATGAACCTTGCTGCAAACCCTCCCGGACTCGCTTTTGCCGCTGAGCCATCCCATAGGCTTTGGGAGTGACGCCCACAATCTGTTTAAATAACCGCTGAAAGTGATACGGGCTGAGTCCTGCCGCTATAGACAATTCGCTCAATGGAAGAGGAATATCCGATGCTTCAATCATTTTGCAGATTTTAGCGATCAGCGCTACCTGCGTTGCTTGAGGCGATAGGGTATGGGGTTGGCATCGCTTGCAGGGACGAAAGCCTGCCTGTGCTGCCTCAGTACAAGTTTGAAAAAATTGCACATTGTCACGATTGGGCAACCGCGAAGAACAGCCCGGACGGCAGTAAACGCCCGTTGTTTTGACCGCGTAGATAAACATTCCCTCTGCACGGCGATCGCGGTTTCTTATAGCTTCCCAACACAGTGCATCTGACAAACATGCATCGGTTGAAAATGGCTCAAATGATTCGCCTGTGACGCTTCGCATGGCGCTCTCTCCCAGCATTAAAAATTAACCCAAAAATAACGGTTGTCTTGAAAGTTCGTTCAATGCAGCTTTAATGTTGATGTTACTCATTGAACAGGTAAACTACTATCTAATTCTTGCGGTGTAATTCCATATTCTTTACTGAGATAGCTTAATCATGAGGGTGATTTCTTTGGGGAGAGAAGTAAATCTTACCTGGTATTAAAAAGCATTCCTATAATCAGGAATACTTTTTGCATGACTCTAATACGCTGCTGGGAATCCAACTATTGACCCTATTTCTTTTGACGCTGCTTTCAGCTCTGATCTTCTTTTACCCCTCTTGGAATACCACACTCTTTCTTTAGCAGGATAGCAGTCTTGTATAGACTTCGTTACAGTGCAGGGGATGCATTGAGTAACACAACATTATGGCGATCGAAGATACAATCACAGCGGCCAAGGATAAGCTACCCAATATCACCCCTACGCCTCCAGGCTTTCACAGTCAAGCGAGTGCCCATGAGTTAAAGTCTCGCCTCAACTGGGGAGAGCCAGGTTTGACCATCCTGGATGTGCGCGATCGCAACCTATTCAATGAGCGCCGCATTATGGGTGCAATGAATATGCCGCATGATGAAATGTCGCAGCTCACCGAAAGTCTGCCCTCTAATCGTGATATCTACCTATATGGTGCCACGGATGAAGAAACGGCATCAGCAGCAAACGCTCTGCGTAGCGCAGGATTTTTGCACGTTGCTGAATTGAAAGGTGGGCTAGCGGCTTGGCAGGAAATTGACGGTTCTGTTGAAGGTGCGGCAACCAATGAGAATCCCGGATCAGATGCTTACAATGTGAGTTCTCGTCTGGCTGCCTTTGGCGAAGAAAAGGCCAAAGAGAATCGCATGAAAAACCGGAAATAGCGCTCGGCCGAGCTAATTTCTGTCGGGTTTACTGCTGTTTTTTTCTAGCCGTGTGGCTAGGAAAAAGCAGCAGTGGTTTTTCATTAAGCGCATAATTTATACAACTTATAACAGCGGTCGAAGTTCTGCTGGCTCAAGCTCTCGCCATTCTCCAGGTTTGAGTCCTGCCAGATGGAGATGGGCGATCGCTACCCTCACCAACCGCAGCGTCGGGAACCCAACTGCGGCAGTCATCCGACGCACCTGCCGATTTTTCCCTTCTGTTAGCGACAGCTCTATCCAAGCCGTTGGTACAGACTTACGAAACCGAATCGGCGGATCACGCGGTGGCAGATCGGGTTCTTGGGGGAGAAGTTTCACTTGGGCAGGGCGAGTGCGATAGTTTTGAATGGTGATTCCTTGACGCAGCTGCTGTAAGGCTGCGCTATCAGGAATGCGTTCAACCTGTACCCAGTAAGTACGGGAATGCTGAAATTTTGGATCGCTGAGCTGATGCTGTATCCGCCCATTATTCGTCAATAAAATCAATCCTTCGCTGTCTCGATCGAGCCTGCCTACGGGGTACACATCTGGAATCGAAATATAATCCTTGAGCGTATGGCGCTGGATCCCAGATTTTTCATCTGTGAATTGCGAAAGGACATCATAGGGTTTGTAAAACAGGAGAAAGCGATCGGGCATAGAACCAGGACAAGAAATAGATCAAATAAAGTTAGGTATACTTACGTGCTGAAGAGTGATAGATTTTAGGCAGAAGAGGTTAGCTGACGCTCTGTTATTTACAAAGCAATTCATTTTGTAAAGAAACATTTCGACTTATTTAAAAAAGTTTAGATAAAACCTCTGCATCTTTATCTTTAAGCCTGACTTACTGTAAAACACTAATAAGCATATTGCTGGGGAAACGTTTTATGGATATGAGAAAGTACCGAGTTGCTTGCACTCTCACGTTTGGGGATATTTACGGTCAAATCATTGTCTGGTTAGTGGTTCTGTTCATCAGCTTGGCGGCCGCCTTAGCGCTGATGGGTGCTAGCCGTCCAATCTATGCCTTGGCAACTGTGGGGCTAATCTTGGTGCTGTCTCTCCCTTTCTTGCTGTTTGCTTTCGTGACCACATTGCTCAACCATATTGAGTTTGTCACCGTTGATCCCGCGACCGAAACCCGCAGGCAGTCTGGCCCGGTCGTAACTCAAAAGCCAGCTCAAGCAGCAGGTTAAGCCTCGCCATTTGCTAAAAGCTAGAAAAATTGACTGAGGGGGCACAGGTAAATCTGTGCCCCCTCAATTTTGTGAATTTTGAACTTTGTGAATTTTGCAGCTTTGTGGATTGTGTTTGTGGATTTCGCTTCTCTTCTGCTGCTGCTGAGCTTAAGCTGGGCTTAAATCCACGTAACCTCACCTAACTTCTTAATGAAATTTAGACGAACCCTTATGGAGTTTGGGCATAATGAGGTTGCAAGTCTATGTGTGGATGACTCATGACATCCGAATCTTTTCTGACGATCGATGAACAGCCCATTTCGATGGGACAGGTGTTTAGGTATTTACAGGCAAACGGTAAGCTCGATGGGTTTATTGGCGATATTGTGCGGCAGTTTGTGATGGAGCGAGAGCTGCAATCTCAAAGTCACCTCAGTATCGGCTCAGCCGTGGTCGAGCAAGCTGTCATTGACTTTCGGCTGCAAAACCAGCTGACTGATCCCAAGCAGTTTCAAGACTGGTTGGCAAGCAATGGCCTGACCTATGAGGCTTTTCATTCGCAGCTCGGCATGAATTTTCGCATGAAGAGCCTGAAGGATAAGGTGACAGAAGCCCGCCTGCCGGAATACTTTATTGAGCGCAAAGTATATCTCGATCGAGTGGTTGTGTCCCGAATTATTGTCAATGAGAAGGAACTTGCTGACGAGTTAAAAAGTCAGCTTCAGGAAGGAGCTAGCTTTGATCAGCTTGCCAAAGAATACTCCATCACTGACGATCGGATTATGAATGGCATGGTAGGCCCAGTCAGCCGAGGCACGATGCCAGATATGCTGCGAGCCGCAGTCGATATGGCAAATCCAGGTGAAATTGTCGGGCCGTTGGGGTTAGACGATCGCTGGGGGTTGTTCCGTATCGAAGCCTTTCTGCCTGCCTCTTTGGATGACCCTCAAGTTAGACAAGCTCTCCAAGATGAGCTGTTTGAGCATTGGCTGGCTGAGAAAATGCAAAGCATCCCTATTAAACTCCAAGTTGACTAACCCATTCATCTACCATGACCCAAGCCCTTCCCATCAGCATTAACTGGGATGCCCCTCCCTTTAGCTGGTTAAAGCCAGAGCAGCAGTTTCAGATCAAAACTCAGGGGAAATCTCGCAGCTTTACGCTGGGGGAAGTGATTTGGTCAACTGAAACGCCAGGTAGCCACTTTCTTGTCGTTTCAGGAAACGTGCGGCTGGTGCCGACCGAAGGAGATGCGGTGCGGCTCAAGGCCGGAGACTGGTTTGGCGATGCCCTGGAATTGTCGGATGCCTGGAAGGCCAGAGCCGCCAGCAAAGAAGTGGTGCTGCTGGAATGGTCGGATGCCGACTGGTCAGCCGTTTCTTCGCCGGAGATGAAGCAGTTTTGGTCGTCGGTGCGATCGCGCTATCAGCCCAATTTTTCCACTGCGCCGCAGCCTGTCTCAGGCTATCCCTTTGTTTCAGGGCTAAATACGGCTGCGGCCTGCCTGACGATGCTGGCGCAGCGCCTAGAGACGCCCGTACAGCTCGAATGGGTGCAGCGGCAGTTGCGGGGACAGCGCCCCAGAGATTTGGTAAATGCCGGAGAAAAAGTCGGCTTGCAGATGCGCAGGTTGCTAATAGGCAACTGGCAAGATTTTCGGCAAATCACTTTTCCGGCTATCCTTCAGTGGCAGCAGGCTGGACATTGGGTTGTGGCCTATGGGGTCAGGGGCGATCGCCTGGTAATTGCTGACCCGATGAATCCTAGCCAGACCTGCGAGAGCATTCCGCGTCAGTTGGTTGAGCAATCCTGGGATGGTCAACTCTGGCAGGTTGATCTGATCCAGAAGCAGGAAAAATTCAACCTCACCTGGTTTTTACCTGCGGTCTGGAAGTTCCGCAATCTGCTTGGAGAAGTGCTGCTGGCTTCCTTCACGCTTCAGCTCCTGGGTTTAGGATCTCCTATCATTACTCAGGTCATCATCGATAAGGTGATGGTGCAGGAGAGCCTGCCGACGCTGGATGTGATGGCGATCGCGCTCTTGGGAACCGCTATTTTTGAAGGGGTGCTGGGCATCCTGCGGATGTTCATCTTTACTCACACCACCAATCGACTTGACATGGCGCTCTCGGCGCAGCTCTTTCGGCATCTACTGCGGCTGCCCCTGTCCTATTTTGAGGCGCGTCGGGTGGGCGATACCGTGGCACGGGTGCAGGAGCTAGAAGAAATCCGTCAATTCCTCACCAGTACAGCGCTGACTGTGGTGCTAGACAGCATCTTCTCGGTCGTCTACCTGGTGATGATGGCCTACTATAACATTCCGCTCACGGGCGTGGCGTTGGCCGTCATCCCCATGTTTGCTATCCTGACGCTGGTTGCCACCCCTGTTTTGCGCAACTGGCTCAACGAAACCTTTAACCGCAGTGCCGATAGCCAATCTTTCCTTGTAGAAACCATCACCGGAATTCACTCGGTCAAAGCCCATGCTGCCGAGAAAACTACCCGCGATCGCTGGGAGGGGCTGTATGCTCGCTTCATTCGCACAGGCTTCAAAGCTTCTACCACGGCTAACATTAGTAACCACATTGGCGACTTCCTGACCAGCATCTCGGCATTGCTGATTCTGTGGTTTGGGGCGCAGTTGGTGATTAAGCAGCAGTTGACCATCGGGCAATTGGTGGCCTTCCAAATGCTGTCGGGACGGGTAACAGGGCCGCTGCTACGCCTGATTCAGCTTTGGCAAAACCTTCAAGAAGTTCTGCTGGCTGTCGATCGCATTGGCGATATTCTCAACGTTGCGCCTGAGTCAGAACCCGGCACCGGGCTGACTTTGCCGCCGCTGCGAGGTCAGGTAGCGTTTGATCAAATCGTCTTCCGCTACAACGAAGAGCAGGAGCCAATTTTGCGAGGAGTGTCTTTCAATGCCGATCCGGGGATGTTTGTCGGCATCGTTGGACGGAGCGGTTCAGGCAAAAGCACGCTTTCCAAGCTGATTCAGCGGCTTTACCAAGCAGAGTCTGGACGAATCTTAATTGATGGTTTCGATATTAAGAGCGCCGATTTGTCTTCCCTTAGGCCGCAGATTGCCGTGGTGCTGCAAGAGGACTTCCTGTTCAACGGTTCGGTGCTAGAAAATATTACCTTCGGCAACCCAGATGTTTCCCCAGAGCAGGTGATCGAGGCAGCGCGAATGGCGGTTGCCCATGACTTTATTTGCGATCTGCCCCATGGCTATGAAACCAACGTGGGTGAACGCGGCACTTCTCTTTCGGGGGGTCAGCGGCAGCGGATCACATTAGCGCGGCTTTTTCTTTCTGATGCGCCCATCTTGATTTTGGATGAAGCCACCAGCCATCTGGATGCTGAAACAGAACAGCAGGTGCTAGAAAACCTTAAGCGCATCTCTCAGGATCGAACCATGTTTCTAATTGCTCACCGTTTTGCCCCCCTGAAAAAGGCTGATCTGATTCTGACGATGGAAAAGGGTGTGATTGTTGAGCGCGGCACCCATGATGGGTTGCTCAATCAAAAGGGATTGTACTGGTCGCTTTATCAACGGCAGCAGGCTGCAATCTAGGGCGATCGCCCACCACTTCAGGCCAGCTTTCAGTTTAGCTAGGGATGAATCGTTAACGGTTCATCCCTAGCTGTTTTAGAGCAAGGGCATTTATAGGCGTGCGCTCCTCCCCTGCCATCAGGACTATCGCCCCATAGGGAAACAATATAATCTAGCTGAATAATTAATTGAGAGGCTGCCTGAGGCTATCTGAGTAAATCCCTTGCAGCTTCCATATAAAATTTATTCATTAACCAGAGCTAGAAGCCAATGCGCTGTAGAAAGAAAATCAAAGCGATCGAATGGACACAGAGAACAGTTGATAAACTTCATCAGGTATTTATCATCTCACTCGTTCAGATTAATCTTCAATAAGTCAGCGGCTTTTTTTTGCAAATCTATCTAATTTAGCTCCAGAATATCCGTAAAGCTACTGAGATTGCAGCTAACCTGTACTTCAAAGCATCCTGTAGCGTTGATAGGCAAGATGAGAAAGCTGAGAATTTGGGTTGTCCCTTGGCAAGTTGCGAAAGCGATCTTTAGCTCAGTAAAAGGCTCAGGACAAAGCTCAATAAAAGCGCTTATCTCTGTCCATCTTTCCCCATTTTTTAGATGAATAGGTATGTTGAAGATTACTTAATTTAGAGAAGAATTTTTATAAGAAATTCTTCTCTAAAATCAGCAGCACCGATTTATTGCATTTGACTTTACTCAAAACTTCGCGAACAGCTAAATCATGGCAGATACTGACATTCTGAAATTGACAGATGCGACCACTAATCAAGCATCTTTCGTCCTGTATACGACACCTGTTGATGCCACCAAAGGGTTGTCCATTACTTTTGACTTCTTCTCCTATGGCGGTTCGTTTGGTGATTCCGTTACAGAAGGGGGAGATGGCATCGGGTTTTTCTTCATTGATGGATCTCAGTCACCTACAAAACCGGGTGGGTTTGGCGGCTCCCTTGGCTATGCCCAGCGAGATGGCAGCGTCGGAATTGCAGGTGGGTATCTCGGTGTTGGCTTTGATGAATTTGGCTTTTATTCTGCCAGCGAAGAAGGTCGGATTGGGGGCTTAGGCAGAATACCTGATTCCATTGCAGTTCGGGGCAGCCAAGCTACGGGTTACAAATATCTCACAGGCAGCCCAACTTCTTTACCCGGTAGTCTCGATAACCCAGGGCCACAAGCTACGCGCGACAACTCTCGCAGACGCGCCCAAGTTGATCTCACGCCTCAAGGCTTGCTCACCGTACAGATTGATTTAAATGGAGATAAGGACTTTCTTGATGCCGGAGAGCAGCCCATTACTGGCTTTGATGTCGTTGGGGTAGGCGGAAACGGCGCTCTACCCACCACATTTAAGTTTGGTTTCGCAGGCTCTACGGGTACTGCCACCAATATTCATGAAGTAGGCAATTTTGAAGTCAAGACCTCAGATGGAACGCTTTTGTCTGGGAGTTTTACCAATAGTCTCCTCATTACCGGAGGTAATTCTGGCACACCCGGAGGCGTCTTGACCGGGTCAACGGGTGGCGACACGATCATCGGAGGAGACGGCACAACCTCTACCGGAGATACAGGAGCCGATCGCTTTGTGTTTGCAGGCATAAGCAAAGCCTCTGCGCTAAAAAGCTCTACGGTTCGTAAGCTCAGCAAAGTGACCGATTTCAAATTTAGTGATGGCGATCGCTTCCAGCTTGACTTTGACAATAACCTCAACACCGCTCAACGCCCCAAAGGCTTGTCTTATGCGGGTAAGGTCAAGGCACGCAACCTGACGGAGGCCACCAAATTTGCTTATGCCGATAAGAGCGCTAGCAAGCGCGGCAAGCAGGTTCTCAAGAAAGATGAGGCGCTGTTCTTCAAGTTTGGTAGCCGTACTTATCTCTCTGTCAATGACGCTAAGGCAGCCTTTGCTCCGAGGCTAGATCTTGTCGCTGATGTGACGGGCATTGAGTTTAAGGCGGGTGACGTTAAAAAAGCCTCTTTAGCGGTTGGCAATTATTTCGTCTAATCTCAAACCCAGTTGAGTACTCACAACTTTGAGCACTTGGATCGCCAATTAGCCTGGAGCAGTTTTTTGGAAGTGCCGCGCTTCCAAAAAACTGCTCCTTAACTGCGGCGGATGAAGACCGCACCCTCACAGGAGCGCTGCTAAATCGACTTCTCGCGGATAGATCAGCCAGCTACGTTGCCAGGGCTGAGTTAAAGTTTTGACCAAGGGGGAAAGATCGCTAATTTCCTGTAGACCCGAGCCAGTTTGCAGTTTAATCCCGCGTTGATAGAGCGTATAGCCTCGGCTCCAGGTCGTCCTTAATCCTGCACAGTAGGGAAACGGGCTAGACTCAGAGAGGTCAGACTTCAACCCCTCTTTCTGAGATAGAACGGCTTTAGATAAGACTGCCTGCAAAAGCTGCTGTTGGCGATCGCTCTCCAGATCCGTCACATCAAAAACCTTGGGCAAATCTCGATCCAGGAAACGGCGACAGAGATCGGCAAGAATCGGATCAGAGCCATGCTGCCAACGCTGAAGATGATAGGTAAACAGGCCATCATCCGCTTCTATGTACAGGTTGAGGGGTAACTGATTACAGTCTTGCTGAAGCCAAGCGGTCATGGTGTCATCGACCCAGAGCTGATGCAGCGCCAGAAGCTCTTGGGCGCGACGAAAGGCGTTTTCCAACACCCAGGATGCCGCTAGATTTTTAGGGTGATTATAAATTTGGGCATACATAAAGTAGCGAACAATCAAGTAATGCTCGATCGCCGCCATTCCTTTTTTAGCTACGACAAGCTGCTGCGTCAGCGCATCATAGTCCATTGCCATGAGGATGCGATCGAGGTCTAACTTGCCATAGGATGCGCCTGTAAAGTAGCTGTCTCGCATCAGATAGTCCAGGCGATCGCAGTCCAGTTGGCTACTGACGAGCTGCCAAACTAACGGGACGGGATGTTTTTTGCGATAGACCTGCCGCATTTGCTCTAGCAGGTTCGGGGCAAATTCATCTAACAGGGAGCGGATGGGGAGAGACTCTTGCAGAATCCGCTCTGTCCAATGCTCGTGGTGATTGCCAAAGATCTCTTCGCAGGTGTGGCTGAAGGGGCCATGCCCAATGTCATGGAGCAGAGCGGCACATAGCACCACGGCTCTGTAGCGACAAAGCTCAGGATGCTTTGAGGCAATCCGATCGAAGGCGCGTCGAGCGATCGCCATCACGCCCAGAGAATGGGTAAACCGCGAAGACTCAGCGCCGTGAAAAGTTAAGCTGGCTGGCCCAAGCTGCCGAATTCGGCGCAGCCGCTGGAAGGGGGGCGTATCGATGAGCTGAATTAGCAGCGCCTCAACCGGGTCACTCCAATCAAGCGTGATTGCCCCATGTAACGGATCTTGATAGGTTCGTCCTGCGCTAGGCTGCACCTGCCACCACGGCTCCCTGCGTCAGCACCTCAACAGCAGCTTGATATTGGCGATCGGTAGGGGTTGCTAATTCATCTCGCGTGATTGGCTCAAGCGATACGATGATGTCTGGCGCAATCCCTTGGCGATTGATGTCGTGATGGTTAGGCGTTTCGTACTTGGCGATCGTTACAGCCAACCCAGAGCCATCGGACAAATTAAATAGAGACTGAATCAAACCCTTGCCAAACGTGCGTTCACCGATCAATTGCGCCCGCCCATTGTCTTGCAACGCCCCCGCCAGAATTTCACTGGCGCTAGCGGTTCCCTGATTCACCAGTACGACGAGCGGATCATCCGTCAGCGCCGCCCCGCTAGCTTCAAAGCTGTCTTGGATGCCGTTGCGATTCACAGTGTAAACTACGGTACCTTCTGCTAGCCACAGCCGCGCAATTTCGATACCTGACTGCAATAGACCGCCAGGATTGCTGCGGAGATCTAGCACATAGGCATTTGCGCCTTGAGATTCCAAAGTTTGGATGGCATGAGCCACTTCAGTACTGGCGTTCGCGTTAAACTGGCTCAGGCGAATGTAGCCAATCTGCGTGCCGTCTTTCTGTGTATGCAGTTCGGCATAAACCGGATTAAGGCTGATGCGATCGCGCACCAGAGTTATATCCTGAGCCTCTGCCATCAGCGGGCTAACCGATTGCTGACCTGAGTCAGTGACACCTGATTCTGAAACAATAGTGAGCGTTACTTTGCTGCCCATCGGCCCACGCATGCGTTCAGCCGCCTCATCCAAGGAAAGCTGAGCGGTGGGGTAACCGTTGATTTTGAGGATGCGATCGCGGGGCTTAATTCCGGCTTTCTCGGCTGGAGAGCCTTCGATAGGCGCAATCACACGCAATTCGCTGTTGGGACTATCTTGTGTGATTTGTAGGCCGACGCCTGTGAGTTCTCCAGCCGTGTTGGTTTGTAGGCTGCGATACTGATCGGGCTTCAGCAGGCGCGTAAAGGGATCGTCCAGACTGGCCAGCATTTTTTGAATGGCCACATAGGTCTGCTCCCGGTTGCTAATGGGCTGTTTCAAGGCTTTTTGCCGCACCAGCCACCAGTTCTGGTGATTAAACGTACTGTCTACATAGGCGCGATCGACAATCCGCCAAACTTCACTCAAAAGCCGCTGCTCTTCCGTCAGTGCCAATGCAGGTGAACCTAGCGCCCCCATTGCCAGACTGACTGCCAAAACGAGCAGCAGTACAGATTTCAAAATCCGATTTCTCATGATACAGATCTTAAAGGGAGTCTGGCTTCCTGGCTATAGGGTGAACGCGGAAAAGTACAGTTTCATCCTCTTTGCTCCTGGGTTAACGAGATCATTAAGATCCGCTCAAACCTCGATTTGCAAAGCCTTGTGAAGTGCAATTCACCTGAGAGCTGTGTTACATTTATTGACAGTCATAATATCCCCCCTGGAACTCTCGTTTCATGTTTACTAAGCAAGTTACAGACTCAAAACCCTACAAGTGGTTTGATGAGCGTCTTGAGATTCAGGCGCTCGCTGATGACATCAGCAGCAAGTATGTTCCTCCCCACGTCAACATCTTCTATTGTTTGGGGGGAATTACCCTAACTTGCTTCATCATCCAGTTCGCCACTGGATTTGCAATGACGTTTTATTACAGGCCAACGGTTGCTGAAGCTTTTTCTTCTGTGCAGTACATCATGAATGACGTCAGCTTTGGCTGGCTAATCCGCTCTATTCATCGCTGGTCTGCCAGCATGATGGTGCTGATGATGATCTTGCATGTCTTCCGCGTCTACCTGACGGGCGGATTCAAAAAGCCTCGTGAGTTGACCTGGGTAACAGGCGTTGTTCTAGCGGTCATCACGGTGTCCTTTGGCGTTACGGGCTATTCTCTGCCTTGGGATCAGGTTGGTTACTGGGCGGTCAAGATTGTTTCGGGCGTACCTGAGGCAATTCCTGTAGTGGGCGTTCTCATCTCTGACATGTTGCGGGGTGGCGCTAGCGTAGGTCAAGCCACACTGACTCGCTACTACAGCGCTCACACCTTCGTTCTGCCCTGGCTGATTGCGGTTTTCATGCTGCTGCATTTTCTGATGATTCGTAAGCAGGGTATTTCAGGTCCTTTGTAGGTCGCCCCAACTTTTCAGCGGCTTAACTTCAAGGTTTTCAAATGCTCAAAGCATTTTCTAGTTAAACCATTTCAAGGAGAACACTGCCTCATGGCAACAATCAAGAAGCCAGATCTCGCAGATCCGGTTCTGCGGGAGAAGCTGAAAAATGGCATGGGTCACAACTACTACGGTGAGCCTGCCTGGCCGAACGATTTGCTTTACATCTTTCCAGTCGTCATTCTGGGAACGATCGCCTGTTGCGTTGCCTTAGCTGTTCTTGACCCCTCTATGGTGGGCGAACCAGCTAATCCTTTTGCAACACCGCTTGAGATTTTGCCCGAGTGGTACTTGTACCCCGTGTTTAATATCCTGCGCGTTCTGCCCAACAAACTGTTGGGAGTGGCCTGCATGGGTGCGGTGCCTTTGGGCTTGATCTTGGTTCCTTTCATTGAGAATGTTAACAAGTTTCAAAACCCGTTCCGTCGTCCCGTTGCAACCGCAGTTTTTCTGTTTGGTACGGTTGTCACCCTATGGCTAGGAATTGGCGCTGTAATGCCCATCGACAAGGCGCTAACGCTGGGTCTGTTCTAGACCTGCGTTCGCACCGCTAATTTAGCGTCCGCCCGAACTCTCTGTAGATGTTATTTCATCTTTGCGAGGTCGAGGGGGCGCTAGTTTTTTGTTTAGATTTTGCCCTAGCTTGTTTCTAGTGGAGAAAGTTTTAGTGGAGGAACGATGTCTCAAGCTAAGAATGTCTTGGGTGGAGCGCTAGCCTGCTGCTGCACCGATCCGATGACCGGATTCTACCGTGACGGATATTGCAGCACGGGTGCCGGAGATGTAGGCGTGCATATTGTCTGCGCTCAAGTCACAGCAGAGTTTTTGGCCTTTAGCAAGTCGCGAGGCAACGACCTCACCACGCCAATGCCGATGTACAACTTTCCGGGGCTAAAACCGGGCGATCGCTGGTGTCTGTGCGCCTCGCGCTGGCAAGAGGCTCTGGAGGCTGGAGTAGCTCCGCCTGTGGTGCTAGAAGCAACCCATGCCGCCGCAATTGAGTATGCTGCGCTGAGCGATCTTAAGCAGCACGCCGTCTAGAGCTTGCCTCAAGCTGTTTCTTGGCAGCTCACAGAACTTCTGCCTTCAGCTTTGCCAGCGGTAAGTACAAAAACTTTTTCCAGTTTGGCACGTAAGCGCGCTTGCGAAAAACGTCATACTGATTTTGCTCTATCACGTCTAGAATGCCGCGATAGAGCATCAGCGCTGACCAAACGGGAAAACGAGCGTCTGGACTCAGGAGCCGAACGCCTAGCTCAGCTTCGTTAAAGAACTGCCGGGCGCGCTGAATCTGGAACTTCATGAGGGCGCGCCAGCGATCGTCTACCACGCCGTTAAATAAGTCTTTTTCTGAGTACTTAAATCGCTCTAGATCTTCGAGCGGTAGATAAATTCGACCCCGACGGGCATCTTCTCCCACATCGCGCAGAATATTGGTGAGCTGATTGGCAATACCCAGGGCGATCGCCTTGGCTTCTGGGTTGGCTTTGGGATGCGCCTGATCCCAGGGAGCCGTGCCCCGTCTGGTATCTACGCCCATGACTGGAGTTGTCATGAGTCCCACAGTACCAGCCACTCTGTAGCAATACAGCTCTAGCTCTTCAAAGGTTTCATAGCGCGATCGATACAGATCCATCCGCTGTCCCGCAATCATGTCGCGGAAGGGTTGAATTTCGATCGGAAATCGCTCAAGGGTGTCAATGAGCGCTATGTCTTCGTCATCAATGGCCTGTCCCGCAAAGATGGATTCTAGCGTTCCTTCCCATTGATCTAACGTAGCGTTAGTTGTTTCGGCAGAATTAGGCCCATCTACCAGTTCGTCAGTCCGACGACACCAGACATAGATTGCCCAAATCGCTCGACGCTTTTCCTCTGACATGAGCAGAGTACCGAGATAAAACGTCTTGGAATACTCTGCCGTAACTTGGCGACAGAGTTCGTAGGCATTGTCCAAGGAAATTAGAGGGGTTGCGCGGGGTGATTCAGGCAGTTGCAACATTACATTGACGCTGAGGGTTTAACTTCGGAGCTATTACTTCGGAGCAAACAGCTATCAGTTATTCTCCTATGGCAGTGCCACGAAACAGCATTTATTAAGTAACCGCCCAATAAATTTGGCGATTTCGTTTGTAAAAAAAGAAAATTAAGCAATGGCTTGTAAATCCTTAGTGGCAGGCGGAGAACTGATAGGCTGACGACTAATCGCCTCAGCCGCCATTTTTCCAGAAAGTACCGCGCCTTCCATGCTGCCCAGGTAGCGCTGCATCGTGTAACTTCCGGCTAAGAAGAAGTTGGCGATCGGAGTTTCCTGAGTAGGCCGATAGGCTTGGCGACCTGGAGAAGCCGTATAAACCGATCGAGGAGTCTTGACAACCTTAAACTTTCGTAGCTTGACTGGATCTTCGCCGCAAAGATGCTGCGGGAACAACCGCTCTAGCTCTGCCATTGTGGCTGCAATAATATCCTCATCCGATCGGTCAATCCAGTCCTTAGCAGGAGCTAGCACCAGTTCTAGCATAGAGCGATCGGGGTCTTCGTAGGCTTTGCAGGTGATGCTCATATCTGCATAGACGCTAAGCAAATCTGAGCGTGAAAACAAAAGCTGGTCAATGTCTGTAAATTTGCGATCGAACCACAGATGCAGGTTGATTACCGGAACGCCCTCTAAGCCCTCTAGCTTCTTAAAGAGATCAATTTGTTTCCAGGGAGCCGGAGTCAGCACCTTCATCACATCTACCGACATGGCCGACACATAGACATCAGCCGTTAACACCTCGTCAGCGGCACCCTCTAGCCCTCGAATCAAGAAATGCTTTACAGTGCCATCTTCATTCAGCACGATTTGCTTCAGCGGCGCGTTTAGATGCATCTCGCCCCCTCGCTCTGTAAAGTAATCCACGATCGGCTGACACAACCGCTCTGTGGGCGAGCCGTCTAGGAAGGCAATTTTAGAGCCGTAGCGCTCTTGCAAAAATCGATTCAGCGCTGTTAGCAGAATGGTTGAAGAAACTTCTTCAGGATTGATGAAAGTCAGCGCCTTGCAGGCCGCAATAAACACATCGCTGGAGACGCGTTCGCCTACGCCTTGCCGTTGCAGCCATTCTGAAAAGCTGTACTTATCCATATCTTCGACATACTTCTGCCCACGCACGATCGCAGGCAGCAGACCGATGGCAAACCGGATCTTTTGCTCCCAGGTCAGCATGTCGTTGTTATTAATAATCGAAGCGATGACGTTAAACGGGGCTGGAATATCAGGCACATCAAAGCGGGAGTAGGTGCCGGGTTTCTCAGGTTGGTTAAAGATCAGCGTATGCTGTTTCCACTGAAGTCGATCTTCAATCCCCAGTTCCTTCATGAGTTGCAGCATGTTGGGATAGGCACCAAAAAAGGCGTGAAGCCCCGTTTCATACCAGTCGCCTTCTTCGTCCTGCCAAGCCGCTACTAGGCCGCCCAAAACATCCCGACTTTCCAGAACAATCGGCGTGTGTCCAGCATCTACAAGGTACTTTGCGCAGGTTAGTCCGGCTAACCCGCCTCCAGCGATCGCAACCCGCATGTAACGCTACTATCCTTTGAAATCGAATATAAGGACTTTGAACTTTGGAGCAATGCTCTGTATCTTTTTAAGTCTTGATACTTAAATCAACAGAAGTTTTATATTTCCTATCTGCCTTTAATCTAGAGACTCTTTCCCTGAAGCAGCTCAGCTTAGCATGTTTGAGCCAATTGAGCGAACTAAACCCGTAGGGGGCTAAACTCTCTCAGTCGCTATTCAAGGCGATCGCGTCTCATCACAATCTTTATATTATATGTTGCGAACTGTAACATATCTGTCTCTGGCTCACTAAAATCTCCTGGAAGTGTAAAGAATAGATGAAGCAGACCCTAGCTGGATAAAGTTCTGATGTGCTCAACCTGAGTAAAGATAGTGTTAAGGATGCAACAGAGTCCTGTAATCGTCACCCATTTCTGATGCTCAAATTCCAGCGAAATGAAAGGATCATCCATCTTTAAGCTACTGAAGCATCGCCCCTGGCTGCTGCTGCTGCTGGCAGCGCTTTCTCTGGGGAGCGTCTTCCTCAGCGGGCAAGCTCAGATGCTGAGCGAACAATCTGCCTCTGTAGGCTCTCAAACTACGGAAACTCCAGCGCCTGTGGCAGCATCCAAGGCTAAGCCTTCGCCGATCGCTTCCAAAAATAAATCTGCAACGGCTCCCGCCCCGGCTTCCTCACCCCAAACCAATACGTCTAAGGCCAATGTGCCCGCAGCAGAGCCTGAAGCTGCTTCCGAAAATTCTGAGAACCCTTCCCTGACGCCAGAGCAGCAGGCTATGAATCAGCGGGCAAAGGCTGCGTTTGAGTCTTCCTTGGCTTCAGTTGATTCCTTGATTGAAATGCGGGTCGCGATCGCCAAAGGAGTAACCACCCTTACCCTCAGCGTTTCTGCCAATGCAGATTTAATGGGTCAGAATGGAGAGCATTTGGGCAGCCTCACAGCTGGGCAAACCTACACAGCCCAGGCCAACGGACAATCGATTAGCCTTGCCTCCCAGGATTTGCCTTCGCCCATTTGGATTGAACCCTCGCCGGAGGGTCTGTTTACGCTGGGCGATCGAACCTATCGGGGACGGCTTCTGCTTGCCGCTAACGACAGCCACCTTTGGGGCGTAAACTTTGTCAGCCTCAAGCAGTACTTATACAGCGTTGTGGCTAGCGAAGTCTCACCCAATTGGCCTCCAGAGGCGCTCAAAGCTCAGGCGATCGCAGCCCGATCCTATGGGCTAACCTATCACTTTAAGCCTGTTAACTCGCTCTACCAGCTGGGCGACGATGAGTACTTTCAGGTCTACAGCGGCATTGACCGAGAAGCCGATGCCACCAATCGGGCAGTCGATGAGACGGCAGGTGAATTCGTTAGCTATCGCGGCGGCGTAGTCGAGTCTCTGTATGCGGCCTCCGATGATATTGTGGCAGAGGCTTTTCAAGGCAGGGGCATGAGCCAGCTAGGCGCATTGGAGTTAGCAGAACAAGGCTATACCTATGAGCAAATTTTGGCGAAGTATTATCCGGGTACCGGGGTCGGCCGAATTCAGCAGGACTATGAATAACAGAACTATGGATCGCGCCACAAAACCCTAAAAGCTGGATTTCAAAGGTGCAAAGCGCCTTTGAAATCCAGCTTTTAGAAAACATAAGAGAGCTGAGCGCTCTACTGAGACTATAAATATTTGAAGGACTTTGGATAGAAAAGCCCCAAACCCTCTACTCTGGCTGTCGCTCGACGATCGCCTCCATCGTGCTGTAAAGATAGTGCCCTGCCATGATGCTGCTAGAGAGGCAGTATTTCTCAGGGCTGAGCTGATGGAGCGTCTCAAATCCGGTGCGGCGTTGCCGATCGCCCAGCACCCAGTACCGCTGCACAATCGATTCGGGTGCCACCCAGCCTTCGCCTTCTACCCGTCCTAAGCTGCTATGGAGTAGGACAAAGGTGTATTGCCGCTCACCTGCATTAAAGCGACCGCGATACTGAAAAGAAATTTCTTCTCGATCGCTACCTGGAAAGATCAGCTTTGTCACCATCGTGAACCAATCGTCTCGGCTCCAAACCACCAGAATTTTTCCCTTCACCGTAATCGGCATGGCATCGCGATCGAGCCAGTTTCCTTGCAGCGTCCAGCGCCCTGACTCTAATAAAAAAGTGTGAGACACAACACTTGTCCTTATCATTCCGTCTCAAGCAGCAACCCTGCCGAATTCATGGGCTACTGCATCTTAGTCTTGCGTGGATCTAACTAACCAGGTGAATATCCCCTAGAAGCACGGATTTCTGCGCTCCTGTGACTTCCGGGAGATTACCGGGAATGCCGCAATTTCGCCAATAGGCCAACACCGCAAAAGCGATCGCTTCTTTAAAGTCTGAGTTCAAGCCTGCTTCATCTGTGGTCAAAACCACGGCCTGATCCAGATTAGCCTGAATGCGCTGTTTTAGATAAAGATTATGGCTACCGCCTCCACAGAGCAGCACTTGGTCAGGTGTTTGAGGGAGAAAGGCATCATAGCTCTGGGCGATCGAAGCGGCAGTCAGCTCTGTCAACGTTGCCAAAATGTCGGCGGGAACAAGGGTATGGGCGGCAGCATCGGCCAGACAGGCTTCTAGATAGGCTTCTCCAAATAGCTCACGCCCGGTGGACTTTGGGGGTGGCTGCTGAAAATAGTCCTGCTGGAGCCACTGCTGTACCAGCGTCTGGCAGGGCGTACCTTGCGCTGCCCAGTCGCCGTTGCGATCGAAGGTCAGCCTGCCTTGCGACAGCCGATACACTGCCAGGTCCAGCAGCGCATTTCCAGGCCCGGTATCCCAGCCCAGAATGGGCTTTGTTTGACGAATGTCCGAATCGATCGCAGGCAAAAAGGTGACGTTGCCGATGCCGCCAATATTTTGCACACAGCGATGATAAATCGGATGGCTCAAAAGACAAACATCCACAGGCGAAACCAAGGGTGCGCCTTGCCCGCCCGCTGCAATATCAGCCGCCCGAAAATTGTTGATAGTGGTGATGCCCGTGAGCTGCGCGATGAGAGCGCCCCGACCTAGCTGTAAGCTGTAGCCCAGCTCTGATGGCAGCGCCGAGAGGGGCTGGCTTTCTCCGGCAAGAGAGGCTCCTGGCGGTCGATGAAAAACAGTCTGACCGTGAGAGCCAATTAGCGCTGCGGCGGGCTGACCTGCCTGAATCGCGATCGCAGCCTGAGCAAAGACTTTGGCGATCGCCTCATCTAGCTGGGCAAACGCTGGCATGGTCAGAGCGGCACCTTCACAAACCGCAAGGATTTGCGATCGCAATGCCTCTGGGTAGGGGTAAGTTGCCCCGGTCAGCAACGTAACCCTGAGATCTTGGGTAGACCCTGAGAGTTCCACCAGCGCTGCGTCTATGCCATCAACAGATGTGCCGCTGATCAATCCAATCACATATTGCTTCATGACTCTGAGCGAAAGGGTGTGAAGGTCTAGAGGTGTGAAAGTCGGACATGACCAGAACGATTTGCAAGCTTAACTCTGGGAGGATGCACCCTCCCGAAGTTAGCAAGCTGTTGTGATGAGAATCATTCAGGCAGTTGATCAATTCCCTTGTTAGTACCAATCACAACCATCAGCCAGTCTTTCTGGAGCCGCATGATCGGTGAGGGGTTGATCTCAAACTTTTCAGCAATGCCTACGGCTAGCAGGTTTAGCCCATAGCGTTTGCGCAAGTCAAGTTCAGCGATCGTTTTGCCATCAAACGCAGCCGGAACAATCACTTCTACAATGCTGTTGTCAGGATCTAGCTCAAACCGCTCCAGCACGCCCGGCTTGGTGATCGATCGCGCCAAAGCGCAACCCATCTCACGCTCTGGAAAGACCACCTGGTTGGCTCCTACGCGATCGAGCAGCTTTCCATGCACCTCTGAAGAGGCTTTTGCCACGACGTAGCGCACGCCCCCCTCCTTGAGGTTGAGCGTCGTGATAATACTCTCTTGCACATAGTTGCCGATCGCGACGATGACCGTATCAAACTCAAACAGACCCGCCTCTCTCAAGGCTGACGGCTCAGTTGAGTCTAGCTGAAGCGCATGAGAAACGATTTGATCAGTCAGAACCTGAGCAACCAGTTTCTCATCAGAATCAACGCCTAAAACTTCATATCCCAGACTATGCAGCGTACCACAAACCGCTCGGCCAAACCGTCCTAGCCCAACTACGGCAAATTGACGACTGTGAGCGCGCAATCCTCTAAAGAAACTTAAAGAGGACAGAGGAGAATTTAAAGTCACGATGTAGCGACCCTAAGATAGGATATTTTGCTCTCTTCAGCCTTTGAACTCTTAGAGAAAGCTCTTTTAACTTAGCAGAAATTGCCTAGCCCACTAGCAAATTCTCTTCTGGAAAGTTGATTTTGGTTGGTTTGGGATCGCCAAGCAATGCAGACATCAAAAGCAGAACACCAACACGGCCCACATACATCGTCAGAATCAAGACGATTTTAGAAAAGGTAGAGAGGCTGGCCGTGAGATTGGTAGAAAGCCCCACCGTCGCAAACGCAGAAACGGCCTCAAACAAAATCCGAATAAATTCAATGTCTGGATCGCTGATGGCAATGAGCGTCGTTGAGATCGCCACCGTTATAATCGAACCAAAGACAACCGCGATCGCCTTGATGACTAGTGTCATCGGAATCTGTCGCTGATAGCAAACTACCTCTTCTTTGCCCTGCAAAACAGTTGCAGTCGAGCTAGATAACACCCGTAGCGTTGTGGTTTTCATGCCGCCGCCTGTGCCGCCTGGACTGGCTCCAATAAACATCAACACGATCGTCAGAAACAATCCGGCATCGGTCATCTTGCCGTAATCGAGCGAGTTGAATCCGGCAGTGCGCGGCACAACGGCCTGAAACCAGGCCAGCAGAATTTTCTGCCACAAAGTAAAATTTCCAAAGGTATCGGGATTCTCAAACTCTATCCACAGGATGGCGATCGTTCCGACGGCCAGCAAAAATAGAGTCGTCCGCACCGCAATTTTGAAATTGAGGCTTAGAACCACGCATTCTTGACTACGCATGAGGCGATCGCGAAACCATAGGTAAATTTCCATAATCACCTGGTAGCCAATGCCCCCAAAAATAATCAGCAGGGGGATGATCAGGTTAATCGGGATGGAATCAGCATAGCTGATGAAATTATCGGGAAATAGCCCAAACCCAGCATTATTAAAGGCGCTGACGCTATGAAAAAGGCTTAGCCACAGGGCATGGCCAAAGCCATATTGGGGCGCAAAGACTGGAATCATTAAAAATGCGCCTGTCAGCTCAAAGATCAGCGTCACGGCGATAATCGACTGCACCAGCGGCACCACGCCAGACATCCCCCGTCGATCGAGCGATTGCTGAATCGCCATTTTTTCTCGAAGTCCAAATCGACGTCCCAAGATCAGCAGCAAAAAGGTAGTCGCCGTCATGTAGCCCAATCCCCCAATTTGGATCAGCAGCATGATGAAAATCTGGCCTACGAAGGAGAAGTAGGTGCCCGTATCTACCACAACCAACCCCGTAACGCAGACGGCTGAAGTTGAGGTGAACAGCGCTGTCGTAAAGTCTCCCCAAGTGCCATTGGCGATCGAGATAGGTAGCGTCAAAAAAATTGCGCCGATGGCAATCACTGCCATGAATCCTATGCAGATGGTGCGTGCGACTGTCATGAGGGTAAAAAGCCTTCTGGAGCTTTGAAATCTAGCAGTAGGACGGTGCGGGGGCGATCGCTTAAGTTCCAGGCTTCATGCTCTGAGGTATCATCAAACACCAGGCATTTGCCTTCCTTCCAGGTTTTAATTTCTCTGCCGACTCGCAGGGCACACCGTTCTGGGACTATCAGACCCATGTGGCAGCGCAACACACCACTGGGTCTGCCCGAATGGGGCACGATATGCGCCCCTGGAGCCAGACTAGAAAATCCAGCCGTGATCATGCCAGGAACAGACTTAACCCATCGTGCCGTCACTGGACAGAGATCGCAGTTGATGTCAATTTTGACCCCGACGAAATACAGGCCGAACACATCCCAGCCCGTGTTTTGGTCGAGCAAATACCGCTCTGGATAGGCCACAAAGTCTTTGGGGCGCAATTGGCTTAGCTCTTGCTGCATTGTTTGCCAATTGGCTTCTAAATCTGCCACAAATTCAAATTGTTGGGCATCGTAATAGACCATCTTTGCTCCGATAAAACAGGCGAGGAGTGAGAGTGAGGCATGAGGATTGGCTATTGATCATCGGGCAGAATCGGCTTCCAGAGAATCAACCCCAGAACGAAGCGAGCGCGATTTTTCCAGCTGCGGATGCGCTTTGACAGGTTCCAGATGAACAGAACATAGCCCCAACCCTGTTGAATTTCGCCTTTCAGCGTTGGCTTAGAGCTGGGCGATCGCGGCGGGGGATCATCAACTCCAGGCTCTTTAATCCAGCCTGCATCGGCAGATTCAAAGCTGCTCAAGGGTTCCGATCGCTCAATTTCAGCCATAGTCCTCAACGCCACGAGGCGCGTCTTGCGGTTCACTGTAGATTGTGCCACGCCTCAGCCCCAACAACATCCGCACGAGGCGACGCGAGAGCGTTGCCCATCGCGTAAACTAAGCAAAACGCCGTAGACGCACCATTTTACTCATGCCTACCCTTCAACAACAAATTCAGCAGTTCTATGACGCATCTTCAGGTTTGTGGGAGCAAATCTGGGGAGAACACATGCATCATGGCTATTACGGCGAGGCAGGTACCGAGCGTAAAGAGCGACGGCAGGCGCAAATTGACCTGATTGAAGAACTGTTGAAATGGGCTGATATCCAACAGGCAAGCCAAATTTTAGACGTGGGCTGCGGTATTGGCGGCAGCTCACTCTATTTGGCCGAGAAATATCGGGCTACAGTTACAGGGATCACCTTGAGTCCGGTGCAGGCCAACCGCGCCATTGCCCGTGCGCAAGCCGCAGGTTTGGGCGATCGCGCCACCTTTCAAGTTGCAGATGCCCTAGAGATGCCCTTTGCCGATCAATCTTTTGACTTGGTATGGTCGTTAGAAAGCGGCGAACATATGCCCGATAAGCAAAATTTTTTGCAAGAATGCTATCGGGTGCTGAAACCGGGCGGCAAGTTTATCTTTGTGACTTGGTGCCATCGCCCAACCGCTGCGCCTCAAGCGCCCCTGACCCCCGATGAGCGTAAGCTTTTGGAAAGAATCTACCAGGTCTACTGCTTGCCTTACGTGATTTCGCTTCCCGAATATGAGGCGATCGCCCAGGCTCAAGGCTTTCAGAGCCTCCGCACAGCCGACTGGTCTACAGCCGTTGCGCCTTTCTGGGATGTTGTGATCGACTCTGCCATCACACCAGCCGCAGTCTTGGGTTTGCTGGGTTCTGGCTGGACTACTATTCAAGCGGCGCTTTCGTTGGGTCTGATGCAGCAGGGGTATCGTCGAGGCTTAATCCGCTTTGGCTTACTCTACGGCACCCGGTGATTGGGGCTGAATTCACTCAAAGATTTGGCATTGCTGATTTTGTCTATGAAATTTATTTTGAGCGGCGTGCAGGGCGCACCGCTCAAAATAAATTTCATAGCCGGGTGACAGCGCCTGAAACGGCACTAAAATCTACGGGTGCTCAAATAGATCCGCCAAAAAGCTGAGTAACGCGCTCTGCTAGATGCCTATACTGAGATATAAGTGTATCTAAAGTTAGCTAAAAACGTTGCTTGACTACGGATATTTGCACTAGGTAGGCAACAGCCAGACTCACGCTCAAGCTCGCTGTTTCGGTTCCGGATAAGTACATACAGCAAAGGACTAGGGTGGAGATGCTAATGACGGAAGATGTGCCGCCAATATTGGGAGCGGTTTCAAATCAAAGTTTATTAAACTTAATGCTCTCACTTCCCTCGGCCAAAACCTTTCCTTGCGAAGTATCTCAGCAAACAGTGCTAGCAACCGCCATCTTAGAGCAAGCCGTAGATGCGATCGAGATTGGCGATCTGCAATCTCGCTTGGTTTATGTGAATCCAGCTTTTGAAAGAATCACGGGATATCGCCGCGAAGAGGCATTAGGACAAACCTCTGCGGCTTTGTTTCAGATGGAAGAGCAGGACGATATTTTCTACGAAGAAATTTGGCGAACCCTTTCATCAGGCAGCGCTTGGGTCGGTTCCTGCCTGGGGAAGCGCAAAGATGGTTCGATTTATCACCAGGATGCCACCCTGTTTCCGGTCTATGGCTGTGCAGGTGAAATCACGAACTATGTAGCCATCAAGAGAGATATTAGCGATCGCCAGCGAACTCAGGCAAATTTAGAACAATCTCTCTCGCTGCTACAAGCCACCCTAGAATCGACTGCGGATGGCATTTTAGTCATCAATAAATCTGGAAAAGTTGAAGGATTTAACCAAAAATTTGTCGAAATGTGGGGCATTGCAGGTGAATTCTCTCACAAGAATCAAATGCCGATCGAAGAAATTTTAGGGCAGCTACAAGACCCTGCTGCATTTTTCACGCCTGACTTTACCCTGGAAAGCTTTAGAGCGGGGGAAGATTTGCCTCACCCATTAACGGCTCCTGCCGAATATGAAATCTGTGAAGGATCAACCTACGAAGATGTGCTGAAGCTAAAAGATGGCCGGATTTTTGAGCGCTATTCTCTGCCACAGCGCCTGAACGGCAAAATTGTGGGGCGCGTCTGGAGCTTCAGAGATGTCACAACTCGGCATAGCAATGAAGCCATGATTCGCTATCAGGCTTCCCATGATTTACTGACTGGATTGCCCAACCGGATGTTGTTTAGCGATCGGTTATCTACAACGCTAGACCATGCCAAACGAGAACAAACGCGGCTGGCAGTGATGTTTTTAGATTTAGATCGATTTAAAAACATTAACGATACGCTCGGTCATGCGGCAGGAGACTTGCTACTGCGAAGCGTGGCCGATCGCCTAACCGACTGTCTGCGCGAGAGCGATATGGTAGCGCGTTGGGCGGGCGACGAATTTACCCTGCTGTTATCTAATATTCACGACATCAAAGATGCCACGGCGATCGCTCAGCGAATTCTAGAGTCTTTGCGCCAAGAGTTCGTTTTAGAGGGCCATAGTCTGCATATCAGCATCAGCATTGGCATTGCCGCCTATCCTCATGATGGTGAAGACGCAGAAACGCTGCTTAAAAATGCTGACGCTGCTCTCTATCGCGCCAAAGAGGGGGGACGCAATAGTTACCATCTCTATACTGCGGCTATCAACACCCAGGTTTCAGAATTATTAACGTTAGAGAACTCTTTGCACCGCGCCTTGGAACGTGAAGAATTTGAGGTGTATTATCAACCTCGAATTAATGTGGTGACAGGTAAGATTACTCATATGGAAACGCTGCTTCGTTGGCAGCATCCGATTCTGGGTGTTATTCCTACTGAGAAATTTATTCCCTTGGCTGAAGAGACAGGGCTGATTGTGCCGATCGGTGAATGGGTGCTGCAAATGGCCTGTATGCAAAACAAAGCTTGGCAGATGCTCGGGTTATCCCCTATTCCAGTTTCTGTAAATCTATCAACCCAACAGTTTGGGCAAGAGCAAATTCTCAAGAGGGTGCAACAGATCTTGGCTGATACGAGTCTTGCACCTTCTTACTTAGAGTTGGAAATAACGGAAACCACAGCCGGAAAGCATGTGGAGCGGACGCAGTCTATTTTGACTGAGCTGCGCCAAATGGGTGTTTCGATCGCCCTCGATAACTTTGGCACGGGCTATTCGTCCTTTAGCTACTTAAAAAAACTGCCCATTCAAACCTTGAAGATTGATCGCTCTTTCATCCAGCATCTCACAACAGAACCAAGCGATCAGGCGATCGTGGCAGCCATTATTGCGCTAGGCAAGATCTTGAACTTGAAGCTGGTGGCCGAAGGGGTTGAAAATGAGGTGCAAGAGTATCTGCTGCGATCGCTGGGCTGCGAAGAAATGCAGGGATTCCTATTTAGCACGCCGATTACGGCAGAAGAAGCCACTCAGTTTTTGCAAAATAAGCTGCCTGCCTCTCGGTAGAAAAGAGCGCTTTGCGGATGGTAGAGATGAGTTTTTTGGATGCCATAAAACTCTAGAGATTTCCGTAGAAGTCTAGACATGCCGCTGATTTTGGTGCATGGTGAACTGTGCATGATCCTGCACTCTGTGTAACAGAATCTATGCAGCAAATTTTCACAAGACCCAAGCTATCTTGAGAGGAACTATGACCTGTAGGCTTCCCGCTCCGCTGCAACCTGGCGATCTGCTGCGGGTGATTGCCCCCAGTGGAGCCTTGCGAGAGCAGGAGGCATTTCGGCAGGGTATCGAGATTTGGCGATCGCGCGGCTACCGAGTTGAGCTAAGTCCTGGCTATGATCGGCGCTGGGGCTATCTGGCCGGAACCGATGCCGAAAGACGATTCCAGTTGGCCGAAGCGATGGCCGATTCTGCTTGTCGGGGCATCCTCTGTGCTCGAGGCGGCTATGGTGGGGCACGCCTCCTGGAAGACTGGCAGTGGATCGGTGAACCCAAGTGGCTGATCGGCTTTTCAGATATTACCAGTTTGCTCTGGAGCCTCAGCATTCAGGGCATCTCAGGGGTACATGCGCCCCTCTTGACGACGATCGCCGCTGAACCCGACTGGTCACGCCAGCGCTTATTCGACTGGGTAGAAGGACGATCGCTGCCGTCTTTGCAAGGTGAGGGTTGGGGCGGAGGTACCGCTAGCGGTGTTTTGCTGCCTGCCAATCTGACAGTAGCCACCCACTTGTTACATACTCCAGCCCAACCCCCTTTAGCAGGGGTGATCTTAGCCTTAGAAGATGTCTCCGAAGCGCCCTACCGCATCGATCGCATGTTGACCCAATGGCGGATGAGCGGCGCTCTCAAAGGCATTCAGGGTATTGCCCTAGGGCGATTTAGCCAATGCGAAGCGCCTGCCCATATTCCCAGCTTCACCGTTGCCGAAGTGTTGCGCGATCGGCTGGGCGATTTAGGCATTCCCATCGTTTCTGCCCTGCCTTTTGGTCACGATGGGGTCAATGCGGCTCTACCCGTAGGCATCTCGGCCTGCCTAGACGGAGATAGCGGTGAGCTAAAGATTATGGATTAAGCAATGCCGCTGCTACAGGCTCAGGAGATCGCAAATTAGGTTTTTGTGGCGCGCGGAGCGCCTTTGAAATCCAGCTTTTAGAAAAAATAGGAGGATTTTGCGATCTACTGAGGCTACTTAATTTGCGCTCCTAGACGTAGATTGGCTCAAGCCATAGCCCTAAAACTGGGGCTGTCGTATCAAGGGAACCAGCCGATTGAGGATACGAGGAACCAGGACTGAACCCTCAATCGGTTTGCTGAGAAAGTCGTCAGCTCCGATCGCAAATAGCCGTTGCAGTAGAGCTGAATCGGTGTGGGCGCTCAAAAATATAATGGGTAGCCAACTCCAATAGGAATCATTGCGAACAACGCGGCACAGCTCAATGCCGTCCGGAGCAGGCATCATTACATCTAAAATCAGCAAATCAGGCTGGGTCGCTTCTAAAACCTCCCAGAACTGTTGCGGCTGGCTAAGGGTCACAAGCCGGAATCCCCAAGGTTGCAGGAGGGTGTGCAGAATCGCTAAATCTTCTTCAGTGTCATCCACGATCAAAAGCGTGGAATTTTGTCCAATTTTTTGAAGGCTGGACTGTCTCAGCACCTGGGTCACGGTTTCTAGGACTTGAGCAGACGTTAGCGTTTTTGTCAGAAAGGCTTGCCCCCCCAGTTCTGCGGTTTTGAGGCGATCGCTCAGCTCGTTTTTGCCCGTATACACCAGGGTGGGAATCGGCGGCGTCTGTGTCGCCAGCTCTGCCAAGAGGGCAAACCCATCCTCAGCGCTATGGGTAAAATTGAGGTCTAGGAGGATGACATCAGGGGGCTGATGGGCGATCGCTATTCTGGCAGCAGCCAAGTCTGCAACGCTCTCTAGCTGCATATTCCAGGCGTTAGCCTCGGCACAAAGCTGCTGTGCCACATCCGCATCATCATCGACCAGCAGCACGGTAGAGCGAGATGAATTTACGGTTAGGTTTGGCTGAGTCGCCCTGGAGGCTGAGATGACTTGCCCAAAATGTGGCTGGGTCGAGGGTACAATCTGCGTAGCTTGGCGCAGTCTTGTGATCTGTTTGCTCAAAGCATCGCCTTGCGCATGCGTTAGGTTAGGGGCTGATAGCAACGTTTCTAACGATCGCGCCAGGTCAGAACCCTGAGCAAACCCAAAAATGCCCAGCGATCCCGCCAGTCGGTGCGCTTCTTGAGCCGCCTGATGTTGGAGTTCGCGGGTTAGCCGATTGGTCTGAAGCGCCCCCAATACCTGATCAAAAATAGGCAGACGGGCTTTAACTTTGTCCTGCAATTCCTCCCATAAATGCGCGATCGCCAAACGAGTTTGCTGGGGTTGCAAGATCTCGTGGGGCGCTGGCATAGAGGGCAAGTCTGCCACAGATGGAGATAATGGAATAGGCGGGGAGGCGGGCAGGGGCTTTAGCCGATAGCCCGTGCCATAGACCGTTTCAATCAGCTCTGCATCAGCGCCTGCAAGCTTCAGTTTTCGCCGCAGACTCATGATGTGCGTCGTGACCGTGCCTTCTGTAGGAGGGGTATCTATGGCCCACAGGGTCTCAATCAGGGCGTTGCGGCTAAACACGCGATGGCTATTTTGCAGAAACAGCTCAAGGAGCTGATATTCCTTGTGGGTCAGCGTCAGAGCCTGTTCTCCATACCTGACCTCATGGTTGGCCGAGTCTAGGTAAAGGTAGCCCCAGGTCAAAACGGTGGAAGGGGTCTGATTTCGGCGCAGCAAAACTCGAATTCGGGCGAGCAGCTCTTGGGGGTCAAAAGGCTTGACCACATAGTCATCGGCTCCGACCTCAAGCCCCGCCACTTTGTCAGGAATGCCGTTTTTGGCGGTTAACAGCAGAATGGGCACCGTATGTTGCCGAAGCCGTAACTCTTGACAGAGGCGAATACCATCTAACTTTGGCAAAATAACATCCAGAATGATCAAGTCATAGGCGATCGCCTCTGCCCATGCCAACCCGACTTGTCCATCTTCAGCCACATCTATTTTGTAGGGCTGCGGCGGGTGATACGACTGCGGCACAGCCAAGAGCTTTACGATCGCTTCAGCCGTCAGCGTATCATCTTCAACAAGTAGAATTTTTACGGGTTGAGTCACCTGTGCTGTATCGCCTGTGCTGGAATGCCCACACTACAAAATGCCCACAATACAAAAAGACAGTACCTTTTGCGGACTAACGTCAGTTTTCTTAATTGTAACCTCGTGAGAATAGAGTCATGGTGCGACTAAAAGTGTGGCAGTGGGTCGTGTTGGCAATGCCGATCGCCAGCCTAATCGGGTTTCTTCTGGTGGCGGCTGGGCTACAAATTCATGCTTGGGGATTGAGCTGGATTTGGGCTGTGTTCACGCTAGTCATTGTGGGTTGGCAATGGCTATTGGTGAAATGGACGCGGCCGATTGTGGCGCAGGCCGAAGCGGCACAAACCAGTCCAGATCTAGAAGCAATTCTTGAAGTGTCTCTAACTCTGGGTAGCAATCTGGGCAGTAATGCCGATCGCGCCGAAGCCGCCCTGCAAGAAATCCTCAAAACCACACAAACCGATCGTCCGCTTTGGGAAGACTGGTCTACTTTCTGGGTACGTTGCCAGGAGCTGGTTGTAGCGATCGCCCAGATCTACCATCCTGAGGTGAAATATCCGCTCCTCAACATCTACATTCCTCAAGCCTATGGACTGATTCGTGGCACCGTAGATGACCTTGATCAGTGGATGCAGCAGCTCTCGCCCGTTTTAGGACAGGCGACGATCGCCCAAACCATTCAAGCCTACGAGGTCTACCAAAAGCTAGAGCCTTCTGCGCGCAAGGTCTTGCGCGTCTGGAACTGGGCACAGTGGCTGCTCAATCCTGCGGCAGCTGTGGCCAAGCAGGCAAGTTCACCTTCCGGCAACCGAGCCAGTCAGCAGCTCTTGGTCAACCTCAGCCAAATGCTGCGAGAGGCGGCATTACGAAATCTGTGTCGGCAAGCGATCGCCCTTTACAGCGGCAGCACTTTACCCGACGCTTTTGCAGCCCCAGCTTCTGCCCCACCCAAAACCACTGTGGTCAAAGCCAAGACTCAAACCTTGCGCGAGATTCTGACGCAGGCCGAGTCAGCGGAACAGGTGGCACAGAAGCCCGTCAATATTTTGCTCGTCGGGCGAACAGGCGCAGGAAAGAGCAGCCTGATTAACACGCTGTTTCAAGCCGATCGCGCCGTGGTAGATATGCTGCCCAGTACCGATCGCATTCAGAGCTACCAATGGCAGGCAGCCGATGAAACTCTGACACTCTGGGATACGCCGGGATACGAACAGGCCAATCGCCAAGATTTCCGCAATCAGGTGTTGGATTATGCCACGACCGCCGATCTGCTCCTGCTCGTCACCCCGGCTCTCGATCCGGCCTTGCAAATGGATGCTGATTTTCTCAAAGACCTCAAGGCAGAGATCCCGGACTTACCGACGATCGCCATCGTCACTCAAGTCGATCGGTTGCGACCTCTGCGAGAGTGGCAGCCCCCCTATGACTGGCAATGGGGCGATCGCCCCAAAGAGAAAGCCATGCGAGAGGCTACAGAATATCGCGCTCAGATGTTGGGGGACTATTGCGATCGGGTTTTGCCCCTAGTGACCAGCCATTTAGAGAGTGGGCGAACCGCTTGGGGAGCCGAATCCCTGTCGCTGGCGCTTCTAGAAACGATCGCCCCTGCCAAGCAGATCCGTCTAGCTCGATTTTTACGCAATTTAGAAGCGCGTACCGTTGCTGCCGCTAAAATCATCGATCGCTATACCTTTCAGATGACCACCACGCAGGGACTGGCAGCCTTACTCAAAAGCCCTGTGCTCCAGTTTGTTTCAACACTTTCGACCGGATCGCCTGCCCTCGCCTATCTGCTGGCCGAACAAATCCCCGTTGAGCAACTGCCGATCGTCATTGGCAAACTTCAAATGGCCTATGATTTGTTCGGCATGCTGCATGGAGAGGTTAATCTGGCAGCGAATGTCCCTAGCTTTGATTTGCGATCGATCTGGTCGCTTCTGCTGGAAAACTCTAGTTCACCAGAACGGAATGCCTGGGCGTTTGGTCATACTTTAGTAGAATACTGGACTCAAGACTTGAGCATGGCACAGCTCAGAGAACGATTTAATGATTATCTTGAGCAGATCTAAATCTCCTCTAAGCCTTTAAAATAGATTGCATTTTATCTGATAGGTATCTCTAAAGATAGACAGATGTGTAGCTTAGGGTCTATTCCCCGTTGCAGAATATCTTGCTAGCTTTGAGAGGCAGTTTTAGATGATGGAAATGCAGTGGATACCTATATTCTAGACCTGCTGGTTATTGGATTACTCTTGTTGACGGTAACGTTGGGATCGGGCTGGATTACGCGATCGCCCTTTTCGTTTGCTCTAATTTATTTAACCGCTGGAATTATTCTAAGTCCCTATGGGTTTAACCTAATTCAAATTAGACCTGGCGCAGGCTTTTTAGAAAAAGTCACCGAAATGGTGGTGCTTATTTCTCTATTTAGCTGCGGCTTAAAGATGAACCGTCCCCTTAATTTTTGGGCTTGGGGATCAGCCGTTCGATTGATTGGCTTACTCATGCCCATCTCCATTTTTGCAGTTGCGCTCCTGGGACATTGGCTGCTGGGCTTGGCTTGGGGAGAGGCCGTTTTATTGGGCGCAATTTTAGCTCCCACTGATCCAGTTTTGGCGTCAGAGAGCCAGCTCAATCACCCTGACGATCAGGATGAGCTGCGGTTTGGTCTGACCTCCGAGGGGGGACTGAATGACGCGCTGGCCTTTCCTTTTGTTTATTTCGGCTTGCACTGGATAGAAAATGACAGATGGCAAGACTGGTTTGGGGAATGGGTGGCGATCGATCTCGTTTGGGCGATCGCGGTAGGTCTGGGAGTAGGGGTTTTGATTGCCAAAGGCGCAGTCCGGATCGATCGCTTTGTGCAGCAACGTCGCCCGGTGAGTGAAGCGATGGACAACTTCGTATCGCTGAGCATTATTTTGATTACCTACTCTGTCACCGAGCTGTTAAATGGGTACGGATTTCTGGCGGTGTTTGTGGCGGGTATTGCGACGCAGCACTACTACCACAACCGCGAAAAACGGCTAGCGCAGCTTGAATTTATTGAGCAGTTTGAAAAACTTGCAGAGCTGGGCACCATTTTGCTGCTGGGATCGCTCCTTCGTTTTGAGCCAATGCTGCGCTTCGCAGGGCCAATCTTCCTCGTTTCAGGGCTGCTGCTGTTCGTGATCCGGCCTCTGGGTGCTTGGATCAGCACAATCGGCACAAACTATGCCCCTGCCAGACGCTGGCTATTTGGCTGGTTTGGCATTCGGGGGGTCGGTTCGCTATACTATTTATTCTACGCAATGGGTGGAGGACTACAGGGCGATGTGGCAGAAATGATTGCCTGGATTACGTTAGGAACTGTTGTTTTCTCAATCCTCATTCACGGCATTAGCGCCACGCCCGTTATGAACTGGTATGAGCGTCATATTAAGAGGCAGCGCGATCGCCTCAAGCAAGCGTTGGCCGAAGAATAGCCTGGAGAGATAGCCGAACCAGTTTCTAGCCTGTGGCTGTATGTGCAAAGCATCTTCCACGCTCCAAGCGCTTGTTTATTTTCGCAAAATCCCCCAAATCATTGCTGATCCCCCTTCTACATTTACATCGCAACACTTTACAATTGGCAATGTTGCCATGAGGCAGAATCGACATTCCCTAGAGTTTTAGGGTCTTAAAATTTAGCCTGCACTGGTTGCAAAAGCAACGCCAACTGCCTCCAGATAGCGCTTGCAGGGGGTCACCAGCCGTCACATTTAATTTAGAGAGCAACTATGAAAGACCTGACTCGTTATCGAAACATCGGCATCTTCGCCCACGTGGATGCAGGTAAGACAACCACAACTGAAAGAATTCTGAAGCTTACCGGAAAGATCCACAAGATTGGTGAGGTGCATGAAGGTGCGGCAACGACGGACTTCATGGAGCAAGAGCAAGAGCGGGGCATCACGATTCAGTCGGCTGCGACAACCTGCTTCTGGAACGAGCACCAGCTCAACATTATTGACACTCCCGGTCACGTCGATTTCACCATTGAGGTCTATCGCTCTCTCAAGGTTCTTGACGGCGGCATTGGCGTTTTCTGCGGTTCGGGGGGCGTAGAGCCACAGTCTGAAACCAACTGGCGCTATGCCAACGACTCCAAGGTAGCGCGGATCATCTATATCAACAAGCTCGATCGCACGGGTGCTGATTTTTACCGCGTGGTCAAGCAAGTTGAGCAGGTGCTCGCCGCTAAGCCGATGGTGATGGTGCTGCCCATTGGTGTGGAAGAGAAGTTTTCTGGCGCAGTTGACCTGCTGACGCGCAAAGCTTGGACCTGGGACGACTCTGGCGACCCGATGGCTTACACCATTAAAGAGGTGCCTGCCGATATGGTTGACCTGGTCGAGAAGTATCGGGAACAGCTCATCGAATTGGCGATCGAGCAAGATGACGCTTTGATGGAGCAGTACTTGGAAGGTGAAGAACCCAGTATTGAAGACCTGAAGCGCTGCATCCGTAAGGGCACTCGCGATATGGCTTTCTTCCCGACCTACTGCGGCTCCTCCTTTAAGAACAAGGGCGTGCAGCTTGTGCTGGATGCTGTGGTGGACTATCTGCCCAACCCTATGGAAGTCAAGCCCCAGCCTGAAGTGGATCTGGAGGGTAATGAAACGGGCGAGTTTGCCGTTGTTGACCCTACGAAGCCGCTACGGGCGCTGGCGTTCAAAATTATGGACGATCGCTTTGGAGCCTTGACCTTTACTCGTCTCTATTCCGGTAAGTTGTCTAAGGGTGATACCATCCTCAACACCTATACGGGCAAAACTGAGCGGATTAGCCGCTTGGTGGAGATGCATGCCAACTCGCGTGAGGAAATCGACTCGGCTCAAGCGGGCGATATTATTGCAATCGTCGGCATGAAGAACGTGCGCACAGGCCATACCCTTTGCGATCCCAAGCATCCGGCGACGCTAGAACCCATGGTTTTCCCTGATCCGGTGATCTCCATCTCGGTGAAGCCTAAGGTGAAGGGGGGTGAAGAAAAAATGGGCGCTGCGTTGACCAAGATGGTGCAAGAAGATCCTTCTTTCCACATGGTGACGGATGAGGAGAGCGGTGAAACCATCCTCAAGGGCATGGGCGAACTGCACCTTGACATTAAGGTGGATATCCTGAAACGGACTCACGGCGTAGAAGTTGAAGTAGGCGAACCTCAGGTAGCTTATCGGGAGTCGATTACCAAGCGGCTTGAAGATGGCTATGTTCACAAGAAACAGTCGGGTGGATCGGGTCAATATGCCAAGATCAACTACATCATCGAGCCGGGTGAACCGGGCAGCGGCTTTGTGTTTGAGTCTAAGGTGACGGGGGGCAGCGTGCCTCGTGAATACTGGCCAGCCGTTCAAAAAGGCTTTGAAAGCTGTATTGACAAGGGTGTGCTGGCAGGATTCCCCTGCATGGACTTGAAGTTCACCCTGACAGAAGGAGGCTTCCACCCGGTAGACTCATCGGCGATCGCCTTTGAGATTGCCGCGAAGGCTGCCTATCGGCAGAGTCTTCCTAAGGCAGGGCCTCAGCTGCTAGAGCCGATCATGACTGTCGATGTGTTCACCCCAGATACTTATATGGGAGATGTCATTGGCGATCTCAATCGTCGTCGCGGCATGATGAAGTCTCAGGAGACCGGGCAAACGGGTGCGCGCATCAAAGCTGATGTGCCGCTGAGTGAAATGTTTGGCTACATTGGCGACCTACGCACCATGACCTCTGGACGCGGACAGTTCTCGATGTCGTTCTCTCACTACTCGCCTTGCCCTAACAACATCGCCACAGAGGTGATTGAAGAGGCGAAAGCGCGTCAGGCTGCGGCTTCGTAGCCTTAGCGTCGCTAGAACCTTGACATCTGTCTAGCACCTCAGAGCCTTGGAAACAGGGCTGGTTAGGGTGTCGGAGTGCGCAAAATGTGTACCCTGACACCCTAATCTGGTTTTCGGAGGTGCTGCTCTTGATTCAAATTGCCTCTCGATACTGACTGAACTATGGCCTTACTATGGCGTTGAATTCGCTACCCACAGAAGTGATTTTGAGCCAATCTCGAACCACTTTGGGTCATCTCCATCTGGACTGGAATCCCCAGCCGGGTGCATGTTTAGAAATGAACAGTCAGACCTATTTGGTACTGGAGCGGCGGCATCGCTATTGGCTAAAAGCGGGACGCTACGAGCTGCACAAGATAGCGCTCTACGTTCAAAATATTGAGGCTCCAGCCGAAGGGCGCTTGCTGGAAGGGCGCTGGGTGGTCGGAGACATTACCTGCCTGTATAACGCCCGCTCTGAGCTGCTTCGCTGTACCGTTAATCCGAGTGGGCCTTGCGATCGCTGCCCCCATTACCAACCGCTGTCTGAGCAAGCTGGCCTTCAAGATTAGATTTTTGGCACCACGGAGCCGCATCATCCTTCAACGCAAATCTCTCCCGGCTGATTGCGTTTTCCATATCTTCTATATAATTCCTCTGGTACTAGCCCAAGGAAGAGGAGTAAGCCAATGCTGAAAAACGATCGCTGGATTCATGAACAAGCCCAACAGGGCATGATTACGCCCTTTGAGCCAAAGTTAATTCGCACGGTGGCGATCGCTCCCACGGGCAGCGAGTCGGCGCTAGGGCGTAAGGTGCTGAGCTACGGTATGTCTTCCTATGGTTATGATATTCGCCTGTCTCCTGAGGAATTTTTGGTATTTCGCCATATTCCTGGCACGGTGGTCAACCCTAAGCGGTTTAACTCCAAAAACCTGGAATCCGTCCCCCTCCATCAGGATGAAGATGGCGACTATTTTGTAATCCCAGCCCATTCCTATGGTTTAGGGGTAGCGCTAGAGCACCTAGACATTCCATCCAACATCACGGTGATCTGTATCGGCAAAAGTTCCTATGCTCGCGTTGGGCTAATTGCCAACCTCACGCCTGTCGAAGCCTCATGGCGGGGTCATTTGACTTTGGAATTTAGCAATTCCTCCAGTGCCGATTGCCGCATCTATGCCAACGAAGGTATTGTGCAGCTTCTGTTTCTAGAAGGCGAACCCTGCGAAACCACCTATGCCGATCGCTCTGGTAAATATCAAGACCAGCCCCAGAAGGTGACATTGGCGAAAGTGTAATTGTTTATCACTTGCTTGTAACTTGCTTGTAAGAGGGTGGCAGAGCATCTCTCAAACCCTCTTTTTTGAAGGCGTAAATGATAGTGCGCCATAATTCACCCTAAAAGCAAAGAGACCTTTACCTCACTAAGAACTCCAGTCTCGTCGCAGGCTCAGCCAGGTTTCGATCCCGGTGGCCTTCCATGGAGCGAGCCGCCATTGTTGGGCGATCGCCTGAAGCAACTCGGCATGGGTTGGAGTAGCCATAGAAAGTTGAGCGATCGCCTGGATCTTGATATTTTGCTGCATCGCCAGCGCAATGATGCCAATAGCTTCGCTGGCCGCTCTGCCGACCCAGTGTCCGCCTAAAATATCACCCTTGCGATGGACAATCAGCTTACAGCAGCCTGTCGGATCACCCTGAATTTGGGCTTTGGGCAAGGTTTTGGTGAACTGCTTCAGCACTCGAACCTCTGCCCCATAGGCTTGTCGAGCCTGAGCTTCAGTGAGGCCGACCTGCGCCAGTTCTGGAGCCGTCATCAAGGCAAAGGGCACCTGTCCATAGCGCACGGCAGACTGCGGCCAAAACAAAGCATTTCTGACCGCCAGGGTAGCTTCATGCCGCGCCAAGGCAAATTCAGCAGAGCCGCCCAGAGCTGTCCCGCAAGCATAAATCCGAGGATGGGTTGTTTGCAGTTTGCGGTTCACGACAATGCCGCGCGGGTGCCATTTTACGCCTACAGCGTCAAGATTGAGGGAGGTGAGATCAATGCAGGGCGGAGTTGCCAGCAGCAGGGTATCTGCTTCTAAAGTCCGATCGCCCCCACCGCTTTCTCCTCGATCGCGCCAGATGAGACGGATCTGCTTTTGAGCCGCGTCAACTCGCTGAACGATCGCCTGCGTAAAAATATCCACTCCTTCTGCTTCTAGGTGAGCCTGTACCAGGTTTGCCATCTCTCGATCGGCCTGGGGCAGCAACACATCGGGACTAATAATCGTCACCTGCGCACCTAGCTGCCGCCAGGCTTGAGCCAGTTCAATGCCTCTAGGATCGTTGCCCCAAATGATCAGGCGATCGGCAAAGGGCTTCTGCCAGACCGAATCTTGCCAGACCGTATCTAAAGTCAGATAGGGCAAGGTTTCAAGTCCAGGCATAGCGGGGATGCGACAAGAGGCAGCAGGAGCCAGCAAAAAGGCACGCGATCGCAGCAACCGCCCATTAACGCTAAACCCCCAGCGGGGTCGCCGCAGAAATTCACCTTGCCCAATCACCACATCGACCCCAGCCGCTGCTAGTAATGGAAGCGATCGTCCCTCTATCCCTTGATCTTCTAAGTTCTCAGCAACTCCCTGCGCCCAGGTCAGGGTTTTCTCAAGGTCAAAAGTGGACTGGCGCTGCACCCCCCAATGGGGCGATCGCTGCGTTGGCTCAGCCAGATGGACAGCATGCAGAAAGGTGGAATGGTATAGCTCATTCCACGCGGGGGGGGCTGACTCTACCAAGGCTACTCTGGCGCACTGGGCTGCCTGAGCAGCCGCATAGCGTCCCACAGCGCTGCCCCCAATAATTACAAGGTCATAATCAACGGCCATGCCTAGATCCAAATACGCTGAAATCCGTCTGCACCTGCATTCTAGGAGAGAGGCGGCTCAAAAAACTGCTAAACCGCTGAAATGGCTCAGCGGAAATCGGCCTCAGGAACTTCTCTAGTCGCTGTTCCGTCTTTCACCCTTCCATTTCCCGGTAAAATAGCTTGTCGTTGCAGCGCAGGCGTGAATATGGAACAGGTCAAAATTGGAATTATTGGCGGCAGCGGTCTATACAAGATGGAGGCATTACAGGAAGTCGAAGAGGTACAGATTGATACCCCCTTTGGCAGTCCTTCGGATGCGTTAATCGTCGGTACGCTAGAGGGAACGCGTGTCGCATTTCTGGCGCGACATGGGCGGAATCATACGCTAATGCCGTCCGAACTGCCGTTTCGAGCCAATATCTATGCCATGAAAAGTTTGGGCGTAGAGTATCTGATTTCAGCTTCGGCGGTGGGTTCCCTGAAGGCTGAAGTGAAGCCGTTGGACATGGTGGTTCCCGATCAGTTTATCGATCGCACTCGCAACCGCATCTCGACTTTCTTTGGGGAAGGCATCGTCGGGCATATTGCCTTTGGTGAGCCGATTTGTCCGGCGCTGGCGGGTGTGTTGACAGAAGCGATCGCCGCTCTCGATCTACCTGATGTGGTGCTGCACCGAGGCGGCACCTATGTCTGTATGGAAGGGCCTGCTTTCTCAACCCAGGCAGAATCTCATCTATATCGAAGCTGGGGCGCTACTATTATCGGCATGACGAACTTACCCGAGGCCAAACTGGCGAGAGAAGCCGAGATTGCCTACGCCACCCTAGCGATGGCTACGGATTATGACTGCTGGCATCCCGATCATGACAGCGTTACGGTCGAAATGGTGATTGGCAACCTGATGAAAAACGCGGTGAATGCCCAGCAAATCATTCGAGAAACCGTGCGCCGCCTCAGCCAAAACCCGCCCGCGTCAGAAGCCCATTCGGCGCTAAAGTACGCCATTATCACGCCTTTAGACAAAGCCCCGATCGCCACTAAAGAAAAGCTTGGTTTACTGTTGAAAAAATATTTATGATGCAAAAATCCTTGGTTATGATGCTGGCCTCTACGGGTCTGCTGCTGACGCCTCTGGCTCTCCCCCAGGCCGCTTTCTCGCAAACCCCTTCAGAATTTCTCCTGGCGCAGCGCATCTCAGACTTCAGTCCGGCTGCCAATAGCGTCAATGTATCGCCCAACACCTCGATCGCAGGACAATTTGACACCACAACTGGAATTGATATTGATCTCAACTCCGTCAAGCTTTTTGTCAACGGACGAGATGTAACCAGTCAAAGTACCATCACCAATCGGTTTTTTACCTACCGTCCGACTCAACCTTTGCCATCGGGTCAGGTGCAGGTGCGGGTTGAATTCAAAAATGTCAACGGCACACCGCGATCGGCTGCCTGGGCTTTTACCGTCCAATCTGCTCAGCCTGCCGGACAGATTTCTGCGGTGACGCAAGACAGCGGCGGCGCTGTGCTGACTACCGGGCAGACCTTAACGATGACGATGAACGGGACGGCAGGTTTGCAGGGCGCTTTTCTGTTGGTGCAAGATAGCCGCACGGTACGCGAAATTGCTGCCCGCGAAACCTCATCTGGCGTATACACGGCCAGCCTTGTGGTGCAGCGGGGCGATCGCATTACCGAAGGGGTAATTGTCGGTCGTCTGCGTCGTCAGGGTCAAACCAATAGCGTCTTTGCAGCCGCGCCTCAAGCGATCGCCTTCAACACGGGCGCTACCGACGGGGGGAACACAGGCGGCAATACGGGCGGCAGCACGACGCCTCCGGCCACCACCACGCTTCAGCCGCGTTTTACCAGCCACAAGGAAGGCGATCGCGTTGAAAGCGATGGCTTTACGCTGGAGGGGCAAACGCGTCCCAATGCCAAAGTCCAAATTAAGGTTGTGGCAGGTGCTTCTATCTTAGGGGTGAGTATCGGCGGCCAGACTGTCGTGGATGATGAGGTCACTGCTGACGCCAATGGGCGTTTTGAGGTGGAGGTGCCTGCTATTCCGGTAGCAGTTCCTGGCCTGCGCTATCGGATTCAAGCTTCTGCCCGTGAAGGCAACCAAACCAGCCCCACGACACAGCTTACGCTGAGACAGCAGTAGAAACCGAGAGGCGTAGCCCTGTGCCACTGCCCTGCTGATGTCCGAGGCAAATAGAGGCAGGTCGCAAGTTCAGGAGATTGTTGTAGGGTGCCCACGACAGTCTCCTCCCCATTAACCGCTGCGCGTCCAGCTATACGGATCGATATAGAGGAAAAATCATGAATTTGCAGCAGGTTTCACAGGTTTTTTCAGGCGGGTTTTCAAAGCGGCTTAACTCAAGGCGGCTCAGCTCAGGCCGAATTTGGAGTGCGGCGATCGCCTTAGCCCTCTTGGGTCTGGCTATTGTCCCTAGTCAGGCAACTGCGGCGGAGAGAATTGTTATGAAGTATCAAATCTTCCGGCGATCGATAGCGGTTGCTGACCTGACTCAGTTTGCTGAGACAGGAGAAACTTCGCGGCCTCTCCGCGCCTATCTCCGGCTTTCAGGGCAAGACCCTAGCGAAATCCGTGACACCCTGACAAAACCCGTCTCGGTCAACTTGGTTGTTCTTGATCAGGTTTTGAATAGTTTTGTGGGAGATCTGGCTTTGGGTCAGCTCAGCCAATACATTTACACCTCGGCTCGTCAGGATGATGATAAGGCGATTCGCGCTGCCCTGGTGCTGTCGGCAAGCGACGATAACAAAGTTAGTATTCTAGAAATCCTACAAAACTACCCCACCCAAGAGGTAATCCTGGATGGGGACAATATTGGTCGCGCTTACGAGGAGCTACAGGGGCTAAACGATACTCTCAATCGTTTGTTGGAGGGCATCCGCCTGTTTTAGCCGTTAACCGTTGCTACCTATTCAACCTCTAGTAGGCCAAAGTTTCTAGCGTTTCCCTCAAATAGCTGCTCACCAACTGCTCTAAGCTAGAGCTTTGCAGCTGAGACTGCGTGGCGGTGCGCTCTGCCAGCCATCCTTGAAACCCGGAACTTGCGGCGATCGCCCGCTTTAGGCTATCCCAAGTCACATCTTCAAAGAATTGACTCGGTGCGGTGGAGGGAAGAGTCATGGGAAATGAACCTCAATGAAAGTGTGAAGACAGAAAACCTGAGACGAGACGCCTCAAAACGAAAAGATTTGACTCACGCTGGTCTTTCATTAGAATAGCGCAGCTCTTCCGATAAAGTGTGTCATTTAACACACCTGGCTGATTTTGAGCTGGTTCTAGCCAGACTTTAACTAACCTGATGCCAGACCTGCCCTCACCTCCCTATAAGCTTAGGATCAAAAGCCGGAGGATGAACAGACTGATTACCTGCCTGAGCCAACGCCGCCGAAATCTGACGGCAGTAGTCATTAAACAGCAGCGACGGGCGAAAGTCTTCCGTCCGGGGATAGGGAGCATCAATTGCCACTTCGGCCACCACTCGCCCTGGACGTGCCGCCATCACCACCACCCGGCTAGAGAGATAGACCGCCTCGTAGATATTGTGGGTGACAAACACCACTGTCCAGTGCTTTTGGCTCCAGAGGTTGAGCAAATCGCTGTTGAGGCGGCTGCGGGTCATTTCATCGAGTGCGCCAAATGGCTCATCCATTAGCAGCACGTCCGGGCGTGTCACCAAAGCACGGGCGATCGACACCCGCATTTTCATACCACCCGACAGTTCACGCGGATAGGCTCGCTCAAACCCGCGCAAATCGACTAGCTCGATCGCCTCTGCCACAGATGCCGCCGCTGCCCGTTGAGACAGACCTGCCAGCTTTAACGGCAAGTAGATGTTTTCCTGGACGGTTGCCCAAGGCATCAGCGCCGCTTCCTGAAACACAAAGGCCAGTTTGCGATGATCTTGCCCGTCACCCCAGCGAATTTGGCCGCTACTCATTTGACCCAATCCGGCAATCAACCGCAGCACCGTACTCTTGCCACAGCCCGATGGCCCCAGCAGGCTGACAAATTCTCCGGCATACACTGACAGATCTAGCGCTTCAAGGGCGATCGTACCGTTAGCGTAGACTTTGCTGACATCTGCCAGCGTAATCACAGGTTGAGGCATAGAAGATGAGGGCTTGGCTGGCTGACTTGTCGTTTGGGTTTGCTGACGCGCCGACTCAGGAAGTATAGGCAGCGACGCCCTTGTTGACGAACTGCAACGTATAGGCTTGCTTGTAGTCCGTGGCAGCCTTGAAAACCCCCTCTGCCAGCATAGTGTCAAAGAAAGACTTCCAGCGCTCATCGGTCATGGCACCAATGCCTTTGGACTCTGCATCTCCCGATATGGCAATGCCATATTCGTTCATTTTGGCAATGCCATAGGTCAGCTGATCATCCGTCATTTCAGGATTATCTTGCTTAATTAAGGCATTTCCAGGCTGGGGATCACCTTGGAGATAGCTATACCAGCCCTTGATAGAGGCATCGACAAAGCGCTGCACCAAGTCAGGATTGCTCTCGATTAGCTCTCGCTTGCATTCGATCGTCGTCGAGTAAGGCGAGTAGCCATAGTCTGCCAGCAGCAGCACCGTCGGATCAAAGCCGCCCTCTTTTTTGATGGCTAATGGCTCTGAGCTAAGATAGCCCTGCTGTACCGAAGTTTTGTCGGCTAAGAAGGGTGCAGGGTTGAAGTTATAGGGACGTTTTTGATCGTCGGTAAAGCCATACTTGGCCTTCAGGAACGGCCAAAAGGTGACGTTTGAAGCCGATGAAATAAAGATCGGTTTGCCTTTGACATCTTTGAGATCTTTGATGCCTGCTTCAGGGTGGGCAATCAGAATTTGCGGATCTTTTTGAAAGATAGAGGCAACGGTTACTTTGGGAATGCCTTCCTCGATCGCTTTAATCGCATCTGAGCCATAGCCCATAAAAAAGTCGATCGCGCCGCCCATCAAAAGCTGCGTGCCGTTGACCTGCGGCCCGCCCATCTTGATCGTCACATCTAGCCCGTAATCTTTATAAATTCCGGTAGCGATCGCCTGATAAAATCCGCCATGCTCAGCCTGAGCAAACCAGTTGGTGCCATAGCTTACCTTAGTCAGATCACCGCTAGCTGTCGGCTCGGATGAGCTAGTTGAGCTAGGCGGGTTTGCGGCACAAGCCGTGACAACCCCTGTGCCCAGCGCGATCGCACCGTACTGAATAAACTTACGGCGATTGAGATGGGTGATTTCAGACAACTGATTTGATGCGTGACGCGACTTTGCCATACAACCTCTTGAAATGCTTCTTGCGCAAACCGAACCGTAGCTCTACCGAACCTAATGGAACTGGCTTAAGCCAATTGTAGTTCTAGATACCTCATCCCTTTTGCCAGCGCTTCTCGACCCAGGTGATTACCTGCTCACCCAGCTTGACACCCTCTAGGCGATCGATCTCACGAATTCCAGTCGGACTCGTGACATTCACCTCAGTCAGACAGCCCCCAATCACATCAATGCCTACAAAGAATAGTCCATCTCGACGCAAGGCAGGAGCCACCTGATCGCAAATTTGTCGATCGCGATCGGTGATCTCAACCTGTGCTGCACGTCCCCCAACTGCCATATTTCCACGAAACTCTTTGCCCGTCGGAATGCGATTGACTGCGCCAATCGGTACGCCATCTAGCAAAATAATACGCTTGTCGCCGTCTTTGGCCGCAGGCAGATAGGCTTGCACCATGATGGGTGTTTTGCCCTGCGTGCTGATCTCGATAAGGGAATTAAAGTTGCGATCGCTGGCTTCCACCAGCAAAATGCCCTCTCCGGCCTTGCCACCCAACGGCTTGATTACTGCCATGCCCTGTCGCTCGACAAATTCCCGGATGATCTGTTTGTCCTGGCTGACGATCGTGTCGGGAATCGCTTCCGCAAACTGAAGCGCATACATTTTTTCGTTAGCCGCCCGGATGCCGCTAGGAGCGTTGACCACCAGCGTTTTCGCCGGATCAACCGCATCCAGGATATAGGTGGCATACAGGTAGGGAATGGTCACAGGCGGGTCAGTGCGCATGAACACCGCATCCATTTCTTCCAGCAGGATGGAAACGCGATCGCCTAGCGTGAACCAGTCCGGCTTAGCGACCCACTTGCCCTCGACAAGCTGCACAGGCTCTACTGAGACAGATTGGGCGATCGCAAAAGCCTTGCCTGCCACCACACTCAGCCCTTGAGCTTCGGTGATCCAAACCTCATGCCCCATCATCTGAGCCGCTTCCATCAGCGCCACGCTCGTATCATGCCCCGGATCAAGCTTGGCGATCGGGTCAATAATGAATGCAAATTTCACTGAATAACTCCTTGAAAAAATGGCTCAGCATACCTGCATCGCGCCACGCGGTAGCTCAAAACCCTTTAGCCCACTTTTTGTAACAGGGCATCTAAACCGCCTCGGGACTCTAAAGCGTGCAGATCATCGCAGCCACCAATGTGCTGGTCATTAATAAAAATCTGCGGCAAAGAGCGGCCACCGTTAGCGCGTTGCGCCATTTTTTTGCGGGCAGCTTCATCGCCATCAATGCAATACTCTGTGAATTCTGCGCCTTTGCGGGTGAGCAGCGCTTTTGCCCGAATACAGTAGGGGCAAGAACTCCAGGTGTAAATCTCAACGTTCGCAGCCATAAGATTCCTCGCAGCGGCAATATTTCTTCATCTTAAGTCATTCTAGTGGGGGGCTGCGGCTACTGTTATGGATTTTGCTGGGCGCTGAATTGGGGGTACGGCTTCATCCGGCTATGGTTTTTATTTTGAGAGGCGATTTAGGCGAGATAGCAAGCAGGATGATGCATAATTGACGGGATCTGGTTGTTTGACTCAGATATGCCTCAATCTTAGAACCGTGAATATAATCAAATCCAAGATTTTTTTGAAGAAGCGAGCTGCTTTCTCAAAAGATTTTCAGGTTAATTTAGCCACGAGCTTTGAGTATGGGAATGTTTGAGAGATGAGCACCTGCGATCGTGTCCTAGCCACTGCTGAGAGCGGCTTCTTCGGCTGAGCTGCTTGAGGTATGGGCGGGTATCTGTCGGAATCAAAATCAAATGGGTATGAGAATGTCTTCTATGCAAAAGTTCCAAGTCTCGAAATTGAGCTTTCCCCTCCTCTTGCCATTGACCGCATTGACGATCGCCCTAAGCGCCTGGTCTAGCGCTGAATCTGTGAGTGCCCAAACGCCTCTCTACAACCCTATTACATTGCCAACTAGCAATGAAGTGTCGGCTACACTCACCGACAAAGATATCCCAACGGGTTCCGGTGGTTTCTACCGCGATTACGTGGTGACTCTTGAAGAGGGTGATCAAATCGTTTTAGATCTGTCCTCTGAAGACTTTGACCCAATTATTGCGCTCATTGCCCCCGATGGTTCGACCGTGAGCGAAAACGATGATGGCCCTGATGGCACAACCAATTCGCTACTCTTTTCTCGCATCACGCGACCCGGCAACTACATCATTCGCGTTAGTCCCTATGCAGGGCAAGGACTTGGCTCCTTTAATCTGAAGCTGACGCGCCTGCGTCCGATCTAGTTTGCCAAAAACTACCGCAATATTTCACAAGCGTTGACTGCATCTTAGCAGATCATAAATTAGGGCTTTGTGGCGCGCGGAGCGCGCCACCAAAACCTAAA
>DATNPL010000164.1:0-3941 GCA_036703255.1 Coleofasciculaceae cyanobacterium
GGGCACCTCGAATAATAGAATAAATCAGAGTTTTGAGACTCATTTGAGACAAGTGCTCTGTTCGCGCAGATAAATCAACGGCAGTTGGAATAACACCATGAATCCTGTCACTCTCAAAATTGCAGTTATCGGGTTTAATCACGGTCATTAGACAGAGTTATTCTGCGGTTTTCAACTCCCAGAATCGATACCGTAAAAAGTTATACGCCAAGTTTTTTAACCCCAAATTTGTCTTGGCTCTGGCGATGCCGATGGAGCGCACAAGTTTACCGCCCATCTGCATCACCCATCCACCAAACACATGCTCTACCTTGGCACGAATCTGAGATTTGATCCGATTGGCTTGCTGCTGGGCTTCAGTCAACGGATGATTGCGAGACCCTCGCTCATTCACCTGGCTTTCAAACCCCATCAATGCCAACACTGTCTCGATTGCCGCACTCCGATAAGCACTATCTGCCCAGAATGAGTCACCCTCATTTGTCTCGTCTAATAATTGCCCAATGATTCTAGAATCATGAGCAGAGGCATCGGTGACCTCATAACGCCGAATAAAGCCATGCGTGACATCAATACCCACATGGTTTTTGTAGCCAAAGTAGCTAACCCCATTCTTCTTTGTCCAACGGGCTTCGACATCTTTTTGAGCCAGTTTATGAGGCTGCTCTTGCCAGTCTTGGGGAATCTCACCTTGGCGGATTTGTTGGTTTTCTTCTCGCTTGTTTCGTTGTTTGGGAACCGGAATCAAGGTGGCATCAATAATCTGTCCTCCTTGGGCGACATATCCTTGCCAGCGTAGGTATCCCTCGAATTGCTCGAATATCTCACTCACCTTCCCGGAGTCTGTCAACTGTTGACGAAACAACCAGAGCGTTGTGGCATCAGGAACCGCATCTTCTAAGCTTAGTCCTAAAAACTGCATGAATGATAATCGGTCGTTGACTTGGTATTCCAACTCTTCATCACTAATGTTGTACAACTGCTGCAAGATCAGGAGTTTGAACAGTAATATCGCATCTGTCGGCTTCCGTCCCGCATTGCTCTTGCGAGGCTTCTCACGCGCTGATTCTAAGAGTTATCGAAACCTTTCCCAGGGAATCATCTGGTTGAGGGTGACAAGGACATCCTTTTTCTCATTCAGCTTTTGTTGGCGCTGTTCTAGATCCCAGAATCCCTTTTGTCCCACAGTGTTCACTCCCGCAATGCCTGACTCCCTTCTATGATCTCATACTGAGATCCCACAAGCAATTTTTCGAGGTGCCCTGTTAGGAATTCCCTCAAAAATACAGTTTGCTACTTCATCTGAGACCTGAGATTCAATTCTGATGTGAAACAGGTAAAACAATCATGCCTAAGCGAAATCTTACCAACCCACAAACGGTCAGGATAATTTGCTCATAAGTTCTCGGATGGAGACGAAATCGCTCTTTGGTAATGCGGAAATTCGTAACAACCGAATCACATGTTCGACAAAGATGCGACGGGTGCTGGAAAATTCCTTGTTCTCTGCGATTTGCTCAGGAGTCAACTCCCCTCCTTTTGGCTTTTTATGCGGGGTTTGCACGTTTTCTGCCCCGACATAGGCTTTATCGCCATCGAACCCTTGTCCAGCAGCAAACTTGGATGCTTGGGCTTCAAAGAGCGTCTTATCGCTGGTCGGACCCTTTGCCCCAGCCACCGCATCGACAATATCTTTGCCCTGGGGCAAGCTGACAATTTGGGATTTGAAGGTGTGCTGTTTCTTTTTACCCGAAAAGTAGGAGCGTTGCTCCTGGTTATCCCCTGGGCGCTCTCGGGCTTGCTCAAAGCTGTCTACAATCAACTGGAATTGCTTCAACTCTTCCTGTACCCTCTGGTAATCGCTGGAGTTGGGTGCAACGCTCTCCAGCAAACTTGCAGGCAGCAGCACCCGTAGGATCAACAGCCAATCGTGAACCGTGTCATTTGCTTCTGTCTTTGAGACTCCAAACTGGAGTCCCAAGACTTCAAAGGTGGGGTAGTGTCTCAGGTAGAACAGGCACAGACACACCTGCTCGGCAACCGACAAGATGGGTTTGCGTCCTCCCCCTAGAGCGTTTACACGAGTTCTCTGCTGTTCTCGCTCAGCTTGTTGTTGGGACTGTTTCAATTCTGCCTGTGCTAACAGTTGCTGAAACTGCGAGTTGTTAATTCCCAAGATTCCTTGAGTCCGTTGGGGATATTTTTGGATATAATCGAGTGGATTTTTCATCTTTGGTAGAGCGGTAAAATCCCGTTCTACCATCTTTTTTTGCCTCTATTTATATTTCGGACAAGTCTACTTTAAGCACTTTGACGATCTGCTTGAAGGTATTCCGATGGATGCCAAATCGCCGCTTAAAGTGCTCAGGCGATAATGTTTGAGCTATTGTAGAGTTCATCATCAGAACGCTTGTATATTGTTATGTCCTGATGTTTCCTCATTTCTCCTTCAACTTGCCAGAGGAGCAAATTCTAATCTGCAAGAGGTCTAATTGTTGGAGGAGTTGGGGCTATCTTATCAACGCGCTCATCGCGATTACGCTAACGCAGACCAGATCGCACAGCAAGAGTGGGTAGAGACAGTAAAAAAACCTTCAATTGGCGCAAGCTGATGAGCGCACTGTGTTTTTTGACGAGTTTGCCGTCTATGACCGTCCCAGTTTGTTCTATGGATGGGCAGAACGCAATACTCGGCCAGAGGTCAAAAGTGATGAACGCAATCGCCACAAACTCAACGGGTTTATGGGTAGACAAGGGCATTGCCGAAGTCATAGGAATTGCCCTAAAGATAGGAAAGGTCAGTGACGACTATGCAACGGGCGACAGTCAGATGACTCCTAACATATTCCCTGAGCTTCACTAAGTCAAGTCGGAATGTGGAAATGCACTTCTACCGTTACTACTGGACTGATTACAAACATAGCAATCTATGTCCCCATTCTGATGTCTTCAGTATTCCTAGAATCGAGAACTTAGTTTTTATCAGTTTCATCATTGCAATTCACAACATGACAAATATCGCGTTCATGCTTGTGAAACAATTTGCTGGGCTAGGGGTGAGCCTTTCTGTTGCAATACAAGCAAATACTTGGCTTCATCATACGGAACTCGGTCTTGCCAGCAACGAAACAGAATCCGAATCCACTTGAATGCCAACGCTCGAATCGCAGCTTGATGTGTCTTTCCAGCTTGTTTCTGTGCTTGATAAAATGCCTTTGCCCAGACTGACGCTTTGCGGGACTCATTCGCCCACTCAATGAAGGTTTGGCGCAAGAATCTCGGCGCTCCCCACCGCCAGTGCACCCAGCACTTTTTCCCACTGCGTTCGGTGACTGGCGCAATCCCTGCATACTGCAACAAGTCCTGTGCACTCTGATAGCGAGTGCGGTCTTCTCCAAATGCCAATAACAATCGAGGGGCAAGGTTAGTTCCAGCGTGAGGCAACCCAGCAAAGATCGCCGCATCGGGCATTTGATTGAATAAGCGATCGATTTCGCACTCAAACTGGCGCACCGATTCGAGCAAACTGCGGAGTTGGCTGACTAAGGCTTGCACCATCAATTGAGAAGACTCTACGATCGCGCGGTCTTGCGTCAGGGGAATGCCGTTGCGTAAACACTCAATCCGGCGAGCGTTGCATGCTTTGTAGCGAGAATGATGCTCACAGAAAAACTGCTGCAAGTGTTCATCGCTGACTTGCTGCACCGCACTCAAACTTGACCATTGGGTCAGAAAGTCACAGAACACTAACGTATCACGATGCTCGAAACAATCGATCGCTTGAGGAAAATAACCTTTGACTAAGTACAGGACAAAAGCTTGCAAATGTGTGGTGAGAGGGGGTTTCATGAGAATTACTACATTCAAAGCATGGAACCCCCATGAACCAGATTATTCTAATCCAAAAAACATTGCAGCCTCTGCTGGGGTGGCACGGGGCA
>DATNPL010000169.1:0-3074 GCA_036703255.1 Coleofasciculaceae cyanobacterium
AGTGGCAAGCCGTTCGGGCTGACCTCAAGGTTTCCCAACACAAGCGCAATCAACAACGGCAATTTCGCCGTTCCCCAGCAATCTATCTGGCAGAACTGGAGCAGAAGGCTCACCAGCTAGCTTTGCTGTCCTAGAAAAAAACAAAGATGATTGATTTTTATAGTCTTTAGCCAGCTTCATTTTTCAACCAGTGACAATTTTATCGAACAAAATTGCACTTATCCATACCAGACTATTAGATGGGCTGGAGCGACAGGGAGGCGATCGCCTCCCTCTCTTTCACTTCCCTAACCCAAACCCGCAGCCGAAATAGCTTCAGATTTCCCAAGACTTCGATCGCTCTACTGCGCGTCTCCAGTTCGAGAGAAGGTATTCGCGCTGATCCTGGCTCATGGTTGGCTCAAACCGCTTCTCCAGTTGCCAGTGGTGCATAATCTCTGCCTCACTTTCCCAATAGCCAACGGCTAAACCCGCGAGATAGGCGGCTCCGAGGGCAGTCGTCTCAGAAACTTTCGGGCGAACGACGGGAACCCCCAAAATGTCGGCTTGAAACTGCATCAACAGGTCATTCTTAGAGGCACCACCATCCACGCGCAGTTCGGACAATTGGAGCTGAGCATCCTGCTTCATGGCTTCCAATACGTCTGCACTCTGGTAAGCAATGCTCTCCAGGGCAGCACGGGCAATATGGGCACCCGTTGTACCGCGCGTCATCCCAATCATCAAGCTGCGGGCGTAGCTATCCCAGTGAGGCGCACCTAGACCCACAAACGCAGGCACAAAATAAACCCCACCGTTATCGGGGACATTTCTGGCTAGAGCCTCGACTTCGGCACTGGTGCGGATAATGCCCAATCCATCCCGTAACCATTGCACCACCGCACCCGCAACAAAGACGCTGCCTTCCAGGGCATAGTCCAGCCGATTGCCAATGCGCCAGCCGATCGTTGTCAGCAGTTTGTATTGGGATGAGATCGGTTGATCGCCCGTATTCAACAACGCAAAACAGCCAGTCCCGTAAGTATTTTTTGCCATACCAGCGCGGAGAGCTGCCTGCCCAAAGGTGGCGGCTTGCTGATCGCCTGCAATCCCAGCAATGGGAATTTTCGCGCCAAACTGCTCGTTGGTGTGAGCATAGACCTCGGAAGAATCGCGCACTTCTGGCATCAGCGCTCGAGGAATGTCCAGCAGGGCCAGCAGCTCATCATCCCAATCCTGAGTATGGATGTTAAACAGCAGGGTACGGCTGGCGTTGCTGACATCCGTTATGTGCAACTGCCCGCCCGTGAGTTTCCACATCAGCCAGCTATCGACGGTGCCAAAGGCGAGTTCACCGCGCTGAGCCTTTTCCCTGGCATCCGGGACATTATCCAGCAGCCATTTCAGCTTGGTGCCACTGAAATAGGCATCAATGAAAAGTCCCGTTTTCTTCTGAAACATTGGCTCATACCCAGCCGCTTTGAGTTCATCGCAATACCGAGCTGTGCGGCGATCCTGCCACACAATCGCGTGATGAATAGGCTGGCTGGTTGTGCGGTTCCACACAATGGTGGTTTCGCGCTGATTCGTAATCCCGATCGCGGCAATATCACCAGGACGAATATTGAGCCGAGCAATGGCTTCACTGGCAACCCCGATTTGAGACGACCAGATCTCAGTTGCATCATGCTCGACCCAACCGGGCTGCGGAAAGATCTGGCGAAACTCTTTTTGGGCAACGGAGAGAATTTCACCCTCGTGATTAAAGACGATCGCGCGTGAACTGGTCGTTCCCTGATCAAACGCGAGAATATACTGGCCCATAGCGTTCTCCTAGCGTGGAGCAGTGAAGGGATTTCAGTTTCGCGGACGCGCTGCCGAGTCTGAACACGGCCCAGCGATCGCCCAATGGATGAGTCGTCAGTCAATGCGCCAACTCATGTGCCAATCATGAGGGCAACGATCGGCACAATACATACGATATGGCTCTGTCACAAAAACTAGTGAAGAACAAACGACTAACTCTATCTAAATCTAGTTAAGCAACAATTCCGAAAATTTGAGAATTGAAAGACTCCAATAACTCAGCTTCCTGTAGGACAGTAATGCCGCTCACCAATTTTCCAGAGTTGTAACGCTAACCCTAGAAAAAGTGCCAGCGATCGGAGAACTGTAACAAGAAACTGTCAGATCTGAGTACTCAAATCGCGGCTTTTTTACAACTTTTCATCATTGTAAACACTCTCTTTCTCATTTTTCAATGGCTTGAAATAGATTCTGCAATTCATTCACTCATTCGATAAAGTGTTCTCGTTGCTTAGACAGAGACGCCAATTCTGTCATTTTTGCTCTGGGTCGCAAAAACTGCTTCACTTCATTAAACGCTTGACAAAATCGTTTCGCACTCTCAATCGCTCCAAAGCCTAAAGCTGGATAGTACCGTTGCTTAATCCCTCGATGACTCTGTTCGATGGATTTCAACTCCCGTCGATACTTCCCAATATCACTAGGAGTTACATCGAGCCAAGATTTATCACATCAAGCGGCAAACCTTACCAACTGCCCCCGGTAAACCCGCTGGGTATTATCCGATTTTCCCGTCTGCCTGAGGAATTCCTCAATCTGCCAGTGGCGGAGATCAGGGGGGTCTGGTTGCCGGGGTTCCTCCTGCTTGCCACCCTCGATAGGCAAAATCGAGGGTGGTAATTTAGCTACTTTTCAGAATTTCAGCCAATATCTTATTGTCAAAAGCCAAGCCCTTGGATTTAAGATCAGCAGAAACTTGCTTCATTTGCTTGATATCCCGTTTGTCCCCAACTAGAGCAGAGACTTCCGCTTCCAATTGCTCCCTGCTCAACTCCTGAGGTAGGAATGTTTGTAGCAACTGCTGCGCCGTTTCCTCTTCTTGAATGTCCCTTCCAACTCTCTTCTTCGCTTGCTGAAGTTCTGCCAAGCTCTCTAGCTGCTTCTTGATCAGAGAAATAACTACATCATCTGTGATTACAACATTCCGCTTTTCGGCAGCTTGAATATCCGAGATGGTGATTGATAGAATACCTACTGCTTGAGAGTCTCTAGCTTTGCGGCTACGGTTG
>DATNPL010000204.1:0-21126 GCA_036703255.1 Coleofasciculaceae cyanobacterium
TGGCCTGCTTCGATAGTGTGAGTCACCGCTGGGGGTAAGGTAGTTTGTTCACGAGCGTCCTTAAACCACTGCTCGACTTGCTGAAATAAGGTCGGATGGTTGGCTTTGAGCGTCAGCACGTAATCGGCTTGAGCGGTGTGAATCTGCGATGCAATTTGTTTTTGCGTTCCCATTGCATCCAAGGTCAAAATGGCACCTTTGAGATCCAACAACTCCAGCAAGGCTGGAAGCGCCGTAATTTCATTCGACTTATCTTGCACTTTTACCTGAGCCAACACCAAGCGGTGTTCACTTGCCCAAGCGCTGACTAAATGAAGGGCTTTGCGCCCCACAGAGCGGTCATAGGAGCCGTTGACTCCTTTGCCATCAATGGCAATCAGGTTCACGTCTAAGTTTTCCACCAACAGTTTGACCCATTGCTCAAACTGTTGCGGATGAATACGCTCAAACAATCGTCGGAAAGTATCGGCAGAGGGAATGCCGTTGGGCAGTGCCAAAAAAGTTGATAGCCAAGCCTGTTTACTTTCACCGTAAACTTCCATATCTTCCCAGCCTTGCCCTCCAGCAATGGTCGATAGAATAGCGATTTTTAAAATATCGCTCAGTTGATGTAACTGGGTTCGTTCTGACCTGGGATCTTGAAGGGTTGCAAAACAAGCTTGAATTCGTTGTCGCAGGGTGGGGGCATCCAGGAGGATCGAGCGTTCAGAGGTCGATTGGGAGGACGCAGTCACAGGTTTTGGCATGGGGACTCCGAGCCGGAATACGATGAGAGCGATTGTCGCCTAAATGGCTTCGGTTTGTCAGCCTTTCGGGTTCGATCTAGAAGTCGCTAGCTATCAACCTGTATACTGCTTAAAGCGTCTGTATCGGTAGCTACAATCCTAGATGCGCTTACCCTGGTCTTAAGCTTTCTTTCAACACTTCTGGGTTGCATCAATTTACGACTGACTCCTCTATCTCTCTAGCTTACAGATAAAAATAGTATGAATTAAACTTTATTTAATCTAGTAGGGGTCAATTCCCCGCCGCTCTGCGGCGAAACTTCAAGCTTGCAATGTCAGCCATTGGCTGACGAGCAAAACGGGTTCCATACCCCGCTGCTTGCGGCGGGGTCGTTGATTCTAGTAGGGGTCAATTCCCCGCCGCTCTGCGGCGAAACTTCAAGCTTGCAATGTCAGCCATTGGCTGACGAGCAAAACGGGTTCCATACCCCGCTGCTTGCGGCGGGGTCGTTGATTTAGTCACTGTACATTAAGCATGGACACAACTGGACTCGAACCAGTGACCCCCACGATGTCAACGTGGTGCTCTAACCAACTGAGCTATGCGTCCGGAACAGTCATCCATGGTAGCACACCTGCAAGAAGGTCAGCAAGTAGATTTAACTAGGAACAGAAATTTTCATTTTGTAAATAAAGCCCAAAAAAGACCGCCACAGGCGGTCTTTTTTGGGCTTTGTTGGGGGATTTCGCGCCCTGCGGGCGCGAAATCCCCGGTATGAAATCCACAATGAAAATTGCTGAACTAGGAGACCAGCCGTCAGTCTCAAGGGCTAGTCTTGCAAAGGCTTGACCATCCAAAGAGAGTGGGGCTGATAGCCTAACTTTTGATAGAGATTCAGCGCAGGCTGATTATCATTGAAAACCTGTAAGCCGATCTGGCGATCGCCCCGTTTTTTTGCCCAACTCTCAGCCCGAAGCATCAGAGCCGAGCCGATGCCCCGATGTCGGTGTTCTGGGCTGACATAGAGCAGAAAAATATAGGCATGGCGATCGCCCACAATCTGGTCGGTAGCATTGCCGATCCACAAGCAGGCGATGGGAGAAGTCTCGCCTTCTGCCCTAACCCACCACAGCAAAGTCTCTGCTGTCAGGTGCATCTCTACCGTTTGTGCCAGGTGGGCAAAACTCTGATCTGGGTAGAGTTCTTCATAGGTTCGCTGCATAAATTTGACCAACAAAGCGCGATCGAGCCTAGAACCCGATCGCAAACTGTAGCCCAGAATAGAAAAATCCACGGTCAAATGCCCGAGCCGCTAAAGCTGTGTTCCAGAATTTGCCCCAATAGGAGACAGCCCTCGCACCAATGCCTCAAGCGGCAACGGCAACTCAGCCACATCTTGAATCGGTTGCCTAGAGGCTTGATCCACTTCTTCGATGGGTGCGGGTGCCGCCATATCCTGCGGTAGGAAAATTCGGGCGCTCACCGCAACGAGAGACAGTAGAAAAATAAAGACCACAATCAGCGGAGCAATATATTGACGAAAAATAGCCATATTAAATGAGCAGCCAGCAGCAAAAATGAGTAGTATTGAGGCTTTTCATCTTAGATAATCTCAAGATTCATGAAGCCCTCTCTCATATACTACAACTTACGCTGCGTTCACTCTGTCTCATCTTCCGAGTTTTCTAATCCGGGGTGAGACAATTCTGGAAGCCTCGGCTTCCAGGGCGCACAAACAGGTAACAGCAGCAGCCCCGGTAGCGCAGCCACAAGCGACAGCACAAAGAAAGGTGCCCACCCCGTCGCTTTGGCGATTTGCCCCGCAGGCGCGACCAAGATATCTCGACTGACGGCCATCAGGCTAGACAGCAGGGCAAATTGAGTGGCTGAAAAGCTGGGATTGCAACAGCTCATCAAAAACGCGACAAAAGCTGCCGTGCCTAAGCCAGCACAAAAGTTTTCAACATTAATCGTCAGCACCATCAGCATATAGTTTTGTCCGACCTGTGCCAGCGCCAGATAGGCGAGGTTGCTGAGCGCCTGTAAAGCGCCAAAGATCCAGAGAGAGCGGTTGATCCCAATGCGGCTCAGGACTGCGCCACCCGCCAATGCCCCGACGATCGTCGCCAACAGACCCATACCTCCTTGAATCTGACCAATATCAGTCTGGGTAAAGCCTGTTTGCAGCAGGAATGGGGTCGCCATATTGTTGACCAATCCATCCCCAAATTTGTACAGCACCACAAAAATGAGAACGATCGCGCCCCGCAGAATGCCCGATCGTTGGAAGAACTCTATAAACGGCAGCTTGACGGCCTCTGCCAGGGTTTCGGGCGGATGAACAAGGCGCTCAGGTTCGGGTGCCCAGAGCGTAAAGCCAATGCTTAGCGCCATTAGCCCAGCCAAATAGAGATAGACGATTGACCAAGGCATGCGATCGGCCAAAATCAGCGCTAGCGATCCCGTAACCAATAGGGCAATTCGGTAGCCCAGCACCGTAATAGCGGCTCCGGCTCCTGTCTCTCGCGCTTCCAGGACATCGACGCGATAAGCATCAAAGGCAATATCCTGACTGGCACTCAAAAAAGCGATCGCCAGCGCGTTAATGGCCAGTAGCTCAAGATTTTCACCGGGATTTTGCAGCGACATTGCCCCGATCGCCAGCACCAAGCCCACCTGAGCTATCACCAGCCAACCCCTTCTGCGTCCTAAAAAAGGCGGCACAAAGCGATCGAGCCAGGGCGACCACAGAAATTTGAGAGAGTAGGGCAGCGCCACCAGACTAAATAACCCAATGGCTCCTAAATCAACGCCCGCCACCGTCATCCAGGCTTGCAGCGTTTTGCTGGTCAAGAACAGCGGCAAACCCGAAGAAAACCCTAGCAGTAGCAAAGCCAGAATTTTACGACTTTGAAAGACTTGAAGCAGCGATGACATAAACGCAATGGGCGATCGGGATGAGTAGAGCGATCGGATCTTGTCATCTTCCCATATGTGTCGTCATCGCTACTGAGCGACGGATAGGGAATTCCCGTAGCGGCATATACCAGAAGCGATCGCGTCCTCAAGTCTTATCTTTACAATTTGCCCTCATACATCAAGGAATGATGAAGACTGCACACAGCCGTCGCCTGTAGCAGATCAATCAAAAGTTAAGATCCGATTAACCCAGAATTAACCCTCGTTTAACGTGAAGACATCCTCTTTAACCCTCTTAAAGCTCTATGCTCCCCCATTTTGCTTTATTGCTTTAACGACTGCGGTTGCAAATTCTGCGGGTATTCCCATGCGATACCTGGTTGCTGATCCATCAGAGATTACACAGCAAGCTTCCTACATTGGGCTTTTTTCGCAAATCGGTAACTTGCTATGGTGTGCAACGGCTGCCATCTGTTTATTCACTGCCTCCATTTTCCGAACAGAACGACTGGCAAAGGGAAAACAGCTATTCTTTTTTCTGCTGTTCTCGGGTCTATTCTCAGGACAGCTTTTGCTTGACGATCTCTTCCGGCTGCATGAAAAATCCGGCCGGGTGTTGTTTGGTTCTTCAGAAACTCCGATTTCTACAACTTCTCAAAACCTGGCCGAACTGCTCGTTTTTGCCATCTATGGTCTGGCGACTCTAATCTTCATTACTAAATTCAAATCCTTAATCCTGCGTTCAAATTACCTATTTTTGCTGCTGGCGATCGGTTTTTTTGGATTGTCTACTGTAGTGGATATGTCAGGAAACTTAGTGCCAGAGCATGATGCCATCGAAGAGAGCTTCAAACTGTTGGGGATCTTCAGTTGGTTTGTCTACTTTTTGGTATTTTGCACAGACAATCTTCGATCGCGCTTTAGGTTATTTTCTGAGTAAAGCTGAGGGCTGCTGGCTGTAGGTAGAACCGCAGACGCCTTGGATACATAAGTTGGCTAGATTCTGGTGTAGAACGAAGAAACAGTGTTTCGCGTTGATCCAGCATGATTGAGCTACTGAACTGTATCGTTCTCCACGGAACGGAACTTGAACCTTATTGGTGCGATCGCTTCGTTGCTGACGGCGATACGATTCAGCAGCTAGTGCTGAGAGAACCCTGCCATAGCCTTGACCAAGGGGCATTAGTGATCTTACCGGGACTCTATAACTGTCATACCCATGTCGGGGACTCCTGCTTGCCCGATGGAGCCACAGGGATGACTTTAGAAGCAGGTTTCTTTCGTCCTAACGGGTATAAGTATCGAGAACTAGCCAAGCGCTCGGAAGAGGAGCATCTGTTTCACATCGTCAACCACCTGCGCTACATGGCGCGAACCGGAACAATCGGCCATGTTGATTTTCGAGAGCAAGGAGTCTATGGCAGTCAGCTCTTGCGTCGAGCCGCTGAGGAAACGGGAGTGGATTCTGTCATTCTGGGACAGTTCAACACATTGCCCTTTTCGGCAGAGGAACTCCAGCAAAATGCCGCTGGTCTCTCCCCTGAAGCCATCACAGAACTGCGATCGATCTTGTCCGTTGCCGATGGATTTTCTGAAAGCACGATGAATGATCTGACTGATCCCGCCTGGATACAGATTTGGGAGATAACGCAGCAGTCGGCTCAGTTTCGGGCTATCCACTGCTTAGAGAATGAGGCGTATCGAGACGAGAGTCTTGCCATTACCGGACAAGGTGACTTAGAACGGGCGATCGATCGATACCAGCCCCATTTAATTATTCATGCCACCGTAGCGAACGATGCAGAGATCGCGTTGCTTTCAGCAAATCATGCCAACGTGGTTCTCAATCCGCGTGCCAATGCGAATCTGGGGCTGCCTTTGCCGCCCATTGCAAAGCTGATGGTCAGTGAGGCGAATCTCCTGCTGGGTACAGACAATGGTTTGCTCAATAGCCCCAACTTGTTCGCAGAGCTAGACTTTACCTATAAGGTGGCAAAAAGTCAGTTTGGAGATGCCGTACACCCTGAGCCAAAAGAGATCCTAAAGATGGCAACTCGCAATGTCGGTGTATTTCTCAAAGACAGAGCTTGGGGATACTTAGAGAAAGGGCTGCCTGCTAATTTCGTTGTCCTAGACTTCACCCAAGCCCATCTCCGGGCTAGCCGCAATATTTTGGCATCGATCGTTACGCGAGTTACCCCTGAGGATGTGCTGGCGACCGTAAGACGGGGGCATTTTCTGTATCAAGCAAAAGAATTTGCGCAGCGCTAATAGGCCGTAATGAGCTTCTGTAAAAGTGCGCCTGTGAAACGCAGCTTGTGACGGCAATCTTCAGCCTCAGCGCCCGTAAAAGATTTCTTGCCAGTCGTCCGTACCAAACTCTTGCTGAAACTCTTCGATCACCCAAGACAAATCTTTGCCCTGGCGTTTGGCGATCGCCCCTAAATAATCCCGATAACTCCGCTTGTCGGCTAAAGTCGGCTCGTCACCAAATATTGCCCCCCTGCCCCAGGCAGCTTCTGGCATGCGATCAAACTTTTCGTAAAACATCCGCTTTGCCCAGTTGGGCGCGGCAGACTCGCGGAAGGCTTTTTGGCGCTGCTGCCGAAAGAACTCAATCATGGGCAGCATTTGTTGATGCTTGCTCAAGACTTCTACCAGTTCAGCCGTATGAACTTGCACTTCAACCTCCCACTGGTAGCCACAACCCGGACATTGCAGCACAAAGCCCCACACCAGACGATTGCAGCAGGGACACTGCTTCATGGGTGAGGTCGATTGCTCTCCCGGATCTTTGCGTGTGGGTAGATGGTAGGCTTTGATGTCTTCTGGGAAACCCAATCGCTGTAAATTTCCCGCCTGATCGAGGATAGTGCCGTGGGTCTTGCCTGTAGCTGGAGAGATGCGCATCACTCTGCCAATCTGCTGCTGGTGTAGCGCTCTAGACTGGGTAGGGCGCAGCATCAGACCCACCTCAACACTCGGTTCATCAAAGCCGATGCTGATAACGTTGCAGGAGGTCAGCACCCGCAGTTTACCTGATCCGAGATCGCGATAGAGCCGCTGCCGTTCTTTGATAGGCGTGTTGCCATCTACAACATCGGCTGCAATATCGGCTGCTCGAAAGGCTTCGGCAACGTGACGCGCATGTTCAATATCGACACAAAATGCGATCGCCCGTTTTCCTGGAGTCAGCCGCTGATATTCTTCAACAATTCGCTCAATTAGCTCTGGGCGATCGCAAGCATTTTTCAAGTCGCGTTCATCAAAATCTCCTGCTACAGTTCGCACATCTGATAAATTAATTTGCGAGTCGCGGGATACACCGTAGTACTGCATGGTTGCCAAATAGCCCATGCGCTGCAATTCTGAGGGCACCGGAGAGGACACTAAGGTCTGCATGTGATCGCCAAGCTGCGCTCTGCCCAGGCGATAGGGGGTGGCGGTCAGCGCTAGATGCACGGATTTGGGGTGGGTTTCGTACATGACGGTTTGCCCCACTTGGCTGAATACCGTGGTGTGCCCTTCGTCGTATAGAATCACCTGCGCCTTCCAGTTTTTCCACCACGATCGCTGCGCCATAGTTTGAATGCTGGCAATTTGAATCGGGGCATTCGGATCTTCTTTCCAGCCAGCTTTGATAAAGCCACAAGGTAAGCCGAAGGCGTGCATTTTTTCGTAGGTCTGCCCCACCAGCACATCAAGATGTACGAGAAACAGCAGCCGACAGCCTCGCGAAGCGGCATCGGCACAGATCTTGCCGCCAATCACGGTTTTTCCGGCTCCGGTACCTGCGACCACAGCAATGCGCCGATAGCCTTCCCCAAGCTTGGTGTAGAGATCTTTGACTAACTTAGCCTGATAGGGGCGGAGCGTAGGGATCGGGGGCTGTGGTTCCGAATACATCAGAGGGTTCTCCTGCCAGAGTGCAAATGCCAGAGTACAAACGCATTAGCAAAGCACCAAATTGTATAGCATCTTGGAGGTGCCTACAAAAAATAGCCTCTGTTTATTAATCCTTCGAGTTTTAAAGATCGCAAATTAATCTGGGAATGTTTTTTGGGAGCGCGGCGCTCCCAAAAAACATTCGGTTTTATTTTGTGTGCGATCGCTATTAGCGATCGCCTCAAGCTACTTCATGCCAAACTGCACCGATACCACTGCGGTGATATCCTTATCGATCGATGAAGTATCATAAATACCCGAATCGCTGACATCGGTTGAGTTGCGCGAGGTGATCTGAAACACACCTGTCTCCGCACTGCGCACGGCACCGACCTGATTGCCAGTGCTTTGAGCGATCGCCTCGGCTCTGGCCTTTGCATCCTTCGTTGCTTCAGCCACCATCTCAACTCGGACTTTACCCAACTGGGTATACAAATATTGCGGTGGTTCAGACACCAGAGAGATGCCCTCGTTGATCAAATCTGTGGCCTGTTGAGAAAGCTGGGTAATCTGATCGACCTCATTAGAGCGAACTTCTAGCCGTTGGCTAAGGCGATAGGCGATCGTTTGACCTGTTTCTCGGCCATTAGCAGAAACCTCAGGAATCGCATAAGTTTCGATCGCGTTTAAAGTTATCGCATCATCCGGCACTTTCTGATCTTTGAGATAGCGTTGCACTCGCTCGGTTTGGCGCTTCAGATCCTGATAGGCGGCTTGCGCCGTAGGCTGTTGGCTAGAGACAGAGGCACGCCAAACCACATAGTCTGAGCGAATAGGGCGTTTGGCCGATCCAGTGACAATCAGCGCATCGTTGGATTGTTTGAAGTTGCGAATGGCATTGGCACCGATAAAAGAACTGACGACTAACGCCACTGATAAAGCCGCTAACCCAGCGAAGAGTTGTGGGAAGCGATCGCGAGAAGATGAATCTTGCATATGTTTTGTGTGTTGTGCGAAATGAGAATAGGCCCATGACCGCTGCGCCATAGGCTGGCTTTCAGGGCTGGTCTTGCAGCTATGCCAGCTCTAAAAACTTGACTCCATATTTTACAACCAGAAGTTTGCAAACCCGTAGCTCATCAGCTCCAGATTTTGTTAACTCCAGATTTTATTAGCTCTAGGTTTGTTGGCTCTAGATGTTTATTAACTCAGTGGTGATGCGACCCTAACTCAAGCATCCTGGCTCAAGGATTCTGTGAGCGGAGTAATAACTACCCTGTCAGTACACTGCATTCCTGACGCGGCCATAAAATTTTCCGGCTCATTTTGAGGGGTTTCTGTCCCTGTTTTCATGCCAAATTTATGCCAAAAGAAGGTTTGTAACGGCAAGGATTGACGATTTTCTCAAGGGAGTGATAGCCTGTATGCAACCCATAAGTCAGCCTAATCTATTGTTTAGTCAGCTCTAATGACGAAACAAAGAGCGGAGGAACCAAATCTTGGGGCGAATCTTTTGGAAAGCCGCATCGCTGTCTTTCCTTAGAGGGGCACCTCTCAGCCCTAGCCCGTCAGCTAACTCCGTCGGCATTGAGGGGAGACTGAAGAGTCAGCATTTTTCATTGCTCGATCGCCTTCAGTGTCCTCTGGTTTAGTCAAAAAGCGCTTTTAAGCATCATTGAGCTGCCCTATTTGGGGTGTTCAGGGTTCTTGTAGAGCGTTGGATCGTTGCTCGGCAAGCGCTAGATGTGCCTGCCTCGTACAATCAGGAGGAGCTGATGCTGCAATTTAATATTTTGGCGATCGCTGTAGTGGCTCAGGCTGCATGGCGAAAGTCTATCCGCCCGACGCTAATTCAGGACGTTGTTTTACTGCCGCTGCTAGGAATTTGCGGCGTGATTGCGCTGTGGTGGGCGGTTGCCACCTTTGTGTCTGAGTTGCTGCCGACCCCCCTTGAAGCGCTGCTGGCAAACCTGGATTACGTCACTCATCCCTTCTATCGGCGTGGCCCCGGAGATTTGGGCATTGGCTGGCTGCTGTTGGCCAGTCTGCGGCGCGTGTTTCTAGGATTTTTACTGGGTTCTATCGTGGCGATTCCAGTGGGTTTTTTGATCGGCATGTCGCGCAAAGCCATGCTAGCCATCAATCCGCTGATTCAGATTTTTCGCCCTGTTTCTCCGGTTGCCTGGTTGCCGATCGCGCTTGCCATTTTCAATCTGGCGAACCCTTCCGCTATTTTCGTGATCTTTATTACCTCCCTCTGGCCAACCATTATCAATACGGCATTAGGGGTTTCTAGCGTCTCCAAAGATTATCTTGACGTGGCGCGTGTGCTGGAAATGTCGCGCTGGCGGAAGATTACCAAAATTATTCTGCCTGCCAGTCTGCCCTATATTTTTACGGGGCTACGCATCAGTTTGGGCATTGCTTGGCTAGTGATTGTGGCTGTAGAGATGCTGACGGGTGGAATTGGGATTGGCTTCTTTGTCTGGGATGAGTGGAGCCGCCTTAACCTCAATTCTGTCTTCCTAGCGATTTTGGTCATTGGCAGCACGGGCTTGGTATTGGATTATCTTTTGGGTCGGCTGCAAGTGCTGGTGACGCATCGATCGCCCACTTCTGCCTAATTTTCTCTCGCCGAATTTGTAGCCACTTTTGTCCTAAACTCTTCAATCGAGGTTTTTATGCGTCACCTGAGCCGACGATCGCTTCTCTATGGCTTAGGCGGATTTGCCGCAACCAGTGCTCTGGCAGCTTGCAGTCTGTCATCTGGAACAGCCACCAATTCTAGCGCTATCATTGCCCAAGCCGAGGTCGAACCTGTGGTCGATCCCAAAAGCCTGGAAAAGCCCAATTTAGCCATTGGTTTTGTGCCCGTTAACGATTGTGCGCCCTTCGCGATCGCCTACGAAAAAGGCTTATTCCGCAAATATGGGCTAAACGTCACCCTCAGCCGCGAGGCCAGTTGGGCAACATCACGGGATGGCGTGGTGTTTGGTCGGCTGGATGCGTCCCCTGTCGTATCGGGAGCCGTAACCAACGCCCGCATTGGGGCAGAGGGCGCTCGTCAGGCTGACCTTTGTGCAGGCATGACCATTCACCGTCACGGCAACGCCATGACCATGAGCAAAGACATGTGGGAAGCTGGCCTACGTCCTTTGCGAGAGTACAATGGCGATCTCGATACGTTTGGGCGCGATTTCCGCCGCTACTTTGAGGGTCTGCCGCCGGAGCGGCGCGTCTGGGCTGTGGTGCTCAGCTCGGCAATCTATGAGTATTTCGTGCGTTACCTCTCTGCGGCAGTCGGCATCAATCCGCTGAAGGAGTTCCGCCTCATTATCGTGCCGCCACCGCAAATGGTGGTCAACATGCGCATCGGCAATATGCAAGGCTACATGGTGGCCGAACCCTGGAACACCCGAGCGATTCAGGGCAATGAAGGGGTGGGCTTTACCTTCGCGCAGGGGCGAGAAATCTGGCGCGGCCATCCCGATCGCGTCTTAGCCGTGCAGGAATCGTTTATTAACCAGAATCCCAAGACCTATCGATCGCTGATTAAAGCGATGATTGAAGCCTGCCAATATTGCAGCCAGCCGGAAAACCGGGATGAGGTTGCCAAACTGATTACAGCGCGATCGTTTACTGGCGCAAAACCGCGCAAATGTGTGGCTCCAACCGTGATTAACCCCGAAGATGTCAGCAAGCTGCCTGAGTGCGTTAGCCAGTTTACGGCACCCGGCATAGTCGGCAACTACAACTACGGCGGATTTGACGGCAAAAAGCGGATCGTTCAATCTGCTGAAACCACGATGTTCTACGATTTGCCCCCTGAGCTTGCTGCGATTTCTGGCGACCATTCCACCTTTTTGTGGCAGTCTCAGGCCATTTGGTTAATGACTCAAGCCGCACGTTGGGGACAAATCGCAGAATTCCCTAAAGATGCTGAGGAAAAAGCTCAGAAAGCCTGGAGAACAGATTTGTACCGCGATATTGCCGCCGAAATGAATATTCCCTGTCCGGCTGAAGACTACAAAGTAGAACCTGCGGAGATGTTTATCGATCGCAAAGCCTTTGATCCAAGTGATCCAGTACGTTACCTCAACAGCTTCGAGATTCGTGCCAATGCAGCAACGCCTATTTACATGACCTAGTTGACATAATCTGATTTGGTTGGGTAGCCAGTACCGCACCTAACAGAAGACACATGCTATCGGAGGAATCCATTATGGTAAAACCCAATCTGAACTATGCCACAGACGATCGCTTTTCTCCCACAGCTCAAGAGTTCTTGGCGATCGAGAATCTGACAAAAACCTATAAGACAGGCGATGGTGGCCAAGCCACTGTTCTGGATGGGATTAATCTAACGATTCGAGAAAATGAATTTGTTGCCGTCATTGGTCATTCTGGCTGCGGCAAATCGACTCTGCTCAAGATTGTGGCAGGTCTAGAGAAAGCCTCTTCTGGGTCAGTGCGGCTGCAAGGCAAAGAAATCCGCAAGCCCGGTGCCGATCGCATGATGGTGTTTCAGCAATATTCCCTGCTGCCCTGGCTAACGGTGCGGGAGAATATCCGGCTGGCCGTGGATGAAGTCCTAGAGCATTTGCCGCCTGCCGAGAAGAAGCAGTTGGTCAACGAACATTTGGCAATGGTCAACCTAACGGCAGCAGCCAACAAATACCCCGATGAGCTGTCTGGCGGTATGAAGCAGCGGGTGGGCATTGCTAGAGCGATCGCCATTCGGCCGATTATGCTGCTGATGGATGAACCGTTTGGGGCATTGGATGCGCTGACGCGGGGCAAACTGCAACGGCAGGTGCTGGATATCTGGGAGAACCAGCGTCAGGCCGTGATGATGGTGACTCATGACGTAGATGAGGCGTTGTACATGGCCGATCGGATTGTGCTGATGACCAACGGCCCCGCTGCCAGCATTGGCGAAATACTGGACGTACCGTTTGACCACCCGCGCAATATTCAAGAAATCCGTGAGCTGCCAGCCTACTATGAGCTGCGTAACCATGCTCTGAACTTTCTCGATCGCCATTTCTCTCAAGACGATTAAAGGCATTTCAAAGCCATCCCCCGTAGATCGCAAGCAGGTTTTGGGCTGCGCGTGGCGCAGCCCAAGATCCGAAAAAGTTGATTTTCAAAGGCGCAAAGCAATCCATTGGCAACCCGAACCGCTAAGATCCAAAGGGGGAATCGTGGCGGATCTTTTTCATCAGCCGTCGCCATTCTTCTCCGGTCATTGTGCTTTGCACAGGGCTGGTGGCGTGCAATGTCACCATCCAGTCCCTGTGGCTAGGGCTATCGATCTCTCCCATCATTTACGGCGTAGGCAACATGACTCAAGCATTACGAGATCTTCAGGCAGCAGCAGGCGCTACGTTTACTTCAACAGCCGGAGGAGATGCGCCGCTGAGCTTTGGCAATGATGCGACAGCGCTTTTGGCTAGCCAGAAAGGAATTGCTATCTGCGATCGCTCCCACTGGGGGAGAATTGAGGTATCAGGGGACGATCGCCTGCGCTTTTTACATAATCAAACGACCAACGACTTCCAAGCTCTAAAGCCAGGGCAGGGCTGCGAGACGGTCTTCGTGACCTCCACTGCTCGGACGATCGATTTAGCAACTGCCTATGTTTTAGAGTCATCCGTCTGGCTGGTGGTTTCTCCAGGCTACAGCCAAAAGCTAGTGCAGTGGATGGATCGGTATATCTTTTTTGCTGACAAAGTAGAGCTAAAAGAGATTACCAACAGTACGGCAACCTTTAGCCTTTTAGGTGCAGAAAGCCATGCTTGGGTGAAGCAGATCGGGGGGGGCGCAATTGAGGGTCAACCTTCTGGTAGTCATCAAGCTGTTGAGGTAGAGGGCATCCCTATCCGCATTGCAGTCGGCAGCGGATTAGCCACGCCAGGTTACACCCTAATAGTAGAGAGCGAGCAAGCCGCCGCCCTGTGGAGCATTCTGGTAGCAGCAGGAGCCGTGCCCTTGGGCGATCGCCTGTGGGAGCAGCTTCGGATTACGCAAGGCCGCCCTGCGCCAGGGCAAGAGCTAACAGAGGATGTTAATCCTCTAGAGGCAGGGCTGTGGCAAACGATTTCCCTCAGTAAGGGCTGCTACATCGGGCAGGAAACGATCGCCCGGTTGCATACTTATAAAGGCGTGAAACAGCAGCTCTGGGGCATTCGCTTAAGTCAGGCGGCGGCTCCTGAAAGTGTCGTTAGGGTAGGTGAGGAGAAAGTCGGAACCTTGACTAGCATTACCGAAACTGATCAGGGCTACCAGGGTTTAGCCTACATCCGCACGAAGGCTGTGAGTCCTGCCTTAAAAGTGCAGGTGGGCGAAACTGAAGGTGAGCTGGTGGCTCTGCCCTTTGTGTCTCATGAGTATCCTTAAACGGCGTTGCTGATTTTGTAGGAATAGGATTGAAATTGTAAATCTGTGGTCTAGTTGAGTGTCATCATTACCTTTACCGATCGCTTTCCTAAATTTGGGAAAGAGGGGCGATCGGACTGTTCTCTAATTCCCGATCTAGGTATATTCTTGCTTAAGAATTAGTCTGATTTCAGCATCCAGTTTAGGGATTTTATTGACTACGACGTCCCAAACAATGTCATAGTCAACGCCAAAGTAGTTATGAATCAGGCGATCGCGCATTCCAGCCATAGCCCGCCATTCAATAGCATCATATTTTTGACGAAACCCATCTGGCAACTGTTTGACAGCTGCGCCGATTACTTCAATACTACGAACATAAGCACGCTTCAGCGTTTCGTCCTGTACAAATTTCGTCTTGTCTAAACTCGCAGAATTCGTCATGATGTAGGTCGTTTCATCAAGTATGTGCCGCAAATATTCACGAGCCGACGGAGACATACTCGACCTCATCTAAAATGCGTGAACCAATGTAAGGGCTTAATGACTCTACAGTGATGAGGTCAACTGCTCTGCCAAAAAGATCTTCTAGAAAAAAGGATAGGTGTATAAAGTTATCAAACGTTTTCTGGTCTGGCTCAAAAGCAACCAAAATATCGACATCACTTTGAGGGTGAATTGCGGTGTCACGGGCAAACGAGCCGAAAACGCCGCAACGTTTCACTCCAAAGCGGTGTAACTCCTGGTGATATTCCTGGAGCAGAGCTAGCACCTGGGCTTTCGTTTGTACAGGCATCGCTTGCATAGACTACTCATTTGATGCTGAGTCTATCACAGCACAAGAGGCTGGCAGATAGCATTCAAGCATCACTATATTGCCGTACGGTTTCAGCGTCACATCCCAATATCGTGCTGTTAGCAACTAGCTCATCAACTCTCGTTAAGTTTGCTTCCACTCGTCCTGACTTTCTAGCTCCATAACACAACTCACCCATCACAAAACTGGGAATGAAAACTTCGTTGGCTTGAGCAAGATTGCTTGTGACGATCGCTTCATCAGAAAAAAGCGCAATAACGATGTTGGTGTCGAGCAAAACCCACCACTCATCGATATCTACCCGCTCACAATCTTGCTCGATCGCCTCACGCATCAACTGAAGATCATCAGAAGGAATTGAGCCAGCAAAACGTAATAATTGCTATCTGGGTGTGCCTCGAACTTCTGCTTTTAATCAGCGATCGAACAAATTCAAGCACTTACCTTTGCAAAGGCTGAGGCATGGTTTTCAGCTGTTCAACGACCTCGTCGATGATAGGAATATTCATATTGCCCTCATTGCTACCATCCCCTACCGCCTACCCAGAGAGCGGTAGAAGAGTAGTTTTTAATGCTGACAACAGGGTGACAGGGATTGTCTTCACCGAGAATTCTAGCTCCATAACGTTCGTGGTCAGCGGACGTAGACAATCTCAACATTCACAGACAAACTCTCGACGATCGGGTGCATTGAGGTTGTTGCGCTGCGCCGCCTGCACGATTATTATGAGCTTCCGACTTCGATTACTTGCCCCGGTACAATTGTGTTCAATATACTCCGAACATCAAGTATCAAAGGTACTAAATCTGGTAATCGGTTACTGCGTGCTATGAGAACAACGACTGCTACGCCAGCTTGCTCTAAGTTCTGCTGATACCGCAAATTTTGATCTGTGGTGAGTAGAATCGTGAAGCCTTCTTGACTCATGAGTTTCAACAACTCACCATTCTTTTTTCCTGACCATCCCATCTCTACAACTGTGCGTATCTCGTAATCAGCTAGTTCACGCTTGAGAGGACGTGGGGCGCATTCATCAAGCAGGATTCGCATAAGCTATTAGCATTTCCTTTGCTAATTCAAGAGCTGCGATCGCTTGCTCACGCTTAACACTTGGAAAATGATCTAAGAATTCATTCAGTGGATCACCTGCTTCGAGATAATCGAGTAACGTTTTCACGGGCACACGAGTTCCAACAAAAACAGGGGTTCCTCCCAAGATGTCGGGGTCACTATGAATCACACGCGCTACGATTGTCATATCAGCTATCCAATAGCAGGAATCTTTTTGATCTTAGCCTACGACTTCTGCTCAAAACGCTTACTAGAAGCGATCGCCTAGTGCCAGTCCTAGGGTAGCTTTCAGCCTTACATTATGACAGATGCGCTTCCAGTAAGGTCATCACTGGGAACTAAGTAGCACAACGTTCGCACTCACCGGATGCAAACAGCCTTTGCAACACAGTGACCATATCGCAACGTTCCGATGCAGTGCGCTTGTTAGATCGCAATTGCTTACTCAACTTCTTGATATGAATCAATTAAGAGTTTTAGGCTGTCGATGTCAGTATCGCTAAACTTATCAAGTTTTTCTCGAAAAGACACCCAATAAGGTTGCAAAGATCCGCTGATTTCTACAGATTTCTTAAGCAGAGAGCGAAAGATACTTGGGCAACGGTACGAACCATAGATCTGATTATTTTCACAGAAGGCTTTCAGGACATACTCCCACTGTACAGGGCTTAAGGAATCGGCTATTTCAACCAGCAAACTAGCATTGGAAGCTGCACGATCAAATGACCCAGATCTTATAAATCTATCAACTATTTCCATAACATTCCCCTGTAAAATCGGCTGGACTAAGCTATCAAATAGTTCATCGCTGTATTTTGACTTAATCGAAAGCAAATCTTCAAATGGAACTTCTTTAATACGTTCAACTACCGAAGCCTCGACTAGTTTAAGCAAATTGTCTAACTCTCCTGGCTCTTCATCCTCATCTAAAAAAACGGCATACCTTGATCTCACGGTGAGTAATTCATCTAAAGTTGCCACACTGATTTTTTCTTGCAATCTCAGATCGATCAATCCATTTAGAAATTCATCTCCAGATCTCGATCTGAGTGCGAATAACGAGGATAGGGAAGATTCTTTTATCTTTTCCATCAAATAAGGCTCGATTTTCTGATTTAATAACTCGTTCTCCTCTGATCGCATCGAAACCAATTCGTTGAGACTTGCTTTCGGAATTCTATCCCTCAGTAAAGGGCTGATTATCTCATCAAGTATTTCATCCTTACATAAATCTTTTAAAGATAATAAATCTTTTAGAGAAATTTGAAGCTTTTCAATAACAACTTCTCTTAAAAAATTTATGCGTGTAGCTTTTAACAAGATATTTATATTCTGCTGTGATAGTCGTTTGTAAGAACTGAGATACGTTTCAAATATATCAAGTTTTCTCATGAAAGCGATTGCTTTTAATCGACAGGGTTCACTAAGGTTGTCCCAAGCAGAAACACTTCCAAGATAAATAATTGTCTTATCCCAATTCGCATCAACAACTCTATTAATAATAATTTCAGATAACTGGTTATCTAATATTTCTCTGGTTTCTTTAGGGTATATGCTTGCAATAGCATTAAGTGCTGAAAATTGGCGTAATCTTTCGTCTTCTGGAAGCTCTTCTATAAGTAAGCTTTTAGTCAAACCAATAACTACAGCTTTAATCAAGCTGAAACGCGCACGAGCTAAAGGGCTTTTTTGAAAGTACTTTATTGCAAGCTCTGACTCTACTGGAAAATATTCAGATTTAATGCCTTGAAAAATTCTTTCGCAAGCAGCACGACCTTGAACAGGGGGGCGTTGTAAAAGATGTATTACTGCACTTCTCAAGTGATACCGCGCTAGCTCGGCTGTAGCTTCAAATGGTTCTTCTAAAGAGGTCATAGACGGATGGGCACATCTGCTTCTATCCTCAAACAGCCTTTCAATATCTGACTTCTCTACAGGCGAGATTAACTCAAATTTCGTTAATGCATTATTTGGAATATCTGATTCAAATTGCCATAACTCTCTTACTTTTTTCTCTGAGCTTAGTTTTTCAAATTTCTGTAACAGTGCGATCGCTTCGTTGTCTCCCAGAAGCTCTAATTCTCTCAGCTTGTGTAGGAAATCAAATACAACTGCATTCCATATTGCAACAATGCAAGATCGATATGCCCCGGCTCGATAGCAAGCAACTGCCTCTTGAATAAATTTTTTAGCCAGTTTGTCTCTGCAAAGTACTATTAATTCATCCAAGTCAATAAAGGATTCATGCATAGGGGAGTGATGAAGAATTGGCTAATGATAGGTTAACGCATTAAATTCCATTTACACTTACCCTACTGACATTCCTTGATAACCGCCCAACCGATAATTCAAGGGGTCTAACTATATATTCAACGTTACATCTTCTAAATAAGTACCTACTTTTCCGAGATTATCTAGCACATTTGCGTGATAACACTCGCTTCTTAAGGAATTAAATAGAACTTTTGCGGTCTAAGTCCGGAGTTTTAGGGTGTTATCCGTCATATCTGAGGGTTAATCCTAGAGATTGGGGTGCTTATCTGTTATTTACATGAGATAACACTCCAATACCGGAGTTATCCATCACCTGCCAATGCTACAACCTCAATCACCTTGTCTGCTCGATCAAGTCAGACAATCCATTCGCCTCAAACATTTCAGCCTCAAAACCGAAAAGTCTTACGTCTATTAGCCACCCACCTGTTAGAAGATGGCTATGGCATCCGCACGGTGCAAGAGTTGCTCGGTCACAAAGATGTGAAAACGACGATGATTTACACGCATGTCCTCTATCGTGGGGGGCAGGGGGTGAGAAGTCTACTAGATGCCTAAAATTTTTGACAAAGACGATCGCCCCCTCACATCAAGAAATTCTGACAATTCTTTTTCAGTACGCTTGTGCTGAACCGAGTTTTATTTTATGCTGTCCGACACTGAGAATTCCAACCAGTAGAGAAGCCTAAGAGATGGACGCGGATGAGGGAAGTTCGCAGCGACCCCCACCCGCTAACCTGCCATTCTGAGTAAGCAGAAGGCTGGCTGATGTTGATTTTAAGTCATCAGATGCCTTGCTAATGCAAAACGAAGCGGTTAGGTACCCCCCTTGGGCTTCTCTTCTCCACAGCTTATGCATTAGCAAGGACATAAAACGATGACGACAGAGTTTAACGAACTGCTGCCAGATGCTTCTGGCGATCGCCCCCAGTTTTGGATTATTGGCACACGCGATCAGGTGAATCATCTGATCAACGAGTGTTACGTCAAGCGATTGACGACTGACCGGGCGCGATTCACGCCGATCTTTCCGGCACCTTTTGCGATGGGCAAGTACATGACAGTGCTGGAGTGCTAGTGCTTCGGTAGGTCAAAGCGACAGGATGTAATTTAGGCACTAATCCTATTGCATCCTGTCGCAATGCCAATGTATTGCATCACAGTGCCAATGTATTGCGTCACAATACCATTGTTGGGAGTGACAATGCTTCTGTCGGCGCTGCAATGTCAATGTATTGCATCACAATGTCAATGTATTGAGTTACAGTGCCAATGTTGCAGGCTGCAATGCCATCGTTGACAGTGACAATGCTGGTGCGATCGCTCACATTGCTATTGTTGGTGGTGCAATGCGATCGCTCTGGAAAGTCAGCTTAAGAGCAATCACAGTCCATAAAACCTAACCGTCGAACTGTCCCGACAGCCGCTTCAAAACATCTTGCATTGCGGGAGGCAACTGCCGCATGATTTTACCCTTCTCTAAATCAACGGCCACCAGCACCACCTGAGCCGTCGCATAGGTTTCTTGACCATCGGGTGACTGGATTTGGTATTCCCAGTTGAGCCGCACGCCTTCCATAGCCGCCATTCTGGCTCGGACGATCGCCGCCATTCCCAGCTTAATCGGGCGGTGATAGCGAACGGATAGCTCAACCACTGGCAAATCACAGCCGATCGCCACTAAATCAGCAAATTCAATACCGAGCGATCGCAAACATTCCACCCGCGCTTCTTCCATCCAGGAAATATAGCAGCCATGCCAAACAACACCCGAATAGTCGGTATGGTGGGGCTGGGCACGCACAGGATAGTTAAACCAGGTGTCTGATTTGCCCGACGGCTGGATTGCTTCAGTAGACTGTAGCTGCATAGATTTACCTACGATTAAGCTAACTGGATCATAGAGATTTTCTGCGGATTCTGGCGAACCGATCTGCAACGACTAATCTTCAACGGCAGAGCGCGATCGCCCCATCCAGACTAGCGAATATTTCAGCTATTTTTCAATCTATGACGGATTTATAGATTGGTGATCTAACCGTCATAGACTGGGCATAAAGAGTCCTATTCGCAATTAAGCTCAAGCTGATTTAGCCAGACCACTTGGCTGAGGAAGACCTTGACTCAGGAGTAACCGATGATAGAAAAAATCTTACTGGCAAATTCAGGCACTGGACGTACCGAAGAAATGCTGAAGTCGTTGATGGAAGTGCCATTAATTCAGCGGGCTACCGTAACGGTGCTGCATGTAGTGTCGCCCCAAGTCACCGCCGAAGGCATGACGGAAAAATGGCAGGAGGGGGGTAAAACCCTGGCGAATGCGATTCAAAAGCTCAGCCTTGACCCAACGCGCGTCACCGCCATGCTGCGGGAAGGCGATCCCAAGGATATTGTCTGTCGGGTTGCCGATGAAGTCGATTCTGACTTGATCATTATGGGTTCACGCGGACTGAAGCGCATCCAGTCGATTCTGGAAAACTCGGTGAGCCAGTACGTTTTTCAGCTTTCCTCTCGCCCCATGCTGCTGGTCAAAGATGATATTGTGGTGCGCAAAATTAATCGCATCATGGTGGCTATGGACAAGTCTCCCTCTGCCCAAAAATGTCTGAAGCTGGCGATCGCTTTCCTGCGAGACATCAAAGGCAGTCAGCTAGTTCTTGTCCATACCAACCCTGATCTCAAGCTAAAGCCCGGTGAAATTTCCGCCAACCCCAACGAAGATCCGGTGCTGATTCCGGCGATCAACGAAGCCAAAAAATACGGGGTTAACTACAAATGCGTTGCACCCGAAGGCAAGCCGGGTGAGCGGATCTGTCAACTTGCCGAAGATTTGAACGTAGACTTGCTGGTTCTGGGTTCTCCCGAGAGTCGCCCTTCGATCGCCAAAGGACTGCCCGATCTCGATCGCCTCTTGGGTCAGTCTCTCTCAGACTATGTGCGGGTTTATGCAAATTGCCCCGTGCTGCTGGTGCGATCGCAAGCTTAATCGCAAATTAATTAACCTGCAATAGTTTTATGGAAGTGGGGGGGGGGGGGGGGGGGGGGGGGGGGGGGG
>DATNPL010000206.1:0-2640 GCA_036703255.1 Coleofasciculaceae cyanobacterium
CACTTCCAAAAAACTATTCCAAATTAATTAATTTACGCGATGTGCAACTGGGTCTGAAAATCTTGTAGGATGGGCAATTCAGCACGCCTCCCCCATCAAACTCAGTTCCTGTGAAACAGCTTCTATCTGTCGCCAAGACCCAACTGCTTCTGAATTTGCTTGAGCGACTGATGCATTTCGGGAAGGCGGTTAAACACAGCCGCTGCCTTGAGAAAAAGCTTATAGGAGATGGCGGGGGTACCCAGCACCACCGTGCCAGGGTCTACATGTCCATGAATACCTGACTGTGCGCCTGCCTGGACACCATCGCCCACTCTAGAATGATTAGAGACGCCAACCTGTCCGCCCAAAATCACCCGATCGCCCAGTTGCGCTCCACCCGCTAGCCCGACGTGAGCCGCTAGAGCGCAATTTTGGCCTATCTTAGCTCCATGACCAATTTGCACGAGATTGTCGATTTTGGTGTTACGACCAACGCGAGTTTCGCCTACGGCAGGGCGATCGATCGCAGAATTACACCCCACTTCTACCCCATCTTCTAGCACCGTATAGCCCGACTGCTCCATCTTTAGCCAGCCTTCAGGAATGGGCACAAAGCCAAAGCCCTCAGCGCCAATGACCGCACCGCTATGAATGACGCAATCTGCGCCGATCTGCGTGCGCTCATGAATGACGCAGTTGGCATGGAGCAGGGTGCGATCGCCAATCGTCACTTCTGGATAAACCACCACATTGGGATGAATACAAAGGTCGTTTCCCAAAGTCACCCCAGCCTGAATGACGACATGCGCCCCGATCGTCACATTTTTGCCGAGCTGCGCCGAAGGATCGATCACCGCAGTGGGGTGAATGCCGGGAGAGGGGCGAAAGGGCTGATAGAACAGGGCGATCGCTTTGGCAAAAAGCAGACGCGGCTCGCGCGTACTCATCCAAGAAATTTGGCGATCGGTGGCTCTAGCTTGCAAGGCCCGATCCATCGGCAAAATCAGGACAGTTGCTGCCGTAGTCTCAATTTGTGCGGCAAACTTTGCGCCCTCAATATAGCTGAGGGTGTTGGCCTGTGCCTCTTCTAAGGCAGCTACGCCCGTAATCTCTGGATCACTCGCGATCTCAGAGTGGCAATCTGCCTCTACACCCAGTTTTTGAACCAGTTCGCTAAATTTCATGGTCGTTGTTCGATCGGTCTGGGGATAAGGTGCGATCGCATATTCAAAGTTATCAGGATTTGACGAACCTTGAGCAAAGTTCGATCGAACTGAAGTCACCCCGTCGAGAGTCAAGCCGGACGGACTCTCGACGACCAATGAATCCAAATCTGAGGCATTCTGAGTTTCTCGGCACTTGGGACGTTTGCGATTCTAAATTTGTCCTTCCCCAACTCAAAATCAAATTTGCTTAAGCGAAAGTGAGCGATCGCCTCACGAAATCAAGCGATCGCCACCGTTAATCTATGTCGGGGTTCTCACTATTTGAATCAGAGAGCCACTTTATTGATCCTCTAAACTGGCTGCTAATGTATTTAGCCATGTGATAAAAGTTTGAATCTCTTGCTCAAACTGGAGCCATGCTTCTGGGTAATTGCCTACCAATTTTGCAATGCGATCGGGGTCAAGTTCATATCCATAGAGGCTACGCACGACATGACGAAAGCCCAAATAATCTTGTAGCTTCAGAGCCAAAGATGCCGATATTACAGCAGGTCTATCTTCCCGCTCAGTTTTCATGCGGTCTAGCAGTCTTCGATGCCAATCATTTCCAGAAGGCAACCCGCCGTTAAGTTCAGTGGCAATGAGCTGAAAAATTCGTTCGCATCCCGTGTAAAAGTTATGCAATTTGAGGGCAAAATTCTCATACAGCAAGTCAGCTCGATCGGGATAGTTGGCTAATTCTGTCTGGACTCGCTGAATTTGTGCCTTGAGCTGCTGCATTTTTGCTAACTCTGCCAAGAGATCCGCAGTCAAAGCCCTAACTTCCACCGATCTAATCTTCCGCATTGATGCTCTTCCCAGTTTTAAGGACTTTTTGCAGAAAGTGTGAATCTAGGGATTCCGTAGGCTTGAGATCAACCCATTGATGGCTAATCCGGTTGACAGCTGCCATTGCCGCAAAGAAATCTTCGGGTGGAATGCCTTTGACAGCCAGATCAATATCTGATTCAACATCAAACCGATCGCCCTGCACCAAAGACCCAAAGACAATGATCTCAGTGGCACCAAACTCAGATCTGAGCAACTGAGCAATTTGCTGAAGATCTGCCCACGCCTGTTTTGCCAGCGCTTCAGATTCAGCCGCTTGCTGCTTTTGGCGATCGCGCCAGTAGTCAATGTATTTTTGCTCCACCATAAGTCGATCGCATGGGTGATTGCATTCATAGCCGTAGCCACTTTGCCTAAGACTCTTTTGATTGGGCGCTCCGCCTGCCACCAAAAGAGTCCTTATCTTAACCTTGCTATCTACAGCCATAACATACAACAGAATTGTCCTATGACCTGCCCCCTGACCCTCAGCAATTCTCATTTTGGTGAAAAGCTGTTCAAGCCTTGGAAATGTCGGTATTGTAAGGACATCTGAGAGATCGAAGAGAGCCAGAATCGTTGAGAGTGCGGGGATTGTTTGACACAATTGTGGGTTCTTTTCGCC
>DATNPL010000217.1:0-57736 GCA_036703255.1 Coleofasciculaceae cyanobacterium
TGGCCCAACTGATCCGTTGCCAAACCTCCTCAGAGATGCGGTAGGAAGGATGAATCTCTGTAAAGTCCATCATGCCTCAATCCCTGAAATAGTCTCTCTGCAATCATTCTAGCAAAATCGGGTTTTCGGATAGGCTCTTAGAGCCGCTGTTGGCTGTCCTCTCTGAGGCGGTTGATCAGACAAATGATGTTTTCAATAGCCGAGATAGTTGGCGATCGCTCACCCTCACCCCTGCATCAGCCAGCTACACCGCCACAAGCTCAGGCTTTACCTATACCGTTCCAGTGGGTAAAGAATGGCAGTTTCAATCTGCCTACCTTCCCTATAATACTGACGCGACGGTGCTGAGCCGGGTGATGCGTGCCTACTTTGGCGTATCAAGTGGGGGCTTCGCGGGGGGGGCTGTTTCGCGAGTGGCTCAGGCTGCATCGCTGAACCGCATCTACAATGTAGGGCTTTACCCTCGCTGGATGTGGCAGTTGATAATCAGTATGTTTATTTGCCGCTGCCGCCGCTCATCCTGGCCGCTGGCGATTTGTTTGGCGTGACGGTGCCCAGCAAGCCCGCTGGCGATGCCTTCGCCAATCCGATCGTTAAAGTGATGGAGCGATCGCTGTGAGTGGTGGGGTAAAGTTCGGCGCGCTGCCGCTGTATCGAGTTCATGAGGCTATCACCACTCTCTACGGCTATTCTCCGTCTTCCTTCAGTCCAGCGGCTCTATCCCCGATCGCCTAGGTAGACATGTCCCAACAATCGGGTAGCGATGACATGACTCAGCTAACCCTCCAAGATAATGCAGTCCCTAGCCGCATCTATACGGGTAATCTTTCCTCGGGTCGTACTTACCGCACCAACCGTAAGAACGGATTGCCGACTCTAACCTTTGTCGATCGCGTCTATGTCGCCAACAGCAGCATCAATATTCCTGCCAGCACGCCCTACCTCTTCTGGTCCGTGATGCAAACTGCGGGAACAGATGGGTATTTGTGGGCATTGGGTGACAGCTATCAAGTTCGCTTTAACTATGGTGGGGCGAATGGCGCGATGCTGATTTACTCCGGCGGCTTCGCTCAATCCGTTAACCTTGCGCCTGGTGAATCAACGGCCTGGGCAATCTATATGAGTCATCGCAATGCATCTAATCAGGTGCGCCATTACTACAACGGCTTGCCTAAGTTTGGCACCCCTCCAACGCTGGCAACCGAACTGACTCTGCTTGCTTTCCTGGATTCTTCCGTGACATCTAATTTCAATACCGAACTAGCTGAGGCAGGTATTTTAAGCAGCGATCCTTCTACAGCTCAAATCAATCAGCTAGGAAATTATCTAGCTGCTAAATGGGCGATCGCCTGGACAAATATCAGCTAATCGCTCGCCCAAAACGGTCACAGTCTTGGTCACACTTGGAGGCTTCTAGCGTAGAAGCCTTATTTGATGAGGCTTTCAAAATGGGGGCGGTGGGACTTGAACCCACACGACTTATAAGGTCAACGGATTTTAAGTCCGCAGCGTCTACCATTCCGCCACGCCCCCACGGTTGAGTCAAAACTCTAGAAACATCAGCCATGCATCAATACCAATTCTGCATCCAGCACGGCTACAACATTATATCTGCATTACTCCATCAATACATCATTAGCGGAAATGTCATGCCCAAAACAAGACCCTAATCTTTGAATTCGCAGCGATCGCCTTGAAAAAAGCCGCTTGCCTATATGCCCATAACAGACCGAGCTGTGCGTAATCTAGAATCTAACGCCCAACCCACCTTGAACTGAAGCTGCCGTCCCGCCTCCATCTTTGTAAGCATCAAAAGCAATGATGGCGTTGCCAAACAGCACAAGATCGCTGTAAGGAAAATTGTAATCAATGCCAGGTTGAACGACAAAAGCCGTTTGGTTGCCCAAGGGAGAAGTGCTGTTTTCATCACCGCCCTGAAAAACAACTCCCGCACCAATGTAGGCATCAGTTTGCCAATTGAGCGGCACATCGTAGGAAACAGTAGGAACGATCGCCGTTCGATCGCTGATCAGCGCCTGAGCGCGCAGCGACAGCGGCACCTCTAAAAGACGATAGCGCACAGCAACCACGCCGCCCGCACTCGATCCTTCGTTGTTTGGGCCATCGCTCAAACCTACCGTACCCCCCACACCAATATAGCTACCATAGGCGGCCTGAGCAGACGCCGATGGCGCAGAAACACAAAAACCACAGAGGGCAAGCCCAAAAAGAGCGATCGCCCTGAGTCCAATAGATCTAAGATATTTGGGGCTGTTCATGACAGAAACTCCTCGAAGGTTAGGAAAAACCCAATAATCTCCAAACAATAGCTCAATCGCTAGTAAAATTCCACCGAATCACGGCAATCTGATGGCGATTAAATCAGGTGAACGGAGATTGAAGCTGGCAATCGCTTTTTAAGAAAGATCTTTGAACCAAACAAAATAATTTAGTAAATCTAATAGTAATGAGAACATATCAGCCTTAAACTATTTGAAGAAGGGTCGCAAAAGTGCCTGTGGATGCCGTCTGCCCCATATCACAACTCACTTAAGATTGCCGTAGAAATCGATCCAGTTTTTTAATTAGCCGCTCTGGGATAGAGCAGATTTGAAGGATTGATGCCAAAAGATAGGCTGCTCTGAGGCTGCTCTATGCCCCTTAAAAGAACGGCTCAAAGAATAGTAGAACGCCATAGCTTAAGAATTCCAACCCTGCGCCTGACTGATAAAACTAGGGGTGATCAGGGCACTCTAAGGCAAAAGCGGCCTTACCCCTTTTTCTTTAGACCACTCTTCACCATATTTCACTGGCCTGTCATGCTGAAATCCCTCCAAATTGCCGTACTGTTGCCGAGTCTGATTCTGCCATTCGTTGGCTCTGTCGCTCCGGCGATCGCTCAAGAGCGCCAAGGCTGCTACATGGTTAACGCCATAGGTCAGCTGATTGATTTATCAGGAATTTGTCCCTCAGCTGTGCAGGCTCAAGTCTCTGAAACGCCTCAGCTGGGAACAGGAGATATTCAGGTGACATTGCGATGGGCAACCACAGATGATTTGGACTTGGCTGTGACCGATCCAAGTGGCGATACGGCCAGTTTCTTTAACCCCAATTTGGCTTCAAATGGCCAGCTTGATGTAGATGCCAATGCCAATTGCGTCAGCACAACCCCCACCCCGATTGAAAACATCTTTTGGCCTCCCTCTCAAGCACCCCAAGGCAACTATTCGATCGCCGTCAATTTATATGCTCGCTGTCAAGGATCTGACCCGGTTTCCTTCACAATTACCCTCCTTGTCCAGGGCACCACACAGACCTTAACAGGCACAGTAAGCGAACAAAATCCTATTGCCACCTTCCCCTTTTCTCTGCCTCAACAACAGCGACCTTAGACCATCAATCAATTAACCTGAGAGGTTCTTCTTGAGGCAAACTCAGCCTGCCGCAAAAAATCTTGGGTTCTATTAAGTTTGCGCGCCTGCTTAACAGGTCACTAAAAGTAGCTCTATCGCCTTGCTGTCTTTTATTTTTCAAGGATGAACGATTGATTTTTGAACTATCCTAAAGGCAGGGAATCTTTTATAAAAAGCCAATCTGGAAAAGTCAGTATTTTAATCAGCGATCGGCAAGTTCTGATTATCAAGCTTTTGCCTCTGTGAGAACCCGTTGGAAACAAGCTTTTGGAGAAGGGAAATGCGGCAAGTTTTACGTCAAGCTTCATGGACTGCTATGACCTTAGGTCTGGCATTAGCAACCGGAGGATGTGGTTTGCTGGGGGGAGGCGACTCATCCACCACAGCTAGCCCATCTGAAACTCTTCCTCCCGTAGCCGTCTCCCCAGATGCGGTCAGCGCTTCTCCAGGGCAGCCAGGTGATCCCTCCTTTCCTAACCCAACCGTTAGCCCACAAAGCACCTCGCCCAAGGGCATTCTGCCACCCGACTTGATTAGCTCTACAGATCCCAATCAGCGGGTGCGGCAGGTGCAGAGCAGTCGGGCCGATCCCTTTGCGCTCTTGCCGACTGCCCCAACGGTAGAGCTGCCACCGCCGCCGCCCAGTCCGGTTGCTGTGGCTCCGGCTGCGAGAGCTGCCGCCAATCCTTTTCCTACCACCTCCCGAACCGGAACCTCTGCGGCTTCAGGGCGGTCTTCCTCGGGTCAGGGCAGTGGCTCCAGCGGCGCATTGGCTCCTGTCCCCAACTTGGTTCCCCGGACTCCAGCAGTTCGCATCGCGCCCCCACCGCCGCAACCCGACCTTGCCAGAGCCGTACAGGTGACTGGCGTGGTGCAGGTAGGAGAGACTTTGTATGCGATCGTCAATGCGCCCAACGAACCCACGAGCCGATATGTTCAGGTGGGGCAACGTCTGTCTAATGGGCAAATTTTAGTGCGGCGAATTGACGCTACTGGAGCAGAACCCAAGGTGGTTTTCGAGCAGTTTGGCATCGAGGTGGTTCGGGCTGTAGGAGAAGGAGGTGCCCCTAGCCCCGTTCCTGCGGCTGCTGTTCCGGCGATCGCCACACAAGGATAGAAATTGGCTTTCGCCCTGTTGAGGTGCCTTTTTAGCAATAAAACTTAAAGCGCCAAATCAACCGAACGTCCCGCCAGAGTAGTACGCTGAGAAGCGATCCCAGTTTTATAGCATCCTATTGCAGCCTGCATAGCAGCGACTTTGGATAGCGAATCCGGAGCTTTAGATTGAGGCAATATCAGTCTAAGAATCTAGATCTGAAATCTGAAATTGCTCAAGCCGGGTCGCAACAGGGCTGGATTTATAAAATCAGTATCCCTGAAGGAAAACACTCATGGTTCAACGTGGTTCTAAAGTCCGAATTCTCCGGAAGGAATCCTATTGGTTTCAAGACGTGGGAACAGTTGCTTCTGTTGACCAAAGCGGCATCAAGTATCCCGTGATCGTGCGTTTTGACAAGGTGAACTACGCAGGCGTCAACGCCAACAACTTCTCTATGGCTGAAGTCGTAGAAGTTGCCCCTCCGACCAAAAAGTCTGCTGCTTCAACGGCGGCTCCAGGCGGCAAACAAACCACTATTCAAGAAAGCACTCGCCAAACCGGGCAGGGTGCGGGTCAAAAAACGGCTGAGTCTCCAGGTGGTAGCCCCACCTCTCAAGGCGACCCCAACCAGGGTACCGAGGCTCGTTAGAGATGGTGTTTCACATGCGCTGCCGATCGTTTTGCAGAGACGCTCTTTAAAAAAGAGATGCCCTTGGCAAAAAAGTAAAGCGGCAAGTTTAGAACATTACCTCGAAATTGTGCCGGAATTACCAGAAGTTGAGACCGTTCGACGTGGCTTAAATCAGGTCACGCTCCATCAAACCATATGGGGTGGGCAGGTGTTACTCGATCGCACCATTGCCTACCCTTTTTGCGCGGACGATTTTTTGGTAGAACTCAAAACCTGTGCGATCGCCCAGTGGCATCGACGGGGCAAGTATTTGCTGGCAGAGCTAGTCAAGCCCGAACCGGAGCAAGAACCAGTCTTGGCAGGCTGGCTGGGCGTGCATTTGCGGATGACGGGTCAGCTTTTATGGCAATCTCAGGCAGAGCCGTTACAAAAACACTGTCGGGTTAGGCTATTTTTCCCAGACCAGCGAGAGTTAAGGTTTGTGGATCAGCGTACCTTCGGCCAGATGTGGTTTGTGCCTGCCGATCGCCCCCCGCCAGAGATCATGTCTGGGCTGGCACGGCTAGGAGTTGAGCCATTTTCGCCTGAGTTTTCGGCAGATTATCTAGCTGAGAAGCTAAAGCAGCGCCAACGCCCGATCAAAAATGCCCTGCTCGATCAAACCCTGGTGGCAGGCATTGGGAATATCTACGCCGATGAGGCGCTGTTTTTGAGTCAAATCCGACCTCAAACCCTCTGTTCTGCCCTGAGCTTTGCGCAAATTCAGCGGCTGCATGCGGCTATCTTGCAGGTGTTGCAAGCCTCGATCGAGGCTAGGGGTACCACCTTTAGCGATTTCCGAGATGTGTCAGGCGTGAATGGCAACTATGGCGGTATTGCTTGGGTCTACAGTCGTGAGGGTGAGGCCTGCCGCACTTGTGGAGAGACTATTCAACGGCTAAAAATGGCGGGGCGATCGGCTCATTTTTGCCCCACCTGTCAAGAGTAGCCGTCAGGCTGCTTGCGTCAATGCTTTTCACGCGACTGTTATTAGAAGAACAGCTTTTAGAAGAACAGCAGAGTTAGCGCTGCATCACTTGCTCTATAACTTCTAGAAAGCGCTGTACCGTCGCAGAAGAATCTTGCTTGCGCCAAACAACGGCGATCGCGGCTTTGGGCGTCACTTCCACCAAGGGGCGATAGACCACTCCGGTACGCTGTAAGTTTTGTAACGAGATGGGGACGATCGCTACGCCCATTTCAGCGGCCACCAGGCTAATAATGGTCTGCATCTGAATCGCTTCTTGCACGACGTTGGGGCTAAACCCTCCCTGCTGACATAGGCTAATGATTTGGTCGTACAGCCCTGGAGCCAGCAGTCTAGGGAAAAGGATGAAGGACTCACCCGCCAACGTGGATAGAGCCACCTGCGATTGTAGAGCCAGGGCATGAGCTTTCGGCAGAGCTACCACCAGCGGCTCTTGAAAAATAGTGGTGCAGCCAAAGGTTTCATCTTCGATCGGCGGACGGACAAAGCCAACGTCAATTCGCCCTTCCCGCAGCCATTGCACCTGCTGATCGGTTGTCAACTCATGCAGTTCTATGCTCACCTGAGGCACTGTTGACCGGAACGATCGCAAAATTTGTGGCAAGACGCTATAGGCCGCAGAGCTGACAAACGCGATCGCCAACTGTCCCAATTCTCCTCGGCTGACCTGTTGACCTGTGCGAACGGCTTGCTCTAACTGCCAAAAAATTTTGCGGCACTCTCCCCAAAACACCTGTCCTGCGTCAGTCAGAATCACGCTGCGTTTGGTGCGGTAAAAGAGCTGAAATCCTAGCTCCGTCTCCAACTGGCGAATTTGATGACTGAGGGGAGGCTGCGCCATATGCAATCGCTCTGCGGCGCGACCAAAGTGCAATTCTTCGGCCACCATCATGAAATACCGTAAGTGTCGCAGTTCGATCATAAGCCTGGAGCGCTAAGGCAAAATCCGCTTTACCCTTCTAAAAATTTAGCCGGATCGCCACCCTACAGTATTAGGATGGGTTTAAGCTCTGTAATTGAAATTTTGAGCCTGAAACAGGCAAAATCTACTCTGTCAACTCGTTCTACCATACACCCCAGAGCCTTACCCCTTCTGCAATTTCATCGGCACTGAACTCACTATGCGATCGTTCTGGTCTGAGCCTTATCTTTGGGTACATTTGGCAGGGGCTGCCGCCGTGCCCCTGTTTGTAGAACTTTGTTTGCTTGGGCTGGGGGTGGGGAATCCGCTGCGGCCAATGGCATTAGAGTTTGTCTTGGTGGGAGCCATTGGAATTGCCCCCGTGCTCTGGATGCAGTGGCAAAAACCTTTCTCGATCTTTAGCTTGGTCATCTTGGCGCTGAAACCGGAACAGCTGACAATCGATCAACGGCGGATCTTAAAGTTATTTAAAGCGCCGCTGGAACGGGTTATAGCAGTATTAACCTCAGCTATCCTGCTTGCTCTCCTATGGCAGCTTTATCAAATTGCCCCGATTGCCTCAGAAGTGACGCCGTTTGGAAGATTTGGGAGATTAGGAGGGGTGCTGGTTGCAGCGATCGCTTTCTTAGGCTGCAATCTATTCCTACAGATTCCCATCAGCGTCTTGCAGGTGCTATTCACCTCTGAAAAGCAATTTGCCGCCACAGAACCCTACCCTGCTGAACGAATAGCGCAGGATTTTACGCTGCTAGGGCTACCCGTTCGGCAAATCTTACCGACTATCCAAGCTGAACCTCCAGTCAAAGCTGAAGTTCCGAGTTCTGAGGGAGCAACTGCACCAGAAGTGGAGTTGGCCACGATCGATGAGTTTACAGAAGCACCAGTAGCAGATGAACAGGTCTTAGAAGCACTAGTGGTCGAGGAATCAGCAGTCGATGATCCAGCAGATGAACGGGTCATAGAAGCGTTAGTAGTTGATGATCCAGTAGCAAATGAATTAGTAATTGATAATCCAGCAATCGATGATTCAGCAGCAGAAGCGTTGGTAGTCGAACAACTGGTGGTAGATGATCCAGTGATAGATGAACTCATAGAAAAAGCGCCACCCGTGGAAGAGTCAGGCGCAAATGAATCTCTAGGAGAAGCGCTAACAATAGATGAGCCAGCGGTGGAAGAATCGATCGCCAATGAGCCAGCAGAGAAGCAACAGGAACTGCCTCTAGCGCCAGCAGCAGAAAGCCAGATATCTGAAACCTTCAATGATTCTGAAACCATTCATATCATTGAATTGGAATTGATCGAGGAATACGATCCAGAAGTCATTGTGACCGTTGAAGAAACCTCTGAGATTGAAATTGAATCCATACCCGAAGAACCATAGAAGCAAACTTTCTTATGAAAACATTAGGGAGAGTCGGGTTGCCCGTATAGGATGCCCCTTCCACCCGTACCGACATAAACCCTCCCAAATATTAGGCGATCGCCTTCCAGATAAGTCACATTGCTCAACAGTTGACGCGCGGTGGAAACCTTGACCCAGCTAGCTTCAGCCGCATCTCCTGGCAGGCTAGTGACATCATCTGATCGAAACAATCCCTCGATCTGGTTGATCTTGCCATAAACAAAGACAGTTGGGTTGCGACGACCAGGAGCCGCCTTGCCAAAGGCAAAATTTTCGGCATCCTGCACCTGAGCCAGCTTGGTGAAACTTGTGCCCGCATCGCTAGAGCGATAGAGCGGATTGCCCTGTACACTTAACCAAACTTCTCCTGGCATTTCGGGAGCCGCTTTCACCGAGTGCAGCCAGTGATCGGGCAAGCCTGAAGCTGTTTGAGACCAAGTCGCTCCACCATCTGTACTGCGGTAGAAAGCTCCTTGGTTGTAGGCCTCGTTGTACTTGTAAAGATAAAAGAGACTGCCATCGACCCGATCAGAAGCGATCGCCTGACTTGGAAACCAAAGCTGAAGGGTGGTGCGATTGGGCGCGCCCTGAGTAGACAACCAAGTTTTACCGCCATCCAGCGATCGATGTGGGTAAACATCTCCTTGGGGTGCCCAAACAATGATGGGATAGCCATTGGTTTGCAACGTGGCCGAAACCGCAACTTTGCCATTAACCGCAGCGCCATTGACCGCAGAAGGAACGTTCTCGAAGGGTTGCCAAGTGCGACCGTTATCACTGGAGTAGGCAGAGCGCTCCTGGCTGTCTTCCCGCCCGCCATCCCCAGGCGAACTGCCCACGCGCACCACAATATTGGGGTCTGCTTCCGAGAAATCCATGCCCGTGGTATCGCCAAATTTGCTGTTGTCGTGCGTCCTGGCTGGAACTTGAGTGAGAGATTCATGCCGAAACCCGTCCATATCGGCAATTCCCGATAAGAGAGGTGCGCCTTCAGGTAGGGGCGGGCTTTTGACAACAAAGGTGACTGATTCCTCCAAATTTGTCATACAAGCTGACCAATTTGATGGATTAGCCGCAATATTGTCAGTTCGCAGCACTCCAAAGCCATTGGTCAACCACACTCGGTTGGCATAATGCGGATCGATCGCCAAACTTCCCATTAATGTATACAAATGCCAATTTGGCCACCAAGAGGGAGTACCAACGTTCAATGTGATCGTCTGCCAATGCTGACCTCCGTCTATCGAACGGTATATTCCTTCAGGTGAAAGCGGATAAGTGCCTACAAGAACATGAGTAGGCTGATGCGGATCGATAGTAATTGCAGAATAGTTTTTGTTGGGGTCAGGCGTAATCTCAGTCCACCGCTCAGCCTGCTGACCGCTTCGATACTGCCAAACGCCACCCCCACGGCTGGACTGAGAGGCAAAAAAAGTGACATAGAGCGTTCCGTCGGAGGCCACAACAGCCTGTTGAGCGTTTTGACCGTCAGGCGTTCCGGCAAGAGATGTCCAGGTTTCTCCTCCATCTAAGCTGCGATAAACCCCGCTTCCCATCACACCCACATACAGAACTTGAGACTGCTGCGAAGATTTGCGATCGCCCTCAGCAGAGCGAGAATCAAATACAACAAAAGCAATCCCTCCATGTGTTCCTTGACTGGGAAAGTTCTCGACTAAATGCCAGGATTTTGCCCCATCTGTGCTGCGGTATAAACCATCAAGTCGCGAACCGAAATATAAAATCTGACTGTTATTGGGATCAACTGCTAATCGCTCTCCAGCCCAGCGCCATTCTTCATTACTGCCCATACGCACAGATTCACCCGTAGGCGTTTTCAAATGCGTTGCTGCCCAAGTTCTCCCTTGATCGGTAGACTTTAATATGTCGCTTCCAGAGTTGCTTGTATAGGCACCCGTTGCTGCATAAATCACATTGGGCTGATTCGGATCTAAAGCAATACTCTCAATGCCGTAGCGATCGCGCTCTGCATCCATTAACTGCACCCACTCCCCGTCATTCCAGCGATAGGCACCGCCTACATCTGTGCGGACATAAACGAGATCAGGCTGATACGGGTGAATAATCAACCCTGTAACGAACCCCATGCCTTCAATGGCAACATTGCTCCAAGAATAAGACTCGCTTTGGGGAGCCGCAACTCCTGAAGCGACGAGGGCTGAGATGAGCGGCGTAGAGGAGGCGGTTAAACAGCCGGACGGCAGCCGGGAATGGGTGCAGCTTACGAGGCCAAAGGTGGTGAAGGCGATCGCTACAGCAATCGGGCTAGGGCAAAATTGCTGAGGTCGGAGTAACAGGCGATCGCGCCCCCTTAGCTGATATGCCAATCAAAACTCCTAAACGATGGGAAGATTGTCAATTCCAAATAATGCGTCAAGCTGCGCGTAGATCGCAGTTTTTGAGTACTGCTGCTCGTAAAGTTATTTTAATCTCATCTGAAAGATTTTGGGCTAGCTGAAAGTCTGTGATCCCCTATAGAACATACTCAGCATATTGAGTAGAATCGTCAGTAATCAATGCATTAATGTGATTTTTTAGAGACAGAGCAGAGGCACATTTCTAAGTCAAAAACGGTTGTACTATATCTCCGCACAGAATTTTCTTGTACTAGTGATGTCTTAGTTCAATCCAAGCTCACCATCTCATAAGGAATACACAAATATAACCACAAAAAATTGCTTAATCAGGATTTTTTGAATATCTTACGAACCCAGATTTTCAATTTTTTGTCTACTCCTAGATAGTACTTCAAATGGTTAGAAATCTTTTCTACCCCCTTGTAAGATTCGATAAATCCTGAGCAAGATTTTCCTTCTTGAGATACAACGAAATAAGGCGGCTTTAATGTTGGATCATAGTGATCGAGGGACATATATTCGATAACATAGGCCCATCGGGTATTTTGAGTAATGTTTGGAGTCGTACTATGTAATAGAAACGATGAAAAGAGAACGACATCTCCAGGCTTTGCTTCAACCAAAATTGGGCTTTCAGGAACGCCATCATAAACCTCTTCATGGCCAACTTTCTTATGAGGGAGCCTTTTCTTGTGACTTCCAGGTTGTAGACAAAGACCGCCATTATCAGCAGTCATTTCTGTCAGCGCAATCCAAAATTGATAATGGCCATCTTTCAGCTTGTTGTAGCCATTGTCTTGATGCCACGGAAAGGTGTCTGCTCCAGGCCCTTTAGCCACAGCCTGATCCCATCTAACCCAGGTATCAGAGCCAGAAATTTCATTCAAGACATCAACGATTCTTTGCTGAGATATAAACTCTTGAATTCTCTTATTCGAAAAGAACACATTGCTGTAGAAAGTCATCGCTCCTCGGGTTAAGGGTTCGACTTGACTTGAGTTGGGCGTAGACCTAATCTCCTCCAGTAAATCAAGGATTTCTGGGTTAGAAAAAAAATCTCTCAAGATTACGAAGCCTTTAGCTTCAAACTCCTCTTTCAGAGCTGACTTAACTGTAGAAATAGAATCCATTGTTCAACCTCAAAAACAATGCAAAACCTTCTTGAATTCTAATTGAAAACTAATGTGCTTTATAGCACTTAACCCAATCTTTATAGTCCTCGGACACAATTAAGAACTCCTGTTCAATTAGCTGTTCTAACCCATCTAAGCGTTGCGTAAAATTAGAGATGAAGCTTAGGTGAGAGTTTTTTTAAGTCCCTTTCTATAGATGCCAAAGGAGAGCCAGTGTGTCCATATCGTTTTGCTTCTACTGCTTCTTGTCCTTTTTCGTAGAAGAAACTCAGAAATGGGTAATGTAAAAGCAGGCAGGAGATATCAGCTAGTCGAGCATTTTTAACATGATGCCAATCTACGAATGTCTCAATCTGATCATCCATCTTAACTAGAGCTGCTTTTGTAAGAGAGTTTTTGTACCAAACAAATTTTTCCAAATTCCATCCAGATACATTTTTATTGGCATTATTTTTAGGTTTCTCCACCAATAATCTTTTTTTGAATTTCAGAAATGTCATAATAAGAATATTTCTCTTTTAAAGAATCACTGACGTTACTGCTTAACTGGCTTAAAGGTATGTCCGAGAACATATCAAGCATTTGAGTGAGCACTGCATTGTAGTGATTTCGATTTAAATATTCAAGAAAACCAGAAAGTGAAATTTGGTTGGAATAAGGATGGTCAAAGAGTTCGTCAATATTCAGAACAAAGATTCCATTGATCTTTAGAAAATCTTGTTGCTAAATACCTTCGCATTATACTTTCATAAACTTTATGGCGAAGGTCACTTTGAGGGATGGTGACATTTTTGTACGAAGCAAGCATCTCCACCGTTTGATCAGCTGGAACATTATCAAGGAAAATGAAATGTTTGATGCCCAAGCGAGTGTAATGGTTTAAGAAAGACTCAATATAAAGTGCTCCGTTGCGGACAAGGCAGATAACGATTACCTCATTTGAGGCATAGCTTATCTTCTTTAATCCATGAAGGTGTTGAATGTTAAAATGCAAAACGATAGACTGAATACCAAACTCAAAAAAGCTCTTTCGTTTTAATTCTCCGTACATTATAGAGAAAAAGCTCATAGAACTCTTAAACTTTTCTCCTATTAAATCAACCCACAATTGATTAGTATTAAACATACATTCTTTAGTTAAATATAAAATTGAAATCCTTGTTCACAAATGTCGCATAAGATTAAAAATTGATACTTTACGGTAAGCGATAGGAAATATATAAGATTAAGCAAGCAAAAAGAAAAAGAACAGTTTTCTACTGTGTGCGACATAAGATTAACACAGCAGAGAAGCTATTCTTGCGTAATTTGAGATTTCTATATGTCGATTACCTAGAAGTTGTAAATGCATATAAATTATTTTTATATTACGGCTGAAGTCTTGGATCAGGAAATGAAAGATTCTTTCTGATGGGTCGAACTAAAAAATTGAACACTCTGCCCGGTAGCAGGCGCTTTAGAAGCAGCTCAGCAATTAATCTTTGAGCATATTTCTCCTGTAGGAGCTGAGGATAAAGTTTAATCGCCAACCATAACTTTTCTTGAGCAAATTGAATGTTCTTTTTGTCTAAGTTATTTTTTAAAGCTAGATCTGCGCAGTATCGATATAGAAAAGCAATGCTCTGTTTTTTGAGATGCTGCAAGTCTGGAGGGGCACTTTGATACGCATACTCAATCATGCAGAGGCCATCATTTATCATCGTAGCCACTTTAGAACTCATTGAACCGGGTGTCTTTCGATATAGAATTTGATATTTAGGAACAACCACAAAGTGGTACTGAGCAGCTATTCTTAAATAAAAATCCCAATCGGCAAAGGTTGGTAGCGTTTCGTTGAAAAATCCAATTGAGTTAACAACTTCTCGGCGGACCAGGATATTTGAACCGCTACCAATAAAATTACTCAGTAACAGCTCAGGATAGATATTTCCCTCGAACGTTAGACAACCCCCATTACTAAATGATAATGAGGTTCCATCGCTCAGCATATTGGTTGTCCAGCTATAAGCTGCACCTGCATCAGGATGATGTTGTAGTGCAGCGAGCTGCCGCTCTAACTTATCAGATGTCCATAGGTCATCTTGATCAATAAACGCAAGAAACTCACCTTGAGCTAGAGCAATGCCACGATTACGAGCTAATGAAACCCCACCATTTTTATAAGAAAAAACTTTCAGCCTTTCGTCTAAAACTTGTTCAAGAATATTTAAAGTTTCATCCGTAGAGCCGTCATTGATAATAATTATCTCGAAGTCTTGAAAGGTCTGACGCTGAATAGAATGGACTGTCTCTAAAATTGTTTTTTCAGCATTATATGTAGGAATAATTATGGAAACTGCAACCATTTTATTATCAACTCAGCTTTCAAATTTTCAACTAAACTTGCGCTCAGGTGTCAAAAAGGACTCTAGTATTTAAGGTTCAATTATCTCTTGTCGATAAATGACATATACTTTTGAGCCGCTATAATTAATTCCTTTGGCAGGACTGCCTACCGCTACAGAATTATCCAGCAAATCTTTAGTTACAACAGCATTAGCATCAATTGCCACATCGTCTCCGATCGTAATTTCTCCAAACAGTTTTGCTCCAGGCTCAATAAAACCTCAATCACCAATTGTTGGGCATTCTCTTTTATGCCCCTTGCTACTCCATTAGTCGTTCAGTTACGAAAATAGTTGCAAATCCGTTTAAGCGAGTCCGAATTGGCTAATAAGGCCTTGTGCCGCTGCTCGTAAGTTCTTATTTTCCCCAATACCCTAAACCTTTACCTTGATGTAGCTCAAGATTTGCCTGAATTGCTAGCACTAAATCTACGAGAAATGCTGCGATAGTCAAAGGCAGTAGCACGAGCAGTTTGGGTAAACGCTGATGCTGCAAACTTGTAAATCGCTGAGTTAGAGTGGACTGGGGGATCAGCCACCAGCCCTTTTCAACAATAGCGGTTTGAATTTTTTGGCCCAGCCAATCAGGTTCCTCTTCATTGAACTGCCGAATAAGCAATCCCACATCTTGAACTTTGAGGCTAGCCAAGTCCTGAAAAAGCAATTGATTGATAGTATCGCTCAAAATCAACCATTTCTGATGGCGAAACAACTGTTTAATTTGAGTATAAGCTTCAAACTTGTGGGATGCAGATTTTGCTAAAATCACGCGATGTGGCAAAGATTCTGTCTGCAATCTATTAGTTGTAATCATCGTATATAGAAAAGAATCTTGCGCAGGTAGATATGTTGGCAACCAGATCTCGCGCAAGGCTGCGGCTCTAGCACAATAAAGTTGTCCACAAATCCAAGCTGATTTTTCTTCTTCAGGAGAATTACCAGAAACTTTCGACACCAAAACGGACATCTGTTCAATTAAGGTTCGATTTAATTTCAGTGCTACGTCTTTAATCGGCTTATCCACAGCGACCACAACATCAGTTCTACGATCAAGCACATCAATCATTGACGTCATTGTATCCTCATCTAGCAACTCAATATCAGCGTCCATTAAAAATAAGTACTTGGCGCTGGGATGCGAAAGTTGATGAACATAAGTATTCCAGGCATTTGATTTTCCAGCTTGCGCAATCTCGCACACTTTCCACTGCACTTGTGGATAAACGGCTAGCTGAATCAAATCTGTGAGGGTTGAACGAGCGATCGCAGCTGTATCATCAGTGCATCCGTTAGGAACAACCACAATTTCGATCTGAAGTTCAAGATCAGCGTTTTCAACACCAGCCTTTTGGAATAAGTTTTGCCGCAACAGTGATTGTAGCATCGGGCCGATCATCATCGTCTCATTGTAAGCAAGAACGCCAACGCTAATTACTACAGTCATAGCTTGATTATTCCTCGAGAGATCAACAACCCTGCCGCAAGCAGCGGGGTATGGGACTTGTTTTGCTCGTCAGCCAAGGGCTGATATTGCAAGCTTGAAGTTTCGCCGCAGAGCGGCGGGGAATTGACCCCTGCTAGATTAACATTTTTAATGCTATGAACATCGTTGTAGAAGCTATCCAACTATAAAATCTGAATCACTGGCGATAAATAATAAAGTCTTTGGAGCCTTTATAGCTGATAATCTTAGCGGGTATTCCTACCGCAACAGCGTTCTCCGGCAAACTTTTTGTTACTACCGCATTAGCACCAATTGCCACATCATTTCCGATCGTAATTGTTCCAAATAGTTTTGCCCCAGGTCCAATAAAAACTCGATCACCAATTGTTGGACACCCTCTTTCTACACCCCTCCCCCCAACACCAATTGTTACTCCTTGGCTTAAGTTGCAATGCTTACCTATCACCACACTCTCATTTATAAAGATCTGCCCAAAATGTCCGATATATAGTCCTTTATCAATTTTTGCTTTACAAGGAATGCTAATTCCTGTTGTAATCTCAATGATTTTATGCCAAATACGGCTGAGTAACTTTAGGAATTGCCGAATACCAAGAATATGAACATAGCGATGAACCCAATAGCTAAAACGATACTCAGCCAAAGCCCATAATCCTTGTTCTGTTAAAATTAATAACAACCAGGATTTTTTACGTAGTATGACGTAGCGATCGATATCCGCTCTAAAATTCTCCAACATTACAAAGAGTCTTTCCAAATTAAATCTTACTTTTGATAAGACTTAGACTCATTGCCTGAGTCATCATCCATCCGAAACGACGGGCAGATGGATATAGAAAGCACATGATGTAATCAGCAAAACAGTAAGAAATTACTGTTGCCACCGCAGCTCCAACCTCCTTATAAGGTGGAATGAGTATAAAATTAAGCACTACATTCATTAATGCACCTACCACTGTGAAAGCAAACGCAAACCAAGTTATGCCCTCAGTTGTAATCCAGATTTCTTTGACATACCCTAAAAATAAGAACATTGATGACCAAATATGAATTGACAAAATAATTCCTGCTGGAGCATATTCTTGACCAAATACTAATACCACAAAAGGAGTAGAGAGAAAGGTCATAGGAATGGCTACACAATAAACCAATATTGCTTGTACGTTACACAAATTTTGTAGCTTCCTATAATAGCTCTCTCCACTAATTTTTTTAGCTGCAATAATAGATGGGGCTAATGACTTAACGATCATAGTAGAGGCAAATGGCCAGATCTCTGAGAGCCTTACCGCCGCTGAATAAGTTCCAACCGATTGCGAACCTGCCAGTTGACCTAACATAACTTGATCTATTCGCATGTAAATTACAATGGCAAGCGTAGAAAATATTAAGGGAAAGCTAAGCTTCATCAATTCCTTAGACAGCTTCCAGTCAGGTCGCCACGCCAAAATATTGTTTCCAGTCAACTTAAAGACAGCAACAAAGCCAAGCATATTCAGAAAGCTTTCAATGACCATCAACCATGCAAATAACTCAATCGGTGCTTTTAGTTCAAGAAATGCTATCCGCAATATTGTAGTAACGATAAAAACACTATTTCTAGCCCAAATCATGTATTTCAACTCAACTTGTGAGTGAAACCAAGATTCAATAACTCCAAATCCACCGAAAAATGAGCTAGTCGCTAGGATAATAACCAGCTTAGCCACTAAAGGATCATTGCCCTGCAATAAAAGAATTGAGGCTACAGATAAGAAGAAGACAACAATTCCAACAACACACTTAATCAGAAAAGATGTTCCAAGAATCTTCTCTTTATTTTCTGGGCTATTGACCAAATCTCGAAACGTGATCTGATCAGATGCAAGCTGAAATAAAGGAGAGAACATGGCTGCAAAAGCAAGCGCATAATTCAGTGAGCCAAACTGATCCACGCCCAAGTAACGAGCTGTCCATGCCAGGGTCAAAAAGCCAACAACCATGCGGAAGATCCGTTCAGAAGCTAGCCAGCCAATATTAGCGATGACCTTTCGCTGGTTCGTATTGAATTTGCGATGAACAGCCTCTCTCAGTTTCTTCAGCATTAGTTGCAGGAATGATATACATGTAAGATAAATCGTCAACGATCACTAGAAGTAGCATCATTAAAATGTGCAGACTCTACGAAGCATCGATGACATATAGGCCGAATTCGTCACGAATAGAATTTGTAACAGGCTGAGTAATTAGAGACTGATAGAATTTCTTTAGAAAAGCTAAGACAAACTTTTTAATCTTCCTATTATTAGAGGTTAGCGCTTCTTGACTCCACCACATATTTTCTCCATTATCGGTAATATAAATAGCACCCTTAAAAGGCAATAAATGAAGCGGTGTCCCTCTCATTTTCAAGAGAGCTGCTGTATCAATATGATATAAAACACAATCTCCACGCCTAACTTCATCAGGATTTAGCTTCATTTCCTTCTCCAACAAATCTAGCTTAATAATATGGCTAGTATTAGTTCTTAAGTGCAAATTTTTATTTCTAGATCTCAAGCGTCCAACATCTTCCTGATAATCAAAGCCTTTACCTAAAAACCAGCCATTTTGATGAAGATTTTGATCGACAAAAGCAGCTAAACGCTTGCTGACACAATCATCTGCATCAACAAACATAATATGAGATACATTCATTGTTTTGGCGTGCAGCAGCCCTACCTGCATCTTGAGCATTTTATCCTTTTCTTTACTAACATATTCTGCGCTAGGAAGCGGGAAATCCACCTGGATGTAAGTAACAAGTGGAGAATCAAAGCTCACTTTTGGTTTTTCATGGCAAACAACAATAACTTGATAGTTTGATGAGGTCTGGCTGCAAACCGATCGTAATGTTCTCTCGAACAGCTTGCATACGAGTTCCCATGATCCTGAGACGCTAGAACTTTTAAGTGGAATGATAAAGGCCAACATTTTAACTACTCCAATATTCCAAGATGAATTCATCAAATTTAGCAAGTAGCTTTTATCTTCAAATAGGCACCTATCTCATCACAATTTATGTTAGAAATCAGGTTATCTAGCGCTCAGAGACTATATCTAGATTAGGCTGCTAATTTTTACCAGTCCAACGCAAATTTCTCCATAAGGACAGATGATATAAGAAATTCCTAATATGAGTGTGCAAGAGATTATTCCTTGTAGGAACGGATGATATATTGAGTTTGACAGCGTATCACAAGAATAACAATTTCATGAAGTAAATATATAGCTAAGCTTGCCCAAAAAAATTATCCGACTCGTATTCACTAATTAAATTATTTCTCAGCTTGAACTCAGTATCGCTACTATAAATGATCGGATATAGCTCAAGTTCAAACCTTTATTTACCTCAAATTAAAGGTTGGCAGGTTTATATAAACCACTGAATGTAGCATCGCTGCATCTAGTGTTTCATAGCCCGACTAATTACAAAGGCTAAAAGCTTAGAATTAGCCCAATCTCTCTGAAAATTAATGGGTGAAAGCATATATTTACTATTTCTCTATTGACCTAGAGGATAAAGATTAAAATCTTTTCGAATCTCATGGGTCAGCGACTGTTCATTTACAGGAGCCATTACAGCTTTCTTAACCCCCCGCAGAACCTCCTTAGGATTGCGTTTTAACTTAGCCACCAAAGTTTCCTGCATCGATACACTTTCTCCCGCCCGATCTCGCACAAAAACAACCCCTGGGAATGGAAGTGGCTCAATAGGTGTTCCTCTTTCAGCCAAATCCCCTTTAGCTAGTGGATGACCACCCAAAAATCGGTCATATCCCGTCAACTCGCCGTAAGGCACCATCTTCTCAGGCAGATTGAACAAGCGGTAATTGATAATATTGCAGGTTCCACAAATCTTATGGAAGTCTTTGCGTCGGATAAAGACTTTATCACTCCCTTCCTCATATTCATAGCCGCTATTAACAAACCAACCATTGTCGTCTTTGTGCTGACCTACAAACTCTGCAACTTGCCGATTAATACAGTCATCTGCATCTACCGACATTACATGGCTTGGATTCAAATCGCGTACAGCTAGAAGCCCTGCAACAACTCGCTTAGCTCGATCGTCCACTCTGGCATTGTAGTTAGATTCAGGTACAGGAAAATTAACGTCCAAGTACTGTACATGCGGATGATCAAACGCAATCTCAGGTCTTTCATTACAGACAATTAAGACCTTAAAATCTGTTGAAGTTTGACTACAGACCGATCGCAGCGATCGCTCAAAAAGCTTACATAATTCTGACCAAGAAGTTGCAGCTTGCTTGCTTTTGACCGGAATGATGAAAACTATCATGGTGAATAACTCTTATTGACTAATCGTGAGTGAGGTGTAGAACTTGAAAAGAGATTGAACAGAATTATTGGCTGATAATACTAGGGGGTTTTCAGAAGCTGTTGGTAACATAAAACCGATTTTTCAAGCGTAAATTCATTAGCGCGCTCTTTTAACACATGCTCTGAAAGAGGATTCAAGAGTGTTTCCATAATTGCCTTTGCCATATCTTCAACCAGCCCTACCTCGACTAATTTTCCGTATTTACCATTATCTAAGATTTCGGCTGGGCCGCTTTCGCAGTCAGTAGACACAACAGGCGTTCCTGTTGCCATTGACTCCACTAAAACGTTGCCAAAGCCTTCCCATGCTGAGGAAAGAACTAAAACCGAAGCTTTCGCCATATAAACATATGGATTAGCAACGAAGCTCAAAAAGCTAATATCTTGTATTACGCCTAATTCTTGAGCCAGACTTTCTAATGCTGTTCGCTCTTCCCCATCGCCTAAAAGTACTAAACGGGCAGGTTGCTGTTTTCTAACTTGTGAAAAAGCTCGGATTAAAGTGGTAAAGTCTTTTTGCTTTGCTAGACGTCCCACTCCCAAGATGACAGGCGGCTGCTCTGGTGAGAACCAAGGGTGATCTAAGCTTTCCTGAAGCTTCTCTTGCAGTTCAAATGTAACAATTGGATTATATATATAGTGAACTTTATCCAAGGGTAATCCAATCTTTACTAAATCTTTGGCTACACCAGAAGAAACCCCCACAATGTTATCTGCCCAAGGATAAAAAATCCGAACGAGATGAGGCGTTAGACGTCGTTTCAACTGCTTTGAATTTTGAGACTCACGAGATAAATTATTGTGGACGGTAACAATTACACGCGTAGATACATTGGCGAGCTTCCTAGCCCAAAGAGCAGCTAAATTCGTATCTTCAAGAGCAGATATTAAAACTGAAGGGCGTGCTTTCTTTAGATAACTGATTAAAGCAGGAAGGCTAAAAATTAATCGGGAACTATTTAACGTAATAACTTTGATCCGAGAGGGAAGCTGGGCAAGATATGGACCCTCTGCCTTAACTAAAACAAGATCTACCTCCAGACCCTGCTCTAGAAAGCCGCGCGCTAAGTTAATCATTACTCTTTCAGCACCGCCGCCCCCTAAATCCATCAAAAAAATCGATATCTTCATAAGTTTTGTATTAGTTAATTACTTTGAATTTGCAGCCTGTATTGGTTGAATTCGACTATTTTTTCTCATCGATAGAACAACTGCAACCAACAAAGCCCAGAAGATTGAATTTTGCTCAATGATCGTGTTCTCAGTATGGTTGTACATGAAGAAAAACGTGATGTAGTAGATAGGCCAAAGATCTATCATTGTTTTTCCTGAACGCAAGTAAGCGATCGATCGAAAGTAGTTCAACACAAGAACCGCTAGAAAAATAAATAATCCAATTAATCCCAAATCTAAAGGCAGATTGATAAAGCCATTATGGGCATGAGGCGGCTTATAACCTTCTGATAACCAGATTGAAGTCGCCCCTCCATCATCACGCCAAAATCCTTGATACCCGTAGCCTAACCAAGGCCGTTCAAGAACTTTTTCAATTGAGGCTTCCCAGAGTCCAGTGCGACCACTTAGAGTGGCATCTCTCCCAATTGCGCTCAAAGAAAGCTCCCAATTAGAAAGAACAATGGTCATAATGCTTCCACCGATCAAAATCATAGTAATAATAATGGGGATTGTCAGAGTAGTTTTCCACCGAAGCATTTTATAAAGCGGCAGTAGCATAAAGATTACAAGCAGCAGCAATAAAGCTGTTTTGGAAGTTGACAGCAAAATCAACAGCACATTAATTGCAAATCCTGCCCACAAAAACAACTTCTTAGGGTGGTTTTCAAGAATATTGGTAAAAAAGACAAGCGCACCAAGAACCGCTACACGTGCAAGCACATTCTTTTGCGTAAAAGGACCTCTGAAGGCTCCAGCGTTCGCTCCAGCTTCTATAGCAGCTCCTCTAAATAAAACACCGAAGAGAAGCGACAATACAGCTACAATTCCAAAAACCAAAGACAATATTTGCAACTGCTGCTTTAAGGTGAAGCGAGAAGCGAAATATAGGCCAAAGTAACTTGTTTGGATTGTCGCAATTCCTTTTCGAAGCGAATCATCAGGAAAATCTGACCAGAGGAACGAAATTACTGCCATCACTGGTAATAGCCAAATGAGAATATGCCCTTTAGCTGTGCGAATTGTGCTCTTTCCACGTGCAATTATAAAGAATAAAGAAATTGCATAGATAGCATATTGAACAAGCGAGTTAACAGGATCAAATGGGTTATATTCATTAGTCGATATTGCCTTTGCGTCAGGAGACACAAAGAGACTTGACCATCGTAAAATTCCAGTTAAAAAAATAAGAGAAAAAACGGCGAACCATTTTTCCGCAAAATTCAATGCTGGACTCATCTCTTCAAGCCTAAATTTACAAGGCGAAAATGTATAAATCGGTAGTAAATAGCTTTTGTATAAATTGTGAATTTCTCAAGCAATGTTGTCGATCCTAGATAGGATTGAATAAGCTTGCGGAGGGTGATTTTATCCCCTTCAAGCAACCAATAAGCGCTGATACCTATTACAGCTAGATTATTGGCAAATTTAGATAAGCTTGGAAAGTTCTCCTTCAACTTATAAGCAGTCAGAAGCTGAGTCGTAGCTCTTAGTCTTCCATTATTTGGCTTAAAAGTATAAGCATTGTCTCCATGTATTCTCTGTTTTGCCAGTGTTTGAAAAGAAATAAATCCTTCACTACTTCCTAAAGCTGCGTATTTTATGTAATCGTCACTTGTTATACGAATTTCTTCCGACATAGGTAAGACCTTTTCAAGGAACGATCGCCGAAAGCAGATGCCAGAAGTTGCTGTTCCTATTTCAAACGACAACCTACCCTTTAACTTTCCCTTCTTAAGATAGGGTCTTAAGTCATATATCCCAGATAATTCTGAGGGATTTAAGTTCACCTCTTGAGTCTCTTTTTTGGCAATTATGCCGAAAAACTCTAGCGTATGAAAATGCCAACCAATCTCTTGAGCCTTCTGGAAGTCAAGGACAACAGTTGCTGCTTTCTCAGGCTTGAATAGGTCATCAGCATCCAAGAAACAGACGACGTCACCCTGGCTTGCTGCAAAACCTGCATTAAATGCCGAGGCTTGCCCCCCGTTTTCTTTCAATATAGATACAATGCGATCGCCATAACTGCTAATAACTTCTCTTGAATTATCAGTTGAGCCATCATCCACAACTATGACTTCGATCCTTGGATAAGTTTGGTTCAGAGCGCTTTCAATCGCCTCTTTGAGAAACCGTCCATAGTTATAGTTGTTAATTAGAATACTAACGAGTGGCTGACTTTCCATTGACTTTACCTCTGAAAAACTTGAAGTCACTTATGATTAAAGCCATCCTCACTGTGAGAGCATTTGCGCATCATTTTATTTCCCGATACACAGATGCAAGCCGAGAACAGTAAGCCTCAACATCTAGAGGAGTGACCTGATCTCTTGCAGCCCGTCCTAAATTAAGTCGCAAATCCTCATCTTCTATCAAGATTTGCATTGCATCCACTAATTCTTGGGAATTTCCAGGGTTAACAAGCAATCCATTTTCGTGTGGAATTACGACTTCAGGAATACCTCCTACAGGGGTACTAATAACAGGTAGTCCCCAACTCATGGCTTCAAGCATCGCCATGGGCAGCCCTTCGTTGTAGGATGGCAAGACAAACACATCGGACTCGGCCAAAAGCTTTCCGCATTGATCTGAGTTTAGCCAGCCCAAACACTCGACATAGGGCGCAATACCCAGCTTGTCAGCCAAGCTCTGTGCTTCTTTAACTTCACCGTCTCCTGCCAATCTAAGCTTTGCTCGCTGCTTCTGTTCTGGGGACAGTTCTGCAAATGCTTGTAGTAGATCAAAAGAACCTTTTCGGTGCCCGACTCGCCCTAGGCAGACAAAGTGAACAACCTCAGCGCCTTGACGATTTGGAATTTGCTCAGGTAGGCTTACTGGATTAGCAAAAGCTACAACACGGTTCGGCGATAATTCACAGTGCGTGATGTAATACTCTCTCCAGCTTTGCGATAGGGCAATAAAGCAAGCACATTGTTGAAAAACCCAGTTCACCACATGTCTGACAAATTTAGGCAATGTCTCATGAAACTGATGAAATTCGCAGCCGTGAGCATGCATGACAACTGGTTTGCCAAATAACCGAGCTAACAATACCCATACAGCAGCACGAAAGACACTGCCTTTTTCTGACACATGAACATGAATCAAATCAACTTCATTCTTCAATAAACCCGCCAGAAACTGTCTTAGCGCTAGCTGAAATATCCAAAGACGGCGGAATATTGATCCATCTTCATGAGTTGAAATATGTCGAACTTCAATCCCATCACCGATCCTATGCACAATCAGCTTCTCAACAGAAGCCATTCCACCTTGCTGGTTTAAGCTAGGCCCTAGAATAAGAACTTTCAACGTTTCCGCAGTTGTAAGACTTGAGTCATTTGCCTCCAGCACGTTAACCGAGGACAGTGGCTGCATAAGTTTCATTTCAATATCTATGTGGTGGGAAATTAGGATCATCACTAGCGGTTTGTAAGAATCCTCATAACCGAACGTTCTCAGCTCTAATGGGATGTTGTCACAAGCCTACCACTGCTTTAGGAATACCCAGAAAGGCAATAGAGCATTTGGTATTACGAACTTTGTGAGAACCATTTGGCACCAAAAGCTTCAGTCATTATTTTCCGCCGTTAGGCTAGATTAGCCGTTTTATGCTTCTAGGAAATATAAAATTCCGCTATTTGAACTAATTTGCTGAGTACCGTCTCGACCACCCTGGTTGCGGGAAATACGTAGTCGCTTAGAATCCACGAGAGAAACAATACAGTACTTTCAGTAGATAAAAGTTCCCTTGAAGTCAGCTTTATGCGATCTTTAAAGAAGTAAGCCTTTGAAAAAAAAGATCTTGAAGCTGTGGAAAATCTCTGATGGTTCTGATGACCATGTTCTCTCTGAAACATATCGAAAATATATCGAACTCTAAACCCACGTACCTCTAGCGAAGCTCAACAGGAAGTTGCGGATCACGCTGCACACAGCATAAGCCCTCAAAAAGCTAATCTATCAACAAGATCAAGAGGACTTTGCACTCTACCAAGATTACCCTTTGACCGCTCTGGTCAAATCTAAAATATATGCTGAGAACAGCATAGAGCTGTTTATAGCAATTGTCTACTAATCTACGTATTTTCCTGAAGTTTTCTACGCTGCTTGGCTTAAAACTCTTTGCAAGAACCTGTATCTGTTGTTAGATTCTTGTCCAACTAGAGCTTTGATGTTCTCAAAAATAGTCGTTAATAGTCTCCTAGTCATCAATGTGAATCTTTTGAAGAGTATGCTCTACTAGACTCTTCAAAGAGTTGACCAACAGTTTAAACAGTATCTGGAAAGTGGCTTAGTAGGACAGAAGCAATGTCAACCATATTAGTTACAGGTGGAGCGGGTTACATCGGCTCTCATGCAGTCTTAGCGCTTCAGCAAGCAGAGTTTAATGTTGTGGTTCTTGACAACTTGGTCTATGGCCATCGAGAACTTATAGAGGCTCTGGGAGCAAAATTAATTGTTGGAGATACTAACGATCGCCCTCTCTTAGACGATATTTTTTCTAAATTTAACGTTGCCGCAGTGATGCATTTCGCTGCATATGCTTATGTCGGTGAATCAGTTAGTGATCCCGCTAAATACTATCGAAATAACGTTCAGGGTACCCTGACGCTGTTAGAGTCGATGATCAGTGCTGGAGTAAAGCAATTTGTTTTCTCCTCTACTTGTGCAACCTATGGTGTACCCAAAACGGTGCCAATTCCAGAAGAGCATCCCCAGAATCCTATTAATCCCTATGGTGCAAGTAAGCTCATGGTTGAGCGCATACTGTCAGATTTTGATGCAGCCTATGGACTTAAATCTGTATGTTTTCGCTACTTTAATGCTGCGGGAGCTGATCCAGAAGGTAGGTTGGGCGAAGATCACAACCCAGAAACTCATTTGATTCCATTAGTTTTATTAGCAGCTTTAGGAAAACGCGATTCCGTTTCAGTTTTTGGTACAGATTACCCCACACCCGATGGCACCTGTATTCGCGATTACATTCACGTTACAGACTTAGCCAATGCTCATGTTCTAGGTTTGCAGTACCTGCTAAACGGTGGCAAGAGTAGTACTTTTAACTTGGGAAATGGGAATGGCTTTTCGGTCAGAGAGATTATTGCAGCCGCTCGCCAAGTGACGGGACGAGAAATTCAAGTCTTGGAGAGCGATCGCCGTCCTGGAGATCCTCCTAGCCTGGTGGGCAGCAGCGATCAAGCCAGACAAACTTTGGGCTGGCAGCCTCAGTATGCCGATTTACACCAAATCTTAACTCATGCTTGGAATTGGCATTTGAGTCGGCATCAGCTCTCATAAAGTTCATCCAGAACAAAACCTCCTAAAAAATATTAATCCGATACTTTAAGATTTTTGTTGCAGAATACCCTAACAACAAGAATCTTACGGCTACCTCTCAACGATCTCCAGGTTAATCAGTAGGGCTTTAACCGCACCCAGATATAATTTTGCAAAAACAACATGAACTCATTGCTTAACCCTAGTATTTCTTTACACAAAGCAAGGATGTTTATGGGATCATATTCAGCAGTTACCCTCAAGCTTACTTTCACAACTTAAGAAGCAAGAGTTTCTGCCCTAGAATGCACAGTCGATCCTTTACTTCCTACTGCCTACTCTTGAAGTCTTAATTCTTCCACTATCACCATCACATGGAACCTCAAGACCTTTCTGAAGACATAGATATTCAAAAGTATTGGCTTGTGCTAAAACGCCGATGGCTACCAGCCGCTGGAACTTTTGGGGCAGTTGTTGCTGTGACACTGTTTTTTTTACTTCAGCAAAAGCCAAGCTATGAGGCTGAAGGAAAGCTTTTAATTAAAAGCAGCCGTGCCTCATCTTTGACAGGGTTAGGCGTGGGGATTGGAGAACTTGAAGGACTCAATCAGCAAACTGCCAATCCTTTAGACACTCAGGTAGAAATTGTCCGTTCTGTCCCTATTATGCAAGCTACCATAGAGGCGCTTCAGCTCAAAGATGAGCAAGGCAACCCGATGAAGCCTGAGGATCTTGCGGAGAAACTGAGTATAAAAGGAATTAACGGTACTGATGTGCTCAATATTGGCTATCAAGCAAAAGAGCCTAAATTAGCAGCAGCCGTTGTCAATAAAGTTATAGAGATTTATATTAGCAGCAATGTGCAGGCCAATCGAGCTGAGGCCGTTTCTGCTCGTGAATTTATTGCGGAGCAGTTGCCCGAAACCGAGACTGCTGTGAGAGCAGCAGATTTGGCGCTACGCCGCTTTAAGGAAGAGAATGGAGTGATCGTTCTCCAAGAAGAAGCTAGCGCAGCAGTGAGAACGATCTCAGAGCTGGATGTACAAATTACACAGGCTCAAGCTCAGTTACAAGATGTCACGGCTCAATCGCAGGAGTTGCAACGCCGGGTTGGCATTCGAGTACAGGACGCTGTTCCTTTGGCTGCCTTGAGCCAAGCGCCAGGTGTGCAGGAGGTGCTGAGGCTACTCCAGGAAGCTCAAGGACAACTCACTGTTGAACGAACTCGATACCAACCTGGATATCCAACGATCGTCAATTTAGAGCGCAAAGTTTCTGCCCTGAATACCCTACTCAAAGAACGGGTGCAGCAGGTGATGGGTAGTGATCAGCCAGTTGCGGTAGGGAACATCCAGGTTGGCGAATTACAACAGCTCATTATTGAAGATCTGGTCAAAGTTGAATCGGAACGGTTAGGACTCGCTAGCCGAATCGCCACATTATCTCGCGCTCAGTCTACTTACACTAACCGAGCCAGTATCTTACCGAGATTAGAACAAACACAGCAGGAGTTGGCACGAAAGTTACAGGCAGCTCAAGTGACCTATGAAGCACTTCTAAACAAGCTGCAAGAGATTCAAGTGGCAGAAAACCAAAATATTGGTAATGCTCGAATCATCTCACCCGCCTTAGCACCTACCCGTCCAGTCGGCTCTAAGAAACTAATGACTTTAGCGGGGGGTAGTTTGGTGGGCATCTTGCTTGCCATCATCATGGCTTTTACCCTTGATTTAGTAGATCGTTCTGTCAAAACAGTTAAAGAAGCCAGAGAGCTATTTGGCTATACACTTCTCGGCGTCATTCCGGCAATTGGTAGAGGAGCAAGAAAGCGCTTCAGCCCAGAAGAGTCAGAACAATCAGTGTTCAAGATGATCACCCGCGATGAGCCACGCTCTCCGATCAGTGAATCTTATCAAATGCTGCAAGCCAACTTGAAATTCTTAAGCTCTGATAAGAATCTCAAAACGATCGTGGTTACGAGTTCTGTGGCTCAAGAAGGCAAATCAGAAGTTTCTGCGAATCTTGTGGTTGCGATGGCTCAAGTCGGGTATCGAGTGCTTTTGGTCGATGCAGACATGCGGCGACCTACGCAGCATCATATGTGGGGGTTAACCAATTCGACAGGATTGAGTAATGTCATGGTTGACCAAGTGGGTCTTGATGTTGCCATCCAAGAGGTAGCAGCCAACCTCCATGTTCTGCCGTCAGGGGTTATTCCTCCCAATCCTGTTGCATTGCTAGATTCCAAGCGCATGGCTTCGCTCATCTCTATATTCTCTCAGAGCTATGACTATGTGGTGTTAGATACTCCACCTCTAGCAGGTACCGCAGATGCCGCTGTACTTGGAAAGATGGTTGACGGCATTTTACTGGTGGTTCGTCCGGGAGTTGTTGACTCTACCAGGGCAAACGCAGCTAAGGAATTTTTAGCGCAATCAGGTCAAAATATTTTGGGCATGGTTATTAACGGGGTTGATGTAAAAAATGAACCCGACAGCTATTTCTACTACACTCAAAAATACCCTGAACAGCAGACCATACCTCAGCCCTCTAGATTTACAGGAGAGGAAATCTTGGGAGTTGTCCGCGATCGCTCTCGAATTGACTAAACGTTTATTGGCTAAATCGCAGCAGAGATCCAGAATATATCCCCATGTTTGATCTACAGAAGTTCAAAAATAATTATTGTTCAGTCACCTTAGCGATCGTCTTCTGCACAACTTACTCTATTCCAGCAGTCGCTCAGCCACTCTCTCCTTCCGAACGTTTGGTCAACCCGGTGACTGAACGTTCAGCTTATATTTTGGGTTCGGGTGATCAGCTCAACATCAATGTGTTTGACTACAGTGAGTTTACGGGCGAAAAAGTTGTTTTGCCCGACGGAACCATTACCATGCCTATGATTGGCACGGTTTCAGCGGCTGGGAAAACGACTGAGCAACTAGCCCAAGAAATCACAAGCCGTCTGTCTCCTCTTCTGGTTAATCCTGTTGTAACCGTCAGCCTGATGGTTCTCCGACCTGTCTTGATTAACGTTGCAGGAGAAGTTCAGCGCCCTGGCCCTATCCAGCTTCGTAGCCTGACTACAACAAATCTCACTGTTGGAGGAAACACCATTGAAGGAGTGCCTAGCTTAAGTGCGGCGCTGATAGCAGCAGGCGGAATTACTCAAAATGCGGATATTCGCCAAGTTGTTTTGAGGCGGTACAGCCCCGATGACACTTCGCCACCGATCATCATTAATCTCTGGGATGCTATCAGCTCTGATCATTCATCCATCGATTTAATTGTGCAGGATGGGGATTCAATTTATGTACCGCGCCTGGAGGCAAATGCTACCCTTGACCGAAGATTAATGGCTCGTTCTAGCTTTGCGCCCGCTACGGTAAGAGTGCGCGTTGTCGGAGAAGTGAACAATCCAGGAGAGATGCAAGTCCCCCCCAATAGTTCTTTCTCAAGTGCTGTGGCGATCGCAGGTGGCCCGACTGAAGATGCCAGGATGGAGCGGGTTGGGTTTGTTCGCATGGATGAGAACGGTCAGATTGAACGACAAACGATTGATTTGCGTAATTTAATCGATAACTATCAGGTACAAGATGGTGATGTCATTATTGTGCCTAAGAAAAATAGCTCCTCCGTTCTAGATTATGCAGGGCGCATCCTTAGCCCATTAGGTCTTCTGTTCAATTTACTGGGGTTATAGCTTCAACAGAACGGAAAACTACTTCATTTCACAAGGATTGCCACGATTCTAAGAAACTGATTTCCGGAGGCGCTTTGTACCTCTGAAAATCGTACAGGGAAGCGTCATAATAGTCCTGGCTGGCGCGATCGCTTGTCTCTCTATCCTTTTCATTCTTCTTTTTTTATGTCTTCGATCAGTATTGAACAAGACCTGTACAAAACCTATATCCTGACGGATGAATCTGCCTCAGCTCGTCTAGAAGTGGTGCCAGAGCGAGGCGGAATTGTGACCCAGTGGCAGGTTCAAGACAAAGAGTTACTGTACTTAGATAGAGAACGGTTTACTCACCCAGAGCTATCTGTGCGGGGAGGTGTGCCGATCTTATTTCCTATTTGCGGCAACTTGCCCGACAATACCTACACCCACAATGGGCAAATCTATACGCTAAAGCAGCATGGCTTTGCCCGCGACCTACCCTGGGAAGTGCTGGGGCAAAGTACTGAGGCAGGAGCTAGCCTGACAGTGGGATTAAGCAGTAGCGATCGCACGCTTGCGGTTTACCCCTTTGAGTTTGAGCTGGCTTTTACCTATAGGCTTCAGGGCAATACCTTAATCATCCACCAGCGTTACACGAATCGATCGGCCGAAGCGATGCCTTTCTCGGCCGGGTTTCATCCTTACTTTGCCGTGACCGACAAATCCCAGCTTCAGGTTGAGATTCCTTCAACGCAATTCTACAGTCAAGTCGATCGCGCTGTTCATGATTTTTCTGGCAGTTTCGATTTTAGCGTCGATGAAATCGATGCAGCGTTTGGCAACGTCACTCAGCAGACAGCCAGCGTTGTCGATCACTCTCAAAACTTAAAGCTGACAATCGACTACGATCCACTGTTCTCAACATTGGTTTTCTGGACGGTAAAAGGAAAAGATTTTTATTGCCTAGAACCCTGGACAGGCCCGCGAAATGCGCTAAATACGGGCGAGAATTTGATCGAGCTAGAGCCTGGAGCCAGTCTAGAGCTGACAATAACTATGACGGCAAGTTTCTAACGATCGCAACTTGAATACAATCTAAGAGGGCAGGTTTACATTAAAATCTGCCCTGCCTCGACCGTAAGAATTTGTGAAGACTTGAGCCACTGAGCATCGAAAGAGCCGAGGTGAGTCGTCGTAATCAAGGTCTGAAACCGATCTTGAATCGTATCCAGCAGCTTGTTTTGGCGGTTGAGATCTAACTCTGCCAACACATCATCCAACAGCAGCAAGGGCGGCTCTCCGACGATCGCCTCAATCAGCTTGAGTTCAGCTAATTTGAGAGCCAGCACTAACGTCCGCTGCTGCCCCTGAGAGCCATATTGCCTTGCCGGAGTCTGGTTAATCGTAAACTCTACTTCATCACGGTGGGGGCCTACCAGCGTCGTTCCCTGGTGCTGCTCAGCGATCGCCCGCATCTGTAATTTCTCCAAAAATGCCTGCTGCACCAACAGCGGATCATCCTCGCCTAGCTGCACATTGGGCGCATAGCGTACCTCCAGCAATTCTCTGCTGCCGCTGATGGCCTGATGCCAGTGCTGCGCTAACGGAGCCAACCGCTCTATCACCCGCGCCCGCCGTCGAATGACTCGACAGCCGATCGCCGCTAGCTGCGCATCCCAGATGGCCAGCTGAGTCGAATCAGGGGGATGAGCCGCTTCGGCTACGCGCCAAGTTTCATGGGGCGATCGCTGCTGTTTGAGTAAGGCATTGCGCTGTCGCAAAACAGTATTGTACTGCTGCAAAATGTAGGCATAGACGGGTTCTAGCTGAGTCAGCAGCGTATCTAGCCAGTTGCGTCGCTCGCTAGGGCTGCCCCTCACCAAATCCAGATCCAGGCTAGAGAACTGTACGGCGTTCATGATGCCCAGAAAATCAAGCTGGCGTTTTAGGGACTCCCCATTAAGGCTAACGGTGCGCCGACTGTTGCTCCGTAGGGTAATGGCCAAATCCACCGTTCCAGAATCGCGTTCGAGCTGGGCTGCAATTTGTCCGGCTTGGGCGTTGTCTAGCACTAACTCCCGATCGCGCAAAGCCCGGTGCGATCGCAAGGTTGCCAATAGCTCTACGGCCTCCAGCAGATTCGACTTTCCCTGGGCATTTTCTCCTACCAAAATTGTTTTGGGTGCAAGAAACTCCACCTGCTGCTCGCGATAATTGCGAAAGTGTCTGAGGTGAAGGGTTTTCAGGTACATGCGAAGTAGAGAAACAAGTGCGGGCAGGAGTAGGCAGGTGAGAGCTAAGTTACCAAAGCTTCATGCCCATTACCAATTTACTTACTCTACCTTCCCATTGCGGCGTTAAACCTCTACTTTCCACTGTTCTGAAGCAGAGCAATGACCCAGATAATCACCCCAGCATAGGAGAGTTGCACGATACCTTGATACAGCCATGAGCTACTGTCGGCACTCCCTGAGAGAGTCTGGGCAGTGCCAACGGCAGGATAATTCTTCGCTAGCCCCGCAGGATTTGCCAATACTGCGGGGCTAACGGGAGTGGCCACAGCTTGATCGCTGAGTAGGGCAGAAGCAGCCACTATCAGACCCAAGACTAAACCGACCTGAGACGATCGCCGCTTTTGCCTGTAATGTTGTGGCTCTCGGGGCAAGCGAGATGAAATCGATCGCGATCCCGCCTGAGTTGCCATAGCTGTACTCCTTCTTGGCTTATCTTCTGGTAGAACTTCCTCATATCCAGGCAGGCTAAGTCTTTACGCTTGTCTGTGCTGGAGATGCGTCTAATCCTTTATCCCAAAGAAATAGCCAGTGTCCGTATGAAAATCGAGGTTAGAAAACTCCAAAAAAATAGCGGGTGGTTTTAGAGGCAGCGCCTCTAAAACCACCCGCTATCAGAAATTGCCCAGAGCCTATGCTCTACGAAAGCGCTGTTGGCAAGGAATTTGATTTAAGAGATCCACTTTGCGCTCTACTTAAATAAATTCTTCAGTGCCAACGCTCTTAAGACACGAGCTGGTCGCCTTTTTTAAGTAGCTCTTTCAAAAACCAGCGGTGCTTTTGATGCACTTGCACCAGCCGCGTGTAGAGGTCAGCCGTGCCAATATCGCCTACGTCATTGGCGATCGCCGCATCTTCATGCATTTCGTTAATGATCAGGTCATGAGTGGCGATCGCTTCTTCTACCATCTTGCGCACGGCTAGCTCACCCGTTGAGGGCTTGACGGTAGCCGTCGGCAGATAATCAGCAGGGTCAGCGATCGGCTTGCCATCTAACATGAGGCTGCGTTCAGCTAGCTCATCAATCATGGCGAATACTTCGCCGCCTTGCTCCTCAAACAGCAGATGCAGGTCGCGGAATAAAGGGCCAAACGTTAGCCAATGGTATTTCTTGTAGTTGAGGTAGGCCACCAGTGCGTTGGCTTGCTCACGGTTCAGCGTGTTAATGACGCGAGTCGTTGGGGTTTGTAGCGTAGCGGTCATAGATTCAGAGTCTCCTTGCGAATGCTTCAACTTGCGAATATTCCAACTAGATGAATCGCTTGATCGGATAGGTGAAAGGTTTTCTGTAGTCGTGCTCTCATGGCTTAATCATACTCGTTATGAGTATGACTTGCAACCTGCCAGGAATTTAAATATCAAATCGCTAGTCTATTTCGGACAAGCTAATTCGGGGATCGACAAACTTTAAGGCTAGATCTGCCAGAAGGTTTCCCACAATCAGCATCACCGCTCCCATCATCAGGCTAGCCATCGTTAAATACAAGTCTTGGCTCTGTACCGCCTGTAGAACCAACCGCCCCAAACCCGGCCAATTAAAAAAAGTCTCGGTGATGAATGCTCCACTGAGAAGACCCGCAAACTCAAAGCCCAGCAGCGTAATCAGAGGGTTCACGGCATTGCGCAGCGCATGAACATAAATTACGCGGTTTTCGGGTAGCCCCTTGGCACGCGCCGTTTGGATGTAGTCTTGCCGCAAAACATCGAGCAATTCGCCCCGCATCAGCCGTTGCAGTCCGGCAAATCCAGTAATGCTGAGCACGAGGGTAGGCAAAATCATGTGCCAGCCAATATCAAGCACTTTGCCCAGAGGCGTCAGATCGGCATGGTCAATGCTCGTCATGCCTCCTACCGGAAACAGCGGCGAGGTCATCTGGGCGAAAAATAGAAAGAGCAAGCCTGTGATGAGCGTGGGAAAGCCCTGCCCAAAGTAGGTCAGCACCCGCAGCACGCGATCGCCCCATTTGTTGTAATGCACAGCGCTGTAGATGCCCAGAGGGATGGCGATCGCCCAGGTAATCAACAGGGAGGCGATCGACAATAGCAGCGTGGCTCCCATTCGTTCCCACAGGAGTGAAGTCACCGATCGCTGAGAGTAGGCAAAGCTAACGCCAAAATTGCCTCGGGTGACGATCTCCTTCAGCCAGAGAAAATACTGCGCCAGCAGGGGTTTGTCTAAGCCATACTGCTGCTCTAGCGCCTTGATGGTTTCTTGAGAGACTTCTGGCTTTTGACGAATGGTGTCTAAAAAGTCGCCTGGGGCAAGCTGAGCAATGAAAAAGCTGAGCAATGAAACCAGCAGGAGGGTTGGCAAAGCCTGCAAGATGCGCTTGACAACATAAGCAAATGACTCGCTGGTCAGAGTTTTGACAAACCCATGCCGCAAGGCTTGAGACCGTTGCTGGAGAGAAGACGCTTTGTTAGAAGTCATGGCTTACTTTAAGGGCTGGGTGCTTAAAAGAAGGTCTGAAAAGTCAGAATTGCTATCCGAACCGCCCCCTAAATCCCCCAGAATTGGGGGGTTGGGAGGCGAATGCAGAACATTTGATACTTTTCAGACATCCTCTCAGAAATTCTCTAAATTCTTCTCTAAATTCTATAGTTATAGCGCTTTGCGCTGGGGGCAACAGGACACCCTTGAGCGTATCGACTTTTAAAGAAACCCTAACTTGTGGTTCAATACAGCCATTAAAAAAAGTATGGTTTTGAAAGAAGAAACTCAATAAAAGTCTAGCCCCTTCGCTGCAAAACGCACCATGGCAGAAGTCACGATCGATTCAACCCTACAAGAAGACCGCCTGTTTCCACCGCCTGCCGAATTCTCGCAACAGGCGCAAATTAAAAGTCTGACTGAATATGAGCAGCTTTACGCTCGCGCTAAGGCCGACCCCCAGAAGTTTTGGGCAGAGCTAGCCGAAACAGAACTGCACTGGTTTCAAAAATGGGACACGGTGCTCGATTGGCAGCCCCCCTTTGCCCAGTGGTTTGTCAACGGCAAAATCAATATTGCCTATAACTGTCTCGATCGCCATCTCACCACCTGGCGACGCAACAAAGCCGCGCTGATCTGGGAGGGCGAACCGGGCGATTCTCGCACCTTTACCTACGCCCAGCTTCACCGTGAAGTTTGCCAGTTCGCCAATGTCCTCAAGCAGTTGGGTGTGCAAAAAGGTGATGTCGTTGGCATTTATATGCCGATGATTCCCGAAGCAGCGATCGCCATGCTGGCTTGTGCCCGGATCGGCGCACCCCATACGGTTGTGTTTGGTGGCTTTAGTGCCGAGGCACTGCGCGATCGGCTGAATGACGGTAAAGCCAAGCTGGTGATTACGGCAGATGGGGGCTGGCGCAAAGATGCGATCGTGCCGCTCAAAGAACAGGTCGATAAAGCCCTGGCAGACGCACCCACCGTCAAAGATGTGCTGGTGGTGCAGCGCACGGCTCAAAATATTCACATGGAGGCTGGACGCGACCACTGGTGGCACGACATCCGTCAAGGCGTTTCGGCAGACTGCCCCGCAGAGCCAATGGACAGCGAGGATATGCTGTTTATTCTCTACACTTCTGGCAGCACGGGCAAGCCGAAGGGGGTAGTACATACGACAGCGGGCTACAACCTCTACAGCCATGTGACGACTAAATGGATTTTTGACCTAAAGGATACGGATGTCTACTGGTGTACGGCTGACGTGGGTTGGATCACTGGGCACAGCTATATTGTCTATGGGCCTTTGTCCAACGGTGCCACAACGCTAATGTACGAAGGTGCGCCCCGAGCCTCTAATCCGGGCTGCTTCTGGGATGTGATTGAAAAATATGGAGTCAATATTTTCTACACTGCTCCTACGGCAATCCGAGCTTTTATGCGTATGGGCGAACATGAACCCAACGCCAGAAACCTTTCCTCGCTGAGGCTGTTAGGCACTGTGGGAGAGCCAATCAACCCTGAAGCCTGGATGTGGTATCACCGGATCATTGGCGGCGAACGCTGCCCGATCGTTGATACCTGGTGGCAAACCGAAACAGGGGGCGTCATGATTACGCCGCTGCCGGGAGCGATCGCCACCAAGCCAGGTTCGGCTACGCTACCCTTCCCCGGCATTCTGGCAGAAGTGGTGGATTTGGAAGGAAACCCTGTGCCTGAGAACGAAGGCGGCTATCTGGCAATCAAGCACCCCTGGCCGGGGATGATGCGGACAGTGTATGGAGATCCCGATCGCTTCCGCCGCACCTACTGGGAGCATATTCCACCTCAAGAGGGGCAGTACACCTACTTTGCAGGAGATGGTGCCCGCAAAGATCGAGATGGCTATTTCTGGGTCATGGGTCGGGTTGATGATGTGATCAGCGTTGCCGGACATCGCCTGGGCACGATGGAAATCGAGTCGGCGCTGGTGTCCCATCCCGCAGTGGCTGAGGCGGCTGTGGTGGGCAAACCTGATGAAGTCAAAGGCGAAGAGGTCGTGGCCTTTGTCACACTAGACACCAGCTTTAGCCCTAGCCCCGAACTTAGCGCCGATCTGAAGAAGCATGTGGTGCAGGAAATAGGCGCATTGGCTCGCCCTGGCGAAATTCGCTTTAGCGAAGCTTTGCCTAAAACGCGATCGGGCAAGATTATGCGACGGCTATTACGCTCTCTTGCGGCAGGTGAAGAGGTGACGGGAGATACCTCTACCCTAGAGGATCGATCGGTACTGGATAAGCTACGGGAAGGAGCATAGGCGATCGCCTGGTCATATTCTGAGGCGTATTTTGAGGCGTTGCCGTTTCTTCAAAGAGGTCTGAGTTAGGGAAAGTTTTTTGAAGAAGTAAGACACGCCTGCTTCTTCAAAAAACTTGGGTTTGATCAACGCTGGAATCCTAAGCGCGGGTAATGTTGCGGACTTGATACCCAGCCGAATCAACGAGTTCGTAGGTGTTTCCCATCGCTTGAGAGAATTCTTTTTCAAGTTTCTCCAAGTCTGCTGCCGGAATGGAATGCCATTTTTCAAAGCTTTCCCAGTGAATAACCATCACAACTTCTGATAAGTCTTCTGGGCTAATCCAAACTTCTTTCCCTAAAAAGCCCGGATACTTTGACAGCCCCCTAGTCCAGATTTCTGCATCTTTTTGGACATACTGCTCCCGTTTGTCAGGATCAACCCTTGCTTTTAGCCATTCGATAACCACAAGTAGGCTCCTTAAATTTATCTCTGCAAAATTTACACGTTAAACCATAGCTGCTATTTTTGGCTTTACCCACGAGGCTAGTGCCGTCATCCGAGCACGCAGCATCTCTACAGCATTATGGCCATAGCCATAATGCTTAGAACATTTTTGTGGGCACACTCCGCGCGCCCACAAAAATGTCTTTGTCCCAAAACTTGTGACTATGGCCATAACAGAAATCTGAGTGTGGATAGCCGCACTCAAACCCCCGATCGCAAATGCAGCAAATTTGCCAGAATGAAGCTGTAGGTCTGACCTAGCGAGCCTCTTCGGACGATTACCCAGCATTACAAAAATTCAACTTATGGATAGCAACAACATTCTGCAACAGCTTTTTTTGCTCGGCATTGGTACGACCTCCTTGGTTGCCGATAAACTCCGAGAGGTGAGCGATCAATGGGTCAAAGACGGCACACTTGATCCGGAGCAGGCGGCCAAGTTCGCCAATGATTTGATGCAGAAACTGAAGGCTGACCAGGGTAGTGTCGAAGAGCAAATGCAGCGTCAGTTCCGCAACATGCTTCAAGATTTAGGCGTACCGCGTCAGAACGAAATGGATGAGCTACGGGGTCGGCTCGATCGCCTAGAGCGTCAGGTACGCGACTTGGAAAACAAACTGTGGCGATAGAGGTGTTAGCCCCAGCAGAAATTTTTGCGTTTTTGACTTTGGCTTTCCATTCTCTTTTACACTGAGGATTGGACTTGAAGTAGATTTAGGAGGATTGATTTTGCGGGAAATTCTCATCAGCTTTGCGGTGATGATGGGTTGCCTAGTGGTTTTGGTAGTGGCTCAAGTTACAAACCGGGGCAGTGAAGCGATTGCCGCCTCTTTACCTGTTCCATCCGAACCCAATCCAACCACGATTGTGGCCGCTGCCCCCAGCGCCATCGATCAGGCGATCGCTCAAGCTCCTGACTCCTCTACCCCGAATGCAGCCGACCTCATGACTCAAGAAGATCTAGCCCCAGATACGGTCACAACCCCCTCTGGATTGAAATATGTCGAGATTGTAGAGGGAACGGGTGCCACGCCGACCTCTGGACAAACCGTTACCGTTCACTACACGGGCACTCTAGAAGATGGCACTAAATTTGACAGCTCTCGCGATCGCAATCGCCCCTTTGAGTTCCGCATTGGTCAAGGTCAAGTGATCAAGGGTTGGGACGAAGGGTTAAGCACGATGAAGGTAGGCGGTCAGCGGAAGCTAATTATTCCGTCTGAGCTGGGCTACGGTGCCCGTGGTGCAGGCGGCGTGATTCCTCCCAACGCCACTCTCATTTTCGATGTAGAGCTTCTGGGCGTTAAGTAGCCCAAAATCTAAACAGATTGCTAACTGAATAGACAAAAAAGGCTCCCTCAGGGAGCTTTTTTTGTCTATTCAGATTCTTAGGCGATGTGCTTTTGAAGAACCGCCCGTAAGTGTTTTGAGCGCACGTTTATCCTGTATGAAACTACTATTTTATGTTCAAAAAAGCAATCCTTAGAAGCATCGAAAATGCAATGTTCGAGGAACTGCTCGAAACAGGAATTCAGAACATGCAAAAGCTGTAGCAGATAAAATTGCAGAATTTAAAGAATTCAGACCCCCACTCCCTTCTCTACCCAGACGGCGCGATCGCTTGAATTAGCTCAGTCCTGATTCAGCCTGTAGCTCCCGTTACATGATCTTGAAAGAATGGGCAGAATATCCTTTTATTGGCTTATGAATCGTTATTTTATGGCGTTTTTTTAAGACAAATGGCGGATTGCATTTAAAATTTATCTGGATAAATTTGAGGGAATCAGTAAGCATATTGCCAAGTTTACACACTTCTAATTGAGACTGACCCTGATAATCAGCACTTAATATATTGCAATAATTTTCCGAGTGACTTAGACTAAGTGAGTCGTCCTCTGAGCTTTATCGCCAGTGTTCCTTAAATAGGATGACCCTTGCAAGAAGCATCGTTCTTCTGACAGCATCTGCCTAGCATCTACCCTTCAGATATTCAGTCTCAGGCTATCGGTAACCCATGTGATAGCTTCTAGGCAGATATATAGAGCTTTGCCGTCTATCAGAGCTTAATTTTCGAGCTAGTTTTTAGCCTCGCCTTGAATATTTTTACATTCACCCATTGAGTCACTTATCGAGTCACTCATCCTTCGATGCGGAGAGAGCTAAATCATTTGACCTTTACACAGGCTTGGGCAAAAGCGCGGGTGCATTATCTCAAGCAATTTTCACTTCTGAAAGACGATTCGCCATGTGTTCCCCAAAGAATGACTTGGGTTTGGAATTATGCTGACCCCATCATTTGTTCAATCAAGCCAACATCTTATTTCAACCTGCCAAATAGAAAGCCCTGACAAGCTTGTTAAGCACCTTCAGTCTTGTGGCCAAGAACAATTTACAGGTCATCTAGAGATCAAGCTATTAGAAATTCAGAGTTCAACGTGGCATTTCTTTTTCCGATTAGGACGACTGGTTTGGGCAACCAGTGAGGTTCACTCCATTCGACGCTGGTGCCGTCAACTGACTCAGCATTGCCCAACTCTGCCCGAATTTGATATTAAAACGCCATTGCAACGCTGGAATTACGATGCTTTAGCAGAGTTGGTGCGACAACAGCGTCTCCCCCATGAGCAAATGTCCGCCATCATTCAAGGTAACGTTGTAGAAATTTTGTTTGATCTCATCCAACATTGGCATCAGCATCGACAGGCGAAGGTTCAGCTCTGTTATAAGCAGCCTGTTGGAGAAGCGATCGCCTCGGCTCCAGTGTTTATCCGAGCTGAATCTGTCTGTCAACAAGTTAAACAAGCTTGGGAAGCTTGGCAGCAGGCCGGATTAGGCAATCTATCGCCCAACTTAGCTCCGGTCATTTGGGATACGGAAGAATTGCGGCGACAGGTTTCACTCTTGGCTTACCACAATCTCACAACTCTAGTGACGGGCGATCTTACCCTTAGAGATTTAGGCGTTAAGCTAAAGCAAAATCCACTGTCTCTAACGCGATCGATCTTGCCCTATATCCAGCAAGGCACGATGGGTTTTGTGGCAGTCAAGGATTTGAATTATTCTGCTCATTCTCCAATCTCTCCCCTATCTCATACGCATTCTGACTCGACTCCTACAAACCGTCCTTTAGTTGCCAATATTGACGATAGCCGCTTTGATCATGTGGCAATGAATCGAATCCTCAGTCAGGCTGGATGTCGGTTCATTAACGTTCGCGATCCGGTTCAGGCTTTGCCTATTTTATTAGAGCAAAAACCCGATCTTATCTTTCTAGACTTATTGATGCCCGTGACCAATGGGTATGAAGTTTGTGCCCAAATTCGGCGTATTTCAGTTTTCAAAGATACACCTGTGATTATCGTGACTGCGAGTGATGGCATTGTCGATCGGGTGCGGGCAAAACTGGTGGGTTCTACAGGGTTCATCTCAAAGCCCATCGAACCTGAGAAAGTAATGCCAATTTTGCAGCAATATTTGGCGATCGCACCGCCATCCTATTCTCAACAGGCCAATCAAGTTGGGGCTTCCAGTTATTAGAGGGTGTTTGAGAAAAACCTGCCGCAGGCGATCAGTTCACAATTCTGGGGGACTTTCGCTTGCCTGCATGGGCGCAGCATATCGCCTATTTTTGATTCAACATTCCCCAAAATGGGAGGGTCGAGAGAACTTTTGATCCTTTTTGACCCTCTGCTTAGATTTACAGCGTTCTGATGTACTTCATCCTGCCCTTATGACTACTGTCCTTTTAGTTGAAGATAGCCTGACAGAGACGGAGCTACTAACCTGCTATTTAAGGCAAGCAGGTTTAGCCGTCGTCAGTGTCACCAATGGTGAAGAGGCTCAGCTTAAGCTTCAGATGCACAACCCTGATTTGGTTTTGCTTGATGTGATTTTACCTGGGCAAAGCGGATTTGAACTCTGTCGTAAACTCAAAACCAGTTCCAAAACCCGGCATATTCCAGTCGTAATTTGCTCAACGAAGGATACCGAAGCGGACAAACTTTGGGGTTCCATGCTGGGGGCAGATGCCTATTTACCCAAGCCTGTTGATTCAAAAGAGTTAATTAATCTCGTCTTACGGTTAACTGCAATCCACACCAGGGGGCTGTAATGTCCATTTCGCTAGATAATGCCTCAATGGCCCTGAGCTTTAACCCACAGGTATCACCGCCTACCCATAGCCATCAGCAAATACTCCGGTTCTCTCTCGGATGGCAGGACAGCGCTTTGCTGCCGCTAGAGCAAATTACAGAGATTTTGAAGATCGATAGCGTAGATATCTTGCCTATTCCTGAAACGCATAGCTGTGTTTTGGGCGTTTGTAATTGGCGAGGCGAGATGCTTTGGGTGATTGATCTAGAACATCTTGTGGGCTATGCCCCTTTACTGCAACAGGTGCAGTCAGAGCCGCTAATTATCATGGTGATTCACTGGAATGACCAACTGCTAGGGCTAGGAGTTCGTCAAGTGGGCGAAATTGAGCGCCATGAATTGCAAAAACTCCAGCCTGTAACTCCAGGATTGTTTCCCCCTCAGCTTCAGTCTTTTGTGCTAGGAACGTTGCCAGAGTGCAGCGGTGCTGTTTTAGATATCGCGGCGATCGCCCAGTGCCCTTTATGGCAAAGCCAGCAATAGAGCTAGCGATAAAGCCAGCGATAAAGCCATCCGTAAAACCAATGGTCAAGCCAGTGGCAAAACTTTCCAGGCTAAGGCTCTCAGCATTTTTCGACCTCAACGCTTCACCTCTATTACGGCTGATCAAGAGCGCTATGGCAAGCCCTAACCCCCAAACTCCATTGAATGCTGCAACTGATTTGTTATCTCCTCAAGAGATGCGGCAGCACCTAAAAGATGACCTAAATAGAACCGAATCCACCCTCACATCAGTAAAAACTGTTACCGATAAAGATTATTTAACTATGCAGAAACTTAATCAAGTTAGAGCACTAGGTTCTCAAATTCAGAACAGCTCATCGGTGAAATTTAGCAACGGTAGTGCGATTCCGGCAGTACTGAAAGGCAGTACGAACTGGCAATGGCTCCTCAAATTTTCTCAGCAGCTCCATCAGGCTGAAACTATCGAAGCGCTATTGCAGATGACGGTGACAGAAGTGCGTCAAGGGCTGCAAGTCGATCGCGTTTTAATTTATCAGTTTCAGACCGAAGAGCAGGGGTTGGTGCTAGCTGAATCTATGGCGAGTGGCTACACACCCAGCTTAGGCGAATCTCTGCCTGCGATCGCCTTTGGGGCTGAGCAGCGGCAAGGCTATCAGCAGCAAGTTGTAGCCGTAGAAAACACGCCGGAGCATTCGTTTAGCCCCTATCAGACTCAGCTATTGGAGAAGTATCAGATTCAGGCCAGCCTTAGCATCCCAATTTTGTTGGGTCAGGTGTGGGGTTTGCTTGTTGTGCAGCATTGCTCTCAACCTCGGCAATGGTTAGAAAACGAAGTAACCTTGCTGTATCAGATTACAACCGAACTGCGGCTGCGTCTTCAGTCATTGGAATTTAACCACGAACGACAAGCGCTAACCCGCGTCAATGACGCCATTTATCAAACGCTAGATCATTCCTCTTTTATCCAAGAAGCTTGTCAGATTGCCATAGAAGAAGTCCAGCAGCTCTTGAATGTGGAGCGCGTTGCCATCTACAAGTTTCGCCCAGACTACTTTGGCGATTTTCTTTACGAATCGGGAGCCGTAGAATTTCCGCGTCTCGTGGGTAGCGCTTGGGAAGATACTTATCTGAAAGAACATAAGGGCGGTAGGTTTCAGAATAATGGTTCCTGGGTCGTAGAGGACATTTATCAATCTGCATTGAGCGACTGCCATGTGGCAGCTCTGAAAAACTTTGGAATTAGATCTTGTGCAGTTGTTGCCATCAAACAGGGCGAAACGCTCTGGGGGCTGTTGAGTGCGTTTCAGCACAGCGGCTCTCGGCGCTGGAAAGAGAGTGATATCAACCTCTTGACCGATATAGGCCGCCAGTTAGGAGCAGCGCTGCAAGGGGTTGGCTATCTCAGCCAGCTCCAGGAGCAATCGACTCAGATGACCAGGGCGGCACAGGTGAGTCATGCCGTTGCTGAGATTATCCCCAAAATTTTTCAATCTCAAGACTCAGAGGGTATTTTTCGCGTCATCCCGCAAGCGGTGCGATCGCTGCTCAAATGCGATCGCACGGCCATCTACCGTTTGAATGCCAATGGCAGCAGCACCCTCGTGGCAGAGTCTATGTCTAGAGGGCTAGAGTCTTTGGCTAGTCTTGATCTCGGCCTGCTCTATCCCAAAGCAGATTTACAGGCTGTTTCAGGTAGCCCCCAGCACCGCCCGAAAGCCCGGACAGTGAATAATATCTATGCCGCAGGGCACACTGCCGAAGAAATTAAACAACTAGAGGAATTTGAAGTCAAAGCGTATGGCCTGATTCCCATCTTTCAAGAAGAGGCGCTCTGGGGCTTTCTAGGGGTTTATCAAAACAGCCAAGCCCGCTCATGGAGTGAGTTTGAAGTAACGGCTCTCTCACAAATCTGTGGTCAGTTCAGTGCAGCGATGCGGCAGGTTAGCTATCTAGAGCGAGTCCAGCAGCAGTCAGAACAGCTCGCCCAAGCGGCTGAACGCGATCGCTCTGTAGCTAAGATTGTCGAACGGATTCGGCGATCGCCGGATTTGCAGCAAATCTTTAAAACGACCGCTCGGGAGATTCGCAATCTTTTGGGCGTTGACCGAGTTGCCATTTACAAATTCAATCCTGAATCAAACTTCAATCAAGGGACGATTGTTGCTGAAGATATCAAGCCCGGATACATTTCAATCCAATCGGTTGAAATTGACGATGAATGCTTTGGCGAACGCCATGCAGCCTCCTATAAAAAAGGACGCATCTTTGCGGTTGCAGATATCTACAAGGCAGGGCTAAACAATTGCTACATTGAGATGCTCACCCAGTTTCAAGTTCGGGGAAATCTCGTGGTTCCCCTCTTCCGAGGCGAGCATCTGTGGGGGCTGTTCTGCATTCATCAATGTAGTGGGCCACGAGACTGGCAAGACACAGAAATTGAGTTCGCAAAACAGATTGCCCTTCAGCTCGATACGGCAATTCAGCAGGGAGAATATATCGAGCAGTTGCGACAAGCCTCGGCGCAAATGTCAAACTTGGCTCAGATGGAGAAAGCAGCAAAAGAAAAATTGCAGCAAGAAGTCATCCAGATCTTGGTGGCGGTACGGCCTGCTTTGGATGGCGATCTTACGGTGCGCGCACCGATTACCGATGACGAAGTGGGGACGATCGCAGATTCCTATAACAACACGCTGAGTCACTTACAGCAAATTGTGACAGAGATGCAGCATTCCTCTCACCAGATTGCGCTTACGTCTCAAATCAGCGAGGTGGCGATCGCCAGTTTGGCGGCTCAGGCTCAACAGCAGTTTCACGCGCTTGACCAAGCTCAAGAGCGAGTAGAAACAATGGTGCATTCCAGTGAAGCCGTAGGTTCTAGCGCCCAAATGGTAGAGATGACCGCTCAACGAACCAATCAAGTGGTTTTGGCCGGAGATGCCGCAATGGATCGCGCAGTAGAAGGTATTCTTGATGTTCGAGAGACCGTCACAGAGACAGGTAAACGATTGAAGCGGTTGAGCGAATCTTCCCAGAAAATTTCCAAAGTTGTGAATCTGATTAGTAATTTTACAACTCAAACTCAGCTTCTCGCGCTGAATGCTTCGATTGAGGCAACCCGAGCCGGAGAATATGGGCGGGGATTCTCGGTCGTTGCCGATGAGGTGCGATCGCTGGCGCGGCAGTCTGCCAATGCGGCCACTGAGATCGAACAGTTGGTGCAGGATATCCAGATGAGTACAGCTGAGGTTTCTACAGCTCTAGAGACAGGGATTCAGCAAGTTGCAGCCGGAACAGATCTCGTGACTGAAGCCCGAGAGAACCTCAATGAAATCGTCGATGCGACAGGACAAATTAGCCAGTTGGTTGCCAACATCACACAGGCGGCTCAAGAACAAACTCAGCAATGTCAGTCTGTGAAGCAAACCATGTCTGAGGTCGCAGAGATTGCCAATAAAACGACTGAGGATTCAGCCTCAATTTCAGCATCGTTTAAAGAACTGCTGACTATGGCAAAGACTCTACAAACCCACAGCAGCCAATTTAAGGTTGACTAAATCCTCTTGCAACTACCCCTATCCTCAACTATGACGCTTGATCCAACCATCCGTGAGCAAACCTATCCTTACTTTCTGCAAGAAGTCCCTGAGCTGCTCCAGGCTCTAGAACAAGGGTTGCTCAGCCTTCGAGAATCCTGTACCTTAAATCAGGTCAACACGCTGATGCGAGCCACCCATACTTTAAAGGGTGCCGCTGCTAGCGTTGGATTAGAGACGATCACGATCATTGCTCACTCGTTAGAAGATATCTTTAAGGCACTCTGCAGACCCGACATCTCAGTCAATCCTGACATTCAGGCATTACTCTTTGAAGGATTTGAATGTTTACGTCTGCCGCTCACCGCAGAACTCACAGGCGGATCAATCAATGATGCCGAAATACTCGACAGAGCTGCCGCTGTTTTCGCCCAGCTGCAGGAAGAACTCGGAGACTGTTTTGGGCAAGAAGCCTATATTCCAACGTCAGCAGAGCTAGGCTTTGATGTAACGCAGTCTATTTTTGAAGTGGGCGTGACTCAGCGGTTAGATCAGCTTGCCGCCCTGATCGTTGATGCTCCTCTCGAAGAGATCACAGCCACGCTGGAAACTCAGGCTGGAATTTTTCTAGGCTTAGCAGAATCGCTCAACCTCCCTGGGTTTGGAGCCATTGCTCAGGCAACGATCGCTGCCCTTGAGCAACATCCTGGTCAGGTACGATCTCTGGCTGAGATCGCGCTAGTGGATTTTGAGGCCGGAAAAGCTGCAATCCTAGCAGGCGATCGCACTCAGGGAGGTTGCCCCTCTGAGGCGCTGCAGCTTCTCGCTGGCTCTCATGCCGCTGTGCCGCAGACAAGCACGCAGCAGGCAGTCATGCAGGAGACGATCCCAGAAGAACCTGAACAGCCAGAAGCCCAAAATCTTTTTCTGGAAAGCATTTGGGGAGACACGGTTAATGCCACCGACTTGGCGCTTGATGCCGAGCTAGTGCTGTATCCAACTTCTGAAAGCCTAGAAGAAGAGCGCCAAGAACCCAGCCCAGAGTCACTTTCAGAGAGCCAGATCTTTCAACCTCCAGCCCAGCAGCCCGCTGCTTCAGTCTCCAATGTTTTGAGAGAGGCCGCTTCACCGCTACCCACTGTGCGGGTTAACGTAGAGCATTTAGAGCGTTTGAGCTACTCAATGGGGGAATTGCTCACCCATCAAAACTATCAGTCCTTGCAAACGGAACAGCTTCAGGCATCGGTGCAGAATCTCCTCACGCGCCTTCAGCAGCATCAGCAGCTTCTAAGTCAATTTCAAGATCAGTTCAATCGGCAAATGCAGCGATCGCAACCCGCTGGAAAAAGCCGCAAAACCGACCATCAGGCCAGAAAGAAAAAACGTGGCGCTCACCCGGCGCTGGGCTTGACAGGGCAGCAGCTGGAATCTGCCCTGACTGTTCAACCGCTTCTAGATAGCGCCGTACAGTTGGCAGAAGCCGTTGATGCCATTGACCTATTTACGCATCAGGCCAACCAAACCCTAGAAACTCAGCAGCGAACCTTAAAAACAGCACGAGATGCCCTGATCGAAGCGCGGATGTTGCCTGTAGGGCAGATCTTTGGCCGCTTTTCTCAAGTTTTGCAGCAGTTAGGCACCCGGCATAACAAACAGGTCGCTCTGGTTTTGCAGGGAAGTGAAATTTTAGTCGATAAGGTCGTCGCTGAAAAACTTTATGACCCACTCCTGCATTTAGTCCGCAATGCTTTTGATCATGGGATTGAACCTGTGACGGCTCGGCAGCAAAGAAATAAACCAGAGCAGGGACAGATCGAAATCTGCGCCTATCACCAGGGTAGATACCTGATGATTGAAGTCCGTGATGATGGAGAAGGGCTAGATTTTGAACTAATTCGACAACGAGCCGCAGAACGTCAACTCGTCCCGCCTCATCAAGTCAGGCAGCTAACTCAGGCTCAGTTAACCAACCTCTTGTTTGAACCCGGATTTTCTACTGCGGCTCAAGTTAATAATCTATCTGGACGCGGCGTAGGGTTAGACATTGTGCGGAATCAGCTACAAGGGCTGCAAGGTTCAGTCATGGTTCATTCTCAACTCCATCAAGGGACAACTTTTACATTGCAAATTCCTCTGAGTCTAGCGATCGCAAAACTGTTTGTTTGTCAGGCAGGCAACAAAACCCATGCCTTGTTTGCCGATGCGATCGAACAAATTCTCATGCCTCAAGCCGATCAAATTCAGCATCAATATGGCGTTACCGTTCTGCGTTGGGGTAAGGCAGGCAATGAACAACAGATTCCTGTTTATACTCTGTCAGATTTACTGATTTACCACTCAACGCTTCATCCGCCACGGCTGAAATCTTCCTCAGATTCCCAGCAGAAAGCTAAGCATGTGATTTTATTGCGTTATCAAAGCGCGCTGATCGGCTTAGAGGTAGATCAGATCGTCGGAGAGCAAGAGTTAGTTATTCGTCCGCTAGGAGCCATGATCGGCTCACCTCACTACGTTTATGGGGCTAGTACTTTGGCGAATGACCAGCTGACGCTTGTGATTGACCCCATTGCGCTGATTCAGCAAGGTCTGAATCAGCAAGTTTTGGCTCAGCAAAACAGGGGACAACAGCAGAGTCCCGCCCTTCCCCTTCAGTTATCTTCCCCTGCTCAACCGCAGCTAGCGGCCAGCCTTCCGTCCGCCAACGTAGATTTTGAGGCGAATTCAAACCCAAGGATTTTAACCGTAGAAGACTCTATTACCGTTCGCCAAGGTCTACTTCTGACGCTTCAAAAAGCGGGTTATCAGGTATTTCAAGCCAAAGACGGACAAGAAGCGATCGAGAGTTTGCACAATCAGCTCAATGTTCATCTGATCATTTGCGACTTAGATATGCCTCGCGTCAATGGATTTGAGTTTCTAAGGCACTGTCAACGCATTCCCGAATTGGCCGAGATTCCGGTGATTATCTTGACCTCCCGCAGCGACGAAAAGCATCGTTTGCTGGCTTCGCAGTTGGGGGCGATCGCTTACATGACGAAACCCTATTTGGAATACAAGCTGCTGCAACTCGTGGAAGAGGTGCTTGAGCGTCGGGTCGTTCTCAATAAGTCGTGACGGCAGGGGCGGGTTTTGCAAAGTATTGGGCAGAGAAGCACAAAGCCATCTGGGAAACTCGCCCACACTTAATCGAGAGGATTTAGCGATCGCCAGAAGCCATATTGCGGAAGCGGGTGAATTGAGGTTCAAACAGCAGCTTGACCGTTCCCACAGGCCCATTGCGGTGCTTGTTGATGATGACTTCAGTAATGCCGCGATCGGGCGTATCCGGGTTGTAGTACTCCTCGCGGTAGAGCATCATGATCAGGTCAGCATCTTGCTCGATCGAGCCAGACTCTCGCAGGTCAGACATCATCGGGCGCTTGTTGGTACGAGACTCTACCCCACGACTGAGCTGAGATAAAGCGATGATGGGCACGTTGAGTTCGCGGGCTAACCCTTTGAGCGATCGCGTCACCTTCGAGAGTTCTTGTACGCGGTTGTCGCTGCCGCTGCCTTCCATCAGCTGCAAATAGTCAATTAGAATCAGCCCCAATGCGCCGCCCTGTTCGGCCTGAAGCCGACGCGATTTAGAACGCATTTCAGCCACGGTAATGTTAGGTGTATCGTCAATAAAGATAGGAATTTGCGACAGGACGCTAATGGCATTGCCCAACGGCTCCCACTCGGCTTGGCTAATCCGACCCGATCGCAGTCTGCCGCTCTCGATTTGTGCCTCGCTAGACAGCAACCGATAGACGAGCTGTTCTTTAGACATTTCTAAACTGAAGACCGCAATCGGCAGCTTATGAAAAGCCGCAATATTGCGCGCAATGTTCAAAACAAACGAGGTTTTGCCCATCGATGGCCTTCCGGCAGCAATGATCAAATCCGATCGCTGGAAGCCCTGGGTCATGGCATCTAGGTCATAAAAGCCGCAGGAGATACCGGGCAGCACCAAACCCAGCGATCGACTCTCGATGTCTGAGAAAGTGGAGGTGAGGATGTCAGAAGTGGCCACTAAGCTCTGATGCGGGCGAGATTGAGTGATGCCAAAAATCTTCTGCTCAGACTGATCCAGGACTTTTTCAAGAGACGTATCTGCCTGGTAGCCCATCTGGGTAATTTCTGTCCCCACCTGGATGAGCTTACGGCGCAGATATTTTTCGTTGACGAGCTGAGCATATTGGTCAATGTTGACAGCGCTAATGGTGCGATCGACCAACTGTGCCAACTGGCTTTGCCCACCCACCTTGTCTAGCAGTCCACGATCGCCCAACCAGCTTGTAATCGACATCAGGTCAGTGGGTCTACCCTGTGCCTGAAGCCCGATCGCCGCCCGGTATATCTCTTGGTGGGCGCTGATGTAAAACGCCTCAGGACGCAGCAGCTCCATCACCCGCCCGATCGCTTCAGGGTCAAGCAAAATGCCGCCCAAAATCGCTTCTTCGGCATCGATGTTTTGGGGCGGGAGGCGATCGCTATAACCCTGGAAGTTAAGCTCTTGAACCATGAGGGTGAACTGTGGCGAGTGGACTGAAACAGGTTGCTCAGCAGCAGGATTGACTTCCGGGATGGCTTCCGGGAAAGGCAAAACTGAAGCCTGAGTGCTGAGTATTTTAGCTTGCTTTTTCACAGATGCAAGGGAAAACGAAGGACAATCTACAGCTTTTGCAGATGTCTCCATTATCGTACAAATGTACTATTTTGTCAGGCCAGTCTTCAGGATAATCTTCAGGCCAGTCTTCAGGCCAGTCTGATACCAAGCTCAATTCTGGTCTAGCACCGACTTAACCCCATCGCCATTCCCCAGGCTGCGATCGCGCTAGTTCGCAAGCCTTGCAAAAAACCTAAAACCCAATATTTTGGCACTGCCAAAAAACTATTTCCCAAAAACTATTTACAGAGTTAATTTGCGATCCTAAGCTTTCTCGATCGCCTGAGACTCTGGGATGGGGCGATCGCCCTCAGTTTTCTCGAAGCGAAACAAAAGGATGAGCAGCGGCAGCAGGCTGTTGATGGCAATGAGTCGTACCAGATGCGCCGCAGTAATGGTTTCAATATCGTGATTAAGCGTCAGCGCTACCACAATCATTTCTGGTGCGCCACCCGGAGCCGCCACCAGCATACAGGTGAGCCAATCCCAATCTGTTAGCTTGAGCGCCAGCAAAGCCGTCAAAAACCCTGAGGCGATCGTCAAGCTCACCGACAGCACCGCAAAGCCTACCATCTGCCCGTGAATTTTGGGTTTGTTGCCCCAGTACTCTCCAATGGTGATGCCTAGCAAACTTTGCCCCACAATATTCACCAGCCTTGGGGGGCTAAAGTCAAAATCAGGGACGAAGGGCAAACTGGCCAACAGCGGATGAAACGCCACGCCTGCCACAAGTGCCCCAAAAAAGGGCGGCGAAGGCACCTTGAGCCGGATCGCCAGAAAAGCGCCTAACCCAGCCAAGAATAAGGCGATCGCCAGCAGCTCTAGCTGCATCGGTTCTAGGTTAATCCAGGCAGGTAAAGCGGGCAGGGAGATGGCGCTCTGGACGGCACTCTGGGCAGCCGTTGCCCGAGCCAGCAGCGGAATTAACACCACAACGGTTGTGACCCGCATTACCTGCACGAGCGATACTAGGGCAACATTTCTGCCATAGTCTGCCGCAAAGCTCGCCATAATGCTCACCCCACCGGGAACCGTGGCTAGCAGCGCCGTCAAAAGGCTCGTTTGGCTGAGGCGGGCATAGAGATAGCCGATCGCACCGCCGCTAGAAAGCATTAGCAGCGTTAATAGCAAAAAAATGGGCAGATGGCTGAGGACGTTTGTTAGGTCAGAATTGGCGATCGCAAACCCGATCGTCATGCCCACCAGCGCCTGTCCCACCTTGCGAACGGAAGCGTTGGGCTGACTCGCCACACCCCAGAGCAATCGATAGCCCTGAAGCACCAAGATACCCGCCGCCACGCCGCTAAAGATCCAGGCGGTGCCGCCGATTTTGAGATGGGCTAACCCAAAGCCTAAAGGCAAGGTGAGCAAGAGTTCGAGGCTAAGAATGGCGAGAGATCGCAGAAGCGATGGAGGCAAAGCCGCCTCTGGAGAAACGGCTGAGTTAGAGGGGAGGCGATCGCTGAGCAAAGCATCCGAATCGAGCGACATGGTGTTTTTCCAACGCACTTTAAAACACGCCCTAGCGTAGTCTACAGCTAACAAGGGTGAGGATTGCCAACTTAGAGAGCGATCGCGCCTAAATACTTGCTTTATCCGTTCACTCTCCGTTAAAACCATAGGGGACGGCTAAAGCAGCAGATCGCAATTGAGGTTTCGTGGCTCAGGGAATGAATTTTTACAGAGGCAGGGCGCTCCCACAAAAATTCATTCCAAAGAAAGCATAAGAGGTATGGGTTTGGAGGAATCAAGTGTGACCATTTGGGTAAACGAACAAATCGATCCATCAGGCATCATTCGCGCCTGTATAGCGTGCTGCGATTCGGTGCAGGCACAAGAATGCCACGATTCGTTTCAGGAAAACCTGACTGCCGCACAAAAACAAGAGGGTTGGGTGGTGCAGATGCGGACGGTCGCCTCTTGGGATGAAGTCCCTGTTAATTCACTCAAGTTAGATTAGGTTCAAGATTTAACATTGCTGATTGCATCTGTGGAATTTTAGTTTGGCAGGCGCGCGCCTGCCAAACTAAAACTCATAGCCGAATTTCCTAAAACTCACGATGAGAAACCGTCTCTGTTGGCTTGCTGGTAACAGCCATAGGAACTGTATCCTCAGCGTCAGACCAGCGGCTAAACCAGTCGTGCAGCAGCAGGTAGAAGCAAGGAATAATAAACAGCGTCAGCAGCGTCGCCAGCGCTAGCCCTGAGAAAACCACAATGCCCAATGGCTGCAAGAATTCTCCCCCTTGTCCCAGACCCAACGCCAGAGGAAACATTCCCAAAACCGTTGTGATGGTCGTCATGAGAATGGCCCGCAGACGTTGAGGAGCCGCTTTGAGAATGGCAATGCGGCGATCGACCCGTTCCCGATCGCGGATCTGATTGGCTAGCTCCACCATAATGATGGCGTTGTTCACGACAATACCGACCAACAGCACGGCTCCGACAATCACCGTTGCGCCGATCGCCGTTTGAGTCAGGAACAGTCCCCAAATGCCACCCGCCAGCGCCAGCGGCAAGGTAAACATGATCACTAGCGGATCGACCAGGGAATTGTACTGTACCGCCATGACGACAAACACCAGAAAAGCAGCCAGCCCTCCCAGCAGAGGCAGCGTCGATTGAATCGAGTCATTGCTCTGGGCTGCGGCGCTAGGCAAACGACTTACGCCTTGGGGTAGCTCAATCCCTTGCATGACGCGATCGACTTCGGCTAACGCATTACCCAAGCTAGCGCCCTCATTTAATGAGCCTGCAATTAGAAAAACCTGGCGCTGGTTAATCCGCTGAATCTGTCCGGGAGCTTGCCCCGTCTGAATGGTAGCGACATCGCCCAACCGAACGAGCTGCTGATCTGCGGTAAACAGCGGTAGCGCCTCTAGCTGAGAGGGGCGACGAATATCATCCTGGTTGAGCTGTACCCGTACATCCACCAAGCGGTTGCCCCGCTGGAGCTGTGTCGGCACCGAGCCTTCGATCGCCGTTGTCAACACATCACCCACATCCTGAATATTGAGATCTAGATCGGCTGCCCTCTCGCGATCGAGACGAATTTGCAGTTCGGGCTGGCGGCTATCGGCGTCAGGGCGGAAGCTCGTCAGCTTTGCCTCTTCTTCCAAAGCGCTTAACACCTGCTGCCCAGCCTGCTCTAGCGCGCGCACATCTTCTCCCTGCAAGATGACATCCACATCCGATCGCACCGGAGAGTTGCTCAAAATTAAGCCCCGTACCTGACCCGGATTCATGCGCAGCCGTATTCCCACCAGATTGAGCTTGTTTAGCTCTTGGGTGGCGCGAGAAACATAGCGCTCTACATCTGACCCTGGCTTAAGCGTGATGGTACTGGAGGCGCGGAGCGAGTTTTCGCTGGTGTTGCTGCCAAACAAAGAGCCGCCCACCGTCGAGAACACATATTCTGTTTCGGGCAGTCCTAGCAAAATATCGTCTACCTCATCCATGACTTTGCGGCTTGTAGCAAGCGGCGTTCCGGGAGGAAACTGAGCGTTGAGGTTTGCCTGTCCCGTGTTGATTTGGGGCAAGATTTCCTGAGGAATCTTCCCTAACATGACCAAACTGCTGCCGCCCAGCAGCAAAAACGTGAGGCAAATAACCAGCAGCCGCCGCCGCAAAATGCGATCGAGCATCCGGCTATAGCCTTGGGTTGCGGCATCAAAGCGGCGATTAAAGGTTTGCAAAAACCAGGAGCGACCAATCCCGCTGCTCTTACGAATCGCCAGCAGACGAGACGCCATCGCGGGTACAATCGTCACCGCCACCAAAATTGAAGCCGCGACCGCAAAGCTGATCGTCAAAATTAGCTCATTGAACAGCAGAGCAATAAAGCCGCCAATCAGCAGAAACGGCAATACGGCAACCAGGTTTGTTGAAGTCGAAGCCAGCAGCGCCGACTCTACCGATTGACCGCTCCGAGCCGCCTGTTCAATCATCTGGCGGGCACCCAGTCGCGCTTGAGCATCTTTACCGGGCGTCATGCCTGCATCTTCGGCAATGGTTTCTAGCATGACGATCGAGTTATCCACTACAATCCCCACGCCCAGCGCCAGCCCGCCCAAGCTGAACACGTTGATAGACAGACCAAAGAGCTGCATCAGAATAATGGCTGCCAGGGTTGCAAGCGGAATGGCCAAGACAATAATCAAGGTCTGGCGCAGCGACCCCAAGAAAAGCAGCACGGCTAATGCCGCCAATCCTGCTCCAATCAGCCCTGAGCTGGTGACGTTGGAAATAGCATTTTGAATAAAGACAGACTCATCTAACGTCGGTAGCAGCTCCAAATCTGCCGGAATCACGCCACTCTGGCGCAGTTCTTCAATTCGGCGCTTCACCGCATCAACAACTTCGATCGTGTTGGCATCCGGCTGCTTTTGAATGCTGACCTTAACAGCAGGCTGCTTGTTAAGCGAGACAAAAATCCGCTGTTCTTCTGTGCCATCAATTACCTTAGCAAAGTTGCGCAAGTAGACCCGCTGATTGGTAGGCACCGAAGTTGTAGAACCTGTACCTGCATCAGAGCTGGTGGCAACATCGCGACCCTCCACCCTAAAGGATAGGTTCAGCAGTTCCTCAGCGTTCTGAAACCGCCCGATCGCCCGCGTCAACGGCTCCGAGAGTTCGCCTAAAATTCTTCCGCCTGACACATCCTCGTTAGTTTCCTCAAGCTGAGTCAGGACATCATCTATGCCAATCCCTAGAGACTGCAAGCGATTGAGATCGAGAACGACTCGCACCTCTTCGGGCACGCCCCCTGCCACATCTACAGCTGCCACGCCAGAAACCACGCCCAACTCACGCGACAGTTCCTCATCGGCAAATACCCGCAGCTCGGATGGCTCTAAGCTAGAAGAGGCGATCGCCAGCTCATACACGGGCAATTGCGAAGGATCAACCTTAAATAACCTGGGAGATTCTATCGTGTCAGGCAAATTACCCTGTGCCCGGTTGAAGGCCGCTGTCGCATCGTTGAGCGCTTGGTCAATATCGCCACCGGGTTCAAAATACAGGTCTACGTTGACTTGTCCTTCTCGGGTCTGCGAGTAAACCTGCACAACCCCTTCAGTAGCTGAAAGCGCCTCTTCCAGAGGCTTTGTGACTTCATCGATCGCCACTTCAGGCGAGATCCCAGGCACATCCAGCCGTACCCCAATCCGGGGATAGGTGATAGAAGGCAGCAAATCAACTTGAAGGTTGAAGATGAAGAATACGCCAATGACGATCGCGGCTAGGGACAGCATCAAGGTGCCAATATGCTGTCGCACGGCAATAGCGCTAATACTGAAGCCGGAGGATTGAGGAGTCTGCATGGTGGCGGCTCTGAGCTGAGAGGTTTGCTGAAGAAGATTGCGGGTGTTTTAGGAAGGCCATTCGTTTTCGACAGAGCATGCTGTGAATCCTTGCCAAACCCTTAAGCGACCCGTCTAGAACATTACTTGACCCAAGAAGTTTCAGAGATAAAGCTGAGACGCACCGCATCGCCGTCCTTGAGTTCGCCACTGCTGCGAACCACAAACTGTTCTCCCGGTTCTAACCCCGAAAGCACGGCTACCTGATCGTCTACCCGATCGCCCAACCGCACGGTACGAGCCTCTACGGTGGTGCGATCGCCAGCTTTCTTGACCACAAACAGCGTTGCAGAATTGGATTCAGAAGGCCGTGAAGCGCCTGAAGATGCTGCACCTGAAGATCCTGAACCCGATGGCGCTGCATCTGAGGCCGCAACTTGCACTGCTGCTTCCGGCACCACAACTTGCTGCCCCGACTGCGGCTCAAAGCTAACCCGCGCCAGTAGCCCCGATCCAATCTGGCCTTCAGAGTTGGGAATTGTCACTTCAACAGGCACTAAACGAGCCGTAGGATCGGCTGCGGGAGAAATTTGGGTAACGCGCCCTGGGAAGGTGCGATCGGGAAAAGCATCCAATTTCACCTGCACCGACTGACCCAACCGAATCCTAGCTAGCTCCAACTCCGAAATCTGCACCTGCACCTTAATCTGACTCAAATCTCCGAGCCGTAAAATTTCGCTGCCTGCCTGCGCCAAATCTCCAGGCTCTAGCACCCGCTCTAGCACGGCCCCTTCCACAGGAGCGAGCAATACCGTATAGGCCTGTCGCTGTTGCGCCTGAGCCACTAAGGCTTCCTGAGAAGAAATGCGACGCTCAGAGGCATCAGCGGCTCTCTGGCGATTGCGCACCTGCTGCTGAGCCGATCGCACCGCCTGTTCAGCCGTCGCGGCAGCCGTTTGCGCTAGCTCAAATTCTTGCTCAGCGATCGCCCCTTCCTGAAACAGCAGCTCTAGTCGGGCAGCGTCAGACTGGGCTTGCTGTAGCTCTAGCTGCGCTTGTCTCACTTCTGTCTCAGCTTCGCCCACCTCAGCTTGCAGGCTGGCAACATCGGCCTCGCGGGCCGCCACTTCGGCGTCAGCTTCGAGTACAGCTGACGCCAGCAGATTGTCATCCAACTGCGCCACCACCTGACCTTGCTGCACCGGGTTGCCCACATCTACCGCCACATCCAAAACTTGTCCTTCAACTTGCGATCGCACCGAAACCTGGCGATAGGGAAGCGTTGTTCCGGTATAGGCTTGACCTTGTTCTAACTGAGACTCACGGGCAACCGCTACATCTACAGCAACGGCTCTGGGCTGTTGCGATTGGGGTGATGGCGTTTGAGCATCTCCGGGCGGAATCAGGGCACAGCCCGCAGGCAAGAGGGCTGGCAATAGAAACAGTCCAGTCAACCAAACACGGCTCAACGTGGCAGAAGACCGTAACCGATTTGCGGGTTTCGAGGTCGAGGGTGGCAGCATGAGTCTACGCGGTGTTGAAAGACACAAAAGATGGACAGTTTCAGCATACATTAAGTTTTGTGAAGGAATCTCTTCCCCAAGGTGTAGCCCTTAAGCCATAACCCCTGCTTGACTGACAAAACTAAGAAACCGGAATGCGGCTGAGGACGATAAATTCGCGCTTGAAGGAATCCTCACGTTGTCGCATGGAGGCAATGGCAGGTTGAGGGTCAGGCAGGCTGGATAAGAACTGAAAAACTTGA
>DATNPL010000220.1:0-2732 GCA_036703255.1 Coleofasciculaceae cyanobacterium
TTGGATGGAGCGCTGTAAAATCCTGGTCAAGAACTTTGAGCGGACGCTTGCCAATGCCACGACGAAAATCAACCTTTGCTTTATCCGGCTAATGATTAAGCGGCTTGCAGCCTCTCCTTAAGATCTCAAATAGGTTCTATATAGTTGAGGTAGTCGGTTTGCGCGGTTTTTGCAGAGGTTGCAAAGCGCTCTGCGGCTTCTCTCAGGACTCGATAGCGAACGGGGGGCACATAGTCTTTGGTGAAGCCGTAATAGTTGAGTCCAGTTTTAATTTGCTCAAATCCGATCCAAGCGCGGTTAATTTGGGTGGTAAGGGCAGGATTTTGTTGAAGTTTCCCAAATTGTAGTAGCCCATCTAAGGCTCCCCAGTTGGGCGCGATGCCTGGATCTTCGCCGTGGAGAAAGAGAACGCCTTTGTACAGTTCTCTAGCGCGCGCAATGTTCTGTGATAGGTTGGTGCGGTAAAGCATATCTGCCCATTCGAGTAGAATATTGCCGAGTTTGAGGCGGAAGAATGCTTTTTCGACGGTATTGGCTGGAAATAAAGAAATTGCCCCTGTCTTGATTTTGTCCTGCAAATCCTGTGACGTATCGGTGGCATAGGGCAGTGACCCGTTGTTTTCTGATGCCCACCAAACATTTTCAGGAGGCGCAATTTTTGAGCCGGGTTCTACTGGAGTTGCTCCTGAGAAAACGCCAAATTGTGCCGAATTAATCAGGCTAATGGTGGATAGATAGCGCCCAGTGTAATCGTAGTAGGTGCTGATTAATCTATCGCCTTGAATGGCTTCTCTGTATTTACCCAACGCTAAACGAGTTTCAGAAAGACAAACGGGTACCAAACGGGTAAACAATAGATCCAACAGATAAGGAACTACCGGGATGCCGCCTCTATCTATCCAACTGGTACCAACATTTATCCCTTCATTAGTACTGATGCCGTAGTCAAATGAAAGGTGATATTTTCCTTCAAACCCTTTCAGTAATTCTGGATCGTTGATTTTTAGGGCGCGTTGCTCTGAGGCAATTTTGGCAGCGCTGTATTTGTCCCAACTGTTTCCCTTCCAGCGATTTACTAGAAATTGCAGATCTGAAAGTGCTTTGATAATTCCTAGGTATTTGCGTTCAGCTTCTGAGTAAAATCCGGCAAAGAAATCCTTGTGAGCATCGTTGAGCCAATCCTGTAATTCGACTAAGTTTCTTGCCCATTGATCGCCGATTTTTAACTCTTGTGAACGAGTCCCAGGAGAGGAAATCGCTGGAGGGGTAAACAGTCTGATCTCATTGGAGTTAACCCCAAAACTGAGAAACTGTTGAAGGGAATAAGTTCTGCTCCAGATCGCTGTTTTCGATTCACTGGATAGGTTTACGCTGAAGGTGCGGCGGATGTCGAAGTAGTTCTCGGCGTAGAAGGGGTCGTTGCGCTCGATCCATTCTTCGTATTGCCAGAAGAATGGACCGTGGAAGCCTCGGCTGTTGATTGTGAATTCATTAATAATCGGTAGACCGTCTCCAGTGAGTGGAGGAACAATCGCGCTTGGATCAAAAACGCTCTGGAAACTGTCGGTGAAAAAGCGTTGTAGTGTGTTGACGTTTTGTTGGACAAAACTAAGTTGATCGAAGTCAGTGAGGGATAAATCCAAGCGATAACGGTTTTCTAGTTCGTGCCGATCGATGCCTGTAAGCGAGATAAGGTAGTCGAGATAGTCGCGATCGCTGCGTTCGCCTTGAAGTTCGATGATGTCAGGTGCGATCGCGAAGCCAAATCCAGATCCGGTGGGGGCGCTGAGGATTTTCTTGAAAATCATACTAACGATGCGGCAAGCGGGTTGGGGTGTCGCATCTGTAGTGGTGAAATCTTGATGAAAACGATTTCTCAGTTGCTCAACTGCACCATTAGCATCAAGGTCTTGCCCTTGGAGTTGTTTAGTCGCCCGCTTTACCCAAATATCTACGAGGTAGTCTCGATACTCTGCAAGGGAGTTGCGAAGCCAAGGAAATCTTTGGAAAAATTCGGGGGATGGCTTTTTGAGTTCGGTGATGTCTACTACAGAGCCTTTGCCAAAAAAGCGATTCACACCACTTTTGAAATCTCCTTGACTAAATGCGCCGACATCGATCAGGACATCAGCAGATTTGAGATGACCGCCGACTAAACTTGCTCTTAAAACAGCAGTGTCGAAGGCGTCAGTCAAGCCGATGATGTCTTTATCGGCAGCTTGTTTACGCAAATTAGCTCTGGTTGTTTCGTCTTGTAGTTGCGATAGGCGAATCGGTAAACTGGCTTGCAGCAAAGCATCGTCTGGATCGAGCAAACTTGTTTCTAGACTATACAAATAGTTAAGCCGTTGACGAACAGTTTGTGCTTGAAAAATCCCTTGGGGACTAAGTTGAGTAAGTTCTTGCACCACCTGCTCTAGTTTGATAACAGAGGATTGCTGAATCAAACTCCCAAATTGTTGCCATGCCTCTGAATTGGGCAACTCTTGAGCGAGATCAATCGTTAAAGTTACATCTTGCAGTTGAGAGATTGGGGTTGGAGAAATTTCTAACAAGATACTGTTATCAGTGTCGCGACACTCCAGCTGAATCCCCTGCTTGACTGACAAAACTAAGAAACCGGAATGCGGCTGAGGACGATAAATTCGCGCTTGAAGGAATCCTCACGTTGTCGCATGGAGGCAATGGCAGGTTGAGGGTCAGGCAGGCTGGATAAGAACTGAAAAACTTGA
>DATNPL010000231.1:0-4139 GCA_036703255.1 Coleofasciculaceae cyanobacterium
CCAACCTTGTGCCCTCTAGGTAGACTCGTTATCTTCTATAGCGTTGCAAAAATTCAATCGAAGTCATCTTACACCATTTCGATTTGAGGCTATACAGAATTAGCAGGGTGCAGGAGCAATGCTTTGTTTCTTGTCCTTGCGCGGGGACTTTGCCCTCACCCCGTTTTCTATCCAAGCTCAGATGAATGATTAGAGTCGTTGTGCAGGACGCAACTACTCATGCAAGAGGTTTGAGGGTCTCACTCAATGACAAAAAGAGGCATCTTGAACCATATTTTGTGCAAATCTAAGCAAGCTTAAATGGGGTTGAGCCGAGATACGTGCGAAGTGGTGCCACACAGCCCTGAAAGGCTTGAAATCTCGTAGCTAAATCAGTCTAAATTGGTTGAAAGCCGTGATTGCTGAAATCACCACTACAAGAGCTTTTCAAGTTTTCGTGGCACTGTTTTACGCTTACCTTGGCTCGACCCATAAAAGTGACAACTCAATTAGTGGTGATAGTGGTGAATTACTTCAATTGGACTTGGCGGCATAGCTAATTCAAGACTACGCAGCTCAATGAGCAGGAGCAATGCTAATCTCTTGGTCATGGCACAATCTAGTCACTCACCCCACTAGTGTTTGATGACGATCGCTTGCACGGGTTACAGCAGAGTGAGCTGTTCTTGTTGATTCTTAGAAGGAGACTTTCGCACATTTGATGCTTTGGAAGGACGAGTGGGTCCCACAAACCAAGTGCGCAACATTTGCGCTTGCCTCTCGTCCAGTTCAGCTAGATCGATCGCCGTAGGAAACAAGGCTCGATCGGCGAGACTGGCCCAACCCACCTCACACTCAACCCGATCGCTGCCAAACGGCAGTAAGCTCTCTGGCAAAGGCGCAAGGTAAGGCACAAGGTTGCCCGGTTGAATGATCTCCTGCCGTTGTCGCTCAAGCTGCTGCACTCGTTTGGCTCTGGCTTGCTTATAGTCAAGAATCGGTGCCGGATACCCCTTTGTGGCTGGGGGAGTTCCCAGCTGTTGCGGCGAGAGATGCCGTAGCTCAGGCACCCAACGCTTAATAAACCCTCCTTGGGGGTCAAACCGATCGACTGCGGCTTGCCCTGGGTTGTAGATGCGCGTCCAGGACTTGTCAATTGCGGCTGTAATCCCGGCTTGCATCGCCCACTGATAATGGTCGATCGGGCAATCTCCATCAATGAGATGCTGCATGAAGTGCAGCGCCCCATAGCGCCAGTCCATCCCCAACAGGTTGCTCAAGAAGCTGGCATAACAGGCGCGAGTGCGAAAGTTAAAGGTCTGCCAGCCTCCGGTTGCCATTAGACACCGCGCGGCTGCATCAATAATCGGAAATCCAGTCTGTCCCTGTTGCCAAGCTTGGTACAGCTCTTCATCAAACTCAAAGCCTTCTTCATCGAAGTGCCGAAACAGCGATCGCACTTCGAGTTGCGGCAGGTAGCGAAAGCGTTGGGCAAACCCACTGTTCCATTTTAGGCGAGCGATAAACTGCTTCCGGCTGCGCTGAACCCGCTCATCGGGAACGCTCTTGAGGCTTTGAGCAGCGTGGTAACACTGTCGCAACGAGATGACCCCGAACTTGATGTGAGGACTCAACCCACTCGTAACGGCAGCACTGGGGTAGGACAACTGCCAATAGTAGCGCTGCGTTTTCTCCTCCAAGAAGCGATCGAGCAGTTGGTAAGCCGCCTGCGTTCCCGCCGGAGGCAGGGGCTTGCCATCATCATGGAGCTTGAGGTCAGCCAGGGTGGGCAACGGCGCACTAGACACCTCTGATGGGACTTCGACCCGCTGGGGAGTGGGGACGATTGCCTCCCGCATTTGGTCGTACCATATCTGAGCATACTGCTTCGTGGTCATCAGCTCAGGCGTGGTTCCGGCTGGCTCAAACCAGCGAATCTTCAGATCTTGCTCGGTGAGAATGCGATTGAGTCGAGCATCTCGAACCCGACCATACAAGCGCTCGAAGTCAATATGAGCATAGATGCCATCGGCCTTTGTCTCTCGAATGAGCTGCGGCAAAACGGTGAGCGGATCACCCAATCGGAGGATCAATCGCCCTCCGCGCTCCTGTAAGTCAGCATCCAGCGATTGCAGCGACTTTAACATGAAGGCAACGCGAGCAGGAGCGGTTTCAGGATGGTGCAATAGGGCAGGATCAAGGATAAATACGGGAATAACAGCGCCTCTACGGGCAGCTCGATCTAGGGGAGCATGGTCAGAGATGCGGAGGTCACGGCGAAACCAAACAATGGTGCAGTTGCTCACAACCCTTACTTTAAGTACGCTTGCTCTAGCCTAGCAAAGAAACCTTTGGAAATCAGCGCGTAACCATCACCTTGATAGAAGTGTCCGTAGTGTTCCGACCCTAAGTAGACCTGCTCGGCTCCACCGCCACTTATCAGGAGAGCAAACTGACCGCTGCCAATAGAATAACCAAACCTCATTCTCTGAAGCTGCATGTGCGGAATGGTTGTAAATTGACCTCCTGCAAGCACTGGGCGATCGTTTCTACCCAGGTCGAAACATCCTCGTTGTGAGCAATATTCATTGTCTGATTAAACACCTCGACGTCAGTTAAGCCGAGATGCTGGCTCATCTGCTCATCCAGTACCTGCGAAATTACAGCGGCGATCGCATAGACTGGCATATCCACTCCTGCCTTGCGATACACCACCAATACTCCAAACATCGTTTGATTAAGCAGTTCAAACTCGACGGGGATCTGCTCTAACTCGCCCTCTTTGCGTTTACGGCTGCGAGCTTGGTTGATGCGATCGCGGTTTCTGGCATAGGATCTACAGCTATAGCAAATAGCCGGATTCCAGCAACCATCGCCGTCTGCTCCATGTAGTGCTTGAGCCTGTTGGGCTGATAACATTCCACACTTACGACATTTCTCAGATAGCGATCGCTTTTTCCTGGCGGATGGACTGGAATCAGGTTGAGCTTATTTGGGTATGGCTTTTACGCATCCAAATCCCGTCTGTACTAAGGTTTTCCGCTTTAAGCTTTGCTGATTGTCTCAGATTGTCTTAGGCTTATCATATCCCCGATATTGGTCACATATCGGGGATAAAAATCTTAAGAGTAAGTATAAATGCTTATTCAATAACACTCAAGATACAGCGCTTTCGTGCTGCGTGTCTCACGCTTTAATCGAAAGGGTTAGGATGCCGCCCCACACCTTGTTGTTACCCCGCGATCGCTATGAAACGTCCAGCTATTCCAGAACCTGTGATTGTGCCTCTTGGGGGTGGTCAGGAAACTCCTGCGGTTCCTGCGGTTAGGTCTGCCTCTCCTACAGATTTGAGACAGACCAAGGTGAATGAGTTTATTGCGGCGCGATCGCTCAAGCCCAAAAGCGAGCAAGCTTACCGTCGAGATTTGCAGTACTTCATGGACTGGACGCAGCAGGCATGGGCCAATGTAACCAGACGGCAGGTTGCACAGTTCAAGCAATATCTTTTGCAAGATCGGGGGCTGGCAGCCAATTCGGTCAATCGTATTTTGCGAACGCTCAAGACCTTTTACAAGTGGATGCTGGAGTCGGAGTACATCACCAGCGATCCGACGACTGGGGTGAAGCAGGAGAAGGTGCCAGAAGCTCAGTCCCAGGAGCTGGAAGATGAAGAGGTTGAGCGGATCTATGTTGCGATCGCAGACATGAGTCGTGATCCGATGCGCGATCGCGCCCTATTCTCAGTCTTGTTACATGGCTTGCGGGCAGAGGAGGCGATTAACCTCAATTTTGAGGACTATGACGGGCAGCAAGTGGTCATCCGAGAAGCAAAGCATGACAGCGTGGGAGAAGTCCCGCTCACGCGGCAAGCACGGGAAGATCTCAATGCTTATGTGCAGCAGCGGCAGACTCAGGCAGAGTCAACGGGCCAAGAAGTGACGGCTGAGAGTCCATTATTTGTCTCAAATTCTAACCGCAGTCGAGGGCAACGGCTGACGTACTGGGGGGTGCAGGAGGTCATGCACCAGCTTGCCGAACATACAGGGATAGACTTGCACGCCCATCGAGGTCGGCATACGTTTTGTACTCATTTAATTGTCAAGCTGGAAATGGATACGGCTCTCGCGATGGAGTTATCGCGCCATCGCGATATTCGCAGC
>DATNPL010000237.1:0-8039 GCA_036703255.1 Coleofasciculaceae cyanobacterium
GAACCGAGTTGAGCGATGTTTTAACCGCCTCAAGCAGTTTCGTCGAGTTGCCACTCGCTATGAGAAAAAGGCTGAAAACTACCTTGCCATGCTGACTCTAGCCTCTATTGTCTTGTGGTTACAGTTTTAAAACACGCCCTACTGTCTAATTTGACGATAGACTGTAGCCAGTCAAACAAAGCTAAGTTATATCTCCAGCATTTTCCTATCAGTTCACAAATCTGAGCATATGGTTCGTTGTCATCACTTCTGAAAGTTCTCTCAGAGGGATATTTCCATGATTCAACTAAACTCATAAGTAAATTTAAAAGCCTTTCATCTACATCTCTAATTCGATGACGGTTTTTGATCTCTAGTAAGCACAGAGATGCAAGTTTTAGGCATAAAATATTAGTACACTGCTCATATTGTTTTACCAACTCTTCAATTATATTTCCAGCAACTTGCTCTTCGAGTACCCCACAAATCAATTGCAATACTTCATGCCAAGTTTCATCCTGCCAGTGTTGCCCAAACACCTCATCTCGTAATTGTTCAAAGCTAATCGATCGCACCTTCTCAAACCGACTCACAATCTCCAATGCACAAAAGTATTCTAAAAAGGTACGATGAACAAAGCCGTAGGTATCCGCGCCACGATAACAAAGAATAAAATTTCGCTCTCGTAATTGCTGAATCAACAAATTCGCCTTTTCGCGGGGTTCACTAAATTTCTGATCGCACAGATAATCCGTCAAAATTCGCGTCAACCGATCGACCCCAATCAAATTCCCCTTCAGCCCCTCTTCACCTGCCTGCATTTCATAGGCAATCAACCGCAGCATCTCCTGTTTTTCCCGTCGTCCGATCGCATCCATCGGCAACTGCAACCGCTTGTGATCGACATCCCAGTGGTAGAGCAACACCCGTGAAGCTTGGTCATAGAGATCAGCTCGATCGCGGGGTAACTCCTGCCGTCGATTCAGAATCGCCATCATTGTCAATAGCAGCAGATTATCTGCCAGATTTGCAATGGCTTTGGAGTTATCGATCGCATCCTTCAATCGCTGCTTCAGCCTCGTCTTATCGGAATCGCTGCCCATTGCCAGGTCATACCAGCGATCGATAAACTCGTGGATTTCGGCTTCGTCGAGTGGTTGGATGGTGAATTGACGGAATCCAGCATGTTGAAAGCGTTCTGGGTTGTAGCCAATGATCCGCAAAGTGACTAATACCTTGGCTTGGGGATACTGCTGGGCAAAACGGATAATGTCATCAATGACAGTGGATTGAGTGGGGCGATCGAACACCTCATCCAGTCCATCAAACATGACGAGAGTAGGATTCTCCAACAAATGCTGATGGAGTTGCTGCGGGTCAAACTGCCAATCTGCTCCGCGCCCACAATGAAGGAAATCCAGAAAATTTACCGATTGTGCCAGGGCATACTCTCGCAGCTCAATCAACAGGGGCAGGGTTTTCGTTTTGCCCTCCACCCATTCCAGCGCCAGATATTGCAATAGGGTAGACTTGCCTGCACCCGGATCACCCAGAACGATCGCCCGTTGAGACTCTGCAACTGCCTCTAGCACCTTCCGCGAGGGCTGCTGAAAATACTCATGCCGATACTGTTCCAGGGCTTCCGGTGACAACTCATCGAGCTGTCCCTGTTCTTGTAACTGGCGCTTCAAGTCCGAGGGCAGTTCATAGCGCATCGGCGGCAGAGCCTCTCGCACCGTTTGCTCAATGAACATATTCCACAGCTTGACGGTATCGGCGCGATCGGTGCTATCCAGAATATACAGCTTCAGATAGCCATAGCTAGTCTGCAAACTCTCTCGATATTGGGCGACATCAAAGCCGGGATTGATGCCAGCGATTTGCTTCAAGCTTGCTGCCTGCTGTTCTTGCAGGTCAATGGCTAGCAGTGCTCTCAATTCAGCGTTGGCTTTGATAATGCCTTTGACTTCAACCACATATTCCTTGGCAACGCCCCGCCAATCAAACTCCTCAGCCGGAAACTGCCACCCCTCAACCTGATACCGTTGCGTCCAGATTTCCTGCAATTGAGCATAGTCAATCTGCTTGCAGTCTTGCTCAAATGCTTTACCCAGGACGGGACGAACCGCTTTGTCCTGCACAAATCGCTTGATTGTTGCCTTGAAGTGATGCTCAATGCTGCTTTCAGGCACATCGTTGAACTGGAGTTCTTTGATAAACCGCTTGATAAAGCTGCCGATCGCCTCTGCCATTGGCTTCTTCAGGGTGTCTGCATTAGAGAGAGCCACTCCGCTCTGGATGCAGTCCTTGAAAAAATCCTTCACATAGTCTTCCAGTGCCGACTTGCTCAGGTTCAGCACCTGCTCCAAGACCAACTTACCCAACTCCACACCTGTTGCGGCTGCCAACCATTCCAACATGCTGAACTCTCAGTTGCGCTGTTTTCCATATCGTACTCTCCTTACAGAGATGCCATCCGGACTGCAAGCGATAAGCGAATTGGGCTTCGGAATCTCATGCAAGGAAGCAGGATCTTCTAAATAAGGATCTCACTCCATTTCAAGAGATGCTTTTTTAAGCGAATCTGACGATTTTTCCACTTTGGCGAAGTTGCCCAGATAATAGCCATTAACCCCCAGCCCATTGCGATCGACAGGAGAAAAGCTGTGATTCCTGGACTAGACAAGCTGATTGATACGATTTTGGGTACTGCCCTGTCGCAAGCTCAAAACAAGATTCGGCGGAGTGAGACAGTGATTGCCCTGCTGAAGCGCTTCAATCTTGATCCAGACCATCCACCCACAGATTTCACTGCCATCTATCAATATGCCTTGGTGGAATATGGAGTAGGTAAACCCAAGCCTGTCCTGGATCTGTTCCGTCGTCAGGAGATTCACCAAACCTTTCGGCAAGCCTTTGAGCAGAACAACTTTCCTCTGCTAGAACGAGTGAGCCATGAGGCGATCGAGGCTTATGCGTTTGGGGATGAAATCCGGCAGTTGGGCATCGACTTACGGCGCGAACTGGTAGCGTTTTCTGCTGTGTTCATTGGAGTCGCCAAGCGGAGCCGCACTCCTGCTGAAGTGTTGCAAGATCAGCAAGCCCGATCGCTCCATCAACACCTATTTGCCCTGCAAGAGCGGCTCGATCGCCTGCCCACGATAGAAGGCATTCGCACAGAGATGGCACGACTGGCAGGGGAGGAAATCTTGGCACTGCCAGCCGCCGAGCAAGACAATCGCTGGGCACAACAATGTCGGGCTTATGCGCTGTCGCAGCAGATGCGGGGCTGGTTTGAGACGCTAGGCTTTCGCTTTGAGCCATACGAAGTCTGGGAAGCGGATTACTTTGAGTGGATTATCAATATCCCGGTACGACGGGGAAGGTACGATCGCATTCTAGTGCGGGGCATTGATGGGGAAGCAGGCTTGCCAGATGTATCGGCTCTACGTCAAGCTGTAGACCAACAGCGGACAGACGAAGGTTGGCTGGTGACGGCACGGCGCATCAGTCGAGCTGCACGGGATGAAGTCGAGAAGAACGAAAACGACAATTTAGGCTGCTACACCCTAGATGAACTGCTGGATCAAGATGCTGATTTTAGCGGGTATCTGGACTGGCTAGAGCAAGAAATTGGACGACGGAAGATTGACCAAACCTATGTGCCGTTGGCTTGTACCAAAGAGGAGTTTGATTATGTAACCAAACAGCGAATTGGGATGAGCCATTACGACGAGCGGGATGGCTGGATTGACGGCTACATTGACCTGTGGCTGGATGACCCGGCCAAAGAACATATCTCAGTGCTGGGAGAATTTGGGACAGGCAAGACCTGGTTTGCCTTGCACTATGCTTGGCAAGCACTCCAGCGATACAAAGAGGCAAAACGACGCGGATTGGAGCGCCCCCGTTTACCTCTGGTCATTCCGTTACGCGATTATGCCAAGGCGGTGAGCGTAGAATCCTTATTTTCAGAGTTCTTCTTCCGCAAATACGAAATCCCAATTCCAGGCTATTCGGTATTTGAGCAACTCAACCGTATGGGCAAGTTGCTGCTGATTTTTGACGGTTTTGATGAGATGGCAGCCAGGGTCGATCGCCAGGAGATGATCAACAATTTCTGGGAATTGGCAAAGGTGGTCGTGCCGGGAGCCAAGGTCATCCTTACCTGCCGTACTGAACATTTCCCGGAAGCTACAGAAGGTCGGGCACTGCTAAATGCAGAATTGCAAGCCTCAACCCAAAGCCTGACTGGAGAAACGCCGCAGTTTGAGGTGTTGGAACTGGAGAAGTTTAGCGACGACCAAATCCGGCAAGTTTTGTCTTCCCAGACCCAGCCTGCCACGGTGGAACAGGTGATGGGCAATCCGCAACTGCTAGATTTAGCCCGTCGCCCGGTTATGACGGAACTGATCCTGGAAGCCCTCCCCGATATCGAAGCCGGAAAGCCGATCGACATGTCACGGATCTATCTGTATGCCGTGCGGCGCAAGATGGAGCGAGACATCAAGGCGGAACGCACTTTCACTTCAATGGCAGAAAAGCTTTACTTCTTATGCGAACTGTCCTGGGAGATGCTTTCTACTGATCGCATGAGTATCAACTACCGCGAGTTCCCCGATCGCATTCGTCGCTTGTTTGGAGCAAGTGTTCAGGAGGAGAAAGACCTAGATCATTGGCATTACGACATGATGGGGCAGACGATGCTGATCCGCAATGCAGCAGGGGACTATATGCCAGCCCATCGATCGCTGTTGGAGTTTTTTGTTGCTTACAAATTTGCTGCTGAATTAGGGGCATTAACTCCTGATTTTACCGAACTAGTCAAAGCAGAATTTTGCCTGGACAATGCTGCGCTTCCTCAAACCCATACTTGGTCTACCTATTTTCAATATCAGTTAGATGCAACAGAACGAAGCATCGCGATTCCACCACTAGAAACATTTACTCCTGAGTCATTAGAGCGTCTACGTCAGACGGTTGGGCAAAGCCCTTTTACTAAAGCAGTAGTGGATTTGCTCTTACCGATGATCGCTTTCCTCCAAGATCAGGACTCTCCATTGCATCATGTTCTTGGGATGACGCGGCACAAAACTAACGAGGAAGTCGGCTATCTTGGTGGAAACGTAGCCACATTATTGGTAAAGCTAGACGAAACTTCATTAGTTGAGAGAAACTTGGATCACACTGTTGTTATAGGAGCTGATTTCACGGATGCTACTTTATGCGATACAAGTTTTGTTGAAGCAAATCTAGCTGAATCCAAATTTCCTAAAATCCTCGGAGCTGTCTTCTCGGTTGCTTATAGCCCCGATGGAAAACTGATCGCAATCGGCGATGCAAGTGGAGAAATTCGGGTCTGGAACGCTCGTGAAGGTAGAGCAATTCTTAGCTGTGTTGGACACACAGACTGGGTAAGATCAGTAGCATTTGATAGAACTAGTAAGCGTTTGGTCAGTGCTAGCTTTGATTACAGTGTTCGAGTTTGGGATGCTCATAAGGGCAAATGCTTAAAGATTTTAGAGGAGCATACAAACCGGGTTAACTCAGTTGCGATTAGTCCTGATGGTAGCCTAATCGCAAGTGGTAGTGACGATGGAACTACCAAGATATGGGATTCCTATAGCGGCGAGTGCTTACGAACGTTACAGGGGGATGATCAGACAGTAGAATCAGTCGTATTTAGTCCTAAGAATGAGGTGATAGTGACATGTAGTAGCAATAAAATGATCAGGTTTTGGACCATTGCGGGAGAACTCATAAGAACAATAGAAGGACACACCAAATTAATTCGCTCGCTTGCAATTTCTTCTGATGGCTTACTCTTAGCAAGTGGTGGTCATGACAAAACAATTAAGTTATGGAATATTGATACTGGTGAATACTTAGCAAGCTTATCAGGGCATGAATCTCGTATATGTACCTTGGCGCTTAATCCAAACGCCTCTTTATTGGCAAGTGGAAGTTTTGACAGAACAATAAAAATTTGGGATGTTCAAACTAAAACCTGCTTAAAAACTCTAGTAGGACATACGGAATGGGTTAGAGCAGTTGCTTTTAGTCCCAATGGTAAAACCTTAATTAGTGGTAGTGATGATCAAACCGTTCGAGTATGGAATGTAGCAACTGGAGAGAGCCTAAGCGTTCTGCAAGGATATATTAGTGCGGTACGATCGATTGCAGTAAGCCCGGACGGAGCAATTTTAGTTAGTAGTAGTGAAGATGCCAAATTGAAGCTGTGGAATCTTAAAACCGGAGACAGCCTACAAACTTTGCATGGGCATCGCAGCCGCATAAATTCCGTCGCAATTAATCCAGATGGTAAAATTTTGGCGAGTGGCAGTTATGACACCAGTATCAAATTTTGGGATATAGCAACAGGAGAATGTTGCAGAACACTGAAAGGACATACTAGAACGGTTAACTCAGTTGCCTTCAGTCATGATGGTCAAACTTTAGTCACTGGCAGTGCTGATTGCACAATTCGGTTGTGGGATGTTGCAACGGGTTCATGTTTACGAGTTATTGAAGAAGAGGACTCTAGCTGGCTTTGGTCAATCGCAATTAGTCCAGATGATTTATTCATTGCTAGTGGCAATGATGACAAAACAGCGAGATTATGGAGTCTTGAGACTGGGGAGTGCTTAAAGATTTTGGAAGGACATCTAAGCTCGGTGAATGCTGTTGCATTTAGTCCCAATAGTAAGCTTTTAGCGACTGCAAGTGGAGGAACCGATCGTATCATCCGTATTTGGGACGTTGTGAGCGGATTATGTGTCAATGCCTTACATGGAAATTCAAACTGGCCGCTAGAGATTGTGTTTAGCGCTAATGGTCAAAATTTGATTAGTAGTGATGACACAACAATCAAGATTTGGGATGTTAACAGGGGAAATTGTGTAAAAACTATACAAGGGCATACTGACCGCATCAGAGCTATCACAATCACTCCAGATGAAAGAACCATCGTCAGTGGCGGTTTTGATGGAACTATCAAACTTTGGGATGCTAACACATGTGAATGTATCAGGACTATCCAGGATAAACGACCTTACGAAGGTATGAACATTACAAGCGTAAAAGGTTTAACTGAGGCGGAGAAAGTCACATTGAAAGCATTAGGTGCGATCGAAAACTAGCAACGACTGCTCATGAATTTCATCTACTCCTCAGTCGCATCATCAACACCGTACTCAATAAAGAGTGCAGAGACTTTAATATCAAGGGCTTTTGCCAATTTCTGAATATTTTCCAGCGAGGGATTCCGATCGCCCCGCTCAATATCCGATACATAATTTCGGTGCAAGCCAGCCCGTTCAGCCAGATTCTCCTGTGAGAGGTCAAGTTCTCGCCTGCGCTTCCTCACCGCCCTGCCAAATAACCACTTAATGTCCGATCGCTCATTTTCTACCACCTCAGAATCTTGAGGGAAGATAAAGGATGGGTCTACCTACTATTCGTGTGAATTTTCACACTATAAGTGTGATAGCGTATTGTTCATATTTACAATTCGTCTAGTTCACTCCCTGATGACTTCGTTATGACTGAAGCAACATCCACCGCAGGGGTATTTCGCCTACCCAACAACTTTCCCCAAGATTTACCCACTCCAAAATTTAAAATTGGCGATCGAGTTTGTTGGCACCCGCTTCCCGCCCAGGACTTTGGCATCATCACTGGGCTAGAGTACGCACCCGCCGAACACTTGCAAGGCTGGAGCTGGAAGTACGTCGTCTGGCTTGATCCGCAATCCCCTTCCCACGAATGGACACAGCAGGACTCTGCCTGGGAAGATGATTTGACCCTATATACGCCTGAACCCGCAACAGAGGAGCAGAGCTATGAGCCTGCGTGACTTCGGACGGCGGGAACTGCGCTTGCTCAGGCTCTACACCGACTGCCAGCTCGCCATGTCTCCTCAAGACTTCTACGCCAAGTACAACGTCAGCCACAGCACGATCGCCAAAATTGCAGGCTGCTCCGTGCCCACGGTCGATCGCTGGTTCTCCACTGGCAGAAGCCGTCGCGCTCCTTCCCCCATCCACCTCAGGCGGCTGGCA
>DATNPL010000147.1:0-47506 GCA_036703255.1 Coleofasciculaceae cyanobacterium
TTAAATATAAATAAATTGTTTTTTGGAAGGGCCGCGCGGCACTTCCAAAAAACTGTTAGAGGTTAATTAATTTGCGATCCTAAGCGTGTAGAGCTAACGTTTCGACGTTGAGAAATCGATTCAGAAAGAGTTTTAGGCTGAGCTATGAGAAATTTTCCGGCGCAATATCAATTGCAATCTCAGGATGTTTTGAATTTTTCGCACATCCCCAAGACCGCAGGCATGACCTTTAGAACGATCGTAGAAGATCAGTTCCGGGATGAGGAAACTTGCCCTGCGACGTTGAACGCGCAAATTAAATCTATTCCAGCCGAGGCATTTGCCAACTATCGCCTGTTTCGAGGGCATCTTGCCTATACCAATCTGCCAGAACTGCTGCCGCCCGATCGGCAGATGATTAATGTGACGGTGCTAAGAGAGCCGATTGCTCGCGTCATTTCTCACTATGAGTACATTCGGAGAATGCCGGGAGATCCTTTCTATGAAGCGGTCAAAGACATGACGCTAGAGGAGTTTGCTCACAAACTCCCGGCAGGCAGTCTCAAAAAGAATCTGCAAACTTACTACCTGGCCAAACTGCTCAAGTTTGACCTCTACAGCACTCCCCCCGACGAAATCTTTGAGCTGGCTAAGCAGAGCTTAGATCAATGCGCTTTTGTGGGATTGGTCGAACGCTTTCAAGATTCGCTCTATCTCCTTTCCTATATCTTTGGCTGGAATCCCATTATCAATACGCGGCGAGAAAACGCTGCAAAGTCTAAAAGTCCGCTGGATGAATTGCCAGACCGGACGCTGGAGATTCTGAAAGAAAACAGCGCCTACGATATCGAACTCTATCAGTACGCCAAAGACATCTTTGAGCAGCGGTTTGATCAAATGGTGCAAGATTTGCGGCAGAAATATTCTGATCAGCCGTTGACGGATGAGCCGATCTCTTCTGATGCGCTGCTTCCTTTGCTGGACAAGCACTACAACCAGCGCTACGCAGAGCGCCAAATTCCGACTTCAGAGCAGACTAGCTACAATTTTGCTGAACCTCTGCGGGGTTCTGGCTGGCAGCGCCGAGAGCGATCGAAAGAGTTGGGTATTTTCCGCTGGATCGGGCCAAGCACCACTGCAACCCTAGATTTGCCCCTTCAGATTAAGCCAGATACCGATCTGGCCGTTGAGTTTCGCGTTCCTCATACCCGCCTGGTGGCTCCCGATATTCTCAGTAGCCTAGCGGTATCGGTCAATGGCAAGCCGATCGCCGTGGATGTGCTGCATACAGATCAAGGCTCTCGCTTTTACTACGGATTGATTCCCAGCGCCACGCTAAAGAGCGATCGCGTTTTCACAGAGTTTAAGTTTCAGGTCTGCCGCACGGCTTCTCTGCAAGAACGCTTTCCAGAAAATCCAGATAGTCGAATTTTAGGGCTGGCCTTCAACTACATGCAGGTTTTTCCGGCAAAGCAGCGGTATCAAAGCCATCTTGCCTCTATGTTCGATTCCCCCGCCTGGAAGACGACGACAGAGTTTCTCCAAAAGACTCAAGTTGAAGATGCGATCGTCGCTCCTTTGCTTTTTCGGGCTGCCGTCCCCCGGTCTATCGTTAACTACGATACTTTTCTACGGGGAGGCGCTGCGTCTTGGGTGGTGCTGCACAAAGGAGAAACAGACCGAACGGCAAAGATGCTGTTTAAGCTATTGATCCAAGGCTATGCGCCTGTTTACGCGAACGAAGTCTTCGTGGTCTTTACAAACCGTCGAGAATTTCCTCGCCTTGCCTACAGTTCACCTCACGTAAAGCCCCTCTATGCCAATCTGTTCAAGCGTGACTTGGTGAGCAGCGCTAAGTCAGTCTACAGAAAATATTTTAGCTCTAAGCCAAACCCGGTATAGCTTTCGCGCTCGGCTAAACCCAGCGGAGTACTTGAAACCCTTGCGAGGCGATTGCAAGTGACCAAACTATGGCAGCGGCTCAGTAGCATAGCGATCGCTGTGTCGCTATGCCTATTTGGCACCGTGTTTGTATGGCACTGTGTCTGTGTAGCCCTGTATCTGTGTGGCACTGTGCCTGTTTGCTGTGCGAGGATGGGCATACTTCAGGGTGTAAAGCGGGCTTTGATAACGGGCATCTAGCGCAGGCTGCGGATGAATGCCCCGTTCTGGCTCGACAGGTCATGGATAGCTCTACAGAATTTAGGACAAGATGTTTTTGCAAGCCTTGCGCTGCGAGACTTTCGAAAACATCTCGATTGAATTTAAGCGCATAGCGTCATAGTGCAGGTGATAGATCGAATGAGGCGCAAAAATTTTTGGCGCAGGGCGCTGCTCGTGAGTCTTTGGGTGTTGCCTCTGTTGCTGCTTACCTCTAGAAAGTTTGATAGCTTTCCGGCTGTATCGCCTCGCCCTCCTGTTTTTGTGCATCTGTTTGAGTGGAAATGGGAGGATGTAGCGCAGGAATGCGAGAGTTTTTTAGCGCCGAACGGCTATGGTGCCGTTCAGGTTTCACCCGCTACTGAGCATGTGCTGGCGGCGGGTCATCCTTGGTGGCAGCGCTATCAGCCTGTCAGCTACCAGATTGACAGCCGCAGTGGCGATCGCGCCCAGTTTGCCCAAATGGTGGCTCGATGCCATGCAGTCGGGGTCAAGATCTATGCGGATGCGGTGATTAACCACATGGCAGGTGTTGACGGGGGGGTGGGCAGCGCAGGTTCTGTTTTCACCAAATATCATTACCCAGGTCTTTACCAGCCGGATGACTTTCACACCTGCAAAGCCAATGTCAAAGACTACAATCGCCGCGAGGAAGTGATTCAGTGCGAACTGGTGGGCTTGGCAGATCTCAATACTCGATCGCCCAAGGTGCAGCATCGCATAGCCCAATATTTGCTGGATCTGATCCATCTGGGCGTGGATGGCTTGCGGATTGATGCCGCCAAACATATGGACGCTCAGGATATTGGGGCGATCGTGCAGCAGGTGCAGGAGGCCACAAATCGCCCTCCTTTTATCTATCAAGAAGTGATCGATCCGGGAAATGAAGCCGTGCGCAAGCGCGAGTATTATCCCAATGGCAATGTGATTGAGTCAGAGTATGGGAAGTTTTTGGGGGCAAAGTTTCTCGGCATTGACGGTCAAACCCTGGCTCAGCTCCAGACATTAGGCGAAACTTGGGGGCTGATGCCTAGCGAAAAGGCGATCGTCTTTGTGGATAATCATGACAAACAGCGGGGGCATGGCGGCGGCGGCACCTATCTCACCTACAAAAACGGCAAACTCTACGACCTGGCTAACGTCTTTATGCTGGCATATCCCTATGGCACGCCTCAGGTGATGTCGAGCTACGCCTTTACAGACTCCGATCAAGGCCCGCCTGCCGATGCGTCGGGGCAGACTGATGCCATCTATGTCAGCGGACAAGCGGACTGCTTTAGTCAATGGGTTTGCGAACATCGTCATGGGGCGATCGCCGCTATGGTGCTATTTCGCAATGGGACTGCGCTCGATGCTCCGGTGACGCACTGGTGGAGCAATGGCCGCAACCAAATCGCCTTCGGACGCGGCAATCAAGGATTTGTTGTGATTAATCGTGAGGATCATCCCTTGACCCAAACGTTTCAGACCCGCCTCCCGCCAGGACAATACTGCAACCTGATTGCGGAAGGATGGCAAGCCAACGGCTGTCGCTCGGAGCGGCTAACCGTCGATGCCAAGGGCAGATTGACCGTCACCGTCAGAGGTATGGAGGCGATCGCCCTGCATCGAGATACGCCGCGCTAGACCAGCATTCGCTCTAGCGCATCGACATCAGGAATGCAAAGAATATCGCGATCGCGCTGGATTAGCCCTTTCTTTTCTAACTTGCTCAGTACGCGAGTGACGGTTTCTCGTGCCAGTCCGCTGAGGCTGCTGAGTTCGCGGTGGGGCAGATTAGGGATTTCGATGCCTTGATCGCCTGGTTTGCCCTGACCTTCCGCCAAAAACAGCAAAATATCGGCCACGCGGGAAACGCTGTCTGATTCGCGCAGCCGCAGCCGCCGATTCACCTGGCGTAAGCGACGCGCCATAAGCTGAGCCAAACGAATCCCTGCCGTTGGCTCGGTGTTCAAAAGCTGCACGAAGTCATTGGAGGGCATGTTGCCAATGACTGTGGGGACGAGGGTGATCACATCTGTCGAGCGGGGCACCTCGTCAAGGGGAGCCATTTCGCCAAACAGTTCGCCTTTTCCCAAAACATTTAGCGTGATTTCTTTGCCATCCAGATTATAGGTGCGGATTTTAACCCATCCTTCCAGGATGAAATAGACTGAGCTACCCCAATCATTTTCGAGCAAAATCACCTGATTGTGAGGATGGTTGCGAACTACGACATGGGCAATAGCCTTTTCAATTATTTCTTCTGGAAGTTCTTTGAAGAACGGGGCTGAGCGAATGAGTGAATTATCTCGGGGTTCGCGGGGGGTGTACCGATCCATGGAGTCAGGCTACTCCGACTGTAAGACGAGTGGGATGTGGCTCAATAATAGTGCGGCTCAATAATAACGATAAGGAGTACAGCTTAACAAGCAGGTATGGCATAGATCTTGGCCAGACCCTGATTTTTATCGAAGTACAGTTGCTGCCAGAGGGTTAGAACAGGGAACTTAGAATCGCAAATGAATCGACCTGTAATAGTTTTTTGGAAGTGCCGCGCTTCCAAAAAACTATTGGGTTTTATTTAAACCATGATCCTTAGGGGATTTGATAAGTTGCAGTTATGGGATGCGCGCTGCGCGTCCCATAAAAAATACCTCATGAGAAGGGTGGCAGCTATGGACTCAAGGCAATCATAGCTCACAGTCAATTCAGGTTAGCCCTTGAATTATGAGGAATGATATTCCCATCATGGATTTTTTGCAAATAGAAGGCGTGAATTTAAACGGTTCTCATGATGGATCTCACAGGAGATCGTTTGCGGAAAAGTGTTTGGGCAGATGGGAAGGGAAATGATCTTAGCTGAGGATAATTAGCGTGAACAACTTGGTGCGAATAACTTAGTGCGAACCATTCGTTAGCGCGATCGCTTGCTTGAGGGGCGATCGCAAGGCTTCAACATAGCTTGCCCAGCCGATCAGAATCGGTTGACGGTGCGCTAGGCTACTGAGATGAAGCGCATCGGGAGTAAATTGCAGCGGATTGCCTTCTAGATCACAGCAGACTAGCCCTGCGGCCTGTGCCAACGCCAGAGGCCCTACCGTATCCCAGAGTTTAACGCGCCCGTTGAGGTAGACATACAGCCCCGCCTGACCGCAAATCACGCGCATCACCTTGAGTCCAAAGCTGCCGATACAGTCAAACTGCACCCCCGGAATGAGTTGAGTCATGGCTTGCCCATAGCGCCGCTGATCTTTGTAGCCCATGAGTATGGGGCAAGAAGTTTTAGATAAAGGGGGCGGCAAGGTGGGAATTAAGGGGGTCAATTCTTCCTCGCCCGATCGCTGAAATACATCTCCCTCTGCACTCCAGCCCTTGCCCCCACAGTAAAGCCGATCAAACTCTGGCGCGTAGACCCAGCCTGCGATCGGCTGATGGGCGGCTAGCAAGCCCACCATGACCGAGTAGTGGGGTTTTCCCTGAATAAAGTCATCTGTGCCGTCAATTGGGTCAATCAGCCACAAGCGGCGATCGTCTTGTCCCAAGATTTGCCAAGACGCAGAATTTTCTTCGGTGATGACGCCATCTTGAGGGAAAAGTTGAGAAAACCCGTCGGTGAGTTGGGCATCTAGGGCGCGATCGACATCAGTCACATAATCATCTCGCCCTTTCTCGTAAACTTGAAACTTTTCTACGGCCATCCGTTGTGCCTGTTGTCCGCAATCTCGGATGAGTTGCTGAATAGAGTGGCGCTGGTCGGCGGAGAGATGCATAGAAAATACTCGAACCTAGAGACGTTGTTGCACGTATTGTAGAATGCCACGAGCGATCGCCTCTGCCATGCGTTCGCGAAACACCGGATCGGCGAGGCGAGGAGCATCGACTTGCCCTGTGACAAACCCAACCTCGACCAGAGCCGCAGGCATATGAGTATTGCGCAGCACATAAAATCGGGATTCCTTGACGCCGATGTTCCGCATCCCTGTGCCTTCAACAACGCTGGTCTGAATTGTCTGGGCAAGCTGGTAGCCCGCACTCGACGAATAGTAGTAGGTCTCAGTGCCGTTTATGCCGGGATGATCGAGGTCGATCGCGTTTGCGTGAATACTGACAAACAGATTGGCATTGCCCTGATTGGCATCCCGAACGCGAGGTTCTAACTCAATTTCGGTATCGTCACGACGGGTCAAAATCACCTGTGCGCCCTGCTGCTCTAAAAGCTGCGCTACCTTTTGCGAAATGTCGAGAACAACGATTTTTTCTTGAAGTCCGCTGATGCCCACCGCACCCGGATCTCGACCGCCATGCCCCGGATCGATGGCTATCCGCACCCGCCGATCGGATACATCGGGCAACTCAATGGGCGTACTCATGAAATCGGCATTCCCCCGAGCCGGACTGGGCAGGGTGACGGGTATTCTTGGCTCTGCCGAGGGCTGCGTTTGGCGGGTCGGGTTCGTAAGCGATTGGCTGGTGCGATCGCCCGGAGGCGCTGCTGCCAAACCCCCTGTGGGCACCAAAACGACACCCCCTAGATTGGTGGCAGTGGCTCGCCACTCTGGAGCATCAGCGGCCAGCTCCAGCACAATCCGCACCGCAGGTGGATTTTTGTCCTCAATTGGGGCAAGCTGAATCCGGCTGACCTGGTAGCGATCGACTGCGATATCGCGATCGGTCAAGCGAGAAGAAAGCGCCGTGTCTTCTAGCTCAAGCGTCAACTGGCGGCGATCGTCGCTATATTCCTGCACCACATTGGGTTTTTCTCCAGTTGTGCGAAAAAAGAAGCCATCTTGCGTGATCCGCACGCCTTCAAGCTGTGTGCCCGCATCTGCCGGATCGACAACGGCCTGAGCCAGAGATGGGCGATTGGATGTCGAGCTAGAGAAAGCCTCGCTCTGCTGAGGTGCAGGCAGTTGCACAGTCCAATTTTCGTTCGTGTTGCCCCGCACCTGTACCTGCTCTGGATCAAGGGTGTATCCAGGATTTAGCTCGATCACAATCCGGGTGGTTTGGGCATTGAACTGCGCCACGCGCACCTCGCGGATGCTGCCACCAATCAATTGATTAACCCGCGATCGCCCTAGCGTTGTTCCTGGCAAGTCAATGACTAGCCGCGTGGGGTCAGACACAAGCTGAACGCTGGGCAACACGCTCTCGTCGGTGGTAAAAGTCAGGCGGTTTTCGCGAGTGCTGAACTCCCAGGATTGCAGCCGACCTGCCTCCGCTGGAGACGCAGACAGCAGCGTTGCTCCCACAAGCAGGGGCAGTAGTTTAGCAGTCAGCAGTGCGGGGGGCTGCCTATCCGCCCATAGCCAGTCATGTTTCACGGTTGCGGTTTCTCCTTGCTGTCTTCGACAGAAATCACAGATGGCACAAGATTTGAAGAAGATTCAAACCTAGAAGATGCAGAGCCAGCGGATGTTCCTCACAGGCTCTAACCCCCAACCTCGTCCAGCACAAGTTCCAGAAGCAATCAGACTTGCCATCCTAGCAGAAATGGGTCAGTAGTTTTTACGCTGAGAATGATTTTCATCATTTCACTAAAATCCGGATAAATTTCAAGGTCGCGTATTACACATCCCTATAGATAGTGAGGTGAGGACGGGGACGATTTTGGTGACGTGCGAAGCGCGTCACCAAAATCGTCCCAAGTAAAAGTTGCTACGGCTATAGAACCCAAAATTTTTAAGAAAGCGCGACTCCGCTAAATTTTTAAATGAATCGACAGTTTATGGGTGCCCGATCGCTAGCGAATCAGTTCTACGAGGCCAACCCCTGCAAATAAGAGGAAGAGTGCCCCTCCAATGCTGGTAAGCGTCCGTTCAGAAAGCTTGCCGCAAACATAGCGACCGCACTGCACGGCGATCGCGGCACAAAAAGCATGACCTAAAATAGCGCCCAGCGTCACTCCAACAGGGTTATTGGCTGCCGCCAGTGCAATAGTAGTGAACTGGGTGCGATCGCCCCACTCGGCCAAAAATGTCATGCCAAACGCTTGTGCCAGGACTGCCCACTGGGTGCGCCGTTTCGATTTGGCCTCTAGTTGATTGATCTCCGCTTCAGTCTGTTTACATTCATCCATTGGGGTGTCTTTGGGCGACATTTGGCTGGCATCGTAGAGCAGCTTTAGCCCAAACCCCAGGAACAAAAGAATTTCTGCCCAAGCCACATAATGTTTTGGCAGCAGGGAGGCCACTTGCCCCATGCCAACCGAGAGCACCGTCATGACAGCCAAGGCAGCGCTGGCTCCGGCAAAGACAACCCGGCGCGAGTGCCGCATGGCAAGAATGGCGGCGATAAAGAAAGTTTTGTCGCCAATCTCAGAAACTGTGGTCAGCAAAAGCGCTGCGGTAAATGCCGTTAACATCATCAAGCCTCTCAAAGAATGTAGGGATCTTGAGTGGGCTTGATGAGGAGGAAATCACACTTCACCAAGCCCACAAACCATGTGGACTCAGTGAAGGTCTCGCTTACAAAAGCTTTACTATTTAAAACTTGTCGCCCCAGCCAGGCTCATCGCCAGCATGTTGACTTAAGGCGAACTAGTGAATTTGCCCGTAAACAGACAGCATTCAGCTAGCAGCTACTCCCCTTCATAGCATGAATCTACTGGTTCTTTGCCTGACCTGTCAATGGGGAAAGAGCGGATTTGTTGTGGGAGGAATGCGATCGCCCCTACCCCCCATCCCCTCACAGCAACCAAAATTCCTAATCCTGCGGCAGCTCCAGGTGAAAGAGTTCGCCAATTTTTGTATATTCGACAGCACCGCCCAACCGCGTGATCGGCTTCATCTGCATGGTGTCTACCAACCCCATCTCGGCTCGGTAGAGATCTTCACGCACATGAAATCTCACAACTCGTCCCAGCACCATGACATTGGTTGCCCCTGCAATGGGAGTAATTTGAGTCACCTTGCATTCCATTGCGATCGCAGCTTCTGCAATGCGAGGCGGTCGCACATCTACCGAAGCGATCGTTTTCAGATGAGCGGTTTCAAATTCATTCACGCCATAGGGCACCTCAACGGCCGTGCGGATCATAGCATCCGCTAGGGCTTCATCTACCACATGGCAAACGAATTCATCCACCTGTTTGACGTTGCGTAGCGTATCTTTCTCTCTCGGCTCTTTACGGCGATAGGCCACCGAAAACATCAGCGTCGGCGGAAATCCGGCTACGGCATTAAAAAACGAGTAAGGCGCAAGATTGGGTATGCCCTCAGCGCTGATGGTGGAAACCCAGGCGATCGGGCGGGGAGCAACGATGCTAGTCAGCAGACGATAAGGAGCAGGATCGGCCATCTCGGAGGGCACAAAAGAAATCACTCAAAACTCCTCGTCACTTTTGGGGTAAGTCTAGTTTAAACTAGAGTCCGGCAAACCACTCATAGCCTTTATCCTCCCAGTATCCGGTCATCGGGTAAAGCTGCTTCGTGAGGGTAATCTCAGTGACCCATTTGCTCTGCTTGTAGCCCAGCTTAATGGGAGAAGCGAGCCGCAGCGGTGCGCCATTTTCGGGAGACAGAGGTTGCCCATTCTTTTGATACACCATTAATGTTTGCGGATGCATTGAAGAAACGAGATCCCAGCTTTCGTAATAGCCATCTGCTGACTTGAAATAGACATATTTTGCCCCTGGCTTAGGCTTTGCCAGCGCGATCAGATCGCGCAACGGCACCCCTCCCCACTGGACAACGGCTGCCCATCCTTCGACACAAACATGCCGAATTACCATTGAGGTTGAGGGCATGCTTTGCAGTTCGGCTAGATTGAGTGTAAAGGATCGTTCTACATCCCCATTGACCGACAAAAGGTAGGATTGGGGATCAATTTTGGGTGTGCCCTGAAAAGAGTTGATCAGCAGAGCTTCAGGTTCGATCGCGCTTAAGGGCAAATTGGGCACGAGTTTTTGAGGGTTGAGCAGCAACTCCTCAACGCTTTGGTTTAATGGCTCAAAGACGCTATTGACCTGATCGCTGTAAAGGCTGGTGCCACAGCCACCCAACACCAAGCCCAGCCCCGAAAGCCCAGATAGCTGAAGCAGACGACGACGAGACAGCAAGCGATCGGAGATTGAAGGGGATTCCACAAAAGACCTCAACTAAATACTGCAAAAATGCAAAATTGGCGATGGATAATCCACCAAAGAAAATCTACCAAAATATCGAATTAACTAGCCGTAAGCCGCCTACCCTTAGCGCCATGAATGAATGCACAAGAGAAAACAGAAGTACCGTCGGAACGCTGATAAAGTGAACTACTCGTAGCGCTTGCCAGCTACCAAATAGATCCACAATCCAGTGAAACTGAGCGGGTTTGTACATACCCAGCCCTGTGAGAACCGCCAGCAGCAAGATGGGAATTACTGCCGTGTAAAGCACGCGATGCCAAGCATAGGCTTTACGCTTAGGGTTGCGTCCTGTTTGCAGCGCTTTCAAGTCTGATGCACTCGCAAACCGCCGCTGCCAGCGCCGAGAGATTAGGATATATAGACCGTACCATAGCAAGTTCAGCGCAAAAAACCACATGGCAGCAAAGTGCCAATGCCTGCCGCCCGCGAGCCAGCCGCCCAGCAGAAACGGCGTGGGGAAATGCCAGCCGCCTCGTCCGCCGAACACAGGGTTAGCATTGTAAATTTGCAGTCCGCTCGTGATCATCAACAATAAGCTAATGATGTTGACCCAGTGAAACACTTTAGCAAGGATAGTCTGATGCGGTATCGGCGGGGCTTTCGATCGCTTTGCGGGTGCAGGGGATGAAGTCATAAGATGAAAATTAGGATGAGTGAGTTATGCGATAGAGATATTTTTAGAGCGGCAGCGGAGGAAAAAGCGGAGCCAGCCACAGCTGAATTTTGAGATCCCAGCCGAGAAGAATTGCGATCGCTGTTCCCGCCAGCAAAAAACCGCCGATCCGTTGCAACAGAGCGCTGTGAGGACGCAGACTCAACAGCCGCTGACTCACATAGCGACCCCCATAGGCGATCGCCAGCAGCGGTAGCCCTGTGCCAATGCCAAAAAAGAGCAGCAGCACAAAGGCAGATCCAGCCTGTCGCTGAACCGCCGCTAAGATAAGGATACTGCCTAGAACAGGGCCTGCGCAGGGTGTCCAGAGTAAACCTAACTGTGTGCCTAGCCAAAACTCGCTCACTAACCCTGTTGGCTTCCTTGTCTCTTTGGCTATGGGCAGGGTGGGCACTAAGCTGAATAGGCGATCGCTCCACTGGGGAAAAATAGCCAGCAAGCCCAGCGTTAGCAGCAGAACGATCGCCCCATTTCTCAGCAGGGTTGCCAGTCCGGTTAGCCAGGTGGCGGTAATGCCTAACAAGCTGCCTATAAAAGCGAAGCCGCTGATCAGTCCTGCTACCAGCACCAGAGGAGCCAGCCTGTGAGATTGGAGCGATCGCCCCACCACCAGAGGCAGGATCGGCAACACACAAGGGGAACATACGGTCAACAATCCGCCTAAGAAAGCCAGTCCGGCTGATACGGGAGAGGCGGATAGCGAAGCGGCTCCCACGGGTGAGACGGCCAAAGGCCAGAGAGAAAAAGTCATCATCCCGCTGCCAGGATCTGCTGAATCAGGGTTTCAGTTTCTGCGTAGGCACCTTCTCCAATATGGTCATAGCGGATGCGCCCTTGGCGATCGCTCAGAAACAGATGCGGCCAATACCGATTTTGGTAAGCGTTCCACGTTTTGAACTCGTTATCAACCGCGTTGGGATAGGTAATCTTGGCTTGGTCTAGGGCGTTTTGAATGTTGCCAATGTCGCGTTCAAAAGGAAACTCTGGCGTATGAACCCCAACGATCGTCAATCCTTGGGCGGCATACTTTTGGTGCCACTCCACCATATAAGGCAAGGTGCGCTGGCAGTTGATGCAGGAAAATGTCCAGAATTGTACCATCACCACTTTGCCTGCAAGACCCGCGATCGTCAGGGGTTCAGAATTTAGCCATTGCTGGATGCCTTGAAACTCTGGCATCGCTTCTTTGGCGGGAGGCAAGCTGGCATCAGACAGTTGCGCCACCTCAGTCGAGAGACTGCCTGAACCGGAGGCGGATTGCCCAGCCCTGGCTGCGGCTAGATGCAGCTGACGATTGAGGTAATGAATCCCGGCTGCTGCCGCTGCGCCTGCTGCCCCAAAGCTCAGATAGCTCAAAACTTTGCGTCGGTTAGGGCGATCGGAATTTGTCCAGTCGTCTCTCATAGTGTTGACCTGAATCTTGACCTGAATGTTGGCCTTAGTGATAGTGAGTAATGGGTAATCAGCTTCCAGTCTCTTGAGGAGTAAACTCTTTGAGAGTTCAGGTTTTACCTCATTACCCATCACATGTTTTGATCAATGCACCATTTAATTCTGATGACTTCGCTGAGATCATTACTTTGCTGGGGGCTGCTGCATGGCATCACCAGGACTCTGCATCGCATCACCTTTGTTCATAGCATCGTCACCCATCGCATCCCCACTCATGGCATCACCGGGACTCTGCATCGCATCACCGCCCATTGCGTCCGCCGGACTCTGCATCGCATCAGGGGAAACAGACGTAGGCTGAGTCGTGCAGGCAGACAAACTGGCAATGAGGACAAAACCAGCGACCAAACTAAACATTTTCTGATTCATCATTTGTCTCCAAAATAGTTGGGTTAAGCTGCACAACAGATTGAGCCGCTTTTAATCAAGCAACTTGTCAGCTTTGTGCGGTCTAAAAGGCTGCTGCTAAGACTTCAGGCATTCTTAAATGGGTTGGCAGCAGGCGACAGCACCGACAATTCACAGTATTGGCGGACAACCTGAGAAATAGCTTAATGACGCATAAGAAAACTCAAATCATGCCGTTAATCTCAGCTTCTTATTCAATTTTTGGAAGTGCCGCGCGAAGCGCGGCACTTCCAAAAAACTATTACAGGTGAATTCATTTGCCGTTTGATGCAGTTGAGATTTCCGTCGATCGATGTCGTATTTTAGCGATCGCCCCTCCTCTTGTGCAGCCTGCATCGCCTCAAAAACAGGCGCGATCGGCGGTCTATATCATTCGCCTTTGCTAAAATTTGAACACACCCGCTTAAAGCGTTGGGAGGTCGAGTCTTATGATTATGCAAGCCCAAGAACAGCGACACTATTCAGTCGAAGAGTATCTGGAACTGGAGGTTAACTCTGAAGAACGTCATGCCTATTTGGATGGTGAAATAGTCTTAATGTCTGGCGGCACCCCAAATCATAACAAAATCACACTCAATCTTAGTGCAACCCTCAACTTCGCCCTCAAGCATCAGCCTTATGAGGTGTATGTTGCCGATCAGCGGCTTTGGATTCCATCACTGCGGATCTTTACCTATCCAGATGTGATGGTGATGGCTGAACCGATCGCTTTTGCCGAAGGTCGTCGCGATACGCTCACTAATCCAATTTTGATTGCCGAAGTGTTATCCAAATCTACTCGCAGCTATGACAAGGACGAGAAATTTGCAGCCTATCGCACCATCCCAAGCCTTCAGGAATATGTGTTGATTGATCAATACAGACTGCATGTAGAGCAATATTGCAAGACGGAAACCGGAAAGTGGCTGTTCTCGGAAACAGAGGGCGACGCAACGCTACAGCTTGCTGCGCTCGCCTTTCAGATTAGCCTATCTGACCTATACGACAAAGTGGACTTTAGTGCAGAAGCAGAATAAAGGGAGCGATCGCTACTCAAGGTCAAATGGATATGTTGGAAGCCTTGCGGACTAAGCCGTTAAGGGTTCTGCATCATCAGCCGATTGCTGAAAAACAACCTTCGATCGCTGCTCTGACATTTCTATCTAGATCTTGACAAATTAGCCGCATAAAACTTTTGAGAAATGATGAAGAATTAGAGGAAACCCTATAGATATTAATTCTTTACAAACGGAGCTATCCGATGATCTTGCCCCATGTAGCATCATCTATCCTGGGAGCTTGTCAGCGCCTATGAATACTTTGCCAACCAGTTGAGGTAAATCTTCGTGGTGGAAATAGATGAAACTGCCCAATAGCCTCTTTGTCGGGGTGTGGCTTGTGTTGTTAATGCCTGACTTGGTGATGGCTCAAATTGTACCGGATACGACGTTGGGGCAGGAAAGTACACGGGTGCGATCGAATGTAGAAATTCACGGGAGAAAGGGCGATCGCATCGAGGGAGGTGCAATTCGAGGTGCCACCTTATTTCAGAGTTTCCAAGAATTTAATGTGGGTGAAGGGCAGCGCGTCTACTTTGCCAATCCGGTAGGAGTCCAGACTATCTTCAGTCGCGTTACGGGGAGAAACGTCTCAGAGATTCGGGGGACTTTGGGTGTGGACGGAGGGGCAAATCTATTTCTGATCAATCCGAACGGAATTATCTTTGGGCAAAATGCAAGTCTGGATATTAGCGGCTCATTTATAGGAAGCACTGCCAATGCGTTGAGGTTTACTAATGGTGGCGAGTTCAGCGCTACCGATCCTCAAGCTGCGCCGTTGCTCACAGTAAATGTGCCGATCGGGTTACAGTATGGCGCTCTGGGCAGCAGCATTATTAGCACAGGCAGTCTGAGTGTTGGACAAGACTTGACCCTAGCAGCGGATATCCTGCAAGTGCAGGGGCAGCTTCAGGCAGGGCGAGATTTAATGCTGCGATCGCCCCATCCCATCCAAGGGCAAAATATCCGGCTGATCAGCGGCAGAGATTTTGGCATGGGCGATTACCGGGGCAGCTCATTGCAGATCAACGCGGGAAGAAATATCAGTTATGGAACTGTAGTAGTTGATGCGATCGATCCCACAGTGAACCCAACTCATCCGGCAGTGGTGTTGCGATCGGGCGGACAAATTATTGGAACGGGAAATCTCTCAACAACTGCACCCAGCGGCGGATTGCAGGTAGATTTTCTCAGCCAAAGAGACATGAATATTCGGGGAATTACCACGCAAGGTGGAGCAATTCACCTGACGAGCGTGAACGGCGGGATTACAACGAATGGAGTGACGCTGGATACAACGAACGGAGCGAGGGATGGAGGGGCGATCGCGCTTGAAGCGTTTGGCAATATCGCGGTAGGTAATTTGAACTCGTCTTCGTTTTCTATTTCTGAAGCAGGTAGGGATACCGAAGATACCGGAAACGGAGGGGCGATCGCGCTTACTACATCCGGGAATATTCACACAGGTGATTTAAATTCATCTTCGTCTTCAGAGTCATTTTCTGACACTGGAAATTCCGGAAATACTGGTAATACAGGAAACGGAGGGGCGATCGCGCTTAGGGTATCTGGAAATATTCATACAAGGAATTTGAACTCATCTTCTTTCTCACGCTCGGAATCATACTCGTCCTCAATTTCTGGGGACTCTGGCAATTCCAGCAACACTGGAAATGGTGGGGCAGTCACGCTCACTGCGTCCCAAAATATTCGTACAGGGGCATTGAACTCCTACTCATCCTCAGAATCGTACTCATCCTCGATTTCCGGGGACTCTGGAAATTCCAGCAACACTGGAGATAGTGGAAATGGGGGGGCAATTACACTCACTACATCCCAAAATATTCGTACAGGGGCATTGAGTTCGAATTCTTCTTCATCATCGTTCTCAAGTCCCCGTTTGCAAGGGGACGATCCTGGGAATTCCAGCAGCACTGGCAATACTGGTGATAGTGGAAATGGGGGAGCAATCATTCTCACTGCATTCGGCAATATTGATGCAATTACTTTAGATTCGTCTTCATTCTCTGATTCTGGCAATGGTGGAAATGGAGGAGCAATCACTCTCACTGCATCCGGTGATATTAATGTATCAGGAATAAGTTTTATCCCATCCACATCTGTTAACTTCTCTACGACACAAACTTTAGATTCGTCTTCATCCTCTGATTCTGGCAATGGTGGAAATGGAGGAGCAATCACTCTCACTGCATCCAATAACATCAGCACAAGGGATTTAACCTCACACTCATCCTCTAATTCTGGAAATAGTAGGGATGGCGGAACAATTAGTCTCACTGCGTCCGGCAACATTAACACAGATGTTCTAGCCTCGCACTCATCCTCTAATTCTGGAAATAGTAGGGATGGTGGAACAATTAGTCTTACTGCGTCCGGTAGTATCCGTACATATGATTTGCAATCTTATTCATTCTCAAGCTCTCCTTCCAACAGTACGGGAACTGGAGGTGAAATCACCCTTCTAGCAAGCAACATAATTGAATTGAATTCAGTGAACTCCACAGGATATATGGGCGGAGGAGACATCACCATTACAACTGCTGTCCCTTTTTCTTTAAATAATAGTGTGATGACAACTGACACTTTCGGATCGGGTAGAGGAGGCAATATTCATATTACCGCTCCTGCCATTTCTTTTCTTAACGGGGCACAAGCTTCCGCCTCTACCCATAACCAAGGACAGGCAGGAACAATTGTTCTGAAAGCTGGCACTGTAGCTCTAAATGGTAATAGCTCTAGAAATCTTCCTCCAGGAGGATTATTCCAAGCAGACAATTCAGGAATCGCCAGAATTCCTCCAGGCACGTTTCTTGGAGGATATGTTCCATCTGGAGATGCTAGCGACCTTAATCAGCAACCACGGGGCACCCTGTACCCCAGTGGTGTATTTACCCAAACCACAAGAGGATCAACAGGCAATGCGGGCAATATTCGCATCGAAACCGGACAACTCGCCATTCGCAATGGAGCCGCCATTGCCGTTTCTACCTTTGGCAGAGGAGGCGGAGGAGACATCGATATCCGCGCCAACTCCGTTTTGATGGACAGAGGCACACTCACCGCATCCACCGTTTCCGGTAGCGGCGGCAACCTCACCCTTCAAAATATTGATCTACTGCTGATGCAAAACAACAGCCTGATCTCCGCTCAAGCTCGCAATAGCGCCAACGGGGGTAACGTCACCATTAACGCTCCTGACGGTGTGATTGCGGCAGTTCCTGCTGAAGACAACGATATTATTGCCAGCGCCAATCGTGGCAACGGTGGCAGAATTGATATTGCGATCGCCAGTATCACAGGACTGCAATCCGTCCCTACCCGTACTCCGCTCAGCGATATTACTGCCAGCTCCGATCTAGGACTAGATGGAGTCGTAGAGATCAATCCCCTCACCACCGATCCCAGTCAGGGCGTTTTGGCGTTACCCACCACCATCACAGATGCCTCTACCCAAATCGCCCAAACTTGCTTAGCTGGCCGCAACCCTTCTGCCCAAAAGAGTGGCTTTATGATTACAGGTCGGGGAGGGCTGCCGCCTAGTCCTAGCGATCTTGGCGGCAGTGAAGACGGCATCAGCAACTGGGCTTCTCTGGATGTTGAAACTGAGGGTAGCGATCGCCCCCTCACAGTTCACATTGCGCCGAGATCTCCAACCATTACTCCTATCATAGAAGCCCAGGGCTGGGTCACGGATGCACAGGGCAAGGTGATGCTTTCGGCTGAAGTTCCCCCGTCTACACCCGCTAATGCTGCCCTGATTTCGCCAAAATGTCCGTAAACTATTGGTAGAAATAGGTGCCAATTGTTCTTCGGGAATATACTGTGTTGCCTGTCTCAAGATGGCTTTGCAGGTTCCCATGTCTAGCTGCTGATAGATTTCGAACTGTCAATCTCATCTCTACCTGTAGCACCCTCTCGACGCAGTTCCTTAATCCTGACTCTTGAATCTCTGAAGGCGATCGAAAATCCTTTCTACATACAATGTTCGTTATGGGTTAAAATTTTGGCGATTTCTAGCTATCGTATTGTCCGCATGGGGATACACTTAATCAAGCTGTAGCCTTTATTGAGGCGTTGATGATAGAGTGCTAGCTCATCCTAGAATGAGTAATGCGTGTGTTCTGCAACTTGAATTCCACCAGTATTCAAAATGCTGTCTAGGCGTGCAACAGTTTGTCGCCTCATTGCGTTGCAGAATTATGCATAGAACATTAGCAAATTCAAGTTCTCGAAGATTTTGCTCAGCAATTTTTGCTTGACTGGATCTCGAGTGATTTCTAAAACCTTCTTAAAGTCTTGAATTCAATCCAGGCAGACTTGATCCAGTTAATCTTGACTAGAGTGCTGCGTAAAATCATTGATAACTGCTGAAGATTGAAAAGGAATTCGCATTAATATCAATTCATTCACCCAAGGAACTATCCGATGATTCTGCCCCCCAAGGTTTCATCTGTCCTGTTTGTAGCAGGAACTATTAGTTTTAGCAGCCTTGCTTTCTGGGTTTGTCCGCCTTCAAACGCTCAATCACCGACTCCGTCTGTAACCCCAACGCACTCCAATCCTCAGCCTAGCTCTCCAGTCGAAACCCGATCGCCCTGTGATGCTTTTTCCACAAGGCAAGAGGCTCAAGCCTTTTTTGAGCGTGATCCGGTTAGTGCGGCTCGTCTAGATCCCAATCAGGATGGAATAGCCTGTGATCAGCTATCGGCAACTCTACGAACCGATGGCTACCGCTCTGCCAGTGGTTCAACCAGCGACGGCTGGTTTTATGAGATCTGGCAATCTTCGGTACGTTCCGCCTATGCTGCATCGGGCGATCGAGTGGTGTATTACATTAAAGCATGGCGAAGTGGCGCAGCGGATACGGTGTTGACGACAAGAAATTTCTCCTCGGCTCAGGCAGCCTATGAATACTTTGCCGACCAGCTAAGGTAAGGCGCTGACAACATTAAAATCAAGAAAAATCAAGAGCTGTGTTGAGCAGGATGAAACCGCGCTCAACACAGTTTTTCAAGTCTTTGCCCATACGGACACAATACCCTCTTGCCAATCGCGTAAAGTTATATATACTGGTTTTATAACACCTGTTCGATATAAATAACCCGATCGGGTGACGACTTCGATTCAGCCCTCTGTCATGCTATTAGCAGCAATAAAAGCTGACAGCAATAAAAGCAGTTTTTTATATATACCGAACGTTCGATATTAATTGCCATGCCCAAAATTGTAGACCATGATCTGTACCGTAAGGAGCTACTCCATAAATCCTTTGATTTGTTTGCCGAGAAAGGCTATGCCGCCATCACCATGCGCCAAATTGCCCAAGGGTTAGGCGTGTCCACCGGAACGCTCTATCACTACTTTCCCAGCAAAGAGTCGCTGTTTGAGCAGCTCATGGAAGAGCAGGCGCAACGGGATATTTTGTTGGCCACAGCAGAGCTAGAGCGGCTACCCAGCCTCGAAGAGAAGCTTGCTGCCCTGTTTGAATTCCTTCAGGCTGATCAGGATAACTTCTTTAAGCGATCGCTCCTCTTTGTTGACTTTTATCAGGAGCAGCAGCGCGAAGGCAAAGTGCTCAGCGATGTTTTACAGCGGGTCTGCAAAAGAATTCAGGAAACGATCGCTGCGCTGCTAGACATTGATGATCCTGAGCTAATTATTTTCATTCTCAGCTACATCGATGGCTTGATGTGGAGTCCGATCTATGACCATAAGCCTATTAATTTCGCCCGACAAACCGAGATTTTGACTCGAATGCTGACGGCCTATCTCAAGCCAGCAAACCCTCAAAAGTAACTCTGCTAGTTACAGCCGTTTCCCCCCATCCGCTTATTCACACGCTAGTTTCCCCACCTGAAAAACTCTGTATTTCACAGCCAGCTACACCCTATGACTTCTCAACTTTTTCAGCCTAAGAATCGTTGGTTTATTGGCCTCATAGCGATCGCTACAGCCATCACAGGCGGCACTGCGCTCTATACCCTGGCAGAGTTTGGGCAAAAGCCTGCGACGCAGCCTGTCGTCAGCACGCCGCAGCCTGTTAAGGTCACGGCTCTCGGTCGGTTAGAGCCAGAAGGAGAAGTCGTTAAGGTGTCGGCTCCTATGTCGCTGGATGGCGATCGCGTCGCTCAGGTCTTGGTCAAAGAAGGCGATCGGGTGACGGCAAATCAAGTTATTGCTGTACTAGATTCTGCCGCGCGGCTAGAGGATGCTGTCCGTCAGGCACAGGAACAGGTGAACGTGGCTCAGGCCAAGCTGGCTCAGGTCGAGGCAGGAGCCAAGACGGGAGAAATTCAGGCGCAGCAGGCTATGATTGCGCGTCTGGAAGCCGAACGCTCTGGCGAACTGGTAGCCCAACAAGCCGAAATCGATCGCTGGGCGGCAGAAGTGCAAAATGCCCAGGCAGAGTGGCGACGCTATCAGGAGCTGTTTGGGGAAGGGGCCATCTCTGCTTCGACGTTAGACAGCAAGCGATTGCCGCTAGAAACGGCTGAGGCTCAGTTGGCACAAGCCCGCGCCACCCTGGGCAAATCGGCTGGATCGATTGAAGCGCAAATCCGTGAAGCCCAAGCTACCCTGAATCAAATTGCCGAGGTGCGCCCTGTAGATGTGCGCGCTGCCCAAACCGAGGTAGATAGCGCCATTGCCGCGCTGCAAAAAGCCCAGACGGATTTAGAGCAAGCCTCGATTCGTGCCCCTCTAACCGGGCAGATTCTCAAGATTCATAGCCGCGCTGGAGAAAAGCTTAGCAGTGAGGGAGTGGTCGATATGGCCGCTACCGATCGCATGATTGCCGTGGCTGAGGTCTATCAAACCGATATTGACAAAGTCAAGTTAGGCCAGCCTGCCACTGTTACCGGACAGGCCATTCCGGGAGATCTGCGCGGCGAGGTGATGCAGATTGGGTTGCAGGTGAGCCAGCAAAAAGTTTACAGCGACCAGCCCGGTGAAAACCTCGATCGCCGGATTGTCGAAGTCAAAATTCGCCTTCATCCAGAAGATGGCAAAAAAGTAGCCGGACTGACTAACCTCCAAGTCCAGACGGCAATTCAAACTGACGCCCCTCTAAATTAACCTACCCGATCGCAGCATATGTCCAAATTGTTTAAAAAAACGCCGCTTGCCTGGCGGTTGCTGACCAAGCAAAAAGCCCGGTTCGTTGTGGCGCTGGCGGGAATTGCTTTTGCAGATGTGCTGATGTTTGTGCAGCTTGGCTTTGAGGGCGCGCTTTATGATGCTGCTATCAAGCCCTACAATGCGCTGGATGCTGATTTGATCATGGCAAACCCGCAGTTTCAAACTTTGATCTCGGTGGATACCTCGCCCCGTGAGCGGCTGTACCAAACCTTGAGCTATCCCGGCGTTGAGTCCGTTAGCTCGCTCTATATCGGCACGGCTGAGTTGCGTAATCCTGACACTCTCAAAAATCGATCGATTTTAGTGTGGGGTATTGAGCCAGAAAGCCCCTCTTTCAAGCTGCCTGAGTTAGCGCAAAATGTAGATCAGCTCAAGCAGCTCAACACTATTTTGTTTGATAGCGCTAGTCGATCGGAATATGGGCCGATCGCTCAAACCTTTAGCGAGCAAGGAACTGCCGAGGTGCAGCTCAGCAAAAAAACAGTGCGGGTCGGCGGCCTGTTTGCGATCGGCTCTTCGTTTGCTGCCGATGGCAATATTATTACCAGCGACTCTACGTTTCTTCAGCTTTTCCCAGATCACAAAGCCGAAGACATCGAGGTGGGTTTAATTCATGTCAAGCCCGGAACCGATATTGCAGCGCTAAAAGCGCAGATGCAGCAGAGCTTGCCCAATGATGTGCGCGTGCTGACCCCTGAAGAGTTTGGAGCCGTTGAAAAAGAATACTGGGCCAATGGCACCAGTATCGGCTTCATCTTCGGCATTGGCGTCATCATGGGCTTTATCGTTGGCATTGTGATTGTCTACCAAATCCTCTATTCGGATGTGTCTGATCACCTGGCAGAGTTTGCCACATTAAAAGCTATGGGCTATGGCGATCGCTATTTAGTCTTGATGCTGATGCAGGAAGCGCTGCTGCTGTCGCTGTTTGGTTTTCTTCCTAGCTTTCTTTTGAGTATCGGACTCTATCAAATTACCTATGCGGCGACGATGCTGCCCATTGCCATGAAGCTCGATCGCGCTATCAACGTTTTGATTCTCACGATTGTCATGTGTACGGTATCGGGTGCGATCGCCATTCGCAAGCTGCAAGCTGCCGATCCGGCAGATGTGTTTTAGTCACCCTCTTATCCTGACCTCAATCCTGACTGTAACTATGACCTCAACGGCTTTACTCCCCACAACTCAGCTTACGACCCAGACCACTCCTGTGATCTCTGCCAAGAACTTGAACCACTATTTCGGGGAAGGCAATCTCCGGAAGCAGGCTCTATTTGATATCAATTTAGAGATTGATGCAGGCGAAATTGTGATCATGACTGGCCCTTCGGGTTCTGGTAAAACGACGCTGTTGACCCTCATGGGAGGGTTGCGATCGGCTCACGAAGGTAGCCTGACGATTTTGCAACAAGAAATTTGCGGAGCTAAAAAGTATCAACTAACGCAGCTCCGCAAACAAATTGGCTATATCTTTCAGGCACACAATCTGATGACCTTCTTGACGGCAAAGGGCAACGTGCGCATGTCTCTAGAGCTGCATGACCAATATCTTGACCAAGATTTAGATGCGCTAGCGGTAGAGATGTTAGAAATGGTGGGCTTAGGCGATCGGGTCGATTACTATCCAGAAAGCTTGTCGGGTGGGCAAAAACAGCGGGTGGCGATCGCGCGTGCCCTGATTAGTCAACCCAAAATCGTCCTTGCTGATGAACCAACTGCGGCACTCGATAAGAAATCTGGAAGAGATGTGGTAGAGCTAATGCAAAAACTGGCCAAAGAGCAGAACTGCACTATCTTGATCGTGACCCATGACAATCGAATTTTAGATATTGCCGATCGCATTGTCTACATGGAAGATGGGCGTCTCGTCAGCGATGGCGTCGATGTTTCGGGCAAAGTGAATTAGATCTGCAAAAGTCAGCATGGTTCAATCCAGCGATGAAGCTTATTTGGGTGGGCGCACTCCGCGCGCCCACCCAAATGTCCTAGCGAACAGCCTGCACAGCAAACTACCACTTCAGTAGATTAAATTGCTCCATATCTACCGTGTCGCGATTGCGGTAGATGGTGAGGACGATCGCCAGACCCACTGCCGCTTCAGCCGCCGCGATCGAAATCACAAACACCGCAAACACCTGTCCTTTGATGTCTTCTGGATCGAGGTAGTTCGAAAAAGCCATCAGATTCAGGTTGACCGAGTTCAGCAACAGCTCGATCGACATCAGCACTCGAATGGCATTCCGGCTAGTCACCAAACCGTATATACCAATGCAAAACAGCGCTGCTGCCAGAATTAAAAAGTATTGGAGTTGCATAGAAACGCCTATTTTTGACTACCAGAAACCAATTCCCGAGGGCGCTCAGGCAGGGTGAGCTGCTGATCAAGCTGAGGCTGATCGGGCAAGAAATCGCGCCGCGCCAGGACGATCGCCCCAATTAACGCCATGAGCAGCAGCACAGAGACTAGCTCAAACGGCAGCAAGAAATCCGTGAAGAAGTGCTTGCCCAAGGCCATAACTGCGCCATCGCCCACAGGCACCGCATCAGAAATTGACCAAGGCGTTGCCAACACCATCGTGCTGAGCAGGGCAAACAGCCCTGTACAGACGCTAGCTGTGGCCACTGTCCCAATCCAGGCATTGGCAACGGGCACATAGTCTTCCCGCTTGTTCACCAGCATGATGCCAAACAAAATCAGGACGTTGACCGCCCCCACATAGATCAAGATTTGCGCTGCTGCCACAAACCCGGCATTCAGCAAAATGTATAGCCCCGACATGCTGATAAACACCAGACCCAGCAAAAAGGCTGAGTAGACAATATTAGACAGCAGCACAACACCCAGCGCCGCCCCAATCATCATCAGCGCCAGGATACCGAACGAAACCAGTTGAACCCCATCTGCTAGATTCACAGCCTACTCTCCATCGACTCTTGCTTAACCCTTTTCATTTCAGAACTGTTGGACGGGCTAAACCCACTCAACGGCTATAGAATCCTACTTCGACGTTTCTTCCAAAATCTCGGCAGGCAGCTTGCCCGCTCGGCGCGATCCCTCCGGCAGATTGTGAGGGTCAAGCACACCCTTCGGCAAGTAAGCCAGCTCCTTCAGCGGCGTGACGATCGGATCAGAGTGGGTGACGCTGACGGGTAGGCGGCCTAGCGCCACGTTGTCGTAGTTCAGCTCATGGCGATCGTAGGTTGCCAACTCGTACTCTTCCGTCATCGACAGGCAGTTTGTGGGGCAATATTCGACACAGTTGCCGCAAAAAATACATACCCCAAAATCGATGCTGTAGTGATTCAGCTTCTTTTTCTTAGTCTCTTTATTAAATTCCCAATCCACCACAGGCAGATTAATAGGGCAAACCCGGACGCAGACTTCGCAGGAGATGCACTTGTCAAACTCAAAGTGAATTCGCCCCCGGAAGCGCTCTGAAGGAATCAGCTTCTCATAGGGATACTGCACCGTAATGGGGCGACGCTGCATATGGTCAAAGGTGACAGACAGCCCCTGACCAATGTACTTAGCCGCTTGCACGGCTTCTTTGGTGTAGTCACCAACTTGCTTAAGGAACTTCAGCATGGGATCTCTCGCAGGTTAGAAGGTTGTATGGAATCCGGGGTTATCCGCCGAAAGCAACGGGAAACGAGAGCTTGAGGGCTGCGGTCAGCAACAGGTTGACCAGCGATACAGGCAGCAAAAACTTCCAGCCCAAATCTAGGAGTTGGTCGATGCGCACGCGGGGCACCGTCCAGCGCAGCAAGATTGCCAGGAAGATCATCAGGTAAGCCTTGAATAGCGTCATCACAATTCCTAAGCTGGCCGTCACCACTTGCAGCCAGGGTGTTGATTCGCTGACGCCAATGAGACTGGCTAGCCAGCCGACAGGAATAGGGGATTCCCAACCGCCCAGGTAGATGACCGCTACCAGCAGCGCCGACAGCACTAGGTTGGCATAAGACCCGGCATAGAACAGCATAAATTTGACCGCACCATACTCAGTTTGGTAGCCAGCCACCAGCTCTTCTTCAGCCTCTGGCAGGTCAAAGGGCATACGTTCACATTCTGCCAAAGCCGCAATCCAGAAAATCAGGAAGCCAATCGGCTGTCGCCAGATATTCCAGCTCAAGATGCCGTACCCTGCCTGCTGATTGACAATATCGATCGTGCTGAGGGAGTTAGACATCATGACGATCGCCAGCACCGACAGCGCTAACGGAATCTCATAGCTAATCGACTGTGCTGCCGCCCGCAGACCGCCGAGCAAAGAATACTTGTTATTAGAGGCGTAGCCCGCCATGAGCAGACCTACAGGCGCAATGCTAGAGAGGGAAATCCACAGAAAAACGCCGATGTTGAGGTCTGTGATCACCATGTTCTGACCGAAGGGCACGATCAAATAGGACAGAAACACAGGAATGAACACCATGAGAGGGGCGATCGCAAACAGCCAAGGATCAGTCTTGGCAGGCAGCATATTTTCTTTAAACAGCAGCTTGATCACATCCGCCGCTGGAGCCAGCATCCCAAAAGGCCCCATATACTCTGGCCCAATTCGCTGCTGCGCTGCCGCCGAAACTTTGCGTTCTAGCCAGGTAGAAACCAACGCCAGCACCGTAACCGCAGCGACAATGATCAGCATCGGCAAAGGTATCCAGACGGTTTTGGCGACCCCGATGGGCAGCCCATAGTCCGTCAAAAGCTGGATAAAACTTCCTTGTAAATCAATTCCTGAACTCATGGTCTTCGTTGCACTCAGGGATTCTTGCGGATTAATGTGGTCTTGACAAGTTAGGCTTAGCTGATCAGTCTTGAGCGTACTGATACGAGGAGTTTACTCTACCTCTAGCCTCAACCTCCAGACTTAGTATACCGTTGCCTGGTTTTTTGGGTTGTGTTGCCAGTGAACGGAAATTCAGGGGTTAATCATAGAGTAAACGCTGAGAGTGCACGCTGACATTGGGCTGATCGAACCTTGGGGAAAGCCAGCGTCTGCTATCGTCCGCTAGCCAAGGTCGGCTGAGGGCGATCGATTGACTCGAACACAAAGTCAACCAGCCGCTGCTGATCCTCTAGCGCCACCTGAAAATTCCGCCACATTTCCTCAATCGTCTTGGCCTTTTGATGCCCAAACTGAGGGTGATCATAGGCTCCAGTGCCATTTTCGCAGGGAAACGAAGCCCAGACCTTGCAGCTTGTGTAAACGGAAGCCATAAACTTCTCCACATCCACCGCCACTCTGCCCTCAGCGGTAACGGACGTGCCCGCCATCAAAGCCTTATATCCTCCCATCTCCGTCCATAAAAGCAGACAGCCGATGTCTTGGTTTTGGGGATGAAAGGCTTCGAGATCCGATCGCCACGCCTTTGGATATTCCCGATGCAGATCGTCCCAAGTGTTGGAGGTAAACTGACAAGATCCGGCTGCGTCTGAGGTCACTTCATAGGGGGTGCCCCAGTTAAGCGTCACCATTCTTCGAGGATGGTCGGCAAAAGAATCAAAGGTTTCTTGACCCAGAATAATGGCGTAAGGACTTACCCCTAAAGGATTGGGATAGGTGCCTTCAGCATAATGAATGGCGCCCCTGAGGAAAGCGCGGACGGCAATCAGCCGCATAAGGTCTGGATACTGACTCAGCCAGGACGGCTGAGCCTTGGAGTTTTGCACCTTAGGGCTTCGGTGCAGTAGCGGCAACGGCGTCACTTCTACAAGGGCGGTACGGGGAAGGCTTTGAAAAAAATCGCCAGGGGTCTGGGATGATGTGAAGCTTGGGTTCTGAAGAGGCGCTTGGGCAATGACCGGAACGCGTAAGACCAGCAGAGCCGCCGCCAAACTAATCCCCCATAGGACGGCTACGGGTAGCGAAAAACCTCTAAGCCGATCGCGCTTTGCCCCCATATCTATCCTTAATATTCTCTCGCCACCACTCTAAAATCTTAATTGAAAACATGTGAAAAATTTGGCGCTTGTGAGTATCATTTGACCTGCGCCTTCTATACCGTTGTGATTGAGTGACTGAGAATCGTGCAAATTCCTAGCTTTCCCGAATGCAGCCATCCGCTCGTCAATGCCCTGAATCACTACAGCGATCAGGAAATGCTGACTTTGTTTCAGCGCCACCCTGATGCAGGCAAGTACTTTACTGCGATCTTTTGCCGCTACAGCCCGATCGTCTATTCTTTGATTCGCCACTCGGTGCGATCGCCTGTTCAAGCAGACTATCTGTTTGCCGTTACTTGGCGACATATCTATTACGAGCTGGGCGGACTCGATCTGCATGAAACCTCTGCGATCGAGGGTAAACCCTTCACCTTGCAGAGTTGGCTGATCAATATCACCGCTGTTTGCATCAATCGGATGGAATTGCCGCCCGTAGAGTCGATTCACTACAGTCTCTCGGAGGCATCGCCGCCACTCTGGTGCTACATCGAACAAGCGCTCGATCGCCTCATCCCTCTGCACAGGCTCATGGTGTTAATGGCGCAGACCTTTCACTGGAGCGAAACCCGCATTGCTGCCTATCTGCAAGCAGAGGGCGAAATTGTTACGGCGGCAGAAGTCAAGCAGCGCCTAGATGAGGCGTATCAAGAGCTAGAAGCGGCTCTCCCTGAAGACATCAGCGAAATTTACCTGGGGCAAATTCGTCAACCTAATCCTGATGAAGACAGCTACAGCGATATCTTCAGCTTTGATCCGCTTCAGCCGGCCTATGAGTAGCCGCTAATTTCTAGCCCTGGCCTTGACGATAATTTTGTCGGACGCTCCGCATTTTGAACTCCTAATTTGCCCGCGCTAGATGTTGTTTGAGTATAGAGAGGCGAAACCTCTAGCGCCAAGACGGAGTGCAAATTCAGAGAATTCTCGCAGCTTTAGCTTGGCTTTTGTGAAGCCTACAAGTTGAAATGCGTATATTTAATCATCTAAAAAATTAGAATACCGTAAAAATATTGAGTCTTCCTTAAAGAAAGCAGTTGCCAGAAATCTCAAGATTTTCGTCTAATTACATTCTGTAGGCGCATCTCAGCCCAAAGTAGGGGACTCCGTAAATCAAGCGAGGACATTTCTAGCGGAATCCGTTAGAAGTAATAAAGATTACTAGATTTCCGTGCATCACTACGGGTGAATTCGTTTTCACCTAGATTCCTCAACAGCGAATCGCTGTCTCAGGTTAGTTCAATCTCATTGAGTCCAGCCTTAGGTGATGTTCTAGACATGTTGTTGATTTTTTTGAAAGGGGCGCGGAGCGCCCCTTTCAAAAAAATCAACAACACATTTGAAACACTACCCCAGCCTTAATCTGGGCAAGACCGAAATCTAGAGTTTGGAGCCTGCTCCGCCTCCGCTAGCTGTCATTTAGCTGTCATCAACACTCAACCCGCCAATGAATACAAAATTCCTGACTGGTCTACTCGCAGCCGTTGCCATGACCGGATCGCTGTTGGAAGCAGCGCCTGCGTCGGCTTTTTCCTGGAACAATTCCTGGACGCAATCCCCAATTCTCAGCAAAGCTCAAACTGGATTTGACGACACTCCGTTTCAATCCTTTGTGCAACCCGAGCGAATGGAAATGGTCAACGTAGGACAACTGCTGCTTGATCCCACCAAGCTAAAGCTGAAGTCTGATTACGAAGTCAAGGTTCACTTTATCAATGAAGGCGCTGGCTACAGAAATCAGCTTGCCTACGAAGCCACTGGCGCGACCAATAGCACGGGTCTGCTTTTCAACGATGCTTCGGATGATGTTTTGCGCTATGGCGATAGTGTTAACTTGGGTCTTTTGACGGCAGGAACTCAACTTGATTTCTGGCTGAGAGCTGATGGTAAAAATCGAGGCGATAGCGCTAACATCTTTGGCACCAAGACAACCTCTAATGCTGACCAACTTCAGCATGTTTTTGCCGCATCTTACAAAAACTACCTTGTCTTAGGTTTTGAAGATCTCTATGGTGCTTTGGGTGCTTGGGGGCAAGATCCCAACACGGGTCTGTGGAATGAAAGCTCCGATCGCGATTTCAATGATGCCGTTTTTGTCGTTGATTTAGGAGAGGAGAATATTAAGGCTCTCAATTCTGCGGCTGTACCTGAACCCTCCATCACGTTGGCACTTTTGGGTATGGGTGCAGCAGGTCTGACTAGCCTACGCCGCCGTCAAAAGGGTGCTGTGAGCTAGAAAGTCTACGGTTAGCCTGGGATGGTGATGAGGGCGATGCCCTCGTGGCTGAATCAAAGCATCCCTGAAAGATAAAGAGAGAGAGCGGATACCGCTCTCTCTCTTCTGCATTTTGGCGTAACTAAAGTGAACGCATCTCTAACGATTGCGAGCTACTGATATTCTCCACTTTTGCACTTGTTTGCCGTTTCGCTGAGTCCTCCCTGGATTTGGGAGAGGGTTGCCGGCCCTCGCACATAAGTCAAATTCAAGGCTGCTTGATTGGAATCGAGACTGTAGGAAACTTGACCGACTTGGCCGACTCCCGTGGCATAGACCTTAATCTGTCCACTAGTGCTGCCGTCATAGGTAACCCAACCCAGGGCACTCCTGGTGTTTTTCTTCATGCAGCTCAAGACATCTTCAGAGATATTGCTAACGGTTGCTGATTGAGCGAATGCCGGAGAAATAGCGATCGCACCCATGCCGATGACAGACGCCAAGACGAAACCAAGGTTGCCTAAATTAGGAGCTTTCATTCGTTAATTAGAGGTTAAAGGTAATGCCAGAGTTGTAGAAAATATCCTTTGAAGGCTTCAGGCTGCGCACCTGAACAAAGAGCTGCACTGAAACCCCAAAGGTATTGGAAAACGGAGCATTGGTGACTTGCGTTCTTCTTCCCGCAGCGAATGTAGAGCTATTCACTTTCTGCGGAGATGATCCGGGAAATTGCAGGTAGCTCGTCACCCTGATGCCACCGCCCTTAATGGCAATGAGGTTAGTGATAGAGGAGAAAGCAGCGCCAGGAGCAAGTTCTAGCTTTACATAGTCATCGCGATCGCGTTTATTCAGGCTGCCTTGCAATCTAAATTTGACTGGAGAGCTACCCGCTCTGAGGGTGCCCAAAGATCTTGCAGTTGCGAATGAGTTGTCAGACTTCTGTGCAGACTGCTTGAAGGGACTCAGAGCAGAGTATTGTCGAAAAAGATTGTGGGGTGACGATTGACTATCTACCATAAAACGGCCTAACAGATTTTTCTTGTAGCATTCTCGCATTGAATAATAGCTTGTACTGTAAAGTTTATGTTGTTAACTTAACTGTCTCGCGAACAATCCCTACTCATCAGTGGGTAGTACAAGCGTTAGGTATACAAAAGTTAAATCTAAGCAAAGCTGAGTACGGTAGCTCTATGTTGAAGATTTATTGAAAATCTGATGTCAAGCAGTTTAAGCGCCTATTGGGCGATTTGCCTTCTAGAGTGATTAATATTGCTGGCTCTCCCTGCGAAACATACTGTGAAACACGCAATGCGATGGGTGCGATCGGGCCTGTTGGGGTAACTTTGGCAACCAAAACTTGTCCGTGAAACCCCGTTTGCAGGTTGCTAATCAGAGAGGTTGCTAACTGGCCTGAGGAAACTTTCAGTACCGTTTATGTCTACCAAAAGGCTTCGGACTATTCTAGGTTGCTTAATATTTGTTATTGCTACAGGTGCTGCTGCAAATGAAAGCTTTGCTTCGACAGCCAGCCAGCTTGAAAGTCCTGAGCTTAATCCTGCTCAATCTAAGCCTGACCTTTCTCAGCCTGATGGTCTTGAGCTTGGCGATCTTGAAGTCAGCAACTTTGAAGTTAGCAGCCCTGAAATTAGTAATCCTGAAGTCAGCAACCCTGAAGTTAGCAGTGGCAATGCACCTCTAGAAATCAACCTTGCTCAAGCGGGGCAATCGGAACTTGGGCAAGACTCCTCTTTGCGCAGCTTAGCAGGCGCTCAAATTACCCCTGTTTCTCAGTTGTCACCTGTTGCCCTAACCGATTGGGAGGCTCAAGCTCTAGAGTCACTCGCGCAGCGTTATGACTGCATGACCAACGCTGCCGATCGCCCATATTTTGCAGGGGATGCTATCACTCGACTGGAGTTTGCAGCCAGCCTGCGTTCTTGTGTCGATCGCATCAATACTCTAGTTACTGCCAGTACCGACTTGGTGTTAGAGGAAGACTTAGCCACGGTGCAGCGCTTGCAAGCCGATTTCAGCCCAGAACTTGCAGCCTTACGCAGCCAGATGGATGCCCTCGAATCGCGGCTCTCGCCTCTGGAGGAGAATCAGTTTTCGCCCGTAGCACGGCTGAATATGCTGTCTTCCTTCAACTTGGCGCGATCGTTTGCGGGCGGAGATATTTTAGCTGAGGGCATTCCCCTAGCAGGGGTTGTTCCTACGGCTCGGTTGGCATTGCGTACCCAAAACCCTGAGACAGGTAAGCTAGAACCCGTGGTGGGAACCGTCACGGATAATCCGCCTGTGTCCTTGAGTCACTCGACCTACTTAATTTTTACATTTTCGAGAACCAGCCAAGAGGCGCTGACGGCTATTCTAGCGATGGGTAACGGCAATCCTCCGGGCGGCGTCTTTAGCTCTGCGGGATTGACGAGCACTTCTGGTATTCCCTACACCGATGCCAATCCTGTGCCTCCCTTAGCGGCTAATGACGTGGGCTTGCTTGAGCTGAAATACAGCTTTGCCGTAACAGACAAGATTCAGGTTACGGCGGGGCCGCGCATTCTGCCCTTTCGCCATTTTGATGCCAATCTCTATACGGACGTGATTCGAGGGGCAAGCGGACTCAACTTTTATCAGAGCACGCTCGCCAATAGTGGACTTTCTGAAGCTGGGGCGATCGTCGATTGGTTTATTAGTCCAGAGCTAACCCTGCGCGGTGGCTATCTGGCGCGAAACGATGCAGCCTTGACCTATTACGGCGGCGGCGATGGCCCCACCAATACGCGGCGCGGTTTGTTTGGTGGCACAAACTCCATCTTGGCAGAAGTCACCTATTCTCCTAGCCCCACGACCAATTTGCGATTGCTCTATGTGCGCGATCGCCTTGATGCTCCGCCTTTTAGCTCCTCTAGCCTGATCAACGCGCCTTTTTTGCTCACCTCGCTGCGGGGGGTGGTAGACGATGGCACAGGCGGCGGCTTGAATGATGTGATTGAAAATAGTTTTGTCTTCAACTTTGATTGGTTACTATCGCCTCAATTTGCTTTATTTGGGCGCTATTCTTACAGTATTGCGAATATTGATCCAGTAAGTTCTGACATTGAAGGGGGCAGCGTTAAGTTACAGGCTTTCCAATTCGGCATGGCCTTTCCCGATCTGGGGCAGCAGGGGGCGCTAGGAACTTTAGCCGTTGTCATTCCATTTGATGTGGTGTCGGGGCAGCGGTTTTTGGCGGCTGGTGCTGGCGATGGAGGCACAGAAGTGGATGTGGAAGCCGTCTATTTCTACCCATTAGGAGATCATTTGGCTGTCGTTCCTACCTTTTTTGCGACTTTTAATTCCAATAACTTTAGAGAAAATCCCCCTGTCTACGGCACAACGCTGAGACTGCAATTCCTGTTTTAACTGCATGACACGTTTTAACTGAATGACATTATGGTGATGGTTGCGGGTTACGAAGTGATAGCGAAACTGCACGAAAGTAGCCGCTCTCTTGTGTACAGAGGGCAACGTAGCGATCGGCAATCTTCCATTCTCAAGGTCATGCAGGCCGAGTATCCTAGCCTAGAAGAACTGGGCAGATATCGCCTGGAATATGAGATTATCAATCGCCTGAATCTAGAAGGAATCGCGCAAGCCTACGGGCTAGAACCCTATCAGAATGGCTTAGTTTTAATCCTAGAGGATTTTGGTGGTCAGTCTTTGCACCACTTGTTGCAAGCTAGACGGTTGCAGCTTCAGGAGTTTTTAGAAATGGCGATCGCCATCTCTGAAGTCTTGAGCCAGGTGCATGCGGCCAGCATCATTCACAAAGACATTAACCCAGCCAATATTGTGCTGAATGATGATTTGAGTCAGATCAAACTGATCGATTTTGGTAACGCGACTGTTCTCTCGCGAGAGAACCCTACCCTTCGCAATCCTAACGTTTTAGAGGGAACTCTAGCCTACCTTTCGCCTGAGCAAACGGGTCGAATGAATCGCTCGCTTGACTACCGAACTGACTTCTACTCCTTGGGCGCGACCTTTTATGAAGTGCTGACGGGTCATCCTCCCTTTAACGTAACGGATGCGATGGAGCTGATCCATTGCCATTTGGCACGACAGCCCGAACTCCCTCACATCATCAACACTGATATCCCTGAAATTGTCTCTCAGATTATCTTGAAGCTGCTGGCTAAAAATGCAGAAGACCGCTATCAGAGCGCTTATGGCATCAAGGTTGATCTGCAACATTGCCTAGAGCAGCTCCGAACCCAAGGGTCGATCGCCCCTTTTGCTCTAGCGCAAAACGATGCTTCTGGCAGATTCCAAATTCCCCAAAAACTCTACGGCAGGGCAGCAGAAGTTAAGAGCCTCATGGCTGGGTTTGAGCGAGTGGCTGGCGAACAGAGACGAGCCGCTGCATCAATTCCGGGGAGTAGCGAACTCATGCTGGTTTCTGGCTATTCGGGGATTGGCAAGTCAGCACTTGTGCAAGAAGTTTACAAGCCGATTACGCGGAGAAACGGCTACTTTATTGCGGGCAAATTCGACCAGTTTCAACGCAACGTTCCCTATTCAGCATTGATTCAGGTGTTTCAGGAGCTAATGCGACAGCTCTTGACCGAAAGCCCGGAGCGGATTGACCGCTGGCGTTTGGGATTGCTGGATGCCTTGGGAATGAATGGGCAGGTTGTGATTGATGTCATTCCTGAGGTGGAGCTGATCATTGGTGAGCAATCTGCTGTTCCAGAATTGGAACCCAAAGAAACCCAAAATCGATTCAATCTTGTCTTTCAAAATTTCATCAAGGTGTTCACCCAAGCCGAACATCCTCTAGTGATTTTTTTAGATGATTTGCAGTGGGCAGACCTCGCCTCGCTCAAGTTGATTCAGCTGCTGATGACTGCGCCTGACAGCCGCTATTTGTTTCTGGTAGCTGCCTATCGCAGTAATGAGGTGAGCGCCGTACATCCGTTGTCCGTGACGCTCGAAGAAATCCGCAAGGCGGGTGGCACGATGAGCCAAATCGAACTCTCGCCCCTGACGCTCGATACCGTGCAGCAGGTGATTGCCGAAACGTTTAATTGCGATCGGGCTAAGGCAGCGCCCCTGTCAGAGCTGGTTATGCAAATCACAGATGGTAATCCTTTCTTCATGAGTGAGTTTTTGAAATCTCTGTACGAGAATGGATTACTCAACTTTGATGGGCAGCTTGGCGGCTGGCAGTGGGATCTCAACCAAATCCGCGAGGCTCACATTCCCGATAATGTGGTTGAGCTGATGGCAGGCAAAATTCAAAAGCTTAGCCCCAATAGTCAACAGATGCTCAAGCTGGCTGCCTGCATTGGCAACCAGTTCGATGCCAAAACCCTGGCGATCGTCTCTGAAAAGTCTCAGGCTGCGATCGCCGCAGATCTCTGGCAAAGCGTCCAGGAAGGGTTGATCTTGCCCTTGGCAGATAGCTACAAGTTCACAGGCATCGATCAGCAGCAGGTAGAAGATCGGGTGGTGTCCTTCAAGTTTCTGCATGACCGGGTGCAGCAGGCGGCCTATTCCCTCATTCCCGAAGCGGAAACGAAAACGATTCATCGCACGATTGGGCGATCGCTGCTGGCCCACATTACGCCAGAGGAGCGAGAAGAGAAAATTTTTGATATCGTCAATCAGCTCAACATGGGCATTGGGCTGATGACGCAGCAAGCGCAGCGTGACGAACTGGCTGCCCTGAATCTCACAGCCGGGATCAAAGCCAAGGACTCGACCGCCTATGAGACGGCACTGCGATACTTTTTGACCGGGATCGGGCTGCTGGATGCCGACAGCTGGCAGACTCAGTATGAGCGGACGCTGGCTCTGCACGAAGCCGCTGCCGAAGCCGCCTATCTCAACGGAGACTTTGAGGAAACAGAACGCCTGGTGGAGCGCATCCTGCACCACGCCAAAACGCTGCTCGATCGGGTTAACGCCTATCACGTCAGGATTCACGCCTACTCGGCACAAAACAATATGGAGGCCGCACTCGATATCTTCGTCACGGCTTTAGGCCGCTTGGGTGAGCCAATTCCGCGTCGTCCTAGCCGTCTCAGGGTGGGGCTAGAGCTAATTCGCACGCGATATTGGGTGATAGGCAATCGCCCCATTGCCAAGCTGGAAGCCTTGCCGCCCATGACCGACCCCTACAAACTGGCCGTCATCCAACTCACGAGTTCGGTGGTTATGGCCTCTGTGAATGTAGAGCCTTTGTTTGTGGCTGTGTTGGCATTACGGATTGTGAATATGATTGTCCGGTATGGCAGTTCGCCCCTGTCAGCCGTTCAGGGCATTGCCTATGGTGTGATGCTGCGGGTTGGGCTGGGCGAAACGGAAGGCGCATATGAATTTGGTCAACTTAGCCTGCGGCTGATCGATCGCTTCAATGCCAGACTCTATCGCACTTTCACTCTACTGGGATTTGAATCCTGCATCCGTCACTGGAAAGAACCCCTGCGGCGATCGCTGCCAGAGCTGCTAGGAGCCTACACCGAAGGGCTGGAATTGGGCAACCTCGAACCTGCCGGGTTAGCCGCCTCAGTGTATTGCTTTCATCAGTTTTTCCTAGGAGAACCCCTGGCCAAGGTTGCCGAAGCTTATCAGCAGTACATCACCTTGCTTGTGCGCTTTAAGCAAGAGATGACCGTCTACTCGATGCAGCCTTGGCATCAGCTGGTTTTAAATTTGCAGGGGCTAGCCATTGATCCATCGCGTTTGGTAGGCACCGCATTTGATGAAGAAGAACTGCTGCCGCTATTCATGGCGAACAAGCTGGGGATTCCGCTGTACTACACCTACATTGCCAAGGCGATCTGGCTTTACCATCTAGAAGACTACAGCGGTTCGTTGCAGGCCGCCGAACTGGCACAACCTCATCAGGAATCATCGCCTGTCACAACGCCCTACGCCAACCAAAATTTCTATCACTCTTTGGCCTGTCTGGCCTTGTGTTCTACGGTGCCTCAGGCCACCCGCAAGGCGTATCTACGCCAGGTTGCCAAAAAGCAGCGTCAGACTCAAAGATGGGCCAAAAAATGTCCAGAAAACTATCAGCATCGTCATGACCTTGTAGAGGCCGAACGGATGCGCGTCTTGGGAAAACCCGCCGAGGCGCTTGATTACTACGATCGCGCCATTCAAGCGGCTAAAGAGCAAGACTATATCAATGAAGTTGCGCTTGCCAATGAGCTGGCTGCAAAGTTTTGCCTCAGCATCGGCAGAGAGAAATTTGCCCAAGCCTATCTGCTAGAGGCGCGTCACAGCTATTTGCGTTGGGGTGCCACCTTCAAAGTAGAAGCCCTAGATGCCCGCTATCCTCAATTGCGATCGCGCATTTCTGAGCGATCGAGCCTTGAGCCGAGAGCGATTCAAACCATTACCACAACCTCCAACCGCAGCAGCAGCGGCAAAGAGTTTGATCTAGATTTAGATACGGTGTTCAAAGCGTCTCAGGCCATTTCGGGCGAGATTGTTTTAGATAAGCTGTTGGCGAAGCTGCTCAAGCTTGTTTTGGAAAATGCTGGGGCGCAAAAAGGGTATCTGCTATTGTCAAGCCAGGATGAATGGCGAATTGAGGCAGAGGGCAGAATTGAGACGGAAGAATCAATCCTGCTCCAGTCTCGTCCCTTAGAGCCGCAGGACTTGCCCGTTTCAATCATCAACTATGTGCAGCGAACCCGCGAAGATTTGGTGCTAAGGGATGCGGCTTTGGAAGGGCTATTTATTACCGATCCCTACATTATTCAAACGCAGCCGCGATCGATTCTCTGTTCTCCCATCTTGAACCAGGGAAATTTGACGGGCATCCTTTACCTGGAAAACAACCTGACCACAGATGCCTTTACCCCAGAACGGTTGACCGTTCTCAGTATCTTGTCAGCCCAGGCGGCGATCGCGCTAGAAAACGCCCTCTTTTACCGGACGCTGGAACAAAAAGTAGAAGAACGCACAGGGCAGCTCGCTCAAGCCAACCAAGAAATTACGCTGCTCAACCATCGGCTGCAATCCGAGAACCTACGCATGGGCGCAGAGCTAGCCCTGACTCGGCAGATTCAGCAGATGATCTTGCCGAAAGATTATGAGCTGAGCCAGATTCCCAACCTGGAGATTTCGGGCTTTATGGAGCCAGCCGATGAAGTGGGGGGAGACTACTACGATGTTTTGCAAAAGGATGGTCATGTCAAGATTGGGATTGGTGATGTCACTGGACATGGATTAGAAAGTGGTGTGCTAATGATTATGGTGCAAACGGCTGTACGCGCCTTGCTGCAAACCAATGAAAGAAACCCGCAGGTATTTCTAGATCAGATCAATCGCACCATTTATGACAATGTTCAGCGAATGGATTCAGATAAAAACTTGACTCTGGCCTTGTTGGATTATCGAGATGGCTGTTTATCTCTGAGTGGACAGCATGAAGAACTGATTGTGGTACGCAATGGTATCGTAGAGCAAATAGAAACGATCGATCTGGGGTTTCCGATTGGGTTAGAACCAGAAATTGCTCAATTTGTGAACCAGGTTCAGATCCAGCTCAATCCGGGGGATGTTGTCGTCCTCTATACGGATGGCATTACCGAAGCTGAAAACGATCTGCGACAGCAGTATGGGCTAGAGCGGCTTTGTAAAGTGGTGAGTCAAAACTGGCAGCGATCGACCCCTGAGATCCGAGAAGCGGTGATTAATGATGTGCGCTATCACATTGGCGGACACAAGATTTACGACGACATGACGCTGCTGATTCTGAAGCAGAAATAAAGGTGGGAGGGGCAGGATGGATGATGAATTGCTATTAGAGGAGAAGCGGCAAATGCAAGAGGAGATCGAACAGGCTCAGATATTGGGTGACTTCAATGAAGACCTGCCCGACAGTGAGGAATATCTTGTGATTGGCTTTTCACCTGGCTCAATGCCGCTGAAGCAGCGATGGCGCAATAACGGGCTGTCTGCTGATTTTTTGGCGGAATATCTGGCTACCTTTTTTCCCAGTAACGAAGAGGATACGATCAAGGCGGATAAAACCATAGAGGTGAAAAGCGCCGTTAGCTATGTCGCCAATGAACTGCTGGAAAACGCGATGAAATTTAATGATGAAACCTCTCACCTGCCCATCAGCATAAAGCTGGAGCTGCACAGCGATCGCCTAATTTTCTTTGTGAGAAACAGCTTGAGAGCGCAGGCAATGGCTAAGTTTCAGGCTTATATTCATGAGCTAATTACGGGCGATCGGGATGAGCTGTACATCCGGCAGTTAGAACAAAATGTGCAGGACGAAAGCAGCGGTTCTGGGCTGGGCTTGCTGACTATCATGAATGACTACATGGCAAAAGTAGGCTGGAAATTTGAATCTAATTCGCAACATCCAGAAATTACGACAGTGACCACAATGGTGCAGCTAGACCTTTAAAATGAGTGACGACTGCTGACGGTATGGCACCTGCTTTAAGTTCACCTCTATCAACACCCTAAACGAGACTTTATAAGAATGGAAATTAAGACTGACGACTACAGTGTTGTATATGATCCTGCCACTCAAACCGTTAAATTTCGAGGCTCGCTTCGCCTCAGCGGGGCTGAAGAATATGCTGACATTACCCAGCTTTTGAGTGACGTTGCGGAACAAGCCCCTGAAAAAATTAATTTAGATCTGCAAGGTTTAGAGTTTCTCAACAGTTCTGGCATCAATATGTTCTCTAAATTTGTGATTAAAGTCCGACAGCTGGGCAACACGGGTATTCAGATCCAAGGCTCGAAGAAGATTCCCTGGCAGGGGAAATCGTTAAAGAATTTCCAACGATTAATGCCAAATTTACAGCTCGATCTACAGTAGTCGATCAGGAGCCGCTCAATTTTTGCAGCGCATTCTCCAAAATTGGCGCTGTCAATCAGGCCAGCCATACACCAAGCCAAAGCCATGTGGGAAAACATGACAGCGCAAGAGTCCTTAGAAATCAAAAAGCTGAATGCTCAGATTGAAGAGCTGAATCAAAGACTCAAAAGCATCCATCAGGAAAAAGCGGATCTGGAAATCTTGCTGGAAACGGCTACGATCCACTCCGACGTGATGCTGGAAGAAATCCACCAGGAAAAAGCGGATCTGGAAATCTTGCTGGAAACCACAACCGAACATTCGGACGTGATTGAGTCAGAATTGCAGTCTCAGGCAGAAGAAGCAAGGCGGCAAACAGAAGAACAGTTTCGGCTGATTGCCGAAGCGACCCCAGTCACCATTTTGATTGCTCGTTTCGCAGACAGCCAAATTCTATATGCCAATGAGACAGCCGGACTGACGCTAGGTTTGTCGCCTCAAGCGCTGCTAGAACGGCGGGCGTTAGACCTGTACTGCAATCCAGCCGATCGCCATAAGGTGCTGTCAGCGCTTGAAGAGCATCAGCATTTTCAGGGCGAACTGCGGCTGAAGCGATCGGACGGCACAACTTTCTGGGCGTTGTCGTCGTTTCGCCGCTTTTTGTTTAAGGGGCAAACCACGATTCTAACGGCACTCTACGATATTTCCGATCGCAAACAGGCCGAAGATGCTTTGCGACTTGCCGAAGAAAACTACCGCAGCATCTTCGAGAATGCCCTAGAAGGGATCTTTCAGACTACGCCAGACGGACATTACATTAGCGTCAATCCGGCAATGGCAAGGATTTTAGGCTATGACTCTCCGCAAGAGGTAATGGCAACGATCATCAACGTCGTAGATGAGTATGTCGAACAGGCCGATCGCGAAGCGTTCTATCGCCTAATGGCAAGCCAGGGAGCGGTAAAGGGGTTTGAGCATCAGATGTATCGACGCGATCGCAGCATTATCTGGATTTCGGAAAGTGCGCGATCGGTACGAGATGCCAATGGCGCGCTGCTCTACTACGAGGGAATTGTCGAAGACATTACTCAGCGTAAGCAGGCAGAAGAAGCCCTGCGGCGACAGGTACAGCAATTGCAAATTGAAATCGATCAGAGTAAGCGGGCGCGTCAAGTGGCCGAGATTACCCAAACAGACTACTTCAAGCAGCTCCTAGAAGAGGCCGATAGCCTACGGTATTCAGAGGATTGGTAGACTGAGGCGATCGCAGGATTGCTGCCTTCGATTCAGCTCTTTAGGTATAACTCTGCTTTCGCTAAATCAAACTTTCACCACATCAAACAGGTGTAAGCCAAAGTCTCCAGTAATATCTTCGCAAGTCTTCTAATTGCATCCTGAAATTGCAATTATTGATCATAATTTAATTCACAATAAGATTCACATTATGATTCGTCAGCATTGTCGCCATCATACTTCCTTCGTTAAGATCGCCTTGATAAGACGAGAGTACTGAACCAAGAAATTGTATTCCCCACTACAAAAGCCCAATCCCAAAGCTGTGGTAATGCAAAGAAACCTGAAGACTCCTGTCTACCCTTAGTTTCAGGCTCTGCTTTCTGGTACTGTTGGTCTACAGAGTATGTGATAGTACTGACGTCAATGAAGTCGCTGAGATAAAGTCGCTGAGATGAAGTCGCTGAGTTTAAGCGCTGGTGCGACTTGCAGAGCATAGATTCTCTGAGTCCGCACGATAGAGTTGGTACGCTTTGTTCTATTTCTCTGGAGATTGGAGACTGAGATAGATGGCAAAAATTGTGGCGGTTCACTCGTTTCGGGGCGGTACGGGCAAATCCAACACCACCGCAAATCTGGCAACGGCGATCGCCGCTTTGGGTCATCGGGTGGCTGTAATTGATACAGATATTCAGTCTCCTGGCATCCATGTCTTGTTTGGACTAGAGCAAGACACGCTGAAGCATACGCTGAACAGCTACCTGTGGGGCGACTGTGCGATCGCGGAGGCGGCCTATGACGTGACGCCCGAAGCGGTAAAACAGGTAAACGGCAGCCTGTTTTTGATTCCCTCAAACGCTGGAGCGGAGGCGATTACCCGAATTTTGCATGAAGGGTACGATGTGCGTTTGCTACGCAACGGCTTTCGTGATTTGGTGCAGGCATTGAACCTCGACTATATCTTTATTGATACCCATCCAGGACTAAACGAAGAAACGCTGCTTTGTGTGGCGATCGTCAATATTCTGGTGGTGATTTTGCGTCCCGACAAGCAAGACTTTCAGGGCACAGCCGTCATGGTTGATCTGGCGCATAAGCTCAGGGTGCCGAAGATCTTGATGGTGGTCAACCGAATTTTGAACAATACGGATCTGGAGGCGCTGCGGCAGCAAATCGAAGCCAACTATGGCGCACCCGTTGCTGGACTGTTTCCCAACTGTGATGAAATGATGCAGCTTGCCAGCAGCGATTTGTTCTATTTGCGTTATCCAGAACATTCCCTCAGCCAAGAGATGAAATCGGTTGCCCAAGCTGTGATGACTTAGGGATATTTCATCCCAGGAGGTTGCGGCTACGGATCAAAAATATGTGATTGTGGCACTCAGCGATCGCCTGAATATCGCCTACAGGCAAGCAGGAGACTGGCTCCAATGAAATTGTTCACCGGAGAAACATCATGACTGGGTTTCAGGGCAAGGTGCAGAACGATAAACTCTTGACGGGGATTACGGCGGGACTGGTCGCAGGATTGATTGCCACCCTGACTGACATTATTCCAATGGCGGCCTTTGTTTTTTCTGGCAGCCTGGAACCCTATGTGGCAACCGGGATTGGGATTAATCTATTCAGCTCTGCCGTTGTGGGGTTAGTGATTGCGCTGAGGAGTTCGTTTACCGGAATTATTGCCTTTCCGGTGGCCGAAGAAATGGCAACCCTGGCGGTGATTTTGAGTGCGGTAGCGCGCCAGATTCCCAGTTCGGCATCGGCTGAGGAAGTGATTTTGACTATCATTGGGGCGATCGCTCTCACCTCTCTCCTTGTGGGAATTTTTCTGCTGGTGGTAGGGCAATTGAAGTTGGGTGAATTGATTCGATTTTTGCCCTACCCAGTCGTAGGAGGATTTCTCGCAGGGCTGGGCTGTCTGCTGTCGCTCGGCGGGCTGCAAGTCATGGCAGATGTGGGCACAGTGGCGCAACTGCCGCTGCTGTTTCAGCCACAGCTCTTGCTGAAATGGATACCGGGTGCAGCGTTTGCCTTTGCCTTGCTGGCGCTGACCCATCGCTACAAGCATATTTTGCTGATTCCCCTGAGCTTTGTCAGCGTCACAGGCTTGTTTTACCTTGTGCTGTCGTTGACCCAAACCTCAATGGCAACGGCTTTTGATCAGCGGTGGCTGTTGGGGCCTTTTCCGACGGGTCAGCTCTGGAAGCCCATGAGCCTGCTGAACTTGACCCAGGTGAACTGGACGCTGATTTTGACTCAACTTCCTGGCATGTTTGCCCTAATGCTGATTACGGCGCTCTCCATTTTGTTGGTATCTAGCGGTCTTGAGTTAGTCATGGCAGAAGATCTCGATCTGAATCAAGAATTGAAAGCTGCCGGAGTTGCCAATATCCTTTCGGGTCTACTGGGCGGTATCGTGGGCAGTCACACGATCGGCGCGACGATTTTGGCGCGTCAGATCGGCGGCAAGAGTCGATTAACCAGCGTCGTGGTTTCTGGCTTTTATCTGGTTGTGCTGTTGGCAGGACTATCGCTCCTGTCGTACTTCCCGCGATTTGTTGCAGGTGGAGCGCTGTTATTTATCGGCATTCCCCTGATTGTGTCTTGGGTGTACGACGGTTGGTTTAAGCTGTCGCGGATTGACTATGCCGTCATGCTGCTGATTACGGCAGTTGTGACCCTGATCGGCTTCATGGAAGGGGTGGTCGTTGGCCTGGTGGTGGCGATCGCCCTCTTTGTCCTGAAGTACAGCCAGATTAATGTAGCGCGTTATACCCTGGCTGGCAGCAGCTACAGCAGTCGGATACGGCGATCGCCCAATCAAGAGCGCCTGCTGCGTCAAGAGGGCAGCCAGATTCAAATCTTGCAGCTCCAGGGATTTATCTTTTTTGGCACAGCTCACACGTTGCTCAAGCAAATTCGGGAGCTGTGTCTTCAGGGTCGTGCTCCAATGCTTAAGCCAGAGGGTGATGCAGAAAGCCATGCAGAAGGCGATCCAGAGTTAGGCATCCGCTTCCTGGTGCTGGACTTTCGCCTAGTGAGCGGCCTGGATTCGTCCGCCATGCTGAGCTTATTGAAGCTCAAGCCCCTGGCACAGCAGCGATCGCTCACCCTAGTCTTAACCAGCCTATCGCCTACCATCCTGGCGCAGTTTCAGCGAGAGGGACTGCTGTCAGAACCCTACTGTCAGGTGTTTCCCACGCTCGATGAGGGCATCGCCTGGTGCGAAAGCCAGATTCTTGAAAACAGCCAGTTTCGTCGCCGCCGCACGCTACCTTTGGCACTGCAATTGGAGGTGTTTTTCCAAAAAAGCCAGGACGAAATTCCGGCATTTCTCCAATATCTGGAAGAAATCAACCTGGAAGCAGGGGAATATTTATTCCGGCAATCGGAACAGTCCGACGGGCTTTATTTTTTGGAATATGGAGAGGTAAGTACCCAACGAGGGGTTGAAAACCAGCCTGAGCCGCAGCACTTTGAGACGTTGGGCGCAGGAACGCTAGTGGGAGAAACGGACTTTTATGCGCGCTGTCTCCACCGAGTTTCGGCGATCGCCAATCAGCCCAGCACGCTCTATCGGCTCTCGGCTGCCGCACTTCAGAAGATGCAGCAAGAGCATCCCTTACTAGCGGGTCAATTTAATGAATTTATGAATCGGCTCTTCTCGGAGCGTCTGGTGCAAGCCCAAACAGAAATTGAAATTCTTCTCAAGTGAGCCACGATCGCCAATGGAGTCCAAACCATCTTTCAGGCTATATTGATCTCCAATCCTCCGCTCAACGTTGCTGGAGCCTTCAATGACGACTACCGACATCAAGCTGCCCGAAGCGTTTACGACCTATATTGAGCAAACCTACTATGGGCAGGTGACTGAGCAGTCTAAGCTAGAAGCTGTCGTTCGAGATCCAGCGTTTCTCAAAAACCCGCTGAAGCATGTAGCGCTGTTTTCCGATCACGGCATTCTGCATGGTCGAGATATCGCCAGCAAAATAACGCGGGTGATTCAGCAAATTCAGGGTTTGCTGATTCCTAGCAGAACGTCGAATCGGCTGGAGTTTATGCTGGGTTATGGCGCTCTGCTGGCCTATCTGCATGACATTGGCATGAAGAATTTTTCGGCCTTTGGACGAGCCATGCACCCTGAGTTTGCGGCTCAGCTCATGTTTACAACGGAGTTTGATCCCTGGATTGATCTGCTGTGGCAGAACAATGCTGGAAATGTGGCTTGGCGCTTGCTCAATTTGGCAGCACAAGGAGCCATCCAAGAGCCACAGCGGGTATTTCGAGAAATGTTGGCGCTGTCGATGGCGCACAGCAAAACCAAGGTGCCGATCGCTTGCCTAAACAATCTTCCTCTGCTGCAACAGACGATGCAGACCTGCGTGGGGACGGAGCTGCACTATCTGTATCATCAGCAGCAGGTGGCGATCGCTGAAAAGGAGCTGGCGCAACAGCAGGCTCAGGGACAGAGCGGAGCAGAGGGCGATCGCGGGTCTGAAAAACTGGAGCAGGCCAAGGCAGCGCTGGCTCAGTTTGTGGCTGCCTCCCTTGGTGATCCGGATGCTGCCGATCGATGGCGTAATCCTGATTTGCTTCGCCATTACGATCGCTACGAGCAGACCGCTTTTTCCTGGCTGACTGCGGCTGATCCAGAAGTGCAGCTTTTGACGCTGGATGTGATCGATACCGTCCGGGCTTTGCGCTGTGCTGATGCGCTGCGCCAGCGTGGTACCTCTTTTACCACTTCTGCGGGCTATGAGGTGTTCGTGTGTCAGGAGACGGCTAATGCCATCTATGCCTTGCGGAGTCGCGATCGCGATCGGCTTTTTCTGCTAGAAGGCAAAGATCCGATTAGTGCGGGTGAGGCAAATATGGCCAATTCCAATCTAGATCAGGAGGGAAACTTGCGCCTTGCCTTTACGCGGGGGGCATTTTCTACGCCAGAAGCAACCCGCTGGGCGGCTTTTAGTGCGGCTGTGGTCATTCAGGATATTCAGGCAGATGTGATTGTCAGCTTTCGGCGGCCTGAGCCAGCACAGACTCCAGATCCGGGTGAGACATGTACCAAACGAGAGCAGGACATGCAGATTTTGGTAGAGGGTGTGGATGATAATCCGGCCTTTGCTGATTTGATTTGTCACGAGCTGAGTCAACTCAATCCGGAATTGACGCCCCGGATCAAAGCCGTGACCTCTCTGCAAAATGCAGATCTGAAGCAGGTAGAGCGCTACTTAGGCGGAACTCAGCCCCCTTGGGGCATCACCGAAAAGCTGCATCTTTTGGATCACGTTGTGAAAACAGGCCAGAAGGTTGATCCGATCGATCTGGATGTGGCTTTTGCAGAAACTCGGCTAATCACCGTGAAAGCGGGTGAGGTGCTGATGGAGCGTGGCGTGCTCTCTGGGTTTGTTTATATCCCTCTTCAGGCGGGATTGATGAACGTAACAGAGCGACGAGCCGCACTGCCCTGGGTACAAATTGGGGACGTTGAGGTGATTCGGGGGGCGATCGCTCCGGCTCAGATTGTAGCAGAGCAGACTGTCGAGCTATTGATGATTCCGAAACAGATTTATATGCGTCATTGGTATGTGTCTTATGACACGGATGAATTTACTCAGATGTTTGCCCAAGGCGACTTTCAGCCAAGACTGCCCTCAAAGCGCACGACGTCTTTAGAAATGGACTTACAGCGCTTGACCCGTCGCGGTCGAGCTTTGCCCCTGGCGGTTCACCTGATGCAGATCTTTTCTCAATCTGACTTGCTTGAATGCTTCATGAGCTATCTGGAGGAAATACAGCTTTTGCCAGGAGAGCCTTTGTTTTGTCAGGGCGATCGCCCTGAAGCCCTTTATTTTCTGGAGGTGGGGCAGGTGGAACTGGCAGCGATCGCCCCAGATCAAGCAGAGCAGCGGCAAACCCCCCAGATCTTTGACGCAGGAGACTGGATTGGAGGGTGGGAGTTTTACAGTCGGGCGAACTATCTCCAGACGGCTCTGGTACAGCGATCGAGCACCCTGCATCGCCTCTCGATCGATGCCATGCAGCAAATGCAGGCCGACTCGCCTCAGGTCGCCCAACGCTTTGCTGAATATCTGCTCTCGTCTTTGGCGACCCAGCTGCTTCAGGCGAGGCAAGAAATTACGACGCTGCTGCAAGAGCGAACTGAAATTATTGAGCGATTGACCACCCTGCAACATCCGTAAACTGAGGTTCTGAGGCGATCGTCTTGCTTCTAGGTATAGCCACAAGTGAAGTCCACTACCCTCACTGCTCAACCCGTACTCTGAAATTGGGAGAGATGCACTACCTCCATCGTGTGCTCCCCCGGTGATAAGGATGAAAGCGAATAGGAAAACGGTGAGTTACCTGAACCTACCATCCTTGCTCAGGAGGCGATCGGTGACTTGGAGGCAGCCATAGCCGAATTGCAGGGAATTTTGCAAGAATTGGGTGAGGATATTAGTCTGTAAGCAAAGAGGTAGCAAAGATGGAAAGTATTAAGGTACGTCAGCGTGTTGGTCAAGATGGTATTCTCCATCTCGATATTCCTGTTGGAATAATAGAACGGGATGTGGAAGTGATGGTTATTTATCAGTTTGTTTCATCGCCAACGGGTACTGGGCGATCGCTAGAGCAGTTCTATGGTATCTGTGCCGATGACCCCATTGTTCTAGATGATCTAGGAATTTCAGAGAGCCTTGATGATGACCTTGCCGGAGCGTTTGACTAAAGAATGCGTTACTTGCTCGACACGAATGTTTGTGTGATGTATTTGAATGGTCGTTCAACTCCAGTGCGCGATCGCTTGCATTCTATCTCCCTTGAAGAGATGGCTGTATGTTCGATTGTCAAAGCTGAGCTATTTTATGGTGCCATGCGGAGCAATAACCCAGCTCGAACGTTGGAACGGCAGCAGGAATTTTTGGTAAGCTTTGCGTCACTTCCGTTTAACGATGAAGCTGCGACTGTTTGTGGTCAAATTCGGGCACGGCTTGCTCGTGCAGGAACTCCGATCGGTGCCTGTGATTTGCTCATTGCCGCGATCGCTCTGGCAAATAATCTCACCCTGGTTACTCACAACACACGAGAGTTTGTACGGGTGGATGGGTTGCAGGTTGAGGATTGGGAGGTTGAAGCGTGAACGAGTTGCCGCATGAATGGGTTAGAGCTACACATCCCATCCCTGCTTGACTGACAAAAGTATTGGGAGATGAAACGAAAGCCAGGAGGGAAGCAGAGCCTGGTTTAAGCTGAAAGTTACCACACAAATCGGCAAAATCAATGGCACCTACTTCCCGCCTCTATCATGCGTTGAATGAA
>DATNPL010000238.1:0-18716 GCA_036703255.1 Coleofasciculaceae cyanobacterium
TTGGCACAACTCTGAGTCAGATTGAGCAACAGTTAGAGCAGTTTCTCGCATCCAATCAGTTTCTCTCAGCAGAACAGGTGCAAAAAACGCTCAATTTCATCTTCTCACTTGTTGCCTAATCTTTTGCCGGGAAGGGAGTAAGAGCTTTTTGGAAGCACAGCACTTCTGAAAAACAGTAGAGTTTTATTCAATCCATGATCCAAGGCAAGATGGATGCAATGTTGGGAAGGTGTATTTCCTGTGAGGACATGCCTTCCCAACATTGTTTTGGAAATTGCGCGATTAGTCTTCGGGCATTTTAGAGCGCGTGGTCTAAAATGCCCGAAGCCCTATGATTGTGGCGATACGAGGTGTGATTCAGTAGAGCGTTTCAGTTTGCAAGTTGCCATTCACCCGATGTAGAATGGTACGTATTTACTACTAAAACTTGGCAATGCGTTCTAAACTTTGCGGTTGACGATCGCGTTCTAAAATTTAAGAGTCCAGTTCCGAAGAGTCCGGTTACACTGAGAAGCCTATATTAGGAAGCCATTGCGCTATACCCAATCGGAGAGCATCCATGAACAACTTTATTCTGATGGCTGAAGTCATTCAAGATCCTCAGCTCCGCTACACGCCCGAAAACCAAACGGCGATCGCTGAAATTGTGGTTCAGTTTCCTGGCATCCGGGACGAAGATCCTCCGGCGACGCTAAAAGTCGTAGGCTGGGGCAACCTGGCGCAGGAAATGCAGGAAAAATATCATGTGGGCGATCGCGTCATTGTTGAAGGTCGCTTGAACATGAACCGGATCGATCGGCCAGAGGGCTTTAAGGAGACTCGTGCCGAACTCACCGCTCAACGCATTCATTTAGTGAACGCAGATGCCAGCCTCACAACTTCTGCGGTTACGCCTGCGGCCACGACTGGTTCTGGTCCTGCCCCTGCCCCCAGCAGTGCAGCGACTTCTGTCCCTAGAGCCAAGCCTGCGGCAAAACCTGCGAGCACAGCACCAGAGCCAGCCAAAACGCCTGCCTACTCAGGTGCAAAGCCTGCGGTGGAGCAGGTTGATTATGACGATATTCCCTTTTAACCTTAGTGACTCTAAATGTAGCGTCAGAATGTAGCCAAACCTCCAGATGTGGAGTAGGATGATCTTTCCATAATCCTCTAGCCCTCTACTGGTCGTCTTGGTGACTGTGGTAGAAATATGGCGATCGAGCTATGGCAGATGGTTTCAACATCTGTAGGATCGTACTCGCGACATCTGTGACTTTGCTATATCCGTGACATTGAGGCATCACTCATGGTTCAAGATCTTGAACGCACACGCCCAGACCCTTTATCTCCAGCCAATCCCTTTCCAAAGTCAGCGCCTGCTGCCAACCCTGTGTTTTTCAGAACCTACAGCCGTCGGGGAGAGAAGGCGGCAAACGTTCGAGAAACCTGGGAAGAGGTGTGCGATCGCACGCTGCGCGGCGTTGTTGAGCTTGGCAACCTCACGCCCCAAGAGGCTGCATTAGTAGAACGCATGCAGCGACAGCTCAAAAGTCTGCCATCCGGTCGCTGGCTCTGGGTTGGCGGCACCGAATGGATTGATAAGCCCGAAAACTTCTCAGGTTCCTACAATTGCACCAGTACCAACGTCGTGGATTGGCGCGCCTTTGGTCTAATGATGGATCTGGCTATGATGGGCTGCGGCACGGGTGCGGTGCTAGAACCCAAGTATATCGACCAGCTTCCGGTCATCCGCAATGTAATGACCGTGACGGTGGCCAATGCGATCGGGACTGCGGCTCCAGAAGTGCGACAAGACACAACTGAAGTCAGCTTTGTCGGAAATCAGGTGACGATTCAGGTTGGAGATAGCCGCAGGGGTTGGGTCAAGTCTTACCAGACTTTGTTGGAGCTTTCGACAGACAATCGCTTCTCTGGAGAAGTGCAAGTCTTGATTGACCTGAGCCAAGTGCGTCCGGCAGGCGAGCGACTCAAGGGCTTTGGCGGTGTGGCAAATCCGGTGCGTTTGCCGCAGCTCTATGAGCGCTGTGCCCGAATCTTGAATCAAGTGGTTGGGCGCAAGTTGAATGCGATCGAGTGCTGTTTGCTGATTGATGAAGCAGCGGCTTGCGTTGTGGCCGGAAATATTCGCCGCTCAGCCGGGATGCGGCAGTTTGACAGCGAGGATCAAACTGCTACCACGGCAAAAGACAACCTTTGGCAGCAGGATGCCGAGGGCAACTGGCGCATTGATCCGGAGCGAGATGTGTTGCGCATGGCGAATCACACGCGCGTTTTCCACCACAAGCCGACGCTGCAAGAATGTACCGATGCCGTTCGTAAGCAGTTTTACTCGGGTGAAGGCGCGATTCAGTGGGCTGGAGAGGCGATTGCCCGCTCTAATGGCGATTTGCTCACTAACCCTGCCCTTAAGTCAGATTTTCTTGCTGCCTATAGTGAGGGCAACGGTAGGCAGTGGCTACAACGCCACTATCCTCAAATGCCTGAGAATGAGGTAGAACATCGGCTAGGTCGCTATGGGCTAAATCCCTGTGGAGAAATCCTGGGGGAAAACTTTCACTGCAACCTGTCTGAAGTGCATCTCAATCAGCTCGATCCGTTTAACTTCAAGGAGCAGGAAGAAGCTTTTACGGCTGGGGCACTTTCGGTGGCAGGGTTGCTCAACCACCAGTTTGGTGAAGCGCGCTATCAGGAGTCCCGTCTGCTTGACCCCATCGTGGGCGTATCTTTTACGGGGCTGTTTGACTTCTTTGTCCATGCTTTCGGCTCTGAATGGCTGCGCTGGTGGGAGCAAGGTCGTCCAGATACGGTCAAAGGCTTGCAGTTCAAGCAAAAAGAGCAGGAATATCTCAGCCGCTGGAAAGAAACGGTGCATCGTGTGGTCTGGGAATATTGCGATCGCCATCAGATGCGTCGCCCCAACCGCTGCACGACCGTTCAGCCTGCCGGAACGAAGAGTTTGCTGACGGGCGCAAGTCCCGGTTGGCACCCGCCCAAGGCACAGCGCTTTTTGCGTCGGATTACCTTCCGCAAGAATGATCCGGTGGCAATGGCTTGTTATGACTACGGCTATCGGCTCATCCCTTCTCAATCGGATAAGGATGAGAACGGGCGACTGTTAGATGATGCCTTCGATCCACGCTGCACTGAGTGGCTGGTCGAAATTCCGGTCGAGGTGTCTTGGGCAAATCTACCTGGAGCGGATCAGGTCGATATTTCTAAGTTCTCGGCATTGGCACAGGCCGATTTCTACATGCAGGTGCAGAAGTATTACACCGCTCATAACACCTCGGCTACGATCGAGCTGCGGGAAAATGAAATTGATGCGTTAGCCGATCGGCTACATCAGGCGATTCAGTCTGATGAGGGCTATATCTCAGCCGCGCTGCTGGCTCGGTTCGACGACCTGCAAACGTTCCCTCGGCTGCCGTTTGAGCCAATTTCTAAAGCGGACTATGAGCAGTTGACGCAAGAGGTGCTGATGCGCCGCCGCACAGATGATTTCCATCAAGTCCTGAGTCGCTATGATTCGGGTGAAATGTTTGAGGCGGGTCCGGCTGGCTGCGATAGCGACAAGTGTATGCTGCCTGAGAAGCAGGGCTAGCATCAGCGATAGCTGATCTAAATGAGTTGTTTTTTGAAAGCTGCGCTACGGGCGGCTTTCAAAAAATAGCTTGTCCTAACTGTGGCTTTAGGAACTCATGCTGCGTTCTGAACATTCAGGCAAGTTCGCGTTAGGATCAGGGCGATCGCCTATCAAACTCTATACCTATCCAACTACGTACAACGAGGAGCTTCAGAATGTTTGTGGATGAGCTGTCACCCGTGTTTAAAGAATTAATGGGGAACCCTGTAGCGTTCTTAGGTGGCTTTGTTTCTGGGCTTTTACGTTTGAACCTGGCTGAAGATCCCGTGAAGAGTTGGCTTGATCAGCAGTCTGGTTCTAGATCTTATTCGTCAGCCACGACGGGAGCAACGAACGGTAAAAAAGGGCCTCAGTCTATCTCAATTGACTAATTTAAGCTCAATTGACTAACTAAGCCAGATCTGATCTCATCAGGCTCAAGGCTCATATATCTATAGCCCTGAGCCTTTTTGAGGTTAGACCTTCCATGCATCATCCTTTTCAAACGCTGAACTAAGCAACTCGTTTGTCCAGCCTTCTACCTGAAGACAGAGCCGTGCAGCAGAACCCTGAGCGGAAGTTGCAGACTGAGAGAGCTTATCAAGGGAACGCTGATAGTCGGCGATCGCGCAATTCCAGTCTCCCCGCAGGTGATAGGTTCGTCCCCGTTCAGCGAAGATATGACCTTCCAAACGACCCAGGCAGAGGGCTAGCTCAAAGCTTTCGAGGGCGCGATCGTACATTTCTAGATCCCGAAAGGTAATGCCCTGGTTGATCCAGGCGCGCACGTTTGCAGGGTTGAGATCTAACGCAACGTCGTAGTCCAGAATGGCCTCTAAGTACTGCCCTTGAGCCGCATAGTAGTTAGCCCGATTATTGTAGGCGCTATCTAAACGAGGATTTAGCTCAATGGCGCGATTGTAGTCAGCGATCGCTTCTTCAAACAAACCGCTCTGAGCGTAAATCAATCCTCGGTTGCTATGGTCAATGGCGCTCTCAGGATTGCGGATCAACAGTTCGCTAAACAAGGCAACGGCTTCGGCCATGCTTCCTTGCTGAGCCAGTGACAGCGCTTGCTGCCGAATGAACATATCATGCTCATTCGGGCTGAACTGGGAACCCGCAGCCTGCGGATTAGCCGCCTTTTTGGGCTTAGGCTGCCATCGTTTTTGCGGCTGGTGGCTACCAGCATGCTGAGATTTTGGAGTGGAGCTATTGATGCGGCTGGTTCTTTTGCTGGGATCAATGAAAGAGCGGGTATTCATTATTGTCCTCACAGTATCTACATCCCAATGGGGGCTTTTGCTTGCGGTGTTTTGACCTTAGAACTCATGACTTAAGATGCTCATGACTCCGGGTATTTATGATCCAGGCGTTGATGATTCAGGGGCTTATGACCCAAAGTGTCAGGCGTTTTATTTGGCGCTAACTGTTTCTATATGTCACTTAATAAGGTGTCTGAATAGAAAATGTTAGGTTGAAAGTACTGAAAACGCTGACGCTGCTGACGATTAGTTTGTCGTGGTTTCGATGCTTCCCTAAAGACGATCGCCTTACAGACAGGCGGGTTGCGTGGATAATTCGTTTTCCAAGGGCAACCTCAACCCGCTTCAGTAGTATTGCGGAAAACCTTTGCGGAGTTCATGAATTTCCCAGAGAATGTGAAGAGATATTGATTAAGGCGAGATGAATTTTCAAAAGCTTGCTGAAAGCTATTTTTTTAGGTGAGCGAATTCAACATTGCTTAATCCGGTCATGAAACTTATTTTGAGCGGCATGCGATCTGCGATCGTAAACGATGCCCTAGTTTGGCTTAATCTATTAGAGATTCTGTAGGAAAAGCCGTTTGTTTGATTAAATGAGCTTATTTCACAAAACTTTATTCTTGAAGCTCTGTACCTTATACTGCACAAGGGTGACTGCGTAAAGGAGTGGAAATATCATGGTGTCGGAGGCAATAAAGCCCCTGACTGTGCCGAGAGAATTCTTAGGTCCGCCAGGTAGCCTAAACCCAACCCTGCTGATGTTCTTGGCGGCAGTTGCAATGGTGATTGCATCAACGGTGGGATACTGGCTGTGGAATTTACCGGGATGGTTCTGTTTTTTCAGTAACACGATCGCTTTGCATATCGTGGGAACTGTCATTCACGATGCCTCGCATAATGTGGCGCATCGTAATCGCATAATGAATGCTGTTTTGGGGCATGGCAGCGCGTTGATGCTGGGCTTTGCGTATCCTGTGTTTACACGGGTACACATGCAGCATCATGCCAACGTCAATGATCCTGACAATGATCCTGATCACTTTGTCTCAACCTATGGGCCACTCTGGCTGATTGCGCCCCGGTTTTTCTATCACGAGGTGTTTTTCTTTAAGCGAAGGTTATGGCGGAAGTTCGAGCTGCTGGAATGGTTTCTCAGTCGTGCGATCTTTGCAACCATTGTTTTTCTGGCAATTCACTACGATTTTTTAGATTTTTTGTTTAATTACTGGTTTTCTCCGGCTCTGGTTGTGGGTTTAGCGCTCGGTCTATTTTTTGACTATTTGCCGCATCGCCCCTTTCAAGAGCGCGATCGCTGGAAAAATGCTCGCGTTTATCCTAACCCTGTGTTGAATGTGCTGATTATGGGGCAGAACTATCACCTCATCCATCATCTTTGGCCTTCAATCCCCTGGTACAGATACCAACCGGCTTATGAGGCAACGCGTCCCTTGCTGGATGCTAAAGGCTGTCACCAGTCGCTGGGCGTGTTCCGGGGTAGGGCTTTCTGGAGCTTTGTCTACGATATTTTTCTGGGCATTCGTTTTCACAGCCATCATGCTCCTCAGCCCGATCACAAAGCGGAGGAACCCAAAACACCAGAGACCGATCGTTCAGAATTTTCTTAGCGATCGCAAATTTAATCAAACTCAAGTTTTTTTGAAAAAGCAGAGGTAGCCTGCTGTTCAAAGGAATTTTTCAAGTTCATTTATTTTGGAATCTTTAGCGATCGCTGAAGACTTTACTGTTAAAGACTGTGATGAGGGTGGGCATTGCCCGCCCTTTTTTTGCCCTAGGCTTTGAGTATGGCTTGGATTTGGCCGTGAGAGAGACTCATCTGAGTTATGACACCTCTCCTTCAAAGTGTCCTTAATTCTCTAGAGCAAGTTTTGGATAGCCGCTTTTTGCCTTAAGGATTTTTGCTTTGGAGCGATCGCTTTTAGGCTATGACCTTTTTAGCCCTGTCACTTAAGGTGTGTAGAGTTACACTAGTTCTAGAGCCGTTGTCTCGCCAAGCTAGCTTAACAACGTGAACTAATTTGGCTGGAGACATCGCGCCGAGCTGTAGCAGATTGCAAAAGGCGACAGAGAGAATATGAAGCAGGCTGAGGGCAAAGTTTTGATGGGTAAGCTTGAGAGGAGAGGAAATCATCCCCTGAAAAGTTCCCTGGTAACTGGAACGGTGACAGCAGTCTGGCTCATGCTCCAGACCACGCTAGCGACTCCGCCCAGCATGGCGCAAGGGGCGACCCGCGAAGGTAGCGGGCTGACCTACAGTGCTTTAGTGCAAAAAATTCAAGCCGGAGAAGTGGCACGGGTCGAGATCGATCCAGTGCGTGGGGTTGCAGAGGTGCGGCTCAAGAACCAGCCTAAAGATAGCGCGCCTCAAGAAGTTGTTTTGTTTGGTGACAGCAACCCTGAATTGATTGATGCTGCCCGCAAAAACAACGTGGATTTGGAAGTGCAGCCTTCAACAGATGGCGGCACGGTGGCTTGGCTGATCACGCATGGCTTGTTGGCATTTGTGTTGCTGATGGTGCTGCTGATGTTCTTGCGGCGCACCACAAACTCTTCGGGTCAAGCCATGAGCTTTGGCAAGTCTAAAGCCCGCTTTCAAATGGAAGCCAAGACAGGCGTGTTGTTTGATGATGTGGCAGGCATTGAGGAAGCGAAGGAAGAACTCCAAGAGGTCGTGACTTTCTTGAAGAAGCCGGAGCGATTTACGGCAGTGGGGGCAAAGATTCCTAAGGGTGTGTTGCTGGTTGGCCCTCCAGGAACAGGAAAAACTTTGCTAGCCAAGGCGATCGCTGGAGAGGCGGGTGTTCCTTTCTTCAGTATCTCGGGTTCCGAATTTGTCGAGATGTTTGTAGGTGTGGGTGCCTCACGGGTGCGCGACCTGTTCAAAAAGGCAAAAGAGAATGCGCCTTGCATCATCTTTATCGATGAAATTGACGCAGTTGGGCGGCAGCGCGGCACAGGCATCGGCGGCGGCAATGATGAGCGAGAGCAAACGCTGAACCAGCTCCTGACCGAAATGGACGGGTTTGAGGGCAATGCGGGCATTATCATCATCGCGGCAACCAACCGCCCTGACGTTCTAGATTCGGCGCTGCTGCGTCCGGGTCGATTCGATCGCCAGGTACAGGTCGATTTGCCCAGCTACAAGGGGCGTTTGGGCATCTTAGAGGTTCATGCCCGCAACAAGAAGCTAGACGCCAGTGTGTCGCTAGAAACGATTGCTCGGCGCACGCCTGGGTTTTCGGGGGCTGAGCTAGCCAATATGCTGAACGAGGCGGCTATTTTAACGGCGCGGCGACGCAAAGAGGCCGTAACGCCCCTGGAAATTGATGATGCGATCGATCGCGTCACGACGGGAATGACCCTGACTCCGCTCCTCGACAGCAAGAAAAAACGGCTGATTGCCTATCACGAGGTGGGTCATGCGCTGCTGATGACCTTGCTGAAAAACTCCGATCCGCTGAACAAGGTAACAATTATTCCGCGATCGGGCGGCATTGGCGGTTTTGCTCAGCAGTCTTTCAATGAAGAGATGATTGATAGTGGGCTTTATACTCGGTCTTGGTTGCTCGATCGGATCACGATCGCCTTGGGGGGACGCGCGGCTGAGGAAGAGGTATTTGGCGATGCTGAAATTACGGTAGGTGCCAGCAACGACATTCAGGTGGTGGCAAACCTGGCCCGCGAAATGGTGACGCGCTATGGCATGTCTGACCTGGGGCCTTTTGCTTTGGAGAGCGGCAATAGCGAAGTCTTTTTAGGACGAGATTGGATGTCGCGGGTTGAGTATTCTGAAGAGGTTGCGACTCAAATCGATCAGCAGGTTAGAACGATCGCTGTTCGCTGTTATGCCGAGTCGCGGCGAATCATTCGCGAGAACCGCGAACTGATGGATCAACTCGTTGATATGCTGCTAGAGCAAGAGACGATCGAGGGTGAGCAATTCCGTCAAATTGTGGGGCAGCATACGACTTTGCCTGAGAAGCAGTTGATGGCAGCAAAGGTGTCTTAAATCGCTCGTAAGGTTTATCTAACTAAAAATTGAGCGCTCTCTGTCGAGAGCGCTCAATTTTTTTATGCTGACAAATTCGGATTTGCCGAGCCAGGGCATTGCTTCGCACGCCTCTCAACATAAATTTTGTAGATATAGTTCTACGCAATCAGGTTAAGGCGATTTTATTTCTAAAAGCCTTGCTCCGCAAGGCTTTTAGAAATAAAATCCGTTGGATTTAAGCGCGTAGCGCTATAAAATCAGCAGCGCCCCGATCCAGATCACCTGTTCTTTTAAACAGGTAGCTTAGGCTAATGGGGGATGTTTGGGAGAGGGTTGGCGATCGCGCCTGTCCATACAACCAGACTTCCAGCTTCTGTATCGAACTACACAAGCAGCCCTATCTGATGCTTCTACGCTGCACATAGTCAAGTCAAAGCCCTGAAGCCTCTAGCGCTCTTATCTTTCTCTTGTCTGTGGAGAGTGTGCAAGGCGCAGCAAAGGTCGCTGATCGTCCTGACGATCGAATCAGAGTATCGTCCTGACGATCGGATTAGATTTAAGTAGATTTTGATTCAACATTCGTTCTGAGGAATATCATCATGCCTGAAGTAACTCATCCCGCTCACAAAGCTGGTGATTTTCTGGTTGATTATGAAGAGAAAGTTTTTCCAGATGTGAAGGCTGATCCAGGTGAAAAAGCCTTGGTCACGTTTCACACGGTTGCCTTTGAAGGATCGATCGGTTTTGTCAATCTGCTGCAAGCGACTCGGCTCCTGCGGAAAGGATTTGAAACTTCGATTTTGCTGTATGGACCGGGCGTAACGCTGGGCGTGCAGCGGGGCTTTCCCAAGCTAGGGGATGAAGCTTTCCCAGGGCACCAGAATTTCAATAATCAAATCAGCAAATTTATCTCTGAAGGTGGCAAGGTTTATGCCTGTCGGTTTGCGCTACAGGCGCTGTATGGTCACGGTGAGCCTTCACTGATTGAAGGGATTCGCCCCATCAGCCCTTTGGATGTGCTGGATCTTGTGCTGATGCACCGTAAGGATGGCGCATTTATTCTCGACACCTGGACGCTGTAGGCAAACGCTGAGATTTTGGATTTTGAATTCTAGATGGAGTCCAAGATCCAAAATCTCAATTCATTTGTCCTTGGGGCAAAAGCAAAGGGTACTTTTGGGACTTTTTGAACTTTTAACCCCAATGTCGGCATCCCTCTCGCTCTTATGTTGTTAAGGAGAAGCCTCATGAGCGATTCACAGATAGTCCGAGCGGCAGCCGTGCAGATTAGCCCTGTGTTGTTTAGTCGCGAAGGCACAACGGATAAGGTGCTGGAGGCGATCGCCAAAGCAGCCCAAGCAGGGGCGCAGCTCGTGGTTTTTCCCGAAACCTTTGTGCCGTACTACCCCTATTTTTCGTTTATTCAGCCCCCTGTGCTGATGGGCAAAGAACACATGCGGCTGTATGAAGAAGCCGTTGAGGTGCCTAGCGCCGTTACCGATGCCGTTAGCCGCGCGGCGCGCTCCTACCAGATTGTTGTGGTCTTGGGTGTGAATGAGCGAGACAACGGCTCTATCTATAACACCCAGCTTGTGTTTGATGCCGACGGCTCACTGCTGCTAAAGCGCCGCAAAATTACGCCGACCTATCATGAGCGCATGGTGTGGGGGCAGGGCGATGGTGCAGGCTTAAAGGTGGTAGAGACTGCGGTAGGCAAGTTGGGTGCTCTGGCTTGCTGGGAGCATTACAATCCTTTGGCGCGATTTGCCCTAATGGCGCAGCATGAGCAAATTCATTGCGCTCAGTTTCCTGGCTCAATGGTAGGGCAGATTTTTGCCGACCAGATGGAAGTGACAATTCGGCACCATGCGTTGGAAGCAGGCTGTTTTGTGGTCAACGCGACAGGCTGGCTGACGCCAGATCAAATTGCCCAGATCACAACCGATGAGAAGCTACAGCGAGTGCTGAGTGGCGGCTGCTATACGGCGATCATTAGTCCTGAAGGGGTGCCGCTTTGTCCGCCGATCACGGAAGGCGAAGGCATGGCGATCGCTGACCTGGATTTTTCTCTGATTACCAAGCGCAAGCGGATGATGGACAGCGTTGGGCATTATTCTCGCCCCGACCTGTTGCAGCTTCAGGTCAATGCTGCGTCTTGGTCGGTAACGCGGGGTACAGAGCCGTCAGCGCCTGTTTTTGATGCTCAGAGCGCGGGATTATCTACGCCGATCGAGCCGACCTATCTAACGCTCAATCCTTAAGGGCGTATCCAACAATCTTTGTCTAGCGGCCTCAGGGTTTTGGGTTGAATCTAAAATCCAGGATTATTTGGCTGGCCTTCTGTCTTACTCTCTATTTTCTCTGCAATGGATAAACAACATCTGATTACGGAACTGCAATCCCACGGGCTAAAGCTGGTTGAGCAAGAGGTGGGAGCCGCAGGACGCAAAGGCGGAGCGGGGCCATCGGATCACAAAGCGGTGACGATTGAGGGAACAACCGTAATGGTGCCTGTGTTTACGGGAGCCTCTGCCCAATCGCCCTATACAGCAAAGCTGGAATCAGGTGCAGTGACCTTGCTGCGGCAGGAAGAGGCGATCGCCCCCATTAGTTTTCCACAGCAGCCGCAGTTTTATAGCCTGACGACAGCCGAGGGCATTCCCTATTGGAAAATTGCGCTGCTCCATAGCCGGGATGTTTTGGCGACTACGGTACTCCAGACCTGTAGGCGCTACGCCGACACCGAGAGCGCCTGTCAGTTTTGTGCGATTGGCCAGTCTTTGGAGGCAGGACGGACGATCGCCCGTAAGTCTCCCGCCCAGTTGGCTGAGGTGGCTGAGGCCGCCGTGCGGCTAGATGGCGTGAAGCACATGATCATGACAACGGGTACTCCCAACACGAGCGATCGCGGAGCCGCCTATCTCACCGAGTGCGTGCGTGCGGTCAAACAGCGGGTGAACTTGCCAATTCAGGTACAATGCGAACCGCCTGATGATTTTGTGTGGTTCGATCGCCTCAAGGCCGCCGGAGTAGACAGCCTAGGCATGCATTTGGAGGCGGTAGATCCAGCCGTTCGGGCGCGAATCATGCCGGGGAAAGCCGATGTACCCGTGGAATTTTACTTCCAGGCGTTCGCAGCAGCCGTGCCGATATTTGGTTGGGGACAGGTCAGCACCTATCTGCTGGCAGGTTTGGGAGACAGCCTGGAAACCCTGGTAGAAGCGAGCGATCGTCTGATTCAGATGGGAGTTTACCCGTTTGTGGTGCCTTTTGTGCCCATTAGCGGGACGCCCTTGGCCGATCAGCCAGCACCCAGCAGCGAATTTATGTATAGCCTTTATCAGCAGGTGAGTGCTTTACTCAACCGAGCCGGACTGTCTTCTGCCGCCATGAAGGCAGGATGCGGCAAGTGTGGCGCTTGCTCGGCGCTGTCTACGTTTGAAAAAGCCAGCGCCTGAAAAGGTCGGCCATGAAGTTCTGATCCCTTATCCGTCTTCTTCCATGTCCACTCGCACCTATCAATTTAAGCTTGCGGTCACTCCAGCAGAAATTGCCGCCTATTTTGCCCTACGCCAAGCCATCTTCGCTGAAGAGCAGCAGATTTTTCAGGGCGACGATGTGGACGATTGGGATGCGATCGCCTATCCCATTATTGCCGTCACCTCTCCCTTACCGCATGACCCGCCTCTATCAAAGCCTGAGCCGCCAAAAGTGGTTGGGGTTGTGCGGATCTACGAGATCGAGCCAGGACTCTGGTATGGCGGCAGGTTAGGCACCCATCCGGACTATCGTAAGGGCTGGCAAATTGGTAAGGGTCTAATCGAAAAAGCGGTCACGACAGCAAATACTTGGGGGTGCGATCGGTTTCTGGCAACGGTGCAAATGCAAAATGTGCGATTTTTCCAGCGCTTGCATTGGCGATCGCTGCAAGAGAAAGTGATCTGCGATCGGCTGCACCATCTGATGGAAGCTGACCTGGAGCATTATCCGCCCCTCTTTTACCCCTATGCCGAGCCTCGCCCTAACCTGCCCATTTGGTCGCATGAATGGCAAGCGGGACAACAAATTGGGGCACAAGCGTGTTGAGCCATCTTGTTACAAACTTGCGGCAGTCCTTAGGTATTTTGCAGAAGCAAGATATTCAGGTTGTGTCTCGGCGAGAGAGCGGCTTATCTCATCTCTTGGCCGCTGCCTCTCCCAGCTCTACGGCTGCTGTGACTCAAATTGGAGATGACTGTGCCGCCATTCCAGATGGTGAAACCTATCTGCTACTAGCCGCCGAGGGCATTCTGCCAATGCTGGTAGAAACAGAACCCTGGTTTGCGGGGTGGTGTGCCGTCATGGTGAACATTAGCGATATTTATGCAATGGGTGGCCGACCGATCGCCGTGGTGGACACCCTTTGGAGTCAGTCCTTCTCCCAAAGTCAGGCTTTGCTGGCAGGTATGCAAGCGGCTTCCCAGACCTACCAAGTTCCGATCGTAGGCGGGCATACCAACTGTCATAGCCCCTACAATGCTCTGTCAGTCGCAATTCTAGGTCGCGCTCAGCGGCTGATTAGCGGTTTTGGAGCCAGAGTCGGGGATGCTTTACTGATGGCGATCGATCTGCGGGGCAAAGCCCATCCCCAGCATCCTTTTTGGAATGCAGCAACAGAAGCTGACCCAGCAGAACTGCGGCAAGACCTGGCAATCTTGCCAGATTTGGCAGAAGCAGGCTTGTGCGATGCAGGCAAAGACATCAGTATGGGAGGTGTCATAGGCACGCTGCTGATGCTGTTGGAAACATCTGGCTGTGGAGCCGTGCTGGATTTGGATGCTATTCCCTGTCCAGATATGCCCTTAGAACGCTGGCTCACCTGCTTTCCCAGCTACGGCTTTCTCCTCAGCGTCCGGCCTCAGCAAGTAACAGCTGTGCAAGCCAAGTTTCAGCAGCGAGAACTGACTTGTGCGATCGTCGGCCAAATTCAGTCGGGGCAACAGCTCCATTTGAGGATGCAGGGCGAAACTCAGCTCTTTTGGGATTTGCAGCAGGAGCCACTGACGGGTTTTGCCTCAGCCTTGCGCTCCGAAACGCCTCCTGAGAAGCAACCATGAACAACAGACTGCGAATCGCTCTCTTTACCTACGCGACAAAGCCCAGAGGCAGCGTTGTCCACACGCTGGAATTGGCAGAAGCCTTGCATCACTTAGGACATAAGGTTTGTATTTACGCCTTAGACAAGCAAGATGCTGCTCAAGCTACTGCTGACGTGCAGGAAAAACGAGGATTCGATCGCCCCTATTCCTGTTCAGTGCAGCTGATTCCGGCTCAGCCCGTCACCGGAGATATCGATCGCCTGATCCAACAGCGCATTCAAGAATTCGTTCGCTTTTTTTCTGGTTCAATCGAACCTAATCAGCCTTTATCTTACGACTGCTATCACGCGCAAGACTGCATTAGCGCCAACGCTCTACTTCAGCTGCGGCAGCAAGGACAGATTCCCCACTTTGTTCGCACAGTGCATCACATTGATGCGTTCAACAGCCCCTACCTACAGGCTTGCCAGGAAAAATCGATCGCTGAACCCGATCTATGTCTGTGTGTTAGCGCTCATTGGCAAACTCAACTGCGTCAGCAATACAACATTGAAGCACCTCGCGTAATTAACGGGGTCGATCGCGATCGCTTTGTGCAACCTGACGCCCTAAACCCGTCGGCTACCGTCCTTGATCTCAAGCAGCGGCTAAACCTATCGGGCAGCCCAATTTACCTGACCGTAGGCGGCATAGAACCCCGCAAAAACTCGATCGCCCTCCTGCAAGCTTTTGCCCAAGCCCTGACTGACTTCCCTCAAGCCCAGCTCGTGATTGCTGGCGGCGCTACCCTATTTGACTATCAGGATTATCGCCATCAGTTTTTTGCAGAGGTCGATCGGCTAGGAGTGAGCAACTCTCTGGTTTTACCGGGCGTTATTGCCGAAGCAGACTTGCCCTTGCTGTATCATGCTGCTGATGCCTTTGTGTTTCCCTCCCTCAAAGAAGGCTGGGGGCTAGTCGTCTTAGAAGCGATCGCCTCAGGACTACCCGTGATCACCGCTCGGCAACCGCCCTTCACCGAGTTTTTGTCAGACCAGCAGGCGCTTTTGGTCGATCCCCAAAATGTGGAAGCGATCGCCCAAGCCATGCGCCAAGTCATGCAGCCTGCTCTCGCAAAATCGCTGATTGCCGAAAGCCAAACGCTGTGCAACATCTACACCTGGGAAAACTCTGCCAGAATGCATGTCAACGCCTATCGCCAACTGATGAAAGATAGCTCTTCTCTCAAGTCTCAGATTTCTCCAAAACCGCCGATTCAAAATCCAAAAGCCAAAGTCTAAAATCGCCTTATGCCCGAAATTCGCTTTCAAATCCAATGGCCTGACGGTTCCCAAGAAACCTGCTACTCGCCCTCGCTGATCGTCAAAGAATACTTTGCGGCCGCACAAGACTATCCTCTAGAAGACTTCGTCACCCGATCGCGTACCGCCTTACAAATCGCCAGCGATCGCGTTAAAGCCAAATATGGCTATCCCTGCGGCCTAGCCTTAGGACAGCTTGATGAGATTGAAAGTAAAGCAACTCAGTTTCGCACCCTACCCCAGCCCAAAGTTCGCGTCATTCGCTTCATCGAATAACATATCCCCCGCCCTTTCTGCCATAGCTGCCCATAGCTGCACTCACAATAAACGCCCTAAACCTAAAAGATTAGCAACACCCGATCGCCCCACCCATGCGAAGCGACCTTTGCAGCTCATCCTCTATCTCATGCGGAGGGGGTGTGGGGGACGGGCGCGTCCCCTGCTGGGGGTTTGGGGGAAACCCCCAAGGCTGTTCTAGCTAGCCAAATACTCCCGAATATCCGCTCTACGCTTACGCAGCTTCGTCAACGCCTCCCGCTCAATCTGCCGCACCCGCTCACGGCTGATATTGAGGCGATCGCCAATCTTCGCCAAAGTCAAAGCCTGACCATCATCCAGACCGAACCGCAAAGACAACACCTCGCGCTGTTGAGGCGTCAGATCCGCCATGATTTGCTCTAACTCAGAGCGCAGAGCCGCCTGAGCCGCAAACTCCTCAGGCGAAGGCCCCGTGTCTTCCAGCAGCTCTCCCAACTCTGTATCCTGGTTATCGCCCACGCGCAAATCCAGCGAGAGCGGCAAACGCGCCCGCTCCAGATACTCACGCACCTGCTTAGGCGTTAACTCTAGCTCAGCCGCCAGCTCAGCCGCCGTAGCCGCTCGTCCGTACTGCTGAGAAAGCAAACGTTGAGCTTTTTTAATTTTATTAAGCTTCTCAGTGATGTGAATAGGTAAACGAATCGTGCGACCCTTCTCAGCGATCGCCCTCGTGATAGCCTGTCTAATCCACCAGTATGCATAGGTTGAAAAGCGATATCCCTTCGTTGGATCAAACTTTTCAACACCCCGCTGCATCCCGATCGTGCCCTCTTGAATCAGATCAAGCAGATCAACATTGCGCTTGATGTACTTTTTAGCCACCGAAACCACAAGCCGCAGATTGGCTTCCACCATTTTGCGCTTCGCATGCTCACCTTCAACAACGAGCTGCTGCAAGTCCTCAACAGAGAGCATTGCAACCTCTGCCCACTCTTGCATCGTTACAACTCGACCAAACTTATCTTCCAACAATTCCTTGTCTTCATGGAGCTGCGCTAAACGGCGCACTTGCTTTCCATAAAGAATCTCCTGCTCGTGGGTCAGCAGCGGCACTCTGCCAATCTCCCGAAGATAGGCACGTACCATGTCAGCAGAGGTTGAGGTTGTCTTCATGGTGCTTCTCTAGCTGTGGAGGAACTGATCTAGAACAAATGTACTATAAACTTAAAGGCGTGACTAGAAACTTAAAACCGTGACCAGCCGCAGAGTAGAGAGCAGTGCGTGAAATGACCGTCCTAGCTCGGCATAATCTGGCTGGGTCTAACCTGACTTGCTGGATTTGGTTGGACTTGGCGCTTAACACCTTGCGCTCACAACACTTGGCGCTCAATTCAGTAAAGCCACGATTAACGGCTTATCTGAACCTAGCTCGTCCTGCGAGTAGCCCCTATGGCAATCGACACTTGAAATTCAGAATATGCTAATCTCTCATAATCTTAACATTAGGTTACGGAATTGTCACATTTCTACATCTATAAAATTTAAGTTTTCTACTCTCGACTATAAGACCTAGAATACCCGGTTGATTGAAATTGAGAATGCATCCTGAGGAACAAAATTAGCCGATATTTTTCTGATCCTTTCTGAAAAATATGAGATGCGAAGCTTAAATTCCTTAACGTTTCTTCACGAGTTATCTGAACTCTTTGCACCTAGATTTCACCTAGAGCATCGTTCATCTTGCAGCGAGTTGCCGCCGATCGTGCTATCCTTAACAAGGACTCGGATTCATGCGATTGCAACGCCCAAACTTTGTCAGGACCGGAAGGTAGCAGCAATACGGGATGCTTGTAATAGGCGTGATCTCCGGGTCTTTTACGTTGGAGCCTTCGCTTGCTGTACATTGCGATTGCAAAAGATGCTGAGGGCTTGCTCATGCCGGGTTCCTCGATAGGACAGGTGTGGAATCCTCTATGGGCAATCCCTTAAATTGCTCCTATGCTAAAAGCTATAGCCCTATGGCATTAAGGAGTCTCAGTCAAAATGGCGAACTTCGGAGATTTAGTACAAAAAGCGTTTTACTTGGGAGTAGGCGTTGCCTCTTACGCCGCTGAAAAAGCAGGCACTACTCTAGGAGAATTGCGATCGCAAGCTCAAAAAATTGCTGATGAAATGGTGGCTCGGGGTGAAATGACTGCCGAAGAAGCCAAGCATATGGTGGATGAGATGGTTAACCGAGCGCAGAATGAGGCTGCTGCTGGCGGCAACCCTTCGCCTGAACCCCGACGCATTGAAATCTTGGATGACGAAAGCTTTGACAACAAAGCGGTAGACTCTCCTCAAACCCCTCAAGTCGATAGCTTGCGTGATCAAGTTGCCAAACTGCAAGAAGAACTGCGGCGGCTGAAGCGAGAGTAGAGCAAAAAACCGCTTTCTCAATAGTTAAAGTCCAAAATCTAAACCCAGAATCTGAACTATGGACGGTTGGCAGCAAGACTGGATAAAAACCCTGGAAACGCTAACAGATGGCATTGAGCAGTTTTTTCAGGAGGTAGGCAAAGGGGTCGATGAGACGGCCGATGCACTGCTGGAGTTTACTGAAGACGTGGCAGAAGAAATAGAGCGAGCATTGGCTCCGCTTGAGGAGACGGTTTCTCCCACGATCGATCGCCTAGATGGTCAGCTTACAGAATGGTTTGATCCGCTGCTGCAAATGATTTTGGGTTTTGAAGCCACCCTAGATCGCGTGGCTGAACCGATTACTAACACGGTAGAGCCGCTGATCAATCAGCATCCGGTTTGTGTAGGCTGTCGTCACTATCATGGTCAGGTTTATAGCGGCACCATGCTGGTTTGTGCCATGCATCCCTATGGTATTGTTGATGGCTCCGAGCAGTGCCCCGACAAGGAGCTGTTTTCCTGGTCTTTCCCGCCTGCAAACCGATCGGATTCATCTGATGACTTCTAGCCACATATGACTTCTAAGGTCACATCATTCGTTTGGCTTTGAGGCTCTGGTGTGAGTTCGCTGGGTCGATCGCACAATAGACTTGTCCGAGAATTTACAGCGCATACTGTGCCTGGGTTTGGGAGTTTTTCGACTCACTGCGGTCAACGCCAGACCCTACGATAAAATCAGGGTTATAGGGAATTACTGTTAGGAATTCCCTCAAAAATACAGTT
>DATNPL010000239.1:0-2637 GCA_036703255.1 Coleofasciculaceae cyanobacterium
TTTGCACCTTATCCCACAGCATCTGGATCAGCGCGTCCTTATCGGAGTCTGTGAGTTGCTTGAGGTCTGGAAGCTCTTTCATGCCTTTCACTCTAGCGATTTCCCTAGTCTTGTCAACCCCCCAGTTGAGCAATTACGAAAGACTTTGTGTAATATCTCGCTCTAATTGATCATCAGCTTGTGACAAGTCTATCCTTGATAAAACATCGCTTTGGTAGAGGTCATAGCCTTGCCAAATAAGATTAAGGAGAACAGTGATAGCATCAGGTCGCCAGTTTTTAGCTAACTCAACAAATTCATATTCGTTAGAAAAAGCTGACTCTGATGGTGTTTTACGTCCTCTTTTAACCATAAAAATTAAGCAAGTGATACAGTTTCCAAATTGGTGTTTAGGTATGAATGCTTTGCCATGATATCTGCCGAGACTTCATATGCATCTCGCAATGCCATAGAGCGAGTCCAGTAGCGAATTTTATCGGGTTTAATCAAATACACGGTTGGAACTTGTTCTCTCTCAAATGGTGTAGAAGCATATACTCTAGCTACACGTTGATAAAAAATTCCTCCAGCACCAGAATCCTCTTGCTCCATAAACTTTTTATTGAGTCGGTTTAAAAGATCGCACAAAACCTGAGAGCTGATAGTTTCAACCTTGATTCCATCATGAATTGATTTATTAAGATAGATTGAAACCAATCGGACAGGTAGATAGCTGTCAGTTGATTCCTGAAAAATAGTTGCGCAGACTTCTTTATCTTGTCCAAATCCAGCCCTGATGACACGAATAAAATATTTGCAGTAGTCCTCCAGCTCCGGCTCTACATCGTTCTTAAATAAATTGAGTACTGATCGCTGAGTCTTTTGTCTTCCCGGAGAAGAATTGCCTCCCTTAAAATCTGGCAAGGTATAGTTAAATAGATCTTCAACTATAGCAATCCCATCTGATTCGTGAGAATGTTGAGGGCTGAAAGCCTCTCCCTACAAGGATCAGTTTCTCACGACTAACTTAGGATTGCTATAGTGTGTACTCACTGTCTTTTAGTGCAAATAGACGATTGGTAAATTGATCAACACCATCAGAAGTTTTGATGGAATCCAAATTCACTTCTTCTTTTGATGGAATTGGGACATTCAGCAAATCCTTGACAGTAACCTTAGGTCGATACAAAGCAAAGAAACCATTAGATAGAAACAAGTAATATACAGCTATCTTACTGTTGTAGATTAAGCAGGCTGCCTTAAGAATCCTAATGTTACCTTCAGAAGTATGTATACTCACACAACTTTCAGAACAAATAATACCTTGACTAGTTCGTTCGTCAGATTTAACAACAGCAGCTTGAAATCTTCCAATTGAAGCTTGCCAACTTTGTTTAACAATGAGCTGTGGCATTTGAAATGCCGAAAAATCTGTTGAAGCAGCAGAATCGGTATATGGGTCATCATTTATAGGTAACTTGTTAGAATCAAGTTTTAGAAAAGTTCCTTCTGGAAACTGAGCTGACCATAGCCTTTTCCTTCCAAGGATTTCCTCTTGGCGTTTTCTCCTATTCCCTGGAATTACACCTTGGCGTGTTATGACAATGCCATTTCCCTCATATTTAGCTAGGTTTTCGTATCTAGCTAAGGCTTCCATTAAATTCAAATCTCTTCTACTACCCCACATTAAAGCAGTCCATACCAAAGGCTGGTGAATAGCTTCTTACAAATGTATTTCATTAATATCTTGTGGCTCAACTCTTATGTAGTAATTATCTTCATTATTACTGCTTGATTTAGGGCATATATAGATAATGGATTCATCACTAGATTTTTGAGCCGAAAGAGTGATAATACAAGTCGGAGAGATAGCATCCTTAAAAAGCCCAAAACGCAAAATTGATAAATTGATTATTTCTTTTACACAAAATTCTAGAAATAGATTGCCCCTAAAATTTTTTGAACTTCCTACTTGGCTCAAGAGCAATATAAATGCAGGCTGCATCATTGATATTAAACCGCCTGATTTAGTCAGAGCAGCAGCTTTCGGCAAAAAGAGAGGTCTAATATTTCCATAGGGAACAATCCATTTTTCTTTATGCTTCAGCATAGCCTGCCAAAGAGAAGCATCGGTTTTAAGAGTGTTTTTCCCCCAAGGTGCATTGCCAACAACCAAATCATAACTATTCGCATCTAAATCAGTGCGAAATCCTAATTTATCTTCTCTAAAGAAGTCAGAACAAATTAATCGTTGACCCCTTAATCTAGGAAAGCGAACTTCGTTTTCCCAATACTCCAAAGGGTCAATACTATCCAACATAGTTAGATAGAGGCTAAAAGAGGCTACTCTAACAGCTTCCTTATCAATATCGACGCCGAAGATATTGTTCTCTAACAAAGTTCTTAGAACATGCGCTGGAGTTCTTTGAAAATCATGAGATGATTCCCATCGGTGAATTAGTCTCTGAAAAGCTTTTACCAAGAAAATTCCAGAGCCACAAGCAGGATCAAGTATCTTTACTCCCTTCCCGGCAAAAGATTAGGCAACAAGTGAGAAGATGAAATTGAGCGTTTTTTGCACCTGTTCTGCTGAGAGAAACTGATTGGATGCGAGAAACTGCTCTAACTGTTGCTCAATCTGACTCAGAGTTGTGCCAA
>DATNPL010000033.1:0-34728 GCA_036703255.1 Coleofasciculaceae cyanobacterium
TTTGGACAAGAGGGCTTGTAGAATATCCATACTGCTATTTCTCAGGTGCTAGTTTTCAATATCTGCACCCTAAACTGAGAGGTAGCTTTTTGTCTACATAGCCCGATTTTTCCCCTTCCAAAACTGTCCGGACTATTGCTATGTAGAACCTGCCTATCGCCATCAAGGCATTGCAACGCAGTTGACTCAACGCGCAAACGCCCATCTCAAAGCGATCGGCTGCACCCATGCTGTCCTCAATGCTTCTCCATCCGGTCAACCGCTCTACGCCCAGTTGGGATTTACGGCAGGAAACTTGATGCGGCTTGATTTACGCTGATCGGCTCAGCTTTCTTCGGCTGCAATAGCCGCTACCCTCTCTTCGGCCTCATTGCCCAGACCATCCTAAAGCCATTCCCTTATCAAGGTAAGCACTATGAGTTCATTAGAAGCTGAAATAGATCTGACGTTGCCTATGACCCAACGCAGCCAAATCAGGCGCTTGCCGCAGCGAGGTGAGTACGATCGCGCCACCATTCACCAAATTCTAGATGAAGGCTTGATCTGCCATGTGGGGTTTGCCGTAGAAACTCAGCCGTTTGTGATTCCGACGGCCTATGGCAGAGTGGGCGATCGCCTCTACATTCACGGCTCTCCGGCCAGCCGGATGCTGCGAACCCTCAAAGAATCTGTTGAGGTCTGTGTTACGGTCACGCTTTTGGATGGACTGGTGCTGGCGCGATCGGCGTTTCATCACTCTATGAACTATCGCTCTGTCGTCATTTTTGGGGCAGCCACGATCGTCCAAGATGCAGCCGAAAAATTAGCGGCGCTGAAAGCCTTCACGGAGCATGTGGTTCCGGGGAGTTGGTCAACGGTGCGCCTGCCTACGCCGCAAGAGGTGGCAGGCACGCTGGTGCTTTCTTTGCCCTTGACGGAAGCCTCCGCCAAAATTCGTACTGGAGCGCCCGTCGATGATGAGGCGGATTATGCTTTGCCCATCTGGGCGGGAGAACTGCCGCTGCGATTGGTGGCTCAATCTCCGGTGCCCGATCCACGCTTGTCACCCGAAATTCAGCCACCGAGCTATGTGCAGCATTACACGCGCAGTCTCTAACAGCGATCGCGGCTGAAGATGATCGCCTTTCTCCTCTTTTTTTATCTGCGAAATAGCCGTTTTAGGAAGCGAATGATGGCTCTAAGGAATTGGGTGACGGGATGCGATCGTCTTTTCTGAAGGGAGGAGGAGCGATCGGGGCACATTTGTTGGTTAAGGTGCTCAAGATTTTGCCTGATAGTGCAGGTGGTAGGATGGTCGTCTCCTAATTTCTGCCCGCAGATGGATAACGCTTGCACGTAGAGCGGTTCTGCCTCGCTGTATCGCCCTTGGGATTCATAGAGTCCTGCCAGATTATTGAGGCTGCTTGCCACATCGGGATGCTCCTCTCCCAACAGGCGTTTGCTCATCTCCAAGGCTTGCACATAGAGCGGTTCTGCCTCGCTATATCGCCCTTGAGAATAGTAGAGCATTGCCAGATTGTTGAGGTTAGATGCCACATCGGGGTGTTCCTGCCTCACAAGGCGGTGGCTCAGCTCCAAAGCTTGCACGTAGAGCGGTTCTGCCTCGCTGCATCGCCCTTGGGATTCATAGAGTCCTGCCAGATTGTTGAGGCTGGTTGCCACATTAGGATGCTCCTGCCCCAAAAGGCGGTGGCTCAGCTCCAAAGCTTGCACGTAGAGCGGTTCTGCCTCGCTGTATCGCCCTTGAATTTTGTAGAGCATTGCCAGATTGTTGAGGCTGACTGCCATAGCAGGATGCTCCTGTCCAAAAAGGCGATGGCTCAGCTCTAAAGCTTGGACAAGCAGGGGTTCTGCCTCGCTGTATCGCCCTTGAGATTTGTAGAGAGCTGCCAGATTGTTAAGGCTGGCTGCCACAGCGGGATGCTCCTGTCGCAGCCGCGTCTGCGTTGCCGTCAGGCAGTCCTGATACCAGGGTTCTGCCAGGGTGTATAGCCCCTGACCTTCATAGAATCGTGCCAGTCCTATAAACGCCCAAGCTAGGTCGTCATCGCTGACACAATCGATCATCCCAACCACCACTTCTTCCAGGTGAGGACGCACGATCGCAAAGTCTGCAATCACATCAACAGTCGGAGCTTGCGGCATTTGCTTAGCAGCGCCAATCAGTACGTCCATAAATGCCCGCTGGAGTGGTTCAGAGGCTTCAAATTCTGCCAGCTTAGCCTGCAAAAACTCCCGAATCAGCGGATGCAGCTTACAACCCCCTGGATCATCCGCCTCCTCCGAATCAACAGGCTGAATCAGGTAAGAATTCTCCAACTCTCGTCTAGCATCAGAGACAGCGTACTCCTCATCATGCACCCGCTGCATCATCCACTCCACCAAATACCAAGGAATGACATCCGCTGCAAACAAACTCAGCAGCATCGCCACCTCTGCCGTTGCCGCATCCAGCGTTTGCCAGGTCAACTCAAACGCTGATTTCACCCCTAGCTGTGCCGTCATCTGATATTGCACGTCTCGCTCTACCGAGGCATCCTAAATCGACTGCGCCTTCAGCCGTTCCAGCATCTCGCCCAAAGAGAGGAAGCGATCGCCTCCCAAATATCGCCCCACCAGCTCCAGTCCCAGCGGCAGGTATCCCAACCAGGCACACAGCTCTGCCGCCTCAGATGGCTCTCGCGCCACCCGCGCTGCCCCAATTACTTCCCGCAAGAGGGCGATCGCGTCTTCTTCAGCCAACACATTCAGCGGCAACTCCACAAAGCTGACATCCAGCCCCCGCTGCCGGGTCGTCAGCACCACCCGAAACCGCTGATCCGTGGGCAACACCGCCCGACAGTCCGCCAAACTTGTCACATCATCCAACACCACCAGCACCAAGCCATCCGGCTGCCAGTTATGCCAGCACCACTGCACCTGCTCCGCCAACGACAGCAGTTTTCCACGCCACTCTTGCGGCACCGACAGCCCCAGCTCTAGCTCTACTTTCTGTAACAGCTGCGCTTCCAGGCTGCTTTCTCTGGCGCGTAGCCAACAGACCCCACCCGGATAGCTCTCCCGGTGCCGCCGCGCATATTGAATCGCTAATTCCGTCTTGCCTACGCCCCCCATCCCGGCGATCGCCGTAATGGCCACGCGATCGTTCTGCTGCAAGGCATGATGCAGGTCTGCAAGAGCGCGATCGCGCCCCAAAAAATGCGGCGACCCGCGATAGGGAATGTCTTGTAACCGCGCAGGAATTAGCTTTGTCGGTTCCTGCCCCGACGACTGGAGTCAGAGGTTAAAGTTTTCGATCGAAATTGGATTATATCCACCCTGATTTACAATCCCAATCTTCTCCGCTAGCTTCGTCATGTTTTGCACCATCGAAGGCTGCGAGTTTGCCGCATCCGCCATCGCCTGTAATGCCAGCTTCACTTCTGGGTCAGCCGCTGCCAATGTCTCCATTTGCTGGGTCAGGGCATTGGTGCCATAGGTTGCGGGCTGCTGTTCTGCCAAAGCGGGTTGCTGCGCCACCTTTTCGATCGCCCCTGCCGTTTCTGGAGCTTTGTGCCGCAGCAGCGCCAACAGCTTGCCCCCCTCCGCCAACACTTTCTCGCCCAGTTTCTCGCCCGTCTTCTCGAATGCCTTCGTCAAAATCAGCGTACCGATCATCGCCGCAGTTAGGGGTTCCATAAATCTCGGGTGATTCGCAAGAGGAGACTTTAATTCTGCCCTAATTCTACAAGCTGCCTCAAAAACCAAGGAGCGATCGTTTTTAAGGCTCAAGAATTGGCGAATCTCCTCACGTTAAACCCCTTTTTGAAGGTTATTTTGTACATAAAAGCCTTTTGGAGAGTGTTTTACGCTCTTTAGCCCCCTAAATCCCCCAATGCTGGGGGACTTTGAATTCCGGAAGTCCCCCAGCATTAGGGGATTTAGGGGGGCAGAGTGCAGGATGTTCAGTCAGGATACGAGATGTATGTACACGGTAGCCAATGCTGGGGGACTTTGATCCGTAGCTCCCTAGATCTTCCAATTCTGAAGGACTTTGAATTGTAAAGTTTGGGGCGATCGTGCAAGGGCTTAGGAATATAACGGAACCAGAGAGGAAAAAAGTAGTAGCGGGTACTCTACAAAAGTCTGTAATCTCCTTCTCTGATGAAATCTCAGCGCATTCGGGGAACTGCTCCCCAGATCATTGCTGCTGCTCGAAAACTGCGGCAGAATCTTACCCCTGCTGAACAAGTTTTGTGGCAAGCTCTTAAGAATCGACAGCTTAATGGATTGAAATTTCGCTGTCAGCATCCAGTCGGTTCGTTCATCGTAGACTTCTATTGTCCTCAATGTCGATTAGTGATTGAACTCGACGGAGAAATTCATCAGCAACAGCTTGAATACGACATCGCTCGCACCAAACAGCTCAGCAACTTCGGCTACCAAATCATCCGATTTAGCAATCAAGAAGTCATAACAAACTTGAATCTTGTCCTCAACCAAATTCTAGAAGCCAGCCACTACAAAGCCTAACTTCACCACCTAAAATTCCCAAAAATTAGCAGAACCCAAGAAGCCTCCAAACTTAAAGGTAGTAACAAACTCTTCAAAGTCCCCCAGAATTGGGGGATTTAGGGGGCTTCTAAACCTAACGACAATAACAAATTCTTCATAGTCCCCCCAGAATTGAGAGATTTAGGGATTAAACCTTCAAAGTCCCCCAGAATTGGGGGATTTAGGGGGCTAAACCTTCCAACCCCCAACCAAAACTTGATACCCATGCCCTAACCTAGACCAAGAGAAGAACCTCAATTCAGCACTTCCTCTCCCGCTTTATAAAAAAAGACTGGAGGATCAAGATCATTTCACAAATTTCTACCAAATTTCTAGACGACGATCGCACCTCTAGACTTCACAACAACGGTCTCACTTGAGACAAGAGCATTCTCACTCAAGGCGAGAACATTCTCATTTAAAACAACAATGCTCTCATTCAAAACAGGACTAATCCGATCGCAACCTAAAACCACCTTGTTTCAAATGAGAGCATTCTCATTTCAACCTGAAACTTTTTTGTTTTAACCCGCAATGTTCTCACTTCAAATAAGAATGCTCTCACTTCAAATGAGAATGATTCAACTCAAACTCCAATTCATCTCACTACAAACAAAAACGTTCCCATTTGCTATGAGAACGTTCCAATCTAAAACCAAATGCTTCGCGTAATTTCCTACACCTGTGCCCCCTGCGGCTTCACCTTCCGAGACTTGCGGGCAAACCGTCGCCCCAATTCATCCACCACTGTCTCCAGCCCTGCCCCTTGTCCACTCGCCTTCGCGTAGCTATACACCTGCAACGCCGCCGCATACGCCTCGCTGCCCACCGTCACGTAAGTATCATCCATCAACTCCTGCAACTGCGTCAGCGCCACAATCATCGGATACATCGCCTCAAACAAATCCACATCCTTCCGCATCTCCTCCAAGTCAAACGATCGCGGCAAAAAGTCAGGGTTCTGCGTCGCCACCTCTAGTGCCTTGCTAACAAACGCCCGACTCTTATCCCCTAACTTGGGCAGCGCCTTCCGCTCCTCTACACTCAAATCAATCAAAAACGGCAGCTTAGTTTTAATCGTAGCGATCGCTGCCATCACCGCATCGCGATCGGTCTGAGTCAGCGTTGTGCTAATTGCAGGAACAGACATCATTAAATTCTCCTGGGATTTCCAGGTTTAGAATGCCCAAACTCAGATTCAAAGGAGATGAGGCTTGATAAAAGATAGGCGATCGCGGCTCAGCGTTGGGTCGCGGGCACTTTGCCCACACTACACCATGCGGAAATTTTGCACCTGATTTAGGATTGCTATAGCCTTGCTCTAGACCAGACCATCTACTAGACCAGACCATCTAACAGTACGATCGAGTTATCCCTTTTGTTTTCTGAACCTGCATGACTTCTATTTCTGACATCACCGTCAAGACGATCGATGGCAAAGATGCCGCTCTGAGCAACTATGCCGGGAAAGTTTTGCTGATTGTCAACGTCGCATCCTACTGCGGCTACACGTCTCAATACAAGGGCTTAGAAAAACTCAACCAAAAGTATCGCGATGCCGGACTGCGGATCTTGGCGTTTCCCTGCAACGACTTCGGAGCACAAGAACCGGGTAGCAACCAGGAAATTGCCGAATTCTGCGATCGTAATTATGCGGTTAGCTTTGAATTATTTGATAAAGTTCACGCCAAAGGCAGTCAGCAGCATCCGCTCTACGCAAAACTCACGAGCGCCGTACAGCCCAGCGGTGAGGTCGCCTGGAACTTTGAAAAGTTCTTGATTAGCAAGCAGGGCGAGGTCTTAGCTCGCTTCAAGAGCACTGTAACGCCTGAATCCTCAGAGCTTGTGGGGGCAATTGAGCAGGCGTTAGCCCAATAAATCGGTATGAATGTAGTGTGAATACAGAGGCTGTGAGACAAATTTCCTTGCAGCCTTACGCTGAGCGTGTTTAACAATTTTTGGGTAATTTAAGTGTTATGTGGAAATACTGGATATCATGTACTGGATGTCATGATTGGCAGATTCTGCGATCGATTCTAAGCGTGGCGAGTTATCAAGCATGAGCAAGGAAAACGGTACAGGCGAAAACAAGCGGCTACTGCTGATTGATGATGACCCTAACTTGATTTTGCTAGTCAAGGATTACCTGGAATTTCGAGGGTACGAGGTGATTACCGCCGAGAATGGCCAAGATGCTCTGGAAGTATTAGACAAAGATACACCAGACATGATCATTTGCGACGTCATGATGCCGCAAATGGATGGCTACTCCCTCGTCGAGCATGTTAGGAAAAATCCTCGCACAAACTGGATTCCCGTGCTGTTTCTCTCCGCAAAAGGGCAGAGTCAAGACCGGGTTAAGGGTTTGAACACGGGCGCAGATGTCTATATGGTGAAGCCCTTCGAGCCGGAAGAGCTAGTGGCGCAGGTGGAATCTTCTCTGAAGCAAGCCTCTCGTCTGATTCAGCGCCAGGACAAGGGCAGCGACAGCAGCTCACCCAAAATTCAGGTGCCTTTTGATGTAGAGCTAACCCCTACCGAGCTGCGCGTGGTGCAGTTTGTCGCACGCGGCATGGCTAACCGCGAGATTGCAGATGAGCTAAACGTCAGTCAGCGAACGATCGAGAGTCACGTCAGCAATATGTTGGGCAAAACGGGGCTGCACAACCGCACAGAGCTAGCGCGCTGGGCGATCGAAAACAGCATGGCGTAATGGCAACCGCAGCAGGAACTTTTGAAAAAACCAGCTTTGATTGGCAGCTTCGTCAGTTGCAGCAGCAGTTTGGCGAGTGGTTGCAGCGACTGTTCCTCAACGATTCCAATCTGCCCAGCGAAAAGTGGCAGTTGCCCCCCTGGCTGCTCGAAGGTTTGTTTTGGTTCATTGTCATAGGGCTGGTCAGCTTTTTGGGGTGGCAGCTCTATCGCTGGCTCAGCCCCTATCTAGCTGTAGTCTGGCGATCGCGTCAGCCTTCTCTGGCCGTCAGTGCATCTACTCCCGAAATTCTGCCCGTTGCCGCATGGCTTCAGCGATCGCGCCAAGCCCAGCAGCAGAGCAACTACCGTGAAGCCTGTCGCGCCCTCTACATGGCGATGCTGCAACGGCTCAACGACCAGAATTTGATTACCCAACAGCCCAGCCGCACCGATGGCGAATATGCCACGCTGTTGCACACCCTCAGCACGCTCGATCAGCCGCAGCCCTATCACCTGCTCCTCCGCACCCACGAACGCCTCTGCTTCAGCGAAGCCGATATCACAGCCGAAACCTACGATCGCTGCTGGCAAGCCTACCGAGAAATTGACCCGACCGAGCGTGCGATCGTTTAGCCCTTAAAACCCCAGACTTTAATCCTTCACAATGAATTTCAAAAATCGCTGGTGGCTTGGGGCGATCGCCCTGCTGGCTCTGGTGTTGCTCAGTTTCTTTGCCGCGCCTGCCGCTAACCTGCGCCAAGGCTCCACCTACAGCCGATCGCCAGATGGCTACGGAGCCTGGTTCGCCTACATGCAAGCCCAGGGCAGTCCGATTCAGCGGTGGCAAAAGCCGATCGAGCAACTTTTTGACGCTGACGAGCCACTGCCTACGGCTACTGAAATTAGCGATCGAGCGATTAGTGATCGAGCCGTCTCCCTTGCGGCTACGCCCCAAACTCCCATCACCCTGATCCAGATTGACAATGGCAACATCTGGGCAACCGCCACCAACCCAGCCTGGATTGAGCAAGGCAATGTGCTGGTGCTGTTAGGGACTAAAATGCCTGTAACCAAAGCGCCCTTTCGCAGCAGTCTGCCCAGCCCTTTCGGCAGCGTCAAGGTAGAAACCAGTCAGCGGTTCACTTCTTCAGGGCAAGAGCGGCAGTCCGGTGAGATTCAGCCTCTGCTGCGCGATGCCTATGGCTCAGTGGTCTGGGAAGAGGCGATCGGCAAAGGGCGGATCATTCGCTCATCCACCGCTTTTTTAGCAGCCAATGCTTACCAAGATGAGCCGGGAAATTTCAAGTTTCTGGCAAAGCTGGTCACCGATTCAGGGCATCCTATCTGGGTGGATGAATATATCCACGGATACAAAGATGTCGATGCCGCCCCCCAGGGCAAATCTCAAGGACTCCTGGGCTACCTCGCCAAAACGCCGCTGCTGATTGTCGGGGTGCAAACCCTCGTGATTCTGCTGGCCTTAATTTGGGGACAAAACCGTCGTCTGGGTGCCGCCAAAAAGCTGAGTGAACCGACCGAAGACAATAGCACTGCCTATATTCAAGCCCTGGCAGGCGTATTGCAAAAGGCCAACAGCAGCAGCTTTGTCATGGAGACTATCGCCAGAGCCGAGCAGATCCAGATCCAGCGATCGCTGGGCTTAGGCACAGCTCCCCTCGACCCCAAAATCGTCAGCGCTGCTTGGCAGCAGCAAACCGGACAGCCCGCCGCCGAGCTGCAAGCCTTGCTTGATTTACCCCAGGGCGATCGCCACCCCTCAGACTCAGAACTGCTCACCTGGCTAAAAAATATTCATACCGCTCGTCAGCGCATTCCCCACTAGGTTCTTCAGTTTCTTACCCATCCAGTTCTTCACTTCTTCACTCCCCTATTCTTCCCCGTGACCCAACCCTCTGCCCTCTTTACTCAACTCTCCAAGACCCTTAGCCAGATCGTCGTCGGTCAGCCCGATCTCGTGCGCCATCTGATGGTGGCACTGCTTTCGGGTGGGCATGTGATTTTAGAGGGCGTACCCGGTACAGGCAAAACCCTCAGCGTCAAGGCGTTGGCGCAGCTCTTGCAGGCAGATTTTCGACGGATTCAGCTCACGCCGGACGTTCTACCCTCCGACATTTTGGGCACCAATATTTTCGACTTCAACAGCCGCAACTTCACCCTCAAACCCGGCCCCGTCTTCACCCAGATTTTGCTGGCAGATGAAATTAACCGCACGCCCCCCAAAACCCAGGCGGCTCTCTTAGAGGCGATGGAAGAACAGCAGGTGACTTTGGATGGCGAAAGTATGCCCCTGCCTGACCTGTTTTGGGTAATTGCCACGCAAAACTCTCTGGAATTTGAAGGCACCTATCCCCTGCCCGAAGCCCAGCTCGATCGCTTCCTCTTCAAGCTGATTGTGGACTACCCCGAAGCCAAAGCCGAGCGGCAAATGTTACTCAACGCCCAAGCCGGACAGCAAACCAAGCGGCTAGATCTGAAAAACCTGAAGCCGATCGCCACCGTCGAACAAATCCTTGCCGCCCGTCACGCTACCCGATCGATCGAGATTTCGGAGTCGCTCTTAGATTATCTGCTGGCGCTGGTGCAGCGGACTCGCCAACACCCCGACCTAGCGCTAGGAGCCTCTCCTCGCTCTGCGGTGGCCTGGCTGCAAGCCAGCAAAGCGCACGCCTGGCTCAACGACAGAACTTTTGTCACCCCCGATGACGTTAAAGCAATCGCCCCACCCCTGCTGCGCCACCGCCTCATCCTTCGCCCCGAAGCCCAGTTAGACGGACTGAAAACAGATAACGTTATTGCCTCGCTGCTGAATCAGGTGCCCGTACCCCGCTAAAATCCGTACTCCGCTCAAAGTAGAGGAGGCGATCCCTATCCCATTCACGCATCCTCCCCTCACTCTTTGCCCCTCACCCATTCCTTTCAATGATTCCTTCCCTCCGCCTTTACCAACTCCTTCTCCTCGGCATGGGCATTGGACTGGCGATCGCCTTCATCCAGCCTGGGGCGCTAGGTTTGGCGCTCTTGATTACCTTAATTTGGGATATCGCGATCCTGAGCTTGGCAATTGTTGATGGCCTGCGGGTAAAAGGCAGCCGGGTAACGGTGATGCGGCAGCCATTATCCCGACTGTCGATCGGGCGAGACAATCCGGTAGAGCTGACTGTAAAGACAGGCGGCCAGCCTGCCACAGTGCAAATCCGAGACTACTACCCTGAGGCCATCACCGCCACACCCGAGACAATTCAGGCAACGTTGCCTGCCAATGCCACAGAAACGCTCACCTACAGCGTTTTTCCTACCCAACGGGGTGAGTACAACTGGGGCAGTCTTCAGGTGCGGCAACGGGGAGGCTGGGGGCTGGCCTGGAGCGACTGGACAATTCCTCAAGCCCAAGCCGTTGAGGTTTATCCCGATTTGCTGGGGCTGCGTGCCCTCTCGTTGCGTCTCACCCTGCAAACCACGGGCAACCTGCGTCAGGCCAATCGCCTGGGCATCGGCACCGAATTTGCCGAACTGCGGGAGTACAGCATGGGCGACGATCCACGCTTGATTGACTGGAAAGCCTCTGCTAGAAGAGTCAGCGAAGCCTTCCCGCGCAACCGCCCTCTGCTGCGCGTCTTGGAGCCAGAACAAGAGCAAACTCTGATTATTTTGCTTGACAGCGGTCGCCTGATGACCGCCCAGATCAACGGCATTGCTCGATTTGACTGGGGACTCAATGCCGCACTTTCGCTCGCTTTAGCAGGACTCAACCGGGGCGATCGCGTTGGGGTTGGCGTATTCGACCGGGTGCTGCATACCTGGATGCCACCAGAGCGGGGGCAGGCGCAGTTGGCAAAGCTAATCGATCGCCTCACGCCCCTTCAGCCCACCCTGCAAGAGCCAGATTATCTCGGTTCCGTGACGACCATTACGAACCAACAGACCCGGCGCGCCCTCGTCGTGTTGATCACCGACCTGATTGACACCACAGCCTCAGCCGAGTTGCTGGCGGCAATGGCACGCCTAACCCCACGCTATTTACCTTTTTGTGTGACTCTGCGCGATCCGCAAATTGATGCGCGGGCCAATCAGCCTACCCAAGAAATAGACGCGAGCTATGGGCGAGCCGTGGCGATCGATCTGCTTAATCAGCGTCAGGTGGCTCTGGCAACCCTAAAGCAAAAAGGCGTGCTCATATTGGATGCCCCTGCCAATCAAATCACCGAAGAATTGGTCGATCGCTATCTGCGGCTCAAAGCCCGAGGGCAGCTCTAGCCTCAGAATCATGAATTAGATAAAACCCAATAGTTTTTGAAGTGCCGCGCTCCGCGCGGCACTTCAAAAACTATTACAAATTAATTTGTGAGACTAAACTACGGAATGCACAAAGCTGAGGGTCGCCCAAGCATTCACCTCAAGCGTGTAGGTATCGGTCGGAATTTCCACTTTGCTGCCCAAGGCCGTTAGCAAAGGCAAGCTGGCCTGATGCAGGTCTTGCAGCAGCGCCTGCACCACGTCTAGCGCATTGGGCAACTGCGCTATCTGTGCCGTAGTTTTAGAGGGGGCGATCGCTAAGGTCTGGTAGGTTTGCAGCAGCGGCACAGGGCAAAAAACGATGTGGGTTTCCATCAGTCCTGCGGTCTGCATCTTCCAGTCGGAGGGGGCAAGCGGCACGGTCAATGTTTCACCCGGATGTAGGAGGGTTTGCTCTAAAGTATCGCCCATGACTGGGTAGAGGGCGATCGCATTTCCTGACGCATCCAGCCCCAACAGCACAAAATAAACAGGGCGATCGCCCCCATTACTCAAGCGATACTGAATCTGATCGCCGACCACCAACTCGGCCGCATTGCTGGAGGTGAGCGGGCGGGCTGAGGTCTGAACAGCTCCAGGATCAAACGACAGCGAGGAGGCACGCACCGTCTGCTGCTGCATCAAAACCTGTGGCTTTGGGGTGGGCAATCGCGCTTCTATCCCGGCCATGTCTACAGGCACCCGCTCTAAAGCAGCGCTGACCCCCAACCGAGACGAGCCGCGATTTTCTGTCAGGCGCAGCAGTTTCGTCGCCAGCAAAGTTTTCAGCTCTGGCGCAACCCGATTGACTGCCGTTTTCACCGCCTCATCTTCTTGAATCAGCGTACTGAGAATCGCATCCCGGCCAGGAGAAAACAACCCATAGCCGCTTTGGGAGGCCGTAGCGGCTAAATCGAGAGAGGCCGTCAATAGGCGGGCAGGCTGGTTTTTGCCAAACAAAAAATCAGCAGACTGCTCACCCGCAATTACCGAAGACACTTTGGGAATCGCAGAAAAAGCGCTGGTCGCATCCACGCGCTCAATCCGCTTGAGGCTGGCATCGATCGCCACGTTGAGTCCGACATTGCGCGGCAAAAACCGTACTTGCTCCTGCACCCATTGCCCAACCCGCAGTTGCTCAGTCTGGGAAACCTCTGAAACAAGGCGGGCTTTAAAGAGTAGCCCCTCCCGCGATCGAATTTGCAGCAGCGCCGGATTGTGTGAAGCGGCAGCAGGCGCAGCTTGAGCAGGGCAAGCCGCCAGCACAGATGTGCCGTAATTTTCTAGCACGGCTGCGGGCAACCCTGTCAGCCATAGCTGCGCCTTACCCTCCTCCTCGACCGCGTGAATCACGCCATCGGCATTGGTTGCCTCAGCTTCTTTGGGCGGCACAGCATTTGGGCGATCGCGTTTTTGACCTATCTTCTGCTCGACCTGGGGTTGCGAGGTCAAAGCGCTTGACCCTGACAAGACAGGCTGCTGCTCTACGCCAGCAGCTTGCCGCACCGGGCTGGAGACCTGATTGAAGCTCAGCGGATCGAAACTGAAATAGAGCGTCGTTGCCGGAGTCGCCCACCAGAGCTGCTGCGTAAGCGCATAGGTAAACAGCCCTGCGCTAAAGCCGTTCCACTGAGCCTCGGTCGCCATTTGATCGGCCTGGGTAGCCGACAGCAGCAGTCCGGGAAGCTGACCCGATCGCCACTGTGACTGAATTTGCGCCCTCGAAATGCCTGTCTTACGGCTGAGCTGTGCTTGCAGCAATGCCTCTGCATCATCCAAGCGACCGCTGGGTCTGTTGGGGCGCGATCGAATGCGGAGATTGCCTTGCAGGGTTCTGCCCCAAGATAAATAGCTGGTGTCTAAAACCGTGGTGACTTGATCGGTCGGGAGCGATCGCAGCAGCCACCCCAGGGTTTCCTGAGAGACATCGTGAATCACAGGATTCTCTGGCGTAGGCAGCCAGCCATCAATGGGCACCAGGCTGCTTTGCCTGGAGGTCGTATCCTCAGAATCAGCATCCTCTAGCAAGATGCGGCTCCCCAGCCCGCTAAAGTGAAACACCACCACATCCCCCGGACGGGATTGCTGAATCAAGTGGGTTTGAAAAGCATCAAAAATGGCCTGCTGCGTGGCCTCTTGGTCAGTCAGCGTTAAAATATCGCTGGGCTGAAAGCCAAACCGATGGGTCAACAGCTCTTGCTGCAAGGCAACATCGGTGAGACAGCCGCTGAGCGCAGAGCCTTTGGCAAGCGCATAATCGCAGACTGGCTCAGAATATTGGTTAATGCCAATCAGCAAGGCCAACTTGCGCCGGGTGGGAAGGGCGATCGCCTGCTGATAGCGATCTGCCCATTGCGACAAGCTCAGTTCACTGCATCCCAAGGTTGTCAGTGCTAGTCCAGCTTGAATAAAGGTTCGTCGCGTCAGTCCCATGCTTCTACTGCTACCCCAGATGTTGTCTAGCTTTGCAAAAAGTTTGGCTTTTGAAGATTTAAGTTAAGCTGAGCAGTAATAAAATCCACCTATAGCTTGCCTGAAAACCAGTGATCACTCTCCGCCCCTCTGCCGATCGTCAAACTCTCCTCAATCTTGCAGGCTGCTTTCCCGAAATGGATGTCATGGCGATCGAGACCTGTATTGCATTTTTGAATGCAACCGCAGATGTCTATGAAGCCCTCAGCGTCCACTTTGCACGCTATGGGCTGTCAATGGGAAAGTTTACGCTGCTAATGCAATTATTTCATAGGGATCAAATTTCTGACGAGCAACAGGGGCTGACTCCATCAGAATGTGCCGATCGCGCTGGGGTGACGAGAGCAACCGTCACGGGTCTGCTCGATGGGCTAGAGCGAGATGGCTGGGTCAAACGCAAACCGATTCCGGGCGATCGGCGCATGTTGCGCGTCGAGCTAACCAAAGTGGGGCGACAGCGCCTGACAGAAATGTTGCCCGATCACTTTGGGCGCACCAAAGGACTTATGGAAAACTTGACCTGCGCCGAAAAACAGACGCTAATTTGTTTGCTCAAAAAAGTGCAGATGGGCACGCCCGCGCTCCTCGATCCCTAAGGTGCGTTGATCCCGTTGATTTATGAGCCTGAAGGGTTTCCAAACCTGAGCTTCGTTAAATCAGTCCGTCCTGAGCTGCCATAGCTAGCATGAGGTCAATCACCCGACAGGAGTAGCCCCATTCATTGTCATACCAGGCAATCACCTTAAAGAAGTTGGGGTTCAGCTCAATGCCCGCCCGCGCATCAAAAATACTCGATCGCGCATCCGTCCGAAAATCCATCGACACAACTTCTTCGTCAGTGTAGCCCAAAATTCCCGCCAATTCCCCTTCTGATGCCGCTTTCATCGCAGCGCAGATTTCTGAATAGCTCGTTGCCTTTGCCGTCTTAAAGGTGAGATCGACCACAGAAACATCGGGGGTAGGCACCCGAAAAGCCATGCCTGTCAGCTTGCCCTTGAGCTGGGGCATGACCAGCGCCACAGCTTTGGCAGCTCCTGTCGAGGACGGAATGATATTTTGCGCTGCCCCTCTGCCGCCACGCCAGTCCTTTTTGCTGGGGCCATCGACCGTGGGTTGAGTCGCCGTCATCGCGTGAACGGTAGTCATTAAACCTTCGGCAATGCCAAACGCCTCATCCAGCACTTTGGCGATCGGGGCTAGACAATTTGTTGTGCAGCTGGCATTAGAGACGATCGCATCTTTAGCCGGATCAAAATTTTGGTGATTCACACCCACTAGATAGGTCGGCACCTGGTCTGGACTTTGGGTTGGAGCCGAGATCACCACTCGTTTTGCACCTGCCTGAAGATGTTTGGCAGCGCCCTCATAGGTCGTAAATAATCCTGTGGACTCTACAACATAATCGGCGCTTAGCTGACTCCAGGGCAGCTCTTCTGGGTGGCGCATCGCCAGACAGGGCACAAATTTTCCATCCACCACCAGCCCGTCAGCGTTGGCTGCGACCGTGCCGTGATACAGGCCATGCGTCGAGTCATGCTTGAGCAGATACGCCAAATTATCTGGCGGAACGAGGTCATTAATCCCGACAAATTCTATATTGGGGTTCTTCATGCCGATACGAAAAACAAGCCGCCCAATGCGACCAAAGCCATTGATTCCCACCTTTACGGGCATAGTCAAAGCTCCTTACGGCGAACCCCTGATTTATACCGCCAGTCTGGGTCAGACTGCAATATGCAACACTTGCGGCGAAAATTTGTGGGCTGGCAGGTCTAGCGTTACGGACTCAAATTCAATCAAGATTTTCCCAAACGACAGCGCGATCGCTGCTTCTGAATCTTTTGCTGAAGATGAGGCGGAATTCCCAAGGCGGCACCCTGGTAGAGGCGATCGAATTCTTGCTGAAAGTGGGCTGCTACAGTGGCGTTGTCAATCACCAACACATTCTCATCATTGCCGTCATTGGCCGCCGCGCTCCAGTTTTGGGAGCCTGCAATCACGATTTTGCCATCTATGACGCCCATTTTGTGATGCAACAGATCGCCATCGGCCAGAACCGGAATACCCACCGTCGTCAGCGGCTTGCGCCAAGGGCGGTTCTCAGGTTCATAGCGGCAGCGATCGCTCGGCAGCGCCACCCCCATCAAATCCAAGCCCTCGCTGTACTCTCTATAGGCAAATTGCGGCTCGATCAGCGCCTTAATCTGCACGCCGCGATCGCGATCGGTTTCTAAGATATTGCCGAGGGCTTGATCTGAGAAGACAAACAGCGCCAAATTGACCGTGCGAGCAGCCCGGCTGAGGGTTCTGCCAATAAGTCCATTGGCGCTCTTTTGCCAGGGCAGGCGTGAAGAGGTGGGAGAAAACTGCACCGTCACCGTAGAATTTTTGGCGAGTGCGAAAGTTTTGGGCGATCGATAGGGTTTGTCTAAACCAAATTTGCTGTCGGCTCTGCCGCCAACGCCATCTCCCCACATCAAATCAAACTCTGTCGCAAAGTGCTGAGCCAGTGCAGGGCTGGTAATTTTTAGCAGATGATTGGCGTTGCCTTGGCTGGCGGGGGATAAAAAGTCGCCATGCACATCCGACAGCGTGAGGTTGGCAGAGCTGACAATCACCGTTTGCCGATCGATAACTACAAACTTGTGATGCATCAAGCTGCTGCCTTTCGAGCCATCTGCGGTATCATCTATCACCGGAATTCCGGCAGCCTTAAAGATGATTAGGGCATCGCGTTCCGCCACTTCGGCAGCCGCTAACTCACCATCCTGATTTTGGTCTACGAGCTGAACAAATTCCTGATATTTTTGCCGATCGCGAGATTCCATACCCGCCAATTCCTGAGGCGTGACGCTGCTCATGGGGCGGCTATAGGTGTTCTCTACAATCACCCGCACGGCTACCCCCGCTCTTTTCCGCTCGGCTAGGGCTTGCGCCACATGGGGAAGATTGAGTTCATGTACCGCCACCTGAAGGGAAGATTGAGCCGATGCGATCGCCTCAACCACCACAGCTTCCAAATCTTCCCCTAGGCGCTGCTGCTGGCGATAGGGTTCGGTGTAGGAGGCCGACTGAACGTGGTTGAAATAAGCCTGAATCAGTGGATCTTGCGGCAAAGGTGCCGCCAAAGTTGGGGAGGCAGGTGCGGGGGCTGAAGCTTGTCGCCAGAAGGTAAACCCCAGAAACAGCAGCAGCCCTAGCAACACTAGAAAAGTAAACCGAACCCAGTTGATCGAGAGTAGACGCACAAGACGGTTGGGAGAAGCAAAGAACTGCTTTCAGTAATACCCAACGCAGCAGAGCAATTAACGCGAATTGTTCTGCAACTCTTGATTGTGGTTCTAGCCTACGCAGGAATACTGAGGTTTTTGGATGTTCTCTCGGAAATTTATCAAGTTTTCACAGAACCATGAATAAGGGTTGATGATTTCAGTTGTTATACTGATCAAAATATCCTGGCGAGAATGGGTACATAGCCTTTTATACTCCGTACCTTTCCCACTTCAGAGAAATTGCAAGATGGGGCAGTGGTTCAGGGCATTGAAGCTGAGGCTAGGGCAGGGTGGCATGGTTTATGCTGCTTCCTTCACTGAGGCCGATCGTGTTTCAAAAGTGCTGTTGATTTTATAGCAAGCGATGCTCTGCGTCCCTGAACATGAACTCAACAAAATATCTAGAACATCACCTAGCCCTCGACCTGAACTGTCAGACTCATGATTGGAGCGACACATGCGAGATAAGAGCGATCGATATCAGGTTCAAACAGTGCCTACGCTGGTTCCAGCCAAAAGGTTAGGCTCTTATTTGGTAGATGCAGGGCTATTGACCGCTGACCAAATTAACGTCATCCTTAATGACCAGCAGGCAACCGGAATGCGCTTTGGCGAAATTGTAACCGCGCGGGGCTGGCTGAAAGAGCAAACGATCGAATGGATCGTTCAAAAAGTTGTAGAGCCAGAGCGGCATACGCCTACGACATCTTCGGGTGCCGCCAAAGCAGCCGTTCGCCCAACGCCAGAACCACAGCCTGTGCGCCCCAACAGTCTTCACGTTTTACGGGAAACCGCAGCAGAGGCAGAAGAAGCAGAACAGCGGCGCAATCCCCCAACAGACACCAAAAAGCCCTCAGCTCGACGAGAGACGCCCATTTCCAAACCGCTGCCTCCCGTCAAGTCTCCGGATGGAGATGTGAGCTGGGTAGGATAGAAATCTGTCATTCCCGTCACGCCAGAGAGCTTTAGCGTGAATCGCAGCACCGCCGCGCCGCGATTCACGTCTCTCTCATGCTTACAAATCTCTCACGCCTACAAAAAAGCATTCATGCAAGATGTCTAAAGGGCGGGCGCAAACAGCCAGAGCCATATAGGCAACATGACCAGCAACACCAGAGAACCGATCGCCAAAGTCGTCACGGTTAAATCGCGATCGAGATCATAGGCTTCGGCAATAACCAGCGTTGCAAAGGCAGGCGGCATCGCCATTTGCAGCACCAGCACCAGTAAAGGCACTCCGGTGACACCAAACAATGGCAAAACTAAACCCAGCGCCAAAGGGACAATCAGCATCTTGATCGCAAGACTCATAGAAGCCTGCTGTACATTGCGCCAAGATTTAAGCTGGCTCAGCCGCATTCCCAGCAAAATCAGAGAAAGGGTAATCACGACCCAAGCGCAAACTCCCAGACCTGCCTCGATCGGCGGTGGAAAGGGAACCAGACGCAAACCCAGCCCCCCAAAGAAGCTCCAGAGCGCCGGATTTTGCACTAGCGCCTTAAATAGCTCACCGTGACTCTGAGATCCTCTGCCAAAGTAGGCCGCCATCACCACGCCTAACCCATAGGCTCCCAGCGTGCTGCCCAGCGTATCGAAAAAAACAGCCCAGCCAAAATACTCGGTGCCCGCCAGCGTCAGGATGACGGGATAGCCCAAATAGCCTGTGTTGCCTACCATTGCTGCTAGCAAAAAGCTGCCCTGAGTGGGTCGCAACTGCAAGTCCGATCGCCGCTGTATCCAAAACCAGGCCAGCCCTGCCCCCAAGATCAAAGCAACCCAGCATACCAACGGCGCTACCAACACTGAGGCTGACAGGTTGGCCTGTCGCATAAACACCATAATGCTCAGAGGCACCCCGACCCAAAACAAAAACTTCCCCAGGTAAAGCGGAATTTTGCGGGACAGCCCAGGGGGCAGCGGCGAATTGGGATAGTTTAGGATTAAACCCAAAAGCAGACCCAGCCCTACCCAACCCACCAGGGTTGCGTAGAGTTTCAGCAGGTTTTCAAGACCAGGCATAGTTCAAGACCCGACATGGAACACACAATGGCACGGCTTAATCTGGCTATGAAATTCATAGCAACAAATCAGCAACACCCACACAATTTTGGGACGCCCGTCAAAGCAGCCAGCCTGCTCAAATGACATCCTTGCGCAGCGCCGAAATATCCCAGGCGCGATCGGTATCCTGGGGCATTTCTCTTTCATCCGTCTGCAAAAGCTGCTCCAAGTCTCGGGCTAACTGCCGCGATCGCGCAATCACAACCTTGTCATCCCCTTCCATCATCGCCACATCGCGTAGGGCTTCTTCATCATGGCGTTTAAAGATTTGGGCAGCGCGATGTGCCCGGTTAGAACGAACGCCCAACAGCTTCAAGGCATCAACGCCCATATCCAACGCTGAACCAAAGGTTTCTCGTCGAATCACATCCACTCCCTGCCGAATCAGCTCATAGGCATGACGGCGATCGGTTGCCCGTGCCAGGATTTTGAGGTGGGGAAAATGCTTGCGCACTAGCTCCACCACTTCCAGGACTTTCTCGCGCTCATCGATCGCTATCACCAAGAGCCTAGCCCGCTCGGCTCCAGCGGCATGCAGCAAATCCAGTCGAGAAGCATCGCCGTAGAATACCTTCCATTCAAACCGCCGCAGCAGCTCAATTTGTGCCGGACTGTGATCCAAAACCGTAATCTGGCAGCCATTCGCCAGCAATAGCCGCCCCACAATCTGACCAAAGCGGCCAAACCCCGCAATAATCACCGGATTTTCGTTGTCGTCAATATCATCGGGTTCACGATCTTCGATCGCAGCCGCAAACCGGGGTTGCACAACCTTTTCGTAGAAGATCATCAGCAGGGGAGTCAGCACCATTGACAAGGCCACCACGGCAATCAACGGCGCAGCCACAGCCGAGGTCAATACATTCGATTGCGTCGCAAAAGAAAACAGCACGAACGCAAATTCTCCCCCCTGCGCCAAGGCAAAGGCAAAGAGCAAGTTCTGGCTCCATTCCAGCTTAAAGAACCACCCCAGAGCCGCCAAAACTAGAAATTTAGCAATCGCCAGCCCCAGCACCAATCCCAAAATTAACAGCGGCTGTTGCAGCAGCAAATTAAAGTTAACGCTGGCTCCCACCGAGATGAAAAATAAGCCCAGCAGCAGACCCTTAAACGGCTCAATATCGCTCTCAATCTCATGCCGATACTCATTGTCTGCCAAGACAACGCCTGCCACAAAGGTTCCTAGCGCCGGAGACAGCCCCACCGCCTGCATGGCTAAAGCAATGCCAATCACCAGCAGCAAAGCGGTAGCCGTAAAAATTTCCCGCAGTCGCGTTGCGGCAATAATGCGAAACACAGGACGCGCCAGAAACCGCCCGCCGACAATAATGCCACCCACCGCGCCCATGACCAGCAACGCCTGCTGCCAGGGAGGTAAAGCCGATCCTTCAGCAGCTGGCTCTGCCGCCATCATCACCTGACTTGCCAGCAGGCTCACCGCGCTGCCTTTCACCGCCAGCAGTGGCAAAAACGCCAGGATGGGAATAACCGCAATATCTTGAAACAGCAGCACCGAGAAAGCCGACTGTCCGGCCTCTGTTTTGGTCAAGCCTTTTTCATTCAGCGTTTGCAGCACGATCGCCGTGGATGACATGGCAAGAATCATCCCCACAGACAGCGCCATCTGCCAAGGTAAGCCAAAGAGCAGGGCGATCGCCGCCACAACCAGAGTTGTGACCACCACCTGCAAGCCACCCAATCCCAAAATGGGTAAGCGGAGCCGCCAGAGCAGTGAAGGTTGCAGCTCTAAACCCACGAGAAACAGCATCATGACGACGCCAAACTCAGCGAAGTGCATGACATCTTCGCCTTCTTGTCCGACAAAGTGCAGTCCGAAGGGGCCAATGATCACCCCTGCAATCAAATACCCCAATACGGAACCCAAACCCAAACGGTTTGAGATCGGCACCGACAACACCGCTGCCGCCAGGTAGATAAACGCCTGAAAGAATAAATTCTCATTGTGCATGGTGAGAGATCTCCGGCGTTTTAATCAGTTGCTCTAGCTTGTAGTTCAGGTGTTTGTGCTGCTGAATCTGCTCCCAGTCAATGGTGTCATCCCGCAGAGCGATCAGGGCAGTGCGGTAGTCAGCGACATGCTTGCCGATCTGATCGGAATGCCGCAATTGATGCGTTCCTTGAATCACAAACGGAGGCAGATAGTCCATGCCGCAGAGTCTTGCCGTTTGCTCAAACGGAGCTAGCAGTTCGCGAATCGTGAAGAAGTTGTGACCTTGGCGGCAGTAAGCCTGTTCACTACCGCCTGTCGTGATGGCAGAAAGGAACTTCTTCCCGCGCAAAGCAGTGCCGCCGTGACCGTAAGCGAAGCCCAGTTCCAACACCAAATCCTGCCATTCCTTCAAAATAGCGGGGCTGCTGTACCAATAGAAAGGATGCTGAAAGACAATAATATCGTGGGTCAGCAGGAGATCCTGCTCAAACTTCACATCAATATGCAGATTGGGATATTGCTCGTAAAGGTCATGAACCGTGATTGCGTCAAGTCCCTGAATGCCCTGGAGCAGTTGACGATTGACCCAAGACTTTTCCAGCGCAGGGTGAGCAAACAAAATCAGGATGCGATTAGAAACGCCCATTGTTTTTGTAGAAGAACGACAAGGTATATAGCTGAGGCACTCATTCAAGACCCGATCGAAGACCGAATGAAGTGCGCCAAGTAAAACTTGAAACCAACATAAAGACGCTTTAGCGAACCTTCAGTCAGGAACGATCGCCCGATCGATCGCCATAACTCTCTCCAGAATTGAATCAAGGGCTGAGGGAATCAAGCCTGCCTCAGAAGTATCCGAGCAGGAGTATTCGAGCAGTATTAGATATGATTTATTTAGCACAGTATGCTTAATTCTGTTTGTCGTACAGCCGCTTAAGATACGCTCGGATAATGTTTCAACATTAGCATTAGACACAGCCGTCATCAGGCACAGTCACTCAGATCTTGCCGCTCAGATCTTCCTATAAAAATTCTCTCCTGCAATGTCCGCCTCTCAAGCCACCATCAAATTTCTTCAACAACCCACCTCCTTGGCCTGGGTCGCCCAAGCGATCGCCCATCTCAATACCATTCTTCTCGACCATTCGCATTGCGAGAGCAAAGCCGCCGGGGTCGCCCTCAACTTGATCTTTCGCTACCCGACTCACGCCAAGCTAGTGCGGGCTTTAACGGCGATCGCCCAAGAAGAACTAGAGCATTTTGAACAGGTCAATCAGTGGCTCGATCGGCGGGGCATAGCGCTAGCTCCCCTAGCAGCACCACCCTACGCCGCTGGACTCAAAGCTGAAATGCGCCGCTCTGAACCCGATCGCCTCTTAGATTCGCTGCTGATCTCAGGCTTAATTGAAGCGCGTAGCCACGAGCGTTTGGGGCTTTTGGCCGATCATTGCCCTGAGCCAGATCTAGCAAAGTTTTATCGAGGCTTAATGGCTTCAGAAGCGCGGCACTACGGTGTGTATTGGACATTGGCAACCGCCTATTTCGATCGTGAAACGGTGTCTCAGCGGCTGAACGAGTTGTCAGTTGCAGAGAGCGCCTTACTCTCAACCCTGCATCCAGAGCCGAGAATTCATAGCTGACGCGCCGAAGTCTTAATCTCTAAACTTTATTGTGAAAGTCAGATTTAACAATGCTGAATTTGTCAGGATGACCTGACAAGTCTTTAATCTTTTATCCGCAGAAATTGACGGCTGAATTAAGCTGAACCCCAGACTTGTCAAGCATAACAGACTGTTTGAGTATGCATTGCTTGCTCAAGCGATCGCCTGAAAACGGTAGTTTTTAATACTGTTTTACAAAAATCCCAAGATTGGAATGATATAGTAACCTTGAATACAGAAATTGTGCAGAAATGCTTTTTCGGCATTGAGCCAGATAGGGTTAAGAGAGATGAAATCATCACCTGTTCAGAAGCGCTTTGAAACTTCTAACCATCAGCCGCGATCGCTACAGGCGGCCTCCAGGTTGTTCAAAGGGTTGAGTATTTGCTTAGCGGGGCTGTTGCTCGCTGCTCCAGTTATGACCCCAGAAGCCACCGCTAGTGTTTTCTCGAGTCAGACCATTGGCTTTGAGCAAACCGCTCTCGCAAAAGCCAGTACAGACCCTGAGCCAAGTTCAGTCACGCGCACGGCTCTATTGAGTCCAGAAATGGATGCAATGCTAGCCAATACCCTCCTGTGGACGATTTATCTAGGCTTGCCATTGGGCATCATCGTAGCCGTTTGGCGCTACGATCAGCGCGATCGGGAGCGCATGGCAAAGTTTATTGAGCAAATTGCAACGCTAGAGCGGATTTGGCAAAATCCCCATGCTCATTAGTGATTAGTCGCACAATAATTGACAGACCACTAGCCGCGCTCTTGTCCTTACCCAGCCGAGGCGGGCTGCGAAACAAAGCGCGACTCTTCAGTCACGGCGCGCAATTCCTCAGCAGCAACACTGCGTGGGCGTTGCGTTTTGATCAGCGAAACTTGAGTCGTGAGCAAGAAGCTGGTGAAGCTGGCAATTACGATCACGGGAACCATTGAGGTGTCGGCAATGACGCTCAGGATAATGGTGGTGCTGACAGGCGTTTTTGTAATAGCCACATTCACAGCCGCCATCAGGCAAACCATGCCGATCGTGGGGTGAACTTGGGGAAAGCCCAGAGAAATCGCCAGACCCACTGCTGCCCCAATGTAAAACAGCGGAAAAATAAATCCGCCGCGAAATCCAGAATGCAAGGTGCAGCTAATGGCCAGCATTTTCGCCAGTCCTATCATCAGCAATAGCGCAATGCCATAGCTAGCCCCCTGTTCAATAATCGCGTCAATTTGCTTTTCGCCAAAAAACAGAGTCTGGGGAAAGACCAGCGCAATCAATCCAATGGATAACCCTCCCAGCGTTGCCAGCAGGATAGTTTGATGATGTAGCGGTTCAGTCAGATATCCCACCCCGCGAAACACCAGCACAAACAGCAAGGCCACGGCCGCACCCACCGCGCCCAAAATCGCCCCTTCTAGCAAATTGGTTAGCGTCAGCGGTGGAATTGAAGTGAAGTGATACATGCCGCCGATCGACAATCCTGTCGTTAGCCGAAACACGGTAAAGCTCAAGATAGCCGAGAGTACGGCAGGGATAATCGCCTCATAGTATTCCAAACCACGCCGATGGGGAATTTCTAGGGCAAACAGCGCTCCCCCCAGAGGAGCACCAAAGAAAGCGCCCAATGCCGCACTCATGCCACAAAAGGTGAAAATCCGCACCGTAGGCAGCGATAGCTTGAGTTGAGTACCCAGCCATCCTCCAAGGCTGCCGTTGACCTGCACCAGCGGCGCTTCAGGCCCAGCGCTTCCCCCCGCAACGATCGAAAAGAGTGAGGCCACAATCATGGCTGGAGTTTGCTTCATGTCAATGCGTCCGGGATCATGCACCTTGTCCACCACAAAAGCCACTTCTCCCGGTAGTCCCATGTAATGCAGCGTCAACCCCACCAGCAGCCCGCCGAGCGTGGCGGCAATCCAAACATAGTGATTGACCCAAAACTCTGCTGGCCAAAACTCGGTTGGAAAGTAGGCTGCCAGCTTTTCAGGGATCTGCTGCCAAACAAGGTGCAGAGAACCCTCCAGCAGATAGTAATAGGCCGTAGCGACTAGACCTCCCATCAGCCCGATCGCAGCAGCAACAAACATGACTTGGGCATAGGTCAAATCACGCACAACGGGAGAAGTATCCCTCTCTGTTGCGGTTGACTCATTCACTGGCTTGTCCATCATGGATGGATCTTGGGAAGTCAACGACATACAACGCTCCTGAAATTAAGCAACAAGTACTGAAATTAAGCAAGGTTATCGGTGCGAGCGTTTCGCTTACACGCGAAACGCTCGCCCGACCCGCCAAACTAATCGCTAGCGTCGAAGCTGGTCTTCCTGAAGGGTGCTAGAAACCTCTACAGGAACGGCTTCCACATGATCTTCCTCATGTGTACCCGTGGGTTCCTTTAAGAAGAAAGCGTTAATGAAAGCCACCATCAGCGCCACCACTCCTAGAATCTGGAAGAAGAGGCGATCGCTGGCTGCCCCCTGGGGCATCAAGCTATAGATTGTTAAATAAACCACAGCGCCCAGGTTGCCATAGGCTCCCACATTGCCCGCAATTTGTCCGGTGACTCGGTTCTTAACCAACGGCACAATGCCAAAGGTTGCTCCCTCTGCCGCCATCACAAAGAAAGAGGCCAGCATCGTTGCAATTACCACCAGAAACAGCGGCACCCCCTGGCCTAAGCTGGCAAAAATCAAGTAGCCGATCCCAGTGCCGATTAAGGTTGCCACAAGCGTCCACTTGCGACTGCCAACTTTGTCCGAAATCCAGCCGCCACCCGGACGCGCCGGGATATTCATAAACGCATAGGTTCCCGCAACGGCTCCGGCAACGGCTGCCGCCAAGCCATACCCGCGTTCAAAGAAGGAAGGCAGCATGGAAACCACAGCCAACTCTGAACCAAAGCAGGCCACATAGGCCAAGTCTAAATTAGCAACCTGAGAGAACTTATACCGATCCTTAGCTTCATAGCGCTTTTCACCCCTCATCAGCGGCTTATTGGCTTTGTAAGCGTTGACAAATTGGAACAGCGCTAGTCCAACCAGCAGCACGCAAATCACAATTAGCGCTGAGCTGTTGATAAAATTCACTTTATTCAACCGCCAAGCAATTAAGCCCAAAGCCGCCACCAAGGGGAGGCTCATCAGCGACATGAACCAGAAATCGCGTTGCGTGGTGACCTCCATCCCAGCACTGCTAGCAGGACGCTGATAGACTTTGCCGGGAGGCGTATCGCTCACGTTGAGAAAATAGATAACGCCGTATACGGCTGCAATAACACCCGTTATGGCGATCGCAAACCGCCAATTCAGTTGCCCACCCGCCATAAACGCAGTTGCAGCAGCGATCGCAGGCAGTGTAAACGCAGCACCCGACGAGCCAAAGTTGCCCCAGCCCCCGTAGATACCCTCCGCCAGACCAATTTCGTTCGCAGGAAACCACTCAGCCACCATGCGAATACCAATGACAAACCCACAACCTACAATACTCAACGCCAAACGGCTGTAAACGAGCTGCGTAAAGTTCTGAGACAGCGCAAAGGCAAAGCAGGGCAGTGCGGCATAAATCAGCAAGCATGAATAAGTAATACGAGGGCCAAAGCGATCCAACACCATGCCGACAATAATTCGTGCGGGAATGGTTAAGGCCACATTGCAAATAGCCAGCGTTCGCATTTGTGCTTCCGATAGCCCCATTTCAGCTTTTACTGCCGTTGCAAACGGAGCAAAGTTAAACCAGATCACAAAGGTGAGAAAAAAGGCAAACCATGTGAAATGCAAGATGCGATGTCGTCCTGTAAAAGTCCATATTCCAGCCACAATTTTCTCCCGATTAAAACTCACTGCAAAGCCAGCGTCTGGCAACAGAATCCCTCAAAAAGAAAGATTTTCAGCCACAAGCAAAAACGCTGTAATGATTTAGCGCTAAGCGATCGCGCTTCTATACAAAAACATCTGACGTGGAAAACTCGGCCAGAACTGACCCTTAATCAAACTGCTCAACTCTAAACAGCCTCTTATTCAAATCTCAGGCTCGCCCAATTGAGGAAGTCATCTCATCTCCTAAAGCCATCGATACTGAATCTCAACGGTCACGCATTTCTATGAGTTTTATCCATAGAAACGAGTTGAAACTGCTCGTCTTGCGTTGATTTAAGACTACTGACAACAATTATCGTAGTTTGTTCTCTAAGCTACAAAACCCATAGCGTCATTTATATATCGCATAGACTTGATGCAATAGTTGATCGCCCACTTTACAGCTTATTTTTTTGATTCGGCAGAGCTGAACTTCGTCCCCGACTCCAGAACTCTACAAAAAAATATTGAATAACGTTTTGAAAACTTGTATATCACGAAACATTTACGGTCTAATTTTTCTGAGATGGTGTGTCGTATTCTGCACGGCAGCATTTGAGGATTTTACGCAAATAGTTCTGCTTTGAGTCAGCTGCATTTTTAAGTTGTTTCTACAGGTTTTGACTAAAATTCCAAACTGTCGATCAGGCTCACTTTGATCTTTGGACTAGCGATCGTTGATATTAGTATTCGGTAAAAGGCTATGGGATATACTTTCGACTTTTCTGTAGTTTGGGACAATATCGGACTGTTTATAGCAGGAGCTTTACTCACCTTTAGAATATCGCTGATTGCGATCGCGTTTGGATTGATTCTCGGCATCATTGGAGCCTTATTCAGAACCTCCGGCAATCGGATTCTCAACGCTATCACTTTGGCCTATGTTGAAATCATTCGGAACACGCCGTTTTTGATTCAGCTTTTCTTTATTTTCTTCGGGCTACCCAAGCTCGGCATTCGTCTCAATGCAGAGCAGGCAGCCATCCTGTCTCTATCGATCAATTTCGGAGCTTACTCGACTGAAATTGTCAGAGCCGGAGTTGAGAGCATTCCCAAAGGGCAAGTCGAAGCGGCAATGGCATTAGGATTTAAGCCCCTCAAAATCTTCCGCTACATCATTCTGATTCCTGCGCTCTCAAACATCTATACCGCCCTCATTGGACAAGTCATTTTGGCCGTTTTATTCACAAGCGTTGTTTCTCAAATTGCCACAGAAGATTTAACGTTTGCTGGAGATTTCCTTAACTCTCGCACTTTTCGTAGCTTCGAGATTTACTTTACGGTTTGCCTGTTCTATCTCGCCATTGTTTGGATTATTAAAGGCATCGGCTACTGGGTCGAACGCCGCTTCTTTGAATTTGCTAAATACTCTCGACGTTAACCCTTATCCAATTCATATAGGTTAAAGCATCTATGGGAGACGAATTTACGCTGGGAAGGATTTTTCTCAATCTCTTGATTGCGACAAAATGGACAATCATTCTGTCCTTGATTGCTTTTGTGTTTGGCGGCATCGTCGGCTTTTTAGTGATGCTGATGCGAATCTCACCGATTAAACCGCTACGATTCTTAAGCTGGATCTATGTCGAATTTTTTGAAGGCACGCCTCTACTGCTCCAGCTCTTCTTAGCCTTCTTTGGCATCTCTGTCGTATTCGGGATCAATCTCTCTCCCCTTGCGGCTGCGACGATCGCCCTTACCGCATTCACTAGCTCTTTTCTAGCCGATATCTGGCGGGGAGCCGTCGAATCTTTACCCAAAGGCCAATGGGAAGCCTCTTCTGCGCTAGGATTTGGCTACTTCAAAAAGCTGCGCTACATCATTCTGCCGCAGGCTGTGAAACTGGCGATCGCTCCAACAGTAGGATTCTTGGTACAGGTGATTAAGGGAACCTCCCTAGCCTCAGTGATTGGATTCACAGAGCTTTCTCGCGCCGCCTCTCAGATCAATAACGTCACTTTAAAGGCGCTGCTGGTCTTTGCCCTGGCAGGTGCTATCTACTTCTTGCTGTGCTATCCCCTCTCTGTGTGGAGCCAGAAGGTAGAACAGCGCTTAAACCAGCAAACTTGATCAAATGAACGCCTGCAACAATAACGCTTGCAGCCATCTTGCAAGAATGGGGAGTGACTTATGTTTCCAAAGAAAATTCAAGGGGCGATCGTTCTATTTTTTGTCGGTCTGCTTCTTGCGGTCGGCATTACGGCCTGCTCTACGCCATCCGTCAAATCGGCAAAGGTCAATACTGCCGCAGCAGCAGTCCTTTTGCCCGGTGCCCCCGATCCGGCTCAAGCTTTAGAAGACATTATGAAGCGGGGAGAGGTGAGAATTGCTGTCCCAGACGACTTTCCTCCCTTTGGTTCGATCGGGGCGGATATGAATGTGCATGGGTATGACATCGATGTTGCCAGCCAGGTAGCTCAGGGCATGGGGGTAAAGCTAGAGACTGTTCCCGTGATTGGAAATTACCGCATTCCCTTTCTGCAAACAAACCGAGTAGACATGGTGATTTCCAGTTTAGGGAAAAACAAAGATCGAGAAAAGATTATTAGCTTTTCCATCCCCTACGCACCTTTTTACTCAGGAATTTACGGGGGTGAAGCGTTAGCCGTGAAAACCTACGCTGATCTTCAGGGGAAAACGATAGGCGTTGCTCAGGGTTCTCTAGAGGATTTAGAGCTAACCAAAAACTTGACCGAAGGAAATGTTCAAAATGTGACCATTAAGCGCTTTGCTAACAACAGCCTGACCGCTTCAGCGATCGTCTCTGGTCAAGTTGAATTAATCGCTACAGGCAACGTCGTGGCGAATAAGCTGATTCGTGACAATCCCGATCAGCAAATTAAAAATCAGTTTGTCATGAAGAACTCTCCTTGCTACGTTGGATTCCGCAAAGGAGACACCGATCTACAAGCAAAGGTCAATGAAATCTTGCAAAATCTGCGTCAAGACGGAAAGCTGGACGAGTTTGCCAAACAATGGTTTGGTGAACCCCTGGGAGAACTCCCCACTGCCTGATATTCAAGATCAACCGCTCCACTATCAGAAATCCCATATCCACAACTTAGTCGATAGGAGAACCCAGTGACACAGTTTGAAATACCCAAAGGTGGAATCGCAACAGCAACCGAAACTGCGATCGTTGCCCGAGATGTCGAGAAGTGGTACAGCAACGGCTTTCATGTCCTCAAAGGCGTTAGCCTCACGGTCAACAAGGGCGAAGTTGTTGTGCTCATGGGGCCTTCTGGCTCGGGTAAATCCACCTTTATTCGCACGTTCAATGCGCTAGAGCCATTTCAAAAAGGCAGCATTGAAATTGACGGTATCCCTTTAACCCCCAAGTTAAAGAACGTCGATGCCATCCGGCGAGAAGTGGGAATGGTGTTTCAACAATTCAACTTGTTTCCCCATCTGACTGTTTTTGAGAACGTCAGCATTGCGCCGATTCAAGTGCGAAATATGCCAAAAGCCAAAGCCGATGAGATTGCGACCCATCTCCTAGAGCGCGTTGGGATTCTGCACCAGGCCAAAAAATATCCGGGACAGCTCTCTGGCGGCCAACAGCAACGGGTCGCGATCGCTCGGGCGCTAGCCATGCAGCCCAAAATCATGCTGTTTGATGAGCCAACTTCAGCACTTGATCCTGAAATGGTGCGGGAAGTGCTGGATGTCATGCGATCGCTAGCAAACTCTGGCATGACGATGGTCTGTGTCACCCACGAAGTGGGCTTTGCCCGCGAAGTTGCCGATCGCATTATCTTCTTAGCCGATGGCTTGCTGGTGGAAGACACCACACCCGCCGAATTTTTTAATAATCCCAAGAGCGATCGCACCCGCAAATTCCTATCCCAGATTTTGCATTAGGACTACAAGCAACAAACATTTTTGGGTCTTGCTTAATCCGGCTATAAAATTTCTCTCCAAACCTGAGCGATTTGCAGTAAGGCAGTGCCTTACTGCAAATCGCTTTCCGCTTGAGCGGCAGTTGCGACCTATCTCGCTGCCGTCGGCATCCCCAAAATATCCTCAATCCGAGGCATATCTTCTAACGCAATTACCCGACCCTCATCCTCAAAATTAGGAATCTGGTCAAAGTTAAGGTAGCGGTATAGCTCCGAAGCAAACGGATCGATCTTTTGGGTGACGATCGCCATATACTCTTCAACCGTCGGAATCTTACCCAACAGCGCACACACTGCCGCCAGTTCTGCTGAACCCAGATACACCTGTGCGCCTTTACCCATCCGGTTGTTAAAGTTGCGCGTCGAAGTCGAGAAGACAGTTACGCCATCTTCAACTCGCGCCTGGTTGCCCATACAGAGCGAACATCCTGGCATCTCTGTTCTAGCTCCCACAGCGTCAAAGGTTTCGTATATGCCTTCCTCCCGCAGCTGCTTCTCATCCATTCGCGTCGGCGGACAAATCCACAGGCGCACCTTCACTGCGCCCGCACCCTCCAGAACCTTGGCTGCCGCACGATAATGCCCAATATTGGTCATGCAAGAGCCAATAAACACTTCGTGAATCGGATCTCCCGCACATTCAGACATCAGTTTAATGTTGTCCGGATCGTTAGGAGCCGCAACGATCGGTTCTTTCACCTGATCGAGATCCACTTCAATCACTTCGGCATACTCCGCATCAGCATCAGCCGCCATTAGCGAAGGCGCAGCCAACCACTGCTCCATCTTGGCTACCCGCCGGAGAATCGTCCGAGCATCCCCATAGCCGCGTGCCGCCATGTTCTTCAGCAATGCCACATTCGATCGCAAATACTCTGCGACCGTATCCGTACTCAGTTTAATCGTAGACCCCGCACAAGAACGCTCTGCCGTCGCATCCGTCAGCTCAAAGGCTTGCTCCAGTTTCAGGTCAGGCAAGCCTTCCATTTCCATGATCCGGCCAGAGAAAATATTCTGCTTGTTCTCTTTTGTCGTCGTCAGCAGACCCCGCTGCATGGCCGCGTAAGGAATTGCATTGACAATGTCACGCAGCGTCACTCCTGGCTGTAGCGTTCCCTTAAATCGCACCAGCACAGATTCCGGCATATCCAAGGGCATCACCCCCAACGCCGCCGCAAACGCCACCAGTCCTGAGCCTGCCGGAAAAGAAATTCCCAAGGGAAACCGGGTATGAGAATCGCCGCCTGTACCTACCGTATCCGGCAAAAGCATCCGGTTCAGCCAAGAGTGAATAATGCCATCCCCTGGACGCAGCGCCACACCGCCCCGCTCATGCATAAAGTCAGGCAATTCTGCGTGAGTTTTAATATCTACAGGCTTAGGATAAGCGGCTGTGTGGCAAAAGCTCTGCATCACCAAATCAGCGCTGAAACCCAAACAAGCCAGCTCCTTCAGCTCATCGCGAGTCATAGGGCCAGTCGTGTCTTGCGAACCCACAGTGGTCATAATCGGTTCGCAGGCTGTACCTGGACGCACGCCCACTAGACCACACGCCTTACCCACCATCTTTTGCGCCAGTGTAAAGCCCTTGCCCGTATCGGCTGGCAGATGAGGGCGGACAAACAGTGAGCTAGGCGCAAGCCCCAGCGCTATCCGAGTCTTGTCGGTTAAGGTGCGCCCAATTAGGAGAGGGATACGACCGCCAGCCCGCACCTCATCCAAAATCGTATCGGGCTTAAGGCTAAACCGCGAAACAACTTCGCCCACTTCATTGGCAATTTCGCCTTTGTAAGGATAGATCGTAACCACATCCCCCGTGCTGAGCTGAGTCACATCACACTCGATCGGCAATGCCCCCGAGTCCTCGGCAGTATTAAAAAAAATCGGCGCGATTTTGCTGCCCAAAATGTAGCCGCCTGTGCGCTTGTTCGGCACATGCGGGATATCATCACCCACATGCCAAAGCACAGAGTTAATTGCAGACTTGCGCGAAGAACCCGTGCCAACAACATCCCCGACATAAGCCACAGGGTGACCTTTCTGTTTGAGTTCAGCGATCGTCTCCAATCCTCCTGGCATTCGGGTTTCCAACATTACCGTTGCATGCAGCGGAATATCTGGCCGAGTCGTAGCATGCGGTGCCGGGGACAGATCATCCGTATTGGTTTCACCGGGCACCTTAAACACCGTTACGGTAATAGACTCTGGCAAGACCGGGCGGCTGGTAAACCAATCTGCATTGGCCCAAGAAGCCATCACCGCTTTGGCGTAAGGATTGCCGTTCTTGGCCAACTCCTCTACATCGTGAAATGCATCGTAAACCAGTAAAATCTTGCTTAAAGCAGCAGTAGCGGCACTGGCAATCTCAGCGTCCTCTACTTGCAATAAGTCAATCAATGAATGAACGTTGTATCCACCCATCATGGTGCCCAAAAGCTCCACCGCATATTTGGGAGACACCAGCGGACTAGTGATTTCCCCTTTAGCGATCGCCGTTAAAAACCCAGCCTTGACATACGCTGCCTGATCGACACCGGGCGGCACGCGCTCGACCAGCATTTCCAATAGAAACTCCGCTTCACCCTCAGGAGGACGTTTCAACAATTCACATAGATCTGAAGCTTGCTCAGCACTCAGAGGCAGGGGCGGAACACCCAAAGCCGCACGCTCTGCAACATGTTCACGATAAGAGTCCAACATTTTTCAATCCTCTCCAAGCATCAGGGCAGGGCAGCTAGCGCACCTAAAATTCATAATCTATACCCATCGGTATATTCCTACGGTAGCTTTCTGCACAGTTCTCGATCGCAGCAAAATCTAACAAAGTTAGCTCAGCCAAAACAGCTACTATAAAACAAGTGAAAAAAGAGCTTGCAACTACAGGTTAAGGAATGGCCAGCATGAACATTTGGCAGGCCGATTTTTATCGCCGTCCTCTTCAAGATGAAGCAGGTAAACCCTTATGGGAGCTAATGATCTGTGAGGCCAATGGCACCTTGATCCTAGCAGTATTATGTCCACAGGCTCAGGCCAATGTAACTTGGCTCACACAACAGCTTCGATCGCTGTTAAAGAGTCAAAGTCCCGATCGCATCCAAACTTTTCGTCCGCAATCAGCAACGTTATTGCAAGCTGCCTGTCAACCGTTAAATATTTTTGTAGAAGTCACACGCCATACCCCGGCCTTAAAACAGCTGTTGCAGGAAAAATGGCACGAAAACCAAGCGTGGCTTGACGATGCCAAAGCACCTTACGACCCAATAAAACTAGATCTTCCCCCACCAGTGCCTATGCCAGAAAACCTATGGGGAGAAAAATGGCGCTTTGGAGCAATTGCTGCTCAAGATTTAATTCCTGCCTTTCAAGACCGACCCATCCCTATCCTGAACACACCAGAGTTTCTCTATCCCTCTAACCTCAACATCCCTCCTACTACTTTAATACCAGGAGTCATTATTGACGCAGGGCGGAAATCTATACAGCTAGCTCAGTGGATTAAGCAAGTTAACCCTGCCGCACTCCAATATGTTCCAGGCACCCCACAAGGACTCATCTTGGAAGCTGGATTGGTCGATCGCTGGATACTCAACACATTTACCAATGAAGAGATCGCGCATTCGGCAAAGACTTTTGAGCAGCGAAAGCACGATGCTCAAGGCTTACATTTTCTACTTATTCAACCTGACAACTCAGGAATAACCTATACCGGATTCTGGCTGCTTCAAACTGAAGATTTTTATTGCCCTGTAGGTATAAACTTCCAAGTTTGAAATCCATACTGAGAACTGCTAATAAAAACAAGGATAACCACTATCTGTCAGCATCACCTGCTGCCCTCTTCCTATCTTTCCAAAACAAAACCCTCTCCTGAGTTTTCTTTCAAGAGAGGGTATTTGCAATATCTACCTGGCATTGAGCTATTTTTGCAGGGAGCTGCCCCCCAACTATCTTCGCCGCAGGTGCGTTTCACATCTCAGTTCGGGATGGATAAGCGTGGTTCCACACCGCCATAGGCACCAGGAAAGCTTTCAAAACCTTGAAGGCTGCATAGTAAT